>CACZLZ010000005.1 GCA_902782145.1 uncultured Aeromonadales bacterium
TCCGAACACAGAAGTGAAATGTCGTTGCGCCGATGGTCGTGTGGCTTTCGCCATGTCAGAGTAGGTAATTGTCAGGCACCCCTTCCGGGAGGATCCTTTCTTAGGATCCTCCCTTTTCTTTTGCCTGTCTGCCAGCGTCCGGCCGGCGCCGTGATGATCCGTTTTTTTAATTAAGTCGCAGAATTTAATTAAGCCGGAGAATTTTTCTGCTGCTCCTGCTTCATTTTTGTGACGCTTCTCAATCCCAGTCCTCTGCCAGGAGGAACTCCTTCAGGTGCATGTGCCGGATCCCGTTCCGGCTCATGTCAATCTCATCCATGGTGACCACATATTTGGGGAAGTTGTCCCGGATATGATCAAAGACTCCGAATTCCCGCTGGACGGTTTCCGGAGAGGCCAGGAGGTAGGAGCTCTGGACATAGATCCGTTTCCCGTCCCTGTCGGCCACAAAATCGATTTCCCGGTCGCCGTATCTGCCCACTGTGACCTTGTACCGGCGGCGGATCAACTCCATGCAGACCACGTTCTCCATCAGCAGCTCGATGTCCTTAAGGCCCCCACCGTACACCGCCTCCCGGATCCCGTGATCGGTGAGGTAGTACTTTTCATTCACCGACAGCAGTTTCTTCCCGGACAGATCACTGCGGCCTACCCGCTGGAGCAGGCAGGCGTCGCAGCAGTAGCGGACATAGTTCAGCACAGTCTCCGGTGCCACCGTGCGGCCTTCGCTTTTCAGATAACCGGCAATGCTCCGGGCACTGAAGGTGCGCCCGGTATTGGAGATCACAAACAGTATGATCCTCTGGAGCAGATCCAGATCCCTGACCCGGTTGCGGGTGGCCACGTCCTTCAGGACGATGGAGTTGTACAGATCCGTCAGGTACTGGATCGCCACTTCTCCGGTGACTGGTATGTGGGAGAGAAAGGGCATGCCACCGTACTGCAGATACTCTTTCAGGGTGTCCTGGGAGACGGCACCGCTTTCAGCGCTGCTTCCCTGACGTGAGGCTGCATACTCTCTGAGGGAAAAGGGGTAGATCGTAAATTCCGCATACCTGCCGCCAAGCAGTGTGGCCAGTTCCCCGGAAAGGAGTCGGGCATTGGAGCCGGTTATGTAGATGTCACAGTCAAAGTCCGCCCTCAGGGAGTTGATGCATCTTTCCCAGGAGGCGACCTCCTGGATCTCATCCAGAAACAGGCGGCATTGGCCGCTGATCCCGCGGATCCGGGTGCTGAGTTCCTGCCAGAGGCTTTCGGCGGTGCAGAGTCCGGCGTTATCCAGGGACTCAAAGTTCAGGGAAATGATATTTTCCCGGGGCACTCCGGAGGAGATCAGATCTTCCTTGATGAGATCAAGCATGACCGATTTCCCGGATCGCCGCATGCCGGTGATCACCTTGACGAGATCAGTCCCCATGAAGGGACGGATCCTGGACAGATACAGTTCGCGCCGGATCATCAGTGCTCAGGCTCCGGAGATAAGGGAAGAGTGTCAGTTATATCTGACAGTCTGATTGTAAACGCTGAACCTGTCATCTGCAACTGACAGAAGAGCCTGGTTTTGCAATTTGTCAGTTGTGACTGACAGAAGTTTTGATCTGCCCAGTGCTGTCAGATGTGGCTGACATCTGAAAGGCGGGTCCATCCGGCTCTGCGAACTGACAGACGGGCAGCATTCTGCCACCTCCCGGATCTGTCATCTGTGACTGACAGAAGCTAGCATCCTTCTGGATCAACTTGCAGGACGCAGTGACGGACAGCCTTCAGCGGCCTGCCTGTCTGCCAAAGCCCGTTTTTTTACCAGTGGGACTCCATTTCCGGAGATGGTGCTGAACAGGGGCCGAGGCACCGGAGGTGTCCTGGGTTCCCCTACGGGGGACGGAGGCGCAGGATCTTTCCTCTGCTGCCTCCTTCTTCATCTCCTGTTCCTGTTCCATCTCTTTGAGCCGGGCGCACAGATCATCCAGTGTCTTCTCAGGATCCTTCCGCCATTCAGCGCTCCAGAAGCGCAGGATCTTCCATCCCAGGCTCTTCAGCACCCCCGGCTGACCGATGAAGCGGTCCACGGTGCTGGGGGTGTTCCGGAACACATTGCCGTCGGCCAGGATGCAGGCCAGGTATTTGTCCGGGTGTGACGGATCCTTCACCGCCAGATCGATCCGGAAGGCGGAGCTGCCGATCCCCGTCCGGGTGTCATAGCCCCTTTCCTGGAGCTTGGCGGCCAGTTCCCGGACCACAAAGTCTTTTTCAAACTTCTTGCTTTCCATCTGCACAGCGGAAATGCCACCGCCGTCCCGGGCGTATTTCAGGAACTCAAACAGCCCCCGGACCCCTTCCGGGGTGGTGGGGGTCAGCCTGCCGTCCTCATACTGCAGGGAGGAGAACACCACCATCCGCTTCCGGGCCCGGGTGAGGGCCACATTCAGCCGCCGCTCACCGCCGTTCCGGTTCAGGGGGCCGAAGTTCATGGTGACCCGTCCAGCCTTGTCCCGGCCGAAGCCCACGGAGAAGACGATGACGTCCCGCTCATCACCCTGGACATTCTCCAGGTTCTTGATGAAGATCGGCTCCGGTAGCGCGGAGGCGGCTTTTTCCGCCTCCGGATCGGCGCGGAACATCAGGGCCAGATCATCCTCAATCTGGGCCTGCTGCCTGGTGTTGAAGGTCACCACCCCGAGGGAGATATCCCGGCTCCGGGGATCCTTCAGGAACTCCCGGATATAGGCCACGGCCTGGCGGCTCTCATCCTTGTTGGTTCCGGAGCCGCCCCGGTCGTACTCTCCGTCCACATAGCGGAACAGCACCTGGGAGCTCATGTCATCGGGGGAGGGGAAGGTGTAAAGGCCGCCCTTGTAGTACATGGTGTTGCTGAAGGCGATGAGGCTCTCGTGGCGGGAGCGGTAGTGCCAGGTCAGGGTCTTGGTGGGCATGCCCAGGAGCATGCAGTCGTCCAGGATGCTCTCCATGTCGGCGTCCTCGGTCTCCTCCTCCCGCCGGACCTCAAAGAACTCCGTGGGAGGCATCTGCTTGGGATCACCCACCACAATGACCTGCTTGCCCCGGCCGATGGTGCCCGCCGCCTCGGAGGTTGGTAACTGGGAGGCTTCGTCAAACAGCACCAGATCAAAGGTGTAGTCCTTGGGATCCAGGTACTGGGCCACGGAGATGGGGCTCATGAGCATGCAGGGGGTCAGCCGGGGTAGAACCTTGGCGGCCCGGGAGAAGATCTGGCGTATGGACAGGTTGCGCCCCCGGCTTTTCCGGGCTTTCTCCAGGAAGTTCAGCTCCTCCCGGAGATCCGGATCCGCGGTGCCCAGCAACTCTTCCTTGGAGCGGCGCAGCTTTTCCGCCAGGATCTGCCGGGAGATCAGGGTGAAGGCGCTGAAGTCTTCGGCAAACTGGGACACCCGATCCTGGAAGATCTCCCCGTTGAAGCTGCTGAGGAAGACGCTGCTCTGGAACCGGCTTTCCGCCAGGGAGGCTGCAAACACCGTCAGTGCAAGACCGGCGGGGCTCTGGGTGGGGATCTGATCCCGGAGCAGGGCCTCGGCCAGGGGGCGGAAGCCCTGGCGCCTGAGGGCGTCAAGGCGCTGGTTCACCTCGGTCCACCGTCCGATCTCCCCTGGCTTCTCCAGCCAGAGCAGCAGGCGCCGGGTGAGCTTCTCCGGCTCCTGGGGGACAAATTCCGGGTTCATCTGATAGCAGGACATGAGTTCGGACCGGATCTGCTCAAAGTTCTCCGCCGCATCCACTGCGCCGGCCAGGGCGGCCAGCCTTGAGATAAGATCGACCGGGAGGCGGGGCAGGGAGGTCCCGGGCACGCTGTCCCGTCCCAGGGCCTGGGCGGCCATGCGCAGGAGATCCAGGGCGGTCTGCCCGTGATCGGGATCCTTCCGTACCAGATCCGCAAAGGCGGGATCCGCTTGGGCGAGGCGCTGGTATTCCGGCTCAAATTCCTTCATGGCACCCTGGACTTCCAGGGCGGCTTTCATGATCTGGGGATAGGTGGCGCTGGTGACATGTACCTCGGCGCCGATGAGGGCCTGCAGACGCCGGACAGATCCGGCATGGGCCCACAGGCGGAAGAGCACAAACCGCTGATCGTCCAGTTTCCATTTCCGGAGCTCCGCCTTGAGATCGCTGTTCAGCAGATCTTCGGGATCATCCCCCAGCAGCTTCCGGCCGTCACGGATCTGCAGGGACAGTGCCACCGCTTTCTCTGCGCAGCCCAGCAGCTGGGGCAGGATGGGACTTGCCAGGAGTCCTCCCGGGGCTTCGGGATCCTGCAGCAGGCCGGCGGCGCTGCGGATCCCCTCCAGGAGCCGGGGCCAGGAAAGGTCACCGGAGGCGGTACCGGTGAGATCGCAGAACTCCCGGGCGGCCTGCAGGACAGCCTCCCCTGCCGCCCGGAGCTCCGCCGGGGTGGCCCGGGGGAGCCTCTCCGGGGGCCGCAGCCGGGAACTGCCATGGAAGACGTATTCAGAGAGTTTTCTGCCCCGGGTGAGGATCCCGATCTCCCTGAGGGCGGTCTCCGCCTGATCGATGCCGTCCTGGGTGACGGCAGCCAGGGAGTCCGGGGGCAGGCGCACTCCGGGCTCCTGGCCCTGCATGCTGATCCGGCTGAGGGCGTCGTACAGGGACATGCCCAGAAGCACCGGGCGGTGCAGCTCCTGGTTCAGCTGGTTGATCTCCTCCCGCTGGCGGTTGAGCCTGCCGGTGAGCCGGGGGAAATCCGCCTCATAGCTTCCAGACTCCTTCTCCCCGGCGGTGAGATCCAGCCGCTCCAGGAAGCGGGATTTGGTCATGGTGTTGGAGTGCAGCTCCAGACAGAAGGGATCCAGCCCGATCCGGGTCAGCCGCTCCTGGACCACCTCCAGGGCGGCCATCTTGGCTGCCACGAACAGGACCTTCTTCCCCATGTCCAGGGAGGAGGCGATGATGTTGGTGATGGTCTGGGACTTGCCGGTGCCGGGCGGTCCCTGGAGGACAAAGCTCCTGCCCGAGGCGGCGGCGGCCACGGCATCCAGCTGGCTGGAGTCCAGGTGCACGATCTGGCTTACGGCCCCGAAGGGGATGCGGCTGTCCAGGGTGGCTGGGTTGTCCCCCTGATCAAAGGCGCCCCCGCCGGTGTAACGGTTCCCTGCCAGGGCCTCATACACGGGGCTCTGGTGGAGGCAGGGACTGTTGACGCTTATGTCCCGCCACATGACGTACTTCCGGAAGGAGAAGTTGCCCAGGCACACGGTCTTCAGGATCTTCCAGGATCCCGGCAGGATCTCCTGCACCGCATCCCGGATGGCCCCCACATCCACCCCGTACTGATCCAGGGGCAGGGTGTCCAGCATCCCCAGGCTGATCCCGAAGATCTGGCGCATCATCTCCATGAGGGAGAAGTTGAGGAAAGCCTCCTCGTCCCGGACCTTCAGGGAGTAGACGTCGGTGCGGGGATCCCTTTTGATCTCCACCGGCAACAGGAGCAGGGGCGCCTCCCGGTGCCGGCTGCCGGACTGCTCATCGGTCCACAGCACGCTGTACAGGGAGAGGAACAGGGAGTTGGCGCCGGTCTCGTCGTAGGACAGCCGGGAGTCGGCGGCGATCTTCCGCAGTAGCTGGGGCAGGGGGCGGGAGGTCTCATTGCGGACATACAGGGTGTGGCTGCCGTCCAGGAAACTCCCGGCCACGTCGGCCACACTGCCGGTGATCTCCAGGGTCTCGGGATTGACGCAGGCGGCCAGCTCCTCCCGGGTGAATTCGCTTTCTGTCAGCTTGAAGTACCGGTTGTCGTGCTTCCTAAGCTCGTCCTCCAGATGCTCCGGGAGAGGAGCCAGGATCCTGAGCACCGAGCCGTTGGAGGACTTCATGTTCAGCAACCGGTTCCGGGCTGACAGATCCAGCAGGCGGTTTTCCCACATCTCCTCCCGGGTGAGCTTCTGGCGTCCCTGGATGGCCTCCCCGCGCTTTCGGAGATCCAGGCTGCTGATCAGGGGATCATGGCTCTTCTCAAACCGGGGATCTTCGGTGAGGATCAGATCACCGGCTGCGTCCCGGCTGATGGTGGGCAGGGGCCGGATGTAGTGGCGTCGGCAGGCCGGGATGCTGACACAGCAGTTGAATTTGTTCTTGGCAAAATTCTTCCGGGCCTGATCCACCGCCAAGGCAAAGGACGCTCCTTCCTGGGTCAGCAGGGTGGTTTCCACCAGCAGGATCTCCTGCCGCTCCGAAGCCCGGAAGATCTCGTTCCGGTCCCAGATCACCGCATCCCTGAGTTCGGTCCCCTCGTCCAGGATCACCGCCGCCATGGCATGCTCCTCCTGGAGGATGAGCAATGCCTGGAGTCCCGCCCCTTCCAGGATGGTGGCGTAGAGGCAGGAGGTGTCCAGACAGGTGCCGGTGCGCTCAGAGAGCACCTGGGTGAACAACCGGATCCGCTGGGCCCCGGCGAAGGAAGCCGGTGGCAGGCGGTAGGACAGTTTCAGCTCCCCGGCGGCCAGGAACAGGGCCTCCGCCTCCTGGGCCACATAGCGGGGATCTTCGGCGGTGTAGCCCAGGAACCCCCGGGTGGTGCCAAAGGCCGGTCCCAGCTCCGGATGGTTCCGGATAAGCCCGGAGAGGATCTCCTCACCCCGGGACAGCACATCGGTCACTCCCGGGGCGTTGGGGGTGACAAAGGACGCCAGCAGTTCCTGCTGGCCGTTCCATTGGTTGAAGGGCATGATCTCCAGGGGTGCTGAGCAGGCGGCCACCTCGGCACCCCTGCTGTCCAGCACGCAGGCCCGGATGGCGGAGGGCACCGCCTCGGTGAGCTCGGCAAAGCCGGCGGTGTTCAGGTGCAGATCCTGCAGATGGCCGGAGACGGAGATCAGATCTCCCTCCTGGAGCAGATCGGCCCGGAGCTCCAGGGGTTCAAAAAGACTGTGATCGTTGGTCACCCGGATGGTGAAGTTCTCCAGGGTGCCTTTCTGGCACTCAAAGACGATGTCACGGATGAGATGGAAACTTTTCTGGCACAGTGACAGGTTCAGCTCCGGGGCGCTGTCGATGCGGATCAGAACCTGGCAGTCGCTTTGGGATGGGGCGGATGCTCCCTGTACTTCAGCCGGAGTGTGTTCTGCCGGGAGGTGTTCTTCTGCAAGTGAGTGTTCTTCGCCTGGCACCTGTTCCGAGTTAAGGGCATGAGCCAGTTCCGGCGCAGGATCCTGCTCCGGAGCGGATCCCGGAGATGCCCGTGGAGCGCTGTCCCGGAGTTTGGTATCGGTATTGGTTTTGGTTTTGATATCGGGAGCTCCGTCCTGGAGTGCAGGCTCCAGTTTTTCCGGATCACCTGTCGCCCTGGACTGCCGGGAGGATGAAGTCTCTGCGTCTCTGGCGGCGCTTTCCTCTGACATGGTGTTCATGGGCTGTTTCTCCTGATGCTTCCTGGAACTGCTGCCGATTTTTGTGATGGGCACATGGGCGGGAGGGACTGCCGGGCGTGACGTCCCCGGAGGATCTCTCTTGGAGCTTCGACTCTCCTCAGGGAGTTCTGGTATGCCGCAGCGGGACCAGCTCCGCCGCCACTGTCGTGACACTGGGTAATGCTGCCTATTGCCTATCCGCCGTCACATCAGCCTCTATTTTAAGTCAGATATGGGGATCTGGGGGCGTCTTTCTGTCCGGTCTGTGCGGCGGGACGGATGTTTGGCTGCCGGCAGGGGCAATACTACCGGGATCTGGTAGGGGAGCGCCCGGCGTGGGGAGTTTTTGAATTTGAGGAATGCTGGGTGTTTGGATGGAAAGTTGCCTGGCCAGGGTAGTGCTAGTTTGATCTTAACATGCCGTGGATATCCTGGTCTTGTATCGCCAGGGAAATGTTTAGCTTGGGTGGCGGCTGGACTGCTAACTGGGGTGAACTTTAGTCGGGACGAAGAGGATGTTGTGCACGGGCGGTGTGTGAAGAACCTGCGGTGCGGGGGAGGTGGGGCTTTTTCAGAGGCTGTCAGGCGGTTGGCGGAAAGGTTCCAGCTGAGAGCGGAAGGCTGAAGGATGCATTTTTCTGGCAAAAGTGACGCTTCATGCGGTGAATGACAGGAGTAGACCCCCACCGGAGTCCAGAGTCCGTCACATTGGTGTTTTGGACTGGGTGTGCCTTCGGATCCAGCACTATTTCAGTTGTCGGATCCTCACGGCGCATGTTTTCCGGTGGAAGCAGATCCCGCAGGCGTAAACTGCCTGTATGGTGCTGTTGTCCATGAACTGTCCGGCGTAATCGGTGTTGATGATCTGCTCTATAGCTTTTTCGGCTTTTGCGATCTTGTCGTCCAGTCTGCTGCGGGCCGTCTTCAGTTCCAGGACTGTCACGACATCCTCCTGTGGGGACAGCAGGATCAGATCCGCGTAGCCGTCACCTGACTCAGGGCTGGAGCGGTGCTCCCCCACCAGGGAAACTCCGTTCACCAGCAGTCCGTTCATGAAGCCATGGTAGTAGTTTTCTCGGGGGGCTTTGGTGGTCAGATCCCGCAATGACACATATTTGGCCAGAAGACCGCTCAGGTTGCTCTGTACTCCCTCCTGATCGCCGCAGAACAGTGCCTTTATCAGTTCTGTTGTATGATTTTTCATGACTGGACTGTTGTGGAGAAAGTCCATGATTTTATCCCTGAAGCATTTTCTGATCTCAAGATTGGGGATGCGGAGATCATAGAGTTCTTCGCTGTCATCTTCCTGTTCCCTGACATTCTCAGGATCAAATGTCAGATAGCCAGTGTACAGCAGAAGGGTCCAGAAATCAGTTATGTCATGCTTTGGCAGATCTCCGTAGCATAGTGAGTCCCTAATCTTCGTGGTGACCGGCTTGCCGTCCAAGAGATCCTGCATCCTATCGGTGTCTTCCGGGCTGATGAAGTCCATGAACTCTTCGATAATGTCGTTGCCGCTGGTGTTTATCCAGTAGTTTTTTGCTTTGATGCGGGTATGGGGTGAGTCTGATTTCTCAGAGTAGTCATCGCAGAAAGACATCACGTCCCAGGGGCAGTACATGTGACTGTTGCCGAAGAAGTAGCCATCGTAATTGTTCCGCACTTCATCGAAGTAATCGGTGAGATTGTAGTATGACAGGACTTCCTGGGTCTCCTCCTGGGTGAAGCCAATTCCCTGGGATATATTGTTCCTTTCGGTATCAAGCAGAGAGCAAATCTTCAGATTGTTCAACCCTGTGAAGATACTTTCTTTGGCAGCCCGCAGGCACCCGGTAAGCACAGCGCGGTCAAGATCAGGATTGGTCTTCAGTGTCTGATTGTAAAAAGGACTTAAGATTTCAATCATGTCATTGTAATAGCCGTGGTGCGCCGCTTTGGCCAGTGGCACGTCATACTCGTCTATCAGAAGAATGGGTCTTCGCCCGTGGTGGGTATGCAACAGGGTTGTGAGTGTCTTGAGAGAACCAGTCAGCAGTGCACTGCTGGAAGGATCGGAGAGCTTTTCATATCTGGTGAGGTTGTCATACTGTTCCTTCTGCCGATCTGACAGCACAGTGCTGGCACTCAGGTACTCAAAGTTCATTGCCACATCGTGGATGGTAAAGGCAAACTGCTTGTAGGCATTTTTGAAATTTGAATTGACGATTGCTTTGAGTGAAATAAAAATCACTGGAAATTTGCCCATGTACTCTCGGCAGAAGTCCTGATCCTGGAAGATCTTGGTACCTCTGAACCAGTTTTCCTGGCGTGACACATCACCGGGAACTTCTGGGTTAATGGCCAAGAAATCATGAAAGGTGGACATGGTGAGTGTTTTGCCGAAGCGCCTGGGGCGGGTGATCAGCATGATATCGGACTGAATGTCCCTGAATACGGTGCGGATTAGGGGCGTTTTGTCCACATAATAACAGCCTTTTTCCCTCAGTTTATAGAAGAGTTCTGTGCCTACACCTACGGGTTTGAGCATTTTTCTTACCTCTTGATCAGTACCTGTTTGACATGGCGGTCATTATCGAATCTCGGTAAAATCCGACCGAAGCAGTGTTATGGCCGACTAGCATAGTTCCTGTCTCCTAATGGTTTTGGGAGGTGGATAAACTGGATTCAGGGCTTTCAGCCAGATTACCATCAGGAAAGAATCGTCTTACATATAGGCGCGTTAACTTTGAGGTGAAGCAAATGTGCTAAATCAGACTTTTTCGGGTTTCGATTTTGAGTCGTTGCTTCGGCCCAGCGAGAGAAATTAAGTGTTGCAAACCCAAGCTAGAACCATTTTCTGACCGGTCGGTTTGCCGGTTGCATCAATATATTTATACCGGTAAGCGCAAACTTCGGCTTCTGATGAGTCAGACAAAATAGCCTTGCCCATAAAAAAGTTTCCGCCTTTAGGTAAATTTTCAAAGGCCTTGTCGTTGGTGTGCATCTTCGCCTGGGTAAATGAGCCAGCTTTAGTTAAACTGACATCTTTAACTCTAATCGGATTATTCATTTTTTCTAGTTGATCGTTGAAGATCTTTTTTGCTAAATATGCAGTGCCTCCGTCAGTATAGTTCTCGTAGTAGAAACTATAACTATCTGCAATTACGGCAAGGAAAAGCAAAATGGCTACACATTTTGAAATCAGACAAACATATTTGTTGTTTACAACTCGTCTTAGTAACGATGATGACTGGTTGAGTTGTAGGTTATGTTTTTGGAATTCAGATCTGTTTATTTGCGTGTCTGGGACGTCGGCGGTTGAATATTGAGGGGCGTCAATGAATTGACACTCTTGAACTATCATTTTTCCGCATTTGGGACAGAAACTAAATTCTTTTGAGACTCCTTGACCACAGTATGGACAGAAAGGCATTATAACTCCTGGAATTTGTTAAATAATGATCTGTTTGCGAGTTTGCTTAACATTTAATGCTGTTGAATAAATCAACTAACTGGATGAGTGTTATTTGTTTGATCCTGTGATGAAGAAACTTCTATGATATTCGTATTACGAAATTGTTTTAATCGCAAACTACTGGTATAACATGCGAACAAATGAGCAAGGTAGCAAAGGCAAAAAAAGGTAATACAACATTTAGTTGTCCGCTTTTACCTGGAATTCCGGCTTTTTTTCGCTCGTAAAAATAAACCGATATAACCAAAAATCCCAATAATAGAACTCCTACTATATATGCAAGGGGTTTGGTCTTCATTTTGATACCGGTGTAAGCATTGTTTAGTTCTTGCATATCTTTAGTGATCAAGGCTACTGTTCCTATTGATAGCAAGAAAAACGCAGAATAAGAAATAATGTCCGTGTTGTCTAAACCGAACTTGTATGGAGCATACGTAAAAAAGAGGAAGAACCATGGTACTGTGCAGAGCAATTTGAAGAATGTTCCATCATAGTTTTGATGTGCTTGTTCGGAACTATGGTTGTAGTTAGACATTGTGCTTTTCTCTGGTCTACTTTTATTGACTCACATTAATCGAATTTTACCTTTGCTGTTACACTAAAAACAAGCGATCTACCAGTGAAATAGTGACCGGTGCCATATAATGTTGCGTGAGGTATTAGACAGAGTCCTGGACCTTCTTGAAGAATGCGACTAAGGGAGCTCGTCATAGAGTCTTTCCGTTGCTGTTTGATACTATCTTTCTTGGTAGGGTGACTGATCAGACACGTCTTGGTAATCCACGCATTGTTGGATGACGATTGCTCAAGTTGTTGGTGCAAAGAGATGGTCTCTTAACAAAGGCTTCGTTCAGATCAAGGTTTCCGTTGGTGGCATAAGCAGTGATGTTCGCATTGAACGGTTGCAGTTCGTTGATCATATCGATGACACATGTGGTTTCCTTGTCCGCATGCTTTTTCCGGGCATAAAAATTCCCGCCACTGGGCGGGAAAGGATCTTACTTGATGTGTGAAGACGGTGGTGCGGTGGTGTGTGCAGGACGGACGGCGGGCAGATCCCCTTCAGTTCAGATCGTACTGCTTCAGCTTCTTCCGCAGGGTGCCCCGGTTGATCCCCATGAGTTTGGCGGCCTTGGTCTGATTCCCCCGGGAATACTGCATGACCACGTCAAAGAATGGAGCCTCAACCTCGCTCATGACCAGGCTGTAAAGATCTTCCAGCTTCTTTTCAGTGGGAAGCTGGTTCAGGAAATTTCTGATGGCAAGCTCAACCGAATCCCTCAGCGGTGTCCTGGTGGGCTCGTGGGTCTGAGCGCTTATGGTAGTGGTGGCCAGGTTTATGGTTTCGGTTTTCTGTTCTAACATTTTTTTGTCCTTATTCAATGTAACAACAGGAAAGTCAGTTCAGTTTCAATGGTTGTATTATACACAAGAAATGTGACTAGCGTCACTAATAAAATTTAGCCGGTTCAGTGTTCTTCCGGAGGGCGGAAGACCCGTTCCCATGGCCCTGATCCGGACCCTTTGCGGGCCATCTTTCCTCGGTTTTCTTTACCGGGGCCGCCTTTCACGGACAGACCTTCACGTATCATCTTTCCGCGGACATCCCCTTCGGGTGCCGTCCCCGCCGCCGCCTCAGACGCCTTCCTTCCTCACGGCGGTGATGATGCTCCATTCCTCCCGGGAGCGGATCTCCTGGATCTCAAACCATCTGCTGTAGACAGCAGCGGTCTCCTGGGCCTGGGTTTCCAGGACTCCGGACAGGGCCAGCTGTCCGCCGGGGCGCACCAGGGCCTGGATATCAGGTGCCAGCTCCTTCAGTGGGCCGGCCAGGATGTTGGCCACCAGGATATCGGCGCTGAGGGTTTCCGGGCGGTCGTTGCTGATGAGCACCTGGATCCCGGAGGTCACCCCGTTGCGCCGGGCGTTCTCCTCCGTGGCCTGGACCGCCTGGGGATCGATGTCAATGCCCACGGCCCGGGTAGCCCCCAACTTCAGGGCGGCCACCGCCAGGATCCCGGATCCGCAGCCGTAGTCCACCATGAACTTCCCGGTCAGATCGCAGGAGTCCAGGAACTCCAGACACATGGCCGTGGTGGGATGTGTGCCGGTGCCGAAGGCCAGTCCCGGATCCATCATGACATTCACCGCATCCGGATCCGGCGGCGGGCACCAGCTGGGGCAGATCCACAGCCGGGATCCGAAGCGCATGGGGTGGAAGTGCTCCATCCACTCCCGGACCCAGTCCTTGTCCTCCAGCAGCTCCACGGAGCAGGAGGCATCCGCCCCCAGGTGGGCCAGGAGAAACTGGCTGATCTTCTTGTGCTTGGCGTCGGCCTCGAACAGACCGGTGACCACGGTGTCCGCCCAGAGCTTGGTGGATCCCACCGGCGGCTCGTACACCGGGGCATCGGCGGCATCGGTGTAGGTCACCGCCTGGGCCCCGGCCCCCTGGAGCATGGAGGAGGCCTTTTTCACCTTGGCGGCCGGCACCCTAACTTTAATCTGTATCCATGGCATGGTGTTCACCCTCCTGAGCCGTGAGATCGCTGAATTCCCTTTCAGCGAAAATGATGATCTTGCTACTGACACCCTCGGCGATCTCGGGACTGCTGGTCTGGATGCTGATGGTCCGGGAGTCGGTGTCAATGCGGCTGTCCGTGCCCACCCCCTTCAGTGCGTCCAGGTTCACCATGTCCGTGCGCCGGTAGCCGATGCGCAGCTCCTTGCCGGAGCATTTGATCCACCGGAAATTGTCCAGTCCCCCGGCGATCTTCATGGTGCGGATGGCCAGCAGGGAGAGATCACTGGATCCCTTGCGGTCGCTGATCAGCCGGATGCGCACGTTGCGGTGCTTCTTGATCTTCCAGGACAGGCGGCCGATCCCCGCCCAGCTGAGGAGGATCAGGGTCATCAGAAAATAGAACACCGCTCCGCCTGCCATATAGAGATAGCTGGCAGATTGGGCGCTGCCGGCTGCCACCACCGGGTTGATGAGCCGGGTGTAGATCTCCGGCGGGGCCACCCCCGCCAACTCTGGCACCAGCACGGTCACCATGGCCAGCAGCGCCGACAGCACCAGGTGCAGCAAAAACAGCCCCGGCCACAGCCAGATCAAGGTCAGGAGGATGTACACGTCCTGGTGGGGGAAGAAACTGGTGACCACGGCAATGAGGATCATGAAGATCACCGGCGTCCGCCGTCCGGAGCTGAGCCTGAGGCACAGGGCGGCCAGCATGGCCGGGATGAAGAAGGCCGAGGTGCAGTAGCGGTGGAAGAGCATCCTGCCCTGCAGGTTGGCTGTTGCCGCTGTGCCGGGATCGCTCAGCAGCAGCTCTCCGGGCAGCCGGTTCAGGCCGAAGGGGGCCGCCATGTGCTCTGCCAGGGCGCACACGGCAACCCGGACTCCTGCGGGCAGGGAGGTGATGAGCCCGGAGTTTCCCTTCAGGGAGAACAGCGCATGGTAGACGGTCCGGGCGCAGCTTATCAGGATCACCGCCGCCACGCAGCAGATCAGCAGGATCCCGAAGTTCAGGAACCGGGACTGGAGGTATCTCTTCAGGTGCAGGGTGTTGGCGGTGATGTGGGAGGAGAAGGTGGCGGTGATAACGGCGCTGAAGAAGGCGCAGATCAGATCGCTGCCCGTCAGGGAGGGGGCGAAGATGCTGAGCATGTACTTCAGGGTGAAGAACACGATCACTGTGCTGATGATCTGCCAGCTGCGGGAATTGTTGGGCTCGGTCATGGACGCCGCCACGGCGAACAGCACCGGGATGCAGCCGGCGATGAACCTGGCCGCCACCGTCCCAAAGTCCGATCCGGAGGACAGAATGGGGATCAGCTGACACAGCGGTACCAGGGATACCGGGATCAGCAGAAGGCCTGTGCGGATCAGAATGGTTGAGGACATGGGAGGGGAGGAGGTTCCAGTGGTTTGTGACAGTGCGCACATTTTAGCAAATGTGGGGAAAAAGTGCACCATCGTAAACCCCCGGGGCGTGGCTTTTCCGGGTCGCACCCGGGGGTGAAGGGCAACCTAGGCGTGGACCTTCGGTGGGGTTGGTTATATAGGTCTGGCCCTGGGGGCGAAAGGCATCCTGACGGCGCACTTCCTGGCGGGCCCTGCCGCCGTGAGCCCTCCGGCAGTAATTGGGGGGAGAATTTGGTAAAATCAGTGCCATTGGAATAAGAAAGAGTTGGATTTGTGGATATGAGCAAGACTGGAGCCACCGGGCTCAGGAGAATAGTGAACGCCACCCGGTACAGCATGCTGGGGCTTAAGGCCGCCTGGATCCATGAGGCGGCCTTCCGGCAGGAGTTGATGCTGACGGTGCTGATGACCGCTACGGCGCTGCTGCTGCCGGATCTGACGCCCCTGGATCGCTTCCTTTTGGCGGTGTTCCCCTGGCTGGTCATGACCGTGGAGCTGCTGAACTCCGCCATTGAGGCGGTGGTGGACCGCTTCGGCGGGGAGTGGCACGAGCTGTCCGGCCGGGCCAAGGATCTGGGATCCGCCGCGGTGTTCATCATGCTCCTGGTCACCCTGGCGGACTGGATTGTGGTGCTGACCTCCCGTTACTGCTGAGGGATCTCCCATGGCAGAACGCAAATACAGGATTGAGCGGCGACAGCCGGAAGATCACGGCCAGCTGCCGGAGGTGGCAGATCCTTACCTGAGGCGCATCCTCATGGCCCGGGGGCTGGAGAACAGCGGGGAGTTGGATCTGTCCCTGTCGTCCCTGCTGCATTACCGCACCATGAAGGGGATCCGGGAGTCCTCGGAGATCATCGCCCGGGCCATGGAGGACGGCCGGCGCATTGTGGTGGTGGGGGACTACGACGTGGACGGTGCCACGGCCACGGCCCTGGCGGTCCGGGTGCTCCGGGCCTTCGGCTGCACCAGCGTGGACTTCTTCATTCCCGACCGGGAGGAGATGGGTTACGGCCTGACGGTGGCGGCCGCAGAGACCGTCCGGGAGCAGAAGCAGGCGGAGCTCATCATCACAGTGGACAACGGGATCACCAGCTTTGAGGGAGTCGCCCGGGCCCGGGAGCTGGGGATGGCGGTGCTGATCACCGATCACCACCTGGCCTCCGGGGAGATCCCCGAAGCCGAGGCCGTGGTCAATCCCAACCAGCCCGGATGCGCTTTTCCCTCCAAGTTCCTGGCCGGGGTGGGGGTGATCTTCTATGTCATGATCGCCCTGAGGGCCTATCTCCGGGAGACGGGGTGGTTTGAGCGCCGGGGGATCCCGGTACCCCGCCTGGCCTCCTTTCTGGATCTGGTGGCGGTGGGCTCCATTGCCGACGTGGTACGCTTTGATCACAACAATCGCATCCTCATCAGCCACGGCATCGGTCTTATCCGCAGTGGTGCCGGCTGCCGCTGCTTCCCCCTGATAATGCGCCGCTCTCTGAAGGATCCCGTGCTGGCCACGGAATCCGATGTGTGCCATGTCATTGCCCCCATCCTCAACGCCGCCGGCCGCATCGAGAGCATGGATCTGGGGATCCGCTGCCTGCTGGCGGACAGCAACGACGAGATTGAGCAGTTGATCAATGAGCTCATCCTGGTGAACACCCGGCGCCGGGAAATGGAGTGCCTCATGCGGGAGCATGCCGAGCAGATGCTGGAGGATCGGGATCTGGAGCATATGAACTCCATCGTCCTTTATGATCCCTCCTATCACCAGGGCATTGTGGGCCTGGTGGCCTCCCGGCTTAAGGAGTCCTTCTCCCGGCCGGCGGTGGTGCTGGCGCCGGCGGGCAACGGCGAGCTCAAGGGATCGGCCCGCTCGGTGGACGGGGTGAATATCAAGGCGGTGCTGGAGGAAATGGCCCGGGAGCGGCCGGAACTGCTGGTGCGCTTTGGCGGCCATGCCATGGCGGCGGGGCTGACCATCCGGGAGGAGCAGCTCCAGGAATTCACCCAGGCTTTCTCTGGGATCCTGGCCCGGATCCAGGGCAGCAAGGATCACTGCCGGGTGGTGCTCACTGACGGGCAACTGCCCCAGGATCACCTGACACTGGAGTTTGCCCGGAGCCTCAAGATCCTGGGACCCTGGGGCGGGGGGTTTGACTGCCCGCTGTTTGACGGGGAGTTTGTGATCCGCTCCTTCAAATACCTCAGCAGCAGCCGCCATATGAGCAGCAGCTGCCATCTGCGCATGAGCCTGTGCCCCAGCGGATCCAGCTATGAGTACAACTCCGTGATGTTCAATGTTCCCCAGGATCTGGTGGACGGGGATCTGTGGCACCGCCTGGTGCGGATCTGCTACCGCCTGGATCTGAACAACTGGCGGGGGAACTACTACCTGCAACTGGTGGTGGAGGAGATGGAGATCATCAGCTGAGGCGGCCGGGGTGGCGAGCCTGGGAGCCGGCTGCCGGGAGAGCGGTGAGCCCGGGATCCGGCGGCTGGGAGAGTTGTGAGCCTGGTATCCGGTTGCCGGGAGGGCAGTGAGCCCGGGCGCTGACGGCTCTGCGGAGCACGGGCGGATCTTCCGGTTCCCGGGACGTCCCTTCAGGTGCCTGGGGCTTTCTTTCCGGCGCCTGAGGCTCTGCGGTCGTGACCCGGAGTCATTTTTGCAGGCAGGCAAAAACTGCTCTCCGGAACTGCTGCCTTTCTGCGGTGCCGCTTCCTGCATCTCTTTTCCCCTCACATTCCTGTCCTCCTATCTTCTATCTTCTATCTTCTCTGCCGGATCCGCCTCTCTTCCGGATCCGACCTGATCTCATTCACGGAGCGGGTCCCGTCCTGCTCCCATACCCGGACCGGGTTCCACCTAGCTCCCATCTCCGGCCCGGATCCGGCCCGTCAGCGGTGTTTTCCCTTCCTGCCAGATCGCCGGGTCCGGCCTTTTCCTGGTGTCTGCCAGGGGCTGCCGGCCTGATCCAGGTGGCTTCCGTGATCCGGGACACGTATGCGGCAGAACGGCAAAAATGTGATAAAATGCCCAAAATTGAAACATTCTGGAACCGACATGATAGAACTTAATCCCCTGCAGGCCCGTCTTGCCGACGTCAGGGAGCGTACCCAGGCCATCAAGACTTATCTGGAATATGACTCCAAGCGGGAGCGCCTGGAGGAGGTTACAGCAGAGCTGGAGCTTCCTGACGCGTGGAACGATCAGGAGAAGGCCCAGAAGTTGGGCAAGGAGAAATCCTCCCTGGAGAATGTGGTGGGATCGGTGGATTTCCTGGAAAAGGCCGCCGAAGAGGTGGACATGTACTTTGCCATGTTTGCCGAGGAGAATGACGAGAGCTGCCTGGAGGAGGCGGCCGGGGAACTGGAGCGCATGGAGAAGTCCCTGGCTTCCCTGGAGTTTTCCCGGATGTTCTCCGGACCCAATGACCGTTGCGACTGCTATATGGATATCCAGTCGGGATCAGGCGGCACCGAGGCCCAGGACTGGGCCGAGATGGTGATGCGCATGTATCTGAAGTGGGGCGACTCCCACGGCTTTGCCCATGAGGTGGTGGAACTGTCCCCGGGGGACGTGGCCGGGATCAAGTCTGCCACCATCAAGTTCACCGGGGAGTATGCCTATGGCTGGCTGCGCACCGAGACCGGGGTGCACCGCCTGGTGCGCAAGTCCCCCTTTGACTCCGGCAACCGCCGCCACACCTCCTTCTGCTCCGCCTTTGTCTATCCTGATGTGGATGACAGCTTTGAGATTGAGATCAACCCGGCGGATCTCCGGGTGGACGTGTACCGCTCCTCCGGTGCCGGCGGTCAGCATATCAACAAGACCGAGTCGGCAGTGCGCATAACCCACATTCCCACCAACACGGTGGTGACCTGCCAGAATGAGCGCTCCCAGTTTGCCAACCGGGATCAGGCCATGAAGCAGCTCCGGGCCAAGCTCTATGAACTGGAGATGCGGAAGCGCAATTCCGAGAAACAGGCCCTGGAGGACAGCAAGTCGGATATCGGCTGGGGCAGCCAGATCAGATCCTATGTGCTGGACGATGCCCGGGTGAAGGATCTGCGCACCTCCGTGGAGACCCGGGACACCCAGGCGGTGCTCAACGGGGATCTGGACAGTTTTATTGAGGCCAGCCTGAAGTCTGGTCTGTAGCCTCCGGGCTCAGACAGGGTCCGGGTTATGAGCCCGGGATCCGGCAGTGGTTTTATGGTTTTGACAGGTGCCTGAAGATCAGGCGTTTTTAGTTTTTTAGGATTGGTGAAAATGACAGAAGAAGCCCAGGACAACGGTGCCGGCAGCACGGACAACGGCCTTAACAATGAAATGAGGCAGCGCCGGGAAAAGCTGGAGGCCATCCGGGCCGCCGGCATTGCTTTCCCCAATGACTTCCGCAGGGACCGGGTGTCTGATGAGCTCCATGAGCTTTATGATGGCATGTCCGCTGAAGATTTGGCGGAGAAGCGCCCCCAGGTGAAGATCGCCGGACGTATGATGACCCGCCGGATCATGGGCAAGGCCTCCTTTGCCACCCTTCAGGACATGGGGGGCAGGATCCAGATCTACGTCACCCGGGACAGTTTCCCCGAGGGCTTCTATAACGAGGTGTTCAAGAAGTGGGATCTGGGGGATATCCTGGGGGTTGAGGGCTATGTCTTCAAGACCAAGACCGGGGAACTTACCGTCCATGCCGAGAAGATCCGCCTGCTGACCAAGGCCCTGCGGCCCCTGCCGGAGAAGTTCAAGGGACTGTCCGATCAGGAGACCAGGTGCCGCCAGCGTTATCTGGATCTCATTGCCAATGAGGAGTCCCGCCGGACCTTCCAGATCCGGTCAAAGGTCATTCAGGCCATCCGGCGCTATCTCAACGATCACCGGTTCATGGAGGTGGAGACCCCCATGATGCAGGCCATCCCGGGAGGCGCCAGTGCCCGGCCCTTCATCACCCATCACAATGCCCTGGACATTGACATGTACATGCGCATTGCCCCGGAGCTTTACCTCAAGCGCCTGGTGGTGGGCGGCTTTGAGCGGGTGTTTGAACTGAACCGCAACTTCCGCAACGAGGGGATCGACGTCCGCCACAACCCTGAGTTCACCATGATTGAGTTCTACATGGCCTATGCGGACTACAACGATCTCATCACCCTCACCGAGGACATGTTCAAGTACATTGCCCTGGATGTGCTGGGCACCAGCAGCTTCAGGTATGCCAAGCCCGGTGAAGAGGGCTTTGAGATTGACTTTGCCCGGCCTTTTGCCCGGATGACCATGAAGGAGGCCATTCTGAAGTATGCCCCCGGGGTCACCGAGGAGGATCTGTGCGACTATGACCGGGCCAAGGCCGCTGCCCAGCGCCTGGGGATCCAGCTTATGGACAGCTGGGAGCTGGGGCACATCTATGCCGCCATCTTTGAGGAGACCGCCGAGGACAAACTGATCCAGCCCACCTTCATCACTGAATATCCTGCTGCGGTGTCACCCCTGGCCCGTCGCAGCGACACCAAGCCGGACTTCACTGACCGCTTTGAGTTCTTCATTGCCGGCCGGGAACTGGGCAACGGCTTCTCGGAACTGAACGATGCTGACGATCAGGCCGCCCGCTTCCGGGCCCAGGTGGCTCAGAAGGATGCCGGTGACGATGAGGCTATGTACTACGATGCGGACTATGTCACCGCACTGGAGTACGGCCTGCCGCCCACCGCCGGCGAGGGGATCGGCATTGACCGCCTGGTGATGCTCCTGACCAACAGCCACACCATCCGGGACGTGATCCTGTTCCCGGCCATGAGGACGGCTAACTGAATCTGGATCCGGGACGGCCTGTCAGGGGCTGTTCTGATAGAGCTTCCATGGAATACCCGGTCTCTGCTGCCGTCTGCGTTCCTTCTGTGTGACGCTGTCGGATACATCAGGATAGGGGACCGATATGTTAAGAACCTCCCCTTCTGTCGGGAGCGGGAGGCGTTGTTCTTTATGCCCCGGCGGTGGTTTCATGGCAGTTCACCCGGCATATGGGACTGCGGAGGTTTACGGTCGTTCTGTCCTGCTGTCTGTCCGTGTTCGCTGCTGTTTGGCGCTTTTCCCTTTTTCCCTTGTCTCTTCCCACTCTTTCCACTGCTGCTCCACTCGCTGCCTGCCGCTCCGTCTACCTGTTTTTCTGAGCCGCAAGATCCTTGGTGTCAGAGATCCTTGCTCTTCCTTATCTGCGCCTTGTTCTGCAGTCCGGATTTCTTCAGACATGGCGTGCAGACATGTGGCTCCCGGTGCAGACGTGGGATGTTTTTTGCGCCGGAAAATGCGATGTCTATCAATGGTTGCACAAAAAAAAGTATGATAGTTTGCAACCATTGGCCTGGGGCGGCGTTAAGAGGGTATACACCCTATGGTTCCGGCTTTTTTAGAGAAAACGGAGAAGAGCTTCTATGTCACAGTTTCAGATTAACCATGCGGTAAACCAGAATTATGCCCAGCTTGATGCACCGGATACAGGGAAGCCGGCTGCTGAAGTCCCCAAGGAATTGCAGAACGCCCGCCCGTCATCCAGATCATCCGGCTGGAAAATCGCTGGGCGTGTCGCACTTGGCATAGTAACCATCGGCTTTTCCGAACTGTTCAGGCTTGCCTATAAAGGGATCCGTTCCCTCTGCAGCAAAAGTGCAGCGGCTCCGGCTCAGGAACCGCGCACCACCGGTGCCTCCCAGAGCAGAGGACTGCCGCAAGCTTCACCCCAGGCTGACATGAGCAATGTAGAGCTGGCGAAATGCGTCAATGGCAAAGGTGAGATGCCGGCCGAGTACAAGGCGGCAGTTGATGAGGCACTGGGGGATCTCAGAAAACAGTTTGGCAGCAGTGTCCTGCCTGCGTCCATACCCTCGGGAAAGCTTACCAGCGTGAAAGCCCTGCTGGATTCCTTTGCTCAGCTTAACCCGAACTGTGCCCGGGATATGTTCATGGCCGTCAAGGGTGCGAAGGATCCTGTCACCCCTCAGGCTCTGAAGGGTTTCCTGAAGAAGCACCTCGAGCCCCAGGTCAGGTGCCAGGCGCTGGTGAGCGAGGCTACAAAACTTACCGTGAAAAACGGGGGGCTTGGCGGTCTGAACATGCAGTTCGTGGTGAAGAACCTGCTTACCGCTCCGGGACTGAAAGCTGATCTCAACAATTGCAAAGACGAAGATGATATCAAGAAATTTGCCCAGGAAAAACTGAACCTTGGGCAGAAAATGAGCGAATATTATAAAGCGATGGATGCAACCCTCAAAGAGTTGCGCACTATCTTCGGGGATGTAGTTCCTGAAAAACTTGAGGATGCTTTAAAAATTGATGATGAGAAGAGACAGACCGTTGTATCCAAGTTGGATAGTGGATTTGAATTTGGGAGCATCCCGAAGACAAGGGAGCAACTTGCGGGATCGTTTAAAGATTATCTCCTGCCGGGGTTACAGCTGCGGATTATGGAAAACAACGTGAAGGCTGAGGCTGAGAAGGCGAGTCTGCAACTTAGTCCCCTGACAGTCAGGTCAATTGCTAAATCGATGCTAGAGACCAGCGGGGGAGCCATAAAACAGGCCGCCAGCAACGAAGAGATGAAAAAAGCACTCAGTGAGATGAAGATTAGTGACGCTATGGCGATGCAGGAGAAACATGTCACAGATCTGACTGCTAGATATACTCAAGGATTGACTAAGGAAGTGCAACCCATTATGAAAACCTTCATTAGTCAGCAGAACTTCACTACAGATGAGAATGTGAAAGTATCTGAACAGAAGGTGGAAGCATTTGCTAAGCATGTAAAGAACTGGAAGAACCTTAACGGAGACGAAAAAGAGGCTACGGGAATCAGCAGACAACTACTGAACGAGTTCCAGGAGGATCTGAAAGAACTTAAGGGATCCAGCAAAGATCCAACACGTTATACCGGCAATATGTACGATACCCTGGTAGTAGATTCACCACGTGCTTCATACACCATTCAGGGAGAGAAGATGACCCGCGATAAGGACAAGGCTTTTCCTGCTATCAGTGGAAAACTTGAGAAGTTGTTGCCTGATCCCCGAGATCAACAGTTCATAAGCAAACTTATCAATCAGCGTTCCAACGCATATGCGAATACTTTTTCTTTCAGTGCGAGCAATGAAGCGGCTCAGGATGGAACCTTCCCTATAGCTTTTGAGGAACCTATTTTTGGAGAAAAAGTTCCGCTCTTTATGGACATAAAGGATGATGAAAGGCTGAAGTATGAGGTCACTGTTTCTGAAGACGGAAAGTCTGCCAATGTGAAAATTATCGCGAAGCAGGGGCTGGTGTCTCCTGGTATGGAAAAGGCTAGTGACAAAGATATATTCTTTTCGGGCAAGTTTCACTACCAATTTGAATTTGAACTGACTCTCAGCGGTCATAGTAAGGGCCAGGGGATTCAAAAATTAACTTTCTCCCAGAAGTTTATGACGCTCTGACAGAAAACGGTTCCTAGTGCGTATGGGGTCAAACTGCCTTGCTGGCCGGGTGCGTTTAACAGTTTTTTATTCTTAAGGAGATGACATGCAGTATTCTTCCCTGATCCAGGAACTGGGGCACACCCTGGGGTTCGACCTGGCTTTCACCGACGCCGGAACCTGCGGTGTTTTCTTTGATGATGACGAGATCCTTTTTGAGATGAATGAGGGGCGCCTGTTCATCATGGCTGATCTAGGTCCATCTGAAGGTAGGGATGATGCCGCTATGCGCATGCTTTGTGCTGCCAATCTGGGTTTGGAGACCGGCTTTTCGTGTATAGGCATCGATGAGTCCCGGGAGCAGTTTACCCTGTGCCGGATCCTCGAGGGCGACTTGGCGTACAGCGACTTTGAAAAGATCCTGACCCTTTTTGTCGCCGCTGTGCGCTACTGGAAAGAATGGCTCTCTCTGCCACGTGAGGCCAAGCATGAACCATTCAGACCGGAGCACGCTCCGCTGTTCGGCCTGAGCGTGTAGATCGCCGGGACTGCTTATAGCACTGGATCTGACTGGACAGAGTTGTGCACCGGCAGCCTAGGGCAGCAAAACCTCACGGGAAACGTGCTGTGGTTGCATGTGCAGTGCTGCGTTATCTAGGAAGGACAGGGCGTTTCCCGGAATTTCTCCTGCCTAGGACCGGAGAGAGGGGATCGTATTCCCGTGGATCCCGGTCTGAGGCCGGATCTGTTCCTGTGCCGGATGACGCCGGAACCTGACTGGACCCTGGGCCTGGGGACGGTGACGCTGACAGAATGTCTCCAGACCAGGATAAGGCGGAGGTGAGTGACGGAAAGGTGACACTCCCTGCCATGAAGCCTGTGTGCTGGTCTGTTGGTATGTATAATTAAAAAACATCAAATTTTTTGATTAAAAATAATCATTAACAGGGCGGGGATCTTCACATAAAATTTAATCAGTTCAGTTGATGATTTTTAACAGGAGCTGGTCATGAAGAACGCTGACAAATACTCCCGGCAGTACTTTCTCCCTCCCGTGGACTGCTTTGACTGGGTCCGGAAGGATCATATTGCCAAGCCTCCCGTGTGGTGCTCGGTGGATCTCCGGGATGGCAACCAGGCGCTGATTGAGCCCATGAGCCTGGAGGAGAAACTGGAGTTCTTCAAGCTCCTGGTGGAGATCGGCTTTAAGGAGATTGAGATCGGTTTTCCGGCAGCTTCGGAGA
Source organism: uncultured Aeromonadales bacterium (assembly GCA_902782145.1). Lineage (GTDB taxonomy): Bacteria > Pseudomonadota > Gammaproteobacteria > Enterobacterales > Succinivibrionaceae > UBA2804. The sequence goes on from CACZLZ010000005.1 coordinate 24,454, forward strand.
CCGAGTTTGATCTGGCCCGGGCCCTGATCGAGCGGAACATGATCCCCGAGGATGTCACCATCCAGGTGCTCACCCAGGCTCGGGAGCACATCATCCGCAAGACCTTTGAGGCTGTGAAGGGGGCACCCCGGGCCATTGTCCATCTGTACAATTCCACCTCCGTGGCCCAGCGGGAGCAGGTGTTCCGCAAGACCAAGGAGCAGATCCTGGGCATGGCCGTGGACGGCGCCAAACTCCTGAAGGAACTGGCTGACGGCACCGACGGACGATTCCTTTTTGAGTACAGCCCGGAAAGCTTCCACGGCACCGAGGTGGAGTATGCCCTGGAGGTGTGCAACGCCGTCCTGGACGTGTGGCAGCCCAGTGCCGAGAGGCCTTCGGTGATCAACGTCCCGGCCACGGTGGAGACTGCCATGCCCCATGTCTTTGCCTCCCAGATTGAATATCTCAGCCGGAACCTGCATCACCGGGAGCATGTGATGCTCAGCCTCCATCCCCACAATGACCGGGGCTGCGGCGTCAGCGACGCGGAGCTGGGACTCCTGGCCGGGGCAGACCGGGTGGAGGGCACCATTTTCGGCAACGGCGAGCGCACCGGCAATGTGGACATTGTCACCCTGGCCATGAACATGTTCTCCTACGGTGTGGATCCCGGACTGGACTTCAGCGACATGCCCCGGATCAGATCGGTCTATGAGCGCCTCACCCAGATGCGGGTTCATGAGCGCCAGCCCTATGCGGGAGATCTGGTGTTCAGTGCCTTCTCAGGCTCCCATCAGGATGCCATAGCCAAGGGCATGAGCTGGCGTCAGGAGAAGGGCCAGACCACCTGGAACGTGCCCTATCTGCCCATTGATCCTGAGGACGTGGGCCGGACCTACGATTCGGATGTCATCCGGATCAACAGCCAGTCAGGGAAGGGCGGTGTGTCCTACATCCTTTCCCGGAACTTCTCCGTCTCCCTGCCCATGAAGATGCGGGAGGATGTGGGCTACACCGTGAAGCAGGTGTCCGATGAGCAGCACCGGGAACTGACTCCGGCGGATGTCTATGAGATCTTCCAGGACAACTACATCACCAACACCCCGGTGTTCTTCATCCCGGAGTGCCATTTCACCCAGACGGAGCACGGGATCATGGCTGAATCCGTGATCAACGCCGGCGGCCGGAAGTCCACCATTCAGGCCAACGGCAACGGCCGGCTTGACGCTGTGAGCAACACCATCAAGCAGTTCTTCGGGATCAGCTATGAGCTGTCGGTGTATGAGGAGCATTCTCTGTCCCAGGGCTCCTCCTCCAAGGCCATTGCCTATGTGGGGATCTCCTACAACGGCTCCGCCTACTGGGGCGCCGGCATCGACGAGGATATCATCAAGGCCTCCATCAACGCATTGGTGGTGGCGGTGAACAAACTGTCAGCGATCCTGGACAGTGGCAGCATCAAGGATGACCGCCTTATCAGCATGCTGAACTACATCCAGGCCAACTACCGGGCGGTGACATTGGAGAGCATGGCGGAGAACTTCCATCTTTCCACTCCCTATCTGTCCAAGTTCATTAAGGACAAGTCCGGCAAGACCTTCGGCGAGCATGTCACCGAGATCCGGATGAAGGCGGCCAAGACGCTGCTGAAGAACACCAACATCACCGTGGAGTCTGTGGCTGAGCGGGTGGGCTATCCCAACGTGGAGCACTTCTCCAGGACCTTCAAGAAGTTCTTCGAGATGACTCCGGTGCAGTACCGGAACCGCCGGCAGCAGCCTTCCCAGACGGTCAAGCCCCAGTGACGGGAGACCGTTTCTGACACCATGGGCCCGGGAGTTGTTCCCGGGCTCCGTGTTTTGGGATGACAGAGATCTGAGAAGGGCTGAGATCTGAGAAGATCTGAGATCAGAGAAGATCTGAGATCTGGAAAGGCAGAGATCTGAGAAGAACTGAGATCTGAAAAGTCAGAGATCTGAGAGATCGGGATTTGAGAGGATGCGCTGGTGAAAGATTAAGGGAACTTAGCGGGTTATGCCTATGCCGGCGAGCAGGAATGAATTGTACCTATTGATCTCGGAACCGGTCTGATGGTGGCCCCTCCCGGACTTGAACTGGGGACCAAGCGATTATGAGTCGCCTGCTCTAACCGACTGAGCTAAGGGGCCTTGGGACAGGGGGTATTATAAAGCATACCCCCTTGGCAAGTCTATGAAGATATTGATCTTTCCTGGTGGGACCATAAGCGGCGGGAGTGGGATCTGCCGGCAGAGATCGGAGCCGGGGCTACTGGGAAGAGCAGGCTCTGCTGGCAGAGATCGGAGCCGAGACTGCTGGAAAGAGCAGGCTCTGCCGGCTGAGATCGGCCCCGGGACTTTTGGGAAGAGCAGGCTGATGCCAGCATTGTGATCTCAGGAAACAGTGGATGATGCCCGTGCCGCTGCTGGGATCTGCCGCGGTGGACGGATGGCGGGGGATCCCAGGTGCGACGCACCACCTGGAAACCTCTCCGGTTATGGACACTGGTTACCCTTTCCGGAATGCCGGGCGTGCGCCAAAAGGTGTTGAAATGCGCCTCAAAACTTGTAGAGCGGTGATCCGAAACTTGTGGAACGGCGATCCGTGAAAAGTAGAACGCCGTGCCGCGAAAAGTTGAACGAATGGTCAAGAGTTTAGGACGTGGATGCTGCAAAAACAGCTAACGCACATCACTTGGCGGGCAGATCTTCTCCGCCGCTGAAGGCTCCCTGCAGTTCGGGATTGTGCAGGAGCCGGCGCAGTGTGGTGGTCTCTATCTGGCGCACCCGCTCCCGGGAGAGTCCCATGATGCTGCCGATCTCCTCCCGGGTCATGGGTTCCCGGTTCCGGAAGCCGTACCGGAGTTCAATCACTGTCCGGGCCCGGGGACTGAGCCGCTGGAGCAGCTCGGCGATCAGCTGCTTGTTCTGCTCGTCATTCACCAGTTCCCACACCGCCTTCTGGCTGGTGTCGGCTATGGTTTCCCCGTAACTGTCATTGTCCTCAAAATCCTTGATCTTGTTGTCATAGGACAGGGTGCCGGTTTTCTTGAGGCGTCGGAGTTCAATGACGCTTTCCAGGGACAACTCCAGCTCTGCTGCCAGCTCCTGGGAGGTGGGCAGCCGCCCCAGTTTCTGGGTCAGCTGCTTTTCCCGGATGGCCATCCGGGCGATCCGGGCCATGATGTTCACCGGCAGGCGGATGTTCTTCAGCTGGGTCAGGGAGGAGTCAATGTTCTGCCGCACCCGGTAGTAGGCAAAGGTCATGTAGCAGTTGCCCAGCCGGTAATTGTAGCGGTCGGTGGCGTTCAGCAGGCCGAGATACCCTTCCTGCTCCAGATCTTCCCGGTCATTGTCCCCGAGGTTCTTGCCCTTCTGGTTGATGAAACTCTTGATCAGGGCCCGGTGGCGGTTCACCAGATCGTCCTGGCCACGGAAGATCTTCTTCCGGGCCTCCTCGGCATCCTTCAGATCTTGGGGAGAGATCCCCGCTTGATGGTGCCTGCATGCCTGATCCATGAAGCGCATGATCCGCTCAAGGATATCCAGACTCAGGCGGAAACTGGTGAAGGCTGGCAGGAACTCGTCCTGAGCCATACTGCCGGTGAGCCTGTCGGTGAGCAGGGCGGCCAGCTGCTGGTTGAGTTCCTCGGCTTTTGCGGAGGAGCCGCCGCTTAGGTCACTCTGGGAAGAGTCACTTCCGGGATCACTGTCTGGTATGCTGAGGGACTCGTCCGGATCGGTTGCCGGAGCCTGAACAGGAGCTGGAGCTGGAACTGGCGCAGGATCTGGAGTTGGATCGGAAGATGGATCACGAGATGGCGTGGGTAAGTGACCTTTCCCATACCGTCCGTTTTTCTTGGGGGCTGGGACGGTGCTTTCCGGTTGTTCTTCTTTCTCAGTTCCGGGAGTCAACTCACTGGTGCTGGTGTTGGCTCCGCTGCTTTTGATCTGCACGCCGATCTCATTGCCGCCAGCCTTTCTGCTGGGGCTTACGGCCTTGCTTTTCTTTTGATCTGTCTTTCGGCTTTTCCGGCTGCTGCCGGCAGAGCTTTCTTCTTCCTTTGCGGGATTTGCTGGTTTCTGGCCGCCTGCCGCAGCATCTGAATCTGAGCCGGGTGAGGTCGTTATGATGTAACTGACTATGCCCTGATCTGAGGGGTTGCTGCAGATGGCATCCAGAATGAACCGCAGGACAATGTCGTGGCGGGACATGATCGCTTGCATATCCCGGATCCCCTCTTCAATGAGCCGGGCGCTGGCGCAGTCGGTGTCATACTGTTGAACAATGTTAGTCTGCATGGAGCCCTCGGGGTGCCGCAGGATGGAGCTGGATCGTGCTATCTTCCGGTGCCTGATCCGGGAGGTTAATTTCCGAGTATCTGCTGATTATAGCTGATTTGTTCATTCCGACGGCAAACGTCCGGTGATCTGATCAGTGATTTGCGATCGGAAAAACACACTGAAGTCTCCTTGCCCTCCGATGTGTGGAAAATGTGGCATGGAAGTCTCGTTCAGTTGAGTGAGAAGGCTGACTGTAATTAGTCCGGTCCCTGGTGCAAAGTTATGATTGGAATGTTCCCTTTTTTTGTGATTGCTTTCAAAAAGGAAGGACGCTCTTCCATCTAACCAAATGATCCCGAGTTGGAGATAAAAAAAGACCGGACAAAGTCCGGTCTTCCATGGTTTATTCCAGTAGTGTTACATCTGGATCAGTATGGGTTGCTAACTTAAATCGCCCACAAAGATGACGCATACAGACCATGCGGGTGACTTGACAGTGAGCTTACCGTCATTGTTTTCCACCTCGCATTCATCCTCGGCAAAGACACCAGGCCTGTCTTCGGCAGCATCATCAGGACCCAGATCCCAGTCTACGGCTTCTGCGTCCTTGCCGACGGCTGCATCAAACTTCTGCAGAGTGATGCCAGCTTCCTCTGAGGCGTCGTTGCCAGCATTCAGGAAGAACACCACAGAACCGACCTTGTTGCCATCCTCATCATCAATGGTGGCTCCGGCACCGTCGATGGCCATGGCAATGACGCCAGGAACCTGCTCAGTGCCAGTGTTCAGGAATTTGACCTGGTTCTTGATCTTGGAGGCATCACCCAGGGACACGAAATCCTTCAGATCCCTGCGGAGGTTCAGCATGTTCAGGTAGGTGTTCTGCAACGCTGTGGTGTCAATGCTGTAGGACTTCTTGACATTGCTGCCTTTCAGCAGAGTGTTGTAGATCACGGTGCTCCAGTCGCTGGCGTCCTTCTCATAGTTCACCAGAACCACATCCTGATCAGCACCCTTGGCACGGTTGTATACGTCACCAAACAGCGGAGTCCAGTTGGAGTAGTCGCCGGTGTTGTAGGAGTCGTTCTCGAAGAACTTGGTTCTCAGAGCGTAGGAGCCGTGCTGATCGAAGGCCGGGGTCTGACCGAAGAACACGGTGGCAAGGCTGATGGCCTGCATCTTCATCAGGATCTCATCGGAGAGACCGGTGGGAGCCCTGTGGACAATCATGTCGTAGATGGTCTGATTGTCGTGTTTGGAGACATAGTTGATGACCTCAAGGGGAGATGCGGCGTAGCCGGCAGGTGAGCCCCAGTATGCCTGGCCGCCGTCCTCCTGGTGCAGTGTTTCACCAGTGGCCTCCTCACCATAGAAGGCAGTGAAGGCATAATCCTTCAAGTTGCCAGCCATGGATACGCGGATGATGTCCTCCCACAGTAGTGGATGGACACCGAAGTCACGATAATTCTTTTTTGCCGGGTCGCAGGAGTAATCGCCAATTTTTTCGATGAGCTCATTGAACTTGGTGCACTTGCCAGTGGAGAAACTCTGGCGCTCTCTCTGGGTGTAGCCGTGATCAAAGGGACCGACGCCTCTCAGACCGTCACGAATACGGTCATTGAAAGTGCCAATCTTGGTGCCAGCAATGTTCAGCTGATTGGGCTGCACAAAGCGGTCGCCGTTGGTGTCAGCGTTCCAGCCTTCACCGAAGAAGTACACCTCGCTGTTGCCACTCTTCTCACGCACGGCGTCCAGGGTTCTCACCATTACGGCTCTGGGAATGTAGCCCATGAGGTCGAAGCGGAAGGCGTCGATGTGGTAGTCCTTGGCCCAGGTGACCAGGGTGTCGGTCATGAGACGCTCGAACATCTTGTGCTCAGGTGCGGAGTCCTTGCAGCAGGTGTTGGCCAGGTAGGCTCCGGAAACAGAGTTCAGACGGTTGTAGTACCAGGGGACCAGCTTGTCCAGGACAGAGTCGTTCATGTCAACGCCAGCGCCGTCGGTGTGGTTGTAGACCACATCCATGACAATGTTCATGCCGGCGTCATGAATGGCCTTGACCATGGTGCGGGTTTCCTTGGTCCGGGTTGCGGGATCGGAGGGATCGGTTGAGTATGAGCCCTCGGGAACTCCGTAGTGCCAAGGATCATAGCCCCAGTTGTAGGAGTCATTGCCCTTGACATAGGTCTTCAGGAAGGTGTCAACCTTGGAACCATTGACGTTTTTGAGTTCAAGAACAGGCTCTTTAGGGTCGTAACTGAGAGTGTAGGACCCTTGAATGAAAAGTTCTGCCGTGTCAGCGGCGGCCAGTTCGTCAATATGATCGGTGACCACATCGGCGGAGCACACCTTGGCATTGTCCACGTCAGCATCCAAAGTCTTCTTCAGATCCTCGCTGATGTTGTTCAGGTTCTCGCAGAACTTGGCACCCGACATGGTGATATCCGCCACCTTGTCCGGATTCTCGTTCACAGTGGAGAAGTCGTAGAAAGGCAGGATCTCCATGTGGGTGATGCCCCTGCCGTTGTCAGCCAGCTTCTCGAGAGCGTTGGTGATATTGTTGTCCTCAAAGGCAATGTACTTGCCGGCAACATCCGCATCTTCAGTGTGGCCCACGGTGAGGTCACGGATGTGGGTTTCCATGATGGACATGTTGGCAATGTCAGAGGCGGTCTTCTGGGAAACCGGTGCCTTGTCATCGTCCCAGCCGTCAGGGGCAAAGCCGTCTGCGCTCAGATCAACCGCCACAGACATGTCGGAGTTCCGGGCCAGACCCAGGGAATAAGGATCGGTGGTCCAGAGTGTCTTAATGTCATCAACTTCAGGATGGTATACGGTCAGACTGTACTTGTAGGGCATGTTGGCGGCATCTTTGGCGGTTCCGCTCCAGATGCCGGTTTCATCATCCTTGGTCAGGAGAATGTCCGGATCAGTTTCACGTAACCCGCAGGTAGGATTCTCGTCTTTGAGGCAGTCTTCCTTGAAGATGTGAACATACAGTTCAGCCGCAGTAGGGGCAAACACCCGGTAGGTGACACTGCCGTCACTGTTGACGGTGGCGCCCAGGGGCTCCTCGGAGGCGAAGGCCTTGTTGCCGTAGACGGCGTCGATGGCAAATGCTGACTGAACCTTGGTCTGATCAACGATCTTACCTTCTGAATCGACAGCCACGGCAACCAGCTGACCGCTTAGGGCTTCTTTGGCGGTCATGTTCTTCAGGTTGTCTGAGGTTCTCACTGTGAAAGTCGCCGCATCATTGAGGAAGTTGCCTACAATCTTTTTCTGATCGGCAGTGAGTTCGCCCTTGTCAAAATCGATGCGGGAGTCCTCGGGGATAGTGCCGTCTTCACCGAGCTTAATAAGGGATGTGGGATCCTTGCTGGAGTAGAGACGGACGCGGACCTTTGAAGGATCGGCCTTCAGATCAATCCAGGACAGGGTCTTCTCGTCAATGAAGTGAGCCCGGGCACCGTCAAGATTGAATCCGGCCTTGGCTGCAACCAGTTCTGCGAGGGTGGCAGTGACACTTTCACCTGCGTTGAGTTTGAAGGCCGCTGTTTTGACTTCTTCGCTGAATTCTACCTCAGTGTTAACTCCTCCGGAGAGTTTATTCTTTTCAGAGTCTCTGGGGATGCCACAGAATTTTCCGTAGCCAGCTACAGGGATCTTGTAGGTGAGCACGGTGGCGTCAGAATTTGCGCTCTTCTTTATTTCATGGGTGATCCCGCTGTCATAGGGGAAGATATTCCAAGTATCCGATCCGTTTGCTGGAGTGGTATCAATTGGATCAGAATCGCCGCAGCCCCACCAGTACAAGTCGTATTTGTCTTCATCACCAACTTTGATGGTCTGACCGGTGGTGTCCAGCACTGAGACGTAGACGAAACCGTTTTCTGCTGTCACCTCGATGTCTGACACATCAACTTCCTGACCGCCGCTCACGTCAAGTTTGGCCGGGGTGGCGTCCATTTTCTCAGGGTTGAATGACGAGTCGTCATCGTGATGATGGTGGCCGCACGCCGCCAGCGAGAGAGCCAGCAGTGCGGGCATGGTGTAATATGCAAGTTTTGATACTTTAAGATGCATCTCTTTATCCTTTAACAATTGCATTGAGACTGTGCAATTAAGACAGACGTGCCCTCATCAGCAGACAACAGCCACATCCAACCGCACATTCACATGACTATAATTAGTCCCGGTCCCAGGTGCAAAGTTATGATTGGAATGCGCCCTGTTTTTTGTGACTGCTTTCAAAAAGGAACGGCGGGCTGTTTCGTAAACAAGCAGAGCCCCGCATTTCTGCAGGGCTCTGCTTGTCCTAACGGATCTGTCCTCATATTAGGACAATTCAGGAAATCATGCGTTATCGTCGTTGAAGGACTTCAGCGGCTCGGCCCTGGAGGGATGACGCAACTTCCTTAAGGCCTTGGCCTCAATCTGACGGATCCTCTCACGGGTCACCTCAAACTGCTTGCCCACCTCTTCCAGGGTGTGGTCGGTGTTCATGCCGATGCCAAATCGCATGCAGATCACCTTGGCCTCCCTTTCGGTCAGGGCGTTGAGCACCTGCTTGATGGCGGACTTCAGGCATTCGGAGGTGGCGGACTCATCCGGCGAGGACAGGGTGCTGTCTTCAATGAAGTCGCCGATATGGGAGTCATCGTCATCACCGATGGGGGTTTCCATGGAGATGGGCTCCCGGGCGATGCGCATCACCTTCAGGATCTTGTCCTCGCTCATGCCCATCTCCTTGGACAACTCCTCAGGAGTGGGATCCCGTCCCATGCTCTGGAGCATGCTGCGGGAGATCCGGTTGAGCTTGTTGATGGTCTCGATCATGTGCACCGGGATGCGGATGGTGCGGGCCTGATCGGCAATGGATCGGGTGATGGCCTGGCGGATCCACCAGGTGGCATAGGTGGAGAACTTGTAGCCCCGGCGGTATTCAAACTTGTCCACCGCCTTCATCAGGCCGATGTTGCCCTCCTGGATCAGATCCAGGAACTGCAGACCCCGGTTGGTGTACTTTTTGGCAATGGAGATCACGAGCCTGAGGTTCGCCTCAATCATCTCCTTCTTGGCCCGCTTGGCCTTGGTCTCACCCACAGAGAGGTTCTTGTAAAGTTCCTTGATCTCGGAGATGGTCAGTCCGGTCTCCTCCTCGAGCTTCGCAATGCTGGCCACGTCCTCCTTGACCTGGTACTCAAAGCTGCTGAGCCGGGCGGACCAGGAGGAGCCGGAAGCCACGGCGTCATGGAACCACTGCATGGAGGTTTCCGGGTACTTGTGACGGTAGCGGTTGTAGACTTCCTTGGGCATATGGCACTTCTTGATGCAGTAGCCCATCATCCGCCGCTCGGTCTCCACATAGGCGTCCCGCATGCCGCTGATGATGCTCACCAGACGCTCAAACTGCTTGGCAGTCAGGCGGAAAAGCTTGAAGATATCTGCCAGGCGGGCGATTTCCGCGGCGGCTTCCGGGGATTTCCGGCCGTGCTTGGCAATGACCTGCTCAGTGATGGCCGCCTGATCCCGCAGTTCCATGAAGCGGGTCTTGGCAAGCTCGGGATCGGGACCCTGCTCATCGTCGCTGTCGGAGTCCATGTCGCTGCTCTTGCTGGCGGCCTTTCCATGGCTCTGGGAGTCGCTGCTACCGCCTTCGGAGCTTTCCGGGGTGTCATCTCCGTCGGCAGAATCATCGCTGTCCTCATCTGAGTCCAGATCCTCGCTGTCCTCCAGTTCCAGATCCTGCTCTTCCCCTTCGTCAGCGAGATCATCTGCGGTTTCTTCCGTTAGTTCCTCAGCCACCTCCGGAACGTCCTCAGCGGTGGCGGGATCCTGGGCGGCAGAGTCCTCCTGCTCCTCCTGGGGGGCAGCGGACTGGCTCTTCCGGGGCTCGTCCTCATCGGCGCAGGTGAAGCCGGTGATCATCTCCTGGAGCTTGACGTTGCCCTTCAGGTACTCCTCAAAGTCCCGGAGCAGGGGGTGGAGGGCCTTGGGATAGCAGGCGATGGTGGTCTGTACGGTGTTCAGGCCGTCCTCGATGCGCTTGGAGATGTCAATCTCCTTCTCCCTGGTCAGCAGGGAGACGGTTCCCATCTCCCGCATGTACATGCGCACCGGATCGGTGGTGCGTCCGATCTCGGACTCCACATTGGCAATGACCTCGGAGGTATCCGGGATCTCTTCCACTGCCTCGGGATCGCTGAGGATCTCCTCACCTTCCGTAGGCTCGTTCTCCACCACCCGGATCTTCATGTCCTGGAACATCTGGAGCAGATCGTTGAAGGTGTCCTGGTTGTAGTCAGGTATGGTATCAGCTATTTCGTTGTAGGTGAGGTAGCCCTTCTCCCGGGCGCGGTTGAACAGCAGACCCCAGGGGTTCTGGCTGCCGCTTTCTTCTTCCTGCTGCACTGCGATGCTGTTTTCCATGTTTGCGGATGTCCTCTTGATAAGGTGCTCTGAATTCTTTTTTCTGCTGTCCGGGATGAAGGTATTCCCGGTCTTCCGGGTTACTGATCCCGGATGTTCCCAGATCCCAGGTTATGCTGCCGACGTTTCCTCCGGGATCTGGGGGACTATTCTCCCTTCAGCCGATCCCGGACGGTCTCAGACGGTCATTACCTAATCTGATGGTTATTACCTAATCAGACTGTCTGATCACCGTTCTGAGACTGTTCTGCTATGTTGTTTTGATGGTCAGTTCGGGGACTGTCCCGTCGGTGTGCCCTGATCCGGCTGTGGTGTCTGGACCGGCGCCTGGGTATTCTGCCAGGCCTGCTGCGGGTTCTGCGCCGGGGCTGGTGTTCCCTGAACGGGAACCTGGGTATTCTGCCAGGCCTGCTGCGGGTTCTGCGCCGGGGCTGGTGTTCCCTGAACGGGAGCCTGGGTATTCTGCCAGGCCTGCTGCGGGTTCTGCGCCGGGGCTGGTGTTCCCTGGCCTGCCGGTTGGGGGGCTGCCTGGGCCGGACCTTCCGGCACCCGTCTGAAGTAGGCGTGGATAAAGCGCAGATGCTCGGTGATGCTCTGCAGCTCCTCGTCGGTCAGGCGCCTGTTGCGTCCGGCCTCCCGGAGGGCGGCTACGGCGACCTGGTGGTAGTCAACCAGAAGACCGCTGATGGTGGACTGGATATCCTTCCAGACATTTTCCGGATCCACATTGGCGGCCCGGGAGTAAAGTTCCTGCTCGGAGAGCAGGTGCAGCCATTTTTCCAGTCCGGTGCCCTGGTAGGCCTGGATGATGCTGGCGGCTGAGATCCTGCCTTGCGCCTGGCGGAGGATGAAGTCGCACAGACCCGTGAGCACGTCCAGGCCCTTAAGTGCCGGATCCTGGGTCCGGATCTTGTCCAGGAGCGCCATCATTTCGCTGCCGTGGCTCTGGATGCTGGCCGGATGCTGGATCGCCAGGATCAGGAGGCGCCGGACAGGGGTGATCTCCAGGGCGTTCTGGGGGCTCTCCTGGATCGGGGGCAGTGCCCGGGCGTTGCGCTGCAGCTGGTTTCTCTTTGCCTGAAGCTTCTCCCCCAGTTTCTCCCGGGAGGTGAAGATCCGGGGCGCCAGGGTGTCCAGCAGGGAGTCCAGCTTGAAGGTGTTCTGCATGAGGGCCAGGAGTGACAGCGCCTCATCTGCCAGCTCCGCCGTGCCTCCGGGGTTGTGGCTGTCCAGGTAACTGAAGAAGTAGTCCTCCAGGCTCAGGGCGTTTTTCAGGTAGTTCTCAAAGCCCTCCCGGCCGTGCTCCCGCACATAGGAGTCCGGATCATGCTCCGGGGGCAGGAAGGCGAAGGCGGCATCACACCGGTCGGTGATGATGGGCAGCATGGTGACCAGAGCATGCCAGGCGGCACGCTGGCCGGCCTCGTCGCCGTCATAGCAGCACACCAGCTTCCGTGCGCTGTGGAAGATGAGCTGCAACTGATCGGCGGTGGTGGATGTGCCCAGGGAAGCCACGGCGTTGTCCACCCCGGACTGGGCCAGGGCGATGACGTCCATGTAGCCCTCCACCAGCACCAGGATCTGCAGAGGCTGCTTCTTCAGCCGGCTCTGCTCCTGGGCCTGGTTCAGACCGAACAATTCCCGTCCCTTGTGGAAGATCGCCATCTCCGGGGAGTTCAGGTATTTGGGCTTGTCGTTGTTCAGCACCCGGCCGCCGAAGGCCACGGTGCGTCCCCGGCGGTCGGTGATGGGGATCATGACCCGGTTGCGGAACATGTCATACATGCGTCCGCTTTCATTCTGCTTGATCATGCCCAGTTCAGACAACTGGCGCAGGCGCTCCTGATCTCCCCGGGCCACGTTCCGGATAAGGAAGTCCCACTGCTCCGGGGCAAAGCCCATGCCGAAGCGCTGGATGGTGGCGGGGGTGATCCCCCGGTCGGCCAAATAGGCGGCGGCAGTCTCCCCCTGGGGACCTGCCAGGACGGAGGCGAAGGCGGCGGCACACTCCTGCATCAGGGCATAGAGATCCCGGGATACCGGGGCACTTTCCTGGGGCGGCGGGGTTCCCGGGCGCTGGGATCGGGTGATCCGGGGAACGTCCAGCCCCAGGCGCTCAGCCAGCGATTCCACAGCATCGGTGAAGCTCAGCTTGTCATATTCCATGAGGAAGGTTATGACATTGCCCTTGGCCTTGCACCCGAAGCAGTTGTAGACCTGCTTCTCCCGGCTGACATAAAAGGAAGGGGTCTTTTCCCCGTGGAAGGGGCAGCAGGCCTTGTACTCCTCCCGCCCGGCAGTCTTCAGTTCAATGCTGTGCTCGGACATCACGTCAACGATGTCCGTGCGGGCGACCACATCGCTGATGAATTCCTGGGGGATCATCCCTGCCATGGCAAGAGTCCTGGTGGGGGACGATCAGCGGGAGAGGGCTTCTTTGACCAGGGCGCTGAGGCGGCCCATGTCGGTGCGGCCCTGGACTTTGGGCTTCAAGAGGGCAATGACCTTGCCCATTTCCTTGGGAGAAGCAGCACCGGAGGCGGTGATGGCTTCGCTGATGAGGCTGTCAAGTTCATCGGCGGTCAGCTGGGGGGGCAGGAAGCCGGAGATCACGCTGATCTCACCCTCTTCCTTGTCCACCAGATCCTGGCGGCCGGCGGCCTGGTACTGGGCAGAGGAGTCCTTCCGCTCCTTGATCATCTTGGAGGCGATGGCGACCATCACCTCATCGGTGACGGTGACCTTTTCGTCAATTTCCTTCTTCTTGACTTCGGCCAGAATGAGCCGCAATGTACCCAGACGATCCTTGTCCTTGGCGCGCATGGCCTCTTTCATTTCATCGTTGAGTCTCTCACGCAGAGTCATGCGGTCCTCCGTTCAAAAACGATAAAACCACACTTTGTTGTTCAGCAAAGTGTGGATCACGATACCGCACGGACACTGCCCGTGCGGAAAATGCCTTGCCCTCAGTACTGACGGGAGCGGCGTGCTGAGTCCCGGGCCAGTTTCTTGGCGTGGCGCTTGGCTGCGGAGGCCTTGGCGCGCTTGCGCACAGTGGTGGGCTTCTCGTAGAACTCGCGGTTGCGGACGTCTGCCAGAATGCCGGCCTTCTCACAGGAACGCTTGAAACGGCGCAGAGCTGCGTCGAAAGGTTCGTTATCACGTACTTTAATAATTGGCATGAGCCATTCACCCCTGATAGAAAGTTAAATCCATATCAAACCAGGCCCGGCGAAAGGGAAACAGTAACCCCACACCGGTGAACCAAGTCACGATGCTGCGCAATTCTACGCAATTTCACCGCTGTTGTCAAGGGTGATCTGGATCCCGGGTTTGGGGGTCCCATGATGCCGGGCGTGGCTGAGAACGGGCCTCAGGGTGAGGTGCGTGGCGGGGTGGAAGAGCGGACTTGTGGGATGGCCGTGGCAGGGTGGAAGAAGGGGCTTAGTCTGAAGGCCGGGGCAGTGCGGAGGATCGGCTCGGATGTGTCCGGGGAAGGTTTGGGGGTTGTTTGGGGACGAGGCAGTGGGGAGGCCGGCTCATGGTGAGTGCTGGTGGGCAAGGCGGCAGGCCGGGCGCTTTCTTGCCATCGCCTCAGCGCCGTTATAGAATTTCCCGGTCCCGGCGGCGGGGCCGTGATGGCGGCGCCGGCAGCACAGGCATTCATACTATTATGGTTATGGGCTTGCTTCCTGTGAGTGGCCTTCATGGGCTAAGGGTGCAGGAAGGCTTGGGTAACAGCTCAGCCCGGCAAGGGGCGAGACGGGAGCCCGGGGCAGGGCGGCATTTGCCACATCAGGCGCAGATCAGTGCACGGAGGAGGGAGCCATGAGAGTTCTGGCGGTGGAGAGTTCCTGTGATGAGACCGGGGTTGCGGTCTATGATCAGGAGCAGGGCCTGCTGGCCAATCAGCTGTATTCCCAGATCCGCATGCACGCCGAATACGGCGGCGTCGTTCCGGAGCTGGCTTCCCGGGATCATGTGCGGAAGGCCGTACCCCTGATCAGGGCAGCCCTGGAGGAGTCTGGCAGCACCTCCAGGGACATTGATGCAGTGTGCTACACCGCGGGTCCAGGCTTGGTTGGGGCATTGATGGCTGGTGCCGTGGTGGCCCGGAGCCTGGCCTGGGCCTGGGATGTTCCGGCGGTTCCCGTGAACCATATGGAGGGGCATCTCCTGGCTCCCATGCTGGAGGAGCATCGCCCGGACTATCCCTTCCTGGCACTGCTGGTGTCCGGCGGGCACACCATGATCATCCGGGCGGATGCTTTCGGCACCTACCATGTGCTGGGCGAGTCCCTGGATGACGCCGCCGGCGAGGCCTTTGACAAGACGGCAAAACTTCTGGGGCTGCCCTATCCAGGAGGTCCCCTGGTGTCTGCGCTGGCCCTTGAGGGCAATCCCTCTGCTTACCGCTTCCCCCGGCCCATGACTGACCGCCCGGGACTGGACTTCAGTTTCTCCGGTCTTAAGACCGCTGTCTCCACGGCTCTGACCCGGGAGACCGGAGGATCCGGCGCCGGATGCCCCCGGGAGATCCTGGCAGACATTGCCGCCTCCTTCGAGGCCGCCGTGGCGGACACCCTGGCGGAGAAGTGCCGCCGGGCCCTGGATGAGACCGGCTTCAGACAGCTGGTGGTGGCCGGAGGTGTCAGCGCCAACCGCCGGATCCGGGAGTCCCTGGGAAGCCTCATGAAGTCCCGGGGCGGGGAGATGTTCTGCCCCCGGACCGCCTTCTGCACGGACAACGGCGCCATGATCGCCTATGCCGGCATGCAGCGCTTCCTTGCCGGCACCCGGGCCCCGGCCGGGGTGCATGTGTTTCCCCGCTGGTCCCTGGAGAAGATCGCCGCCGGATGCCCCTGAGAGCACTGGGGTGCTGCCTGGCACCTTTCGTCTTCCGGTTTCCCACTACTGATCATGCGAGCATGGCGGATCCGGCGCTATCTGCTCAGGATCCGCATCTGCCATGATCCTGCCTTTGGCGTTGCCTGCCTGGGACGGCAGTTACTGGTTTTCAGGGCAGCTGCCTTCCTGCCGGAACTGCCTCCGGGCGGCCGGTAGCCCAGAGGATCCCTGTCGGGACCAGACCGCCGTTTGTCATTTCTTCATCTCACTTCACTTCATCTACATTCCTTTCATCCACTTCGCTTCTGCCACATGCTTTTCATCCTCACCATCACTTTCCCATTGGCTTTCCCCTTTCATCTGCTCTTGCCAGATAGCTGTCAGCGCCATGCTTCTTCCTGTCTGTTCGATCTGCCTGTCTGGCCGGCGGAGGCGACAACTGGGCAGGTCGTAAGTCAGCAGAACTGGGAACATTAGGAAACTGGCAGAACTTGGAACGTCAGGAAGCGGTAGGGCAGGGCCTGGCAGGCGCCGGGGCAGGGCAATGGCGGTGTCCGGATCCGGGCTGATCCATGGCTGCCAGCCGTCTACGGGATCTGCCCAGGAACTGCCATGAAAAGTCCCGGGCGCCGGAGGGTGTGAGGGGCGCCGATCCACGGCCGTAAGCCTGTCCGGGAAATGGTGCCTGGCTCCGGTTTGGCGGCTTAAAAAAGCGAAGTTATTGGATCGGATTGGCGCTTTTTGTTAAGATCCGGCCGGTTCAGTGCGAATAATTGAGAAGCGCTTCAGCGGGAACGCCCCGGCCGGGGTTTCCGCTGGGCTTTTCTCATTCTGAGATTTTCTATCTATTCGGAAAAGCTATGATCAAAATAAGAAAAGGTTTGGATCTTCCCATTGGCGGGAAGGCCGGATCTGAGATAGTTTCCTCCGGGGGCGTCAGTAAGGTAGCGCTGCTGGGGGCGGACTATCCGGGTCTCAGGCCCACCATGCTGGTGGATGTGGGAGACTCCGTGAAAAAGGGCCAGCCCCTTTTCGAGGACAAGAAGAACCCGGGGGTGGTGTTCACCGCGCCCCTGGGCGGCAAGGTGGCTGAGATCAACCGGGGCGAGCGCAGATGCTTTGTCTCCCTGGTGATTGAGACTGATCAGAGTGCCGGCACCGTGGGCTTTGACAAGTACGACGCCAAGAGCCTCGTCTCCCTGGATCGCGAAGCCGTGGCCGCCGAACTGGTCAAGTCCGGTCTCTGGACCGCCTTCAGAACCAGGCCTTTTGCCAAGGTGCCCGCTGTGGGCACCGCCCCGGCCCATATCTTTGTCACCGCCATGGACACCAATCCCCTGGCTCCGGACGCTGCTGCGGTGATCAAGGCCAGATCTGATGACTTCGCCAGCGGCCTGGCAGTGATTTCCCGCCTCACCGGCGGCACCGTCTATGTGTGCAAGGGCGACTATTCCCTGCCTCTGTCCGGGGCAGCCAATGTCCGGGAGGAGACCTTCATCGGCCCTCATCCGGCAGGCCTGGCCGGCACCCACATGCACAAACTGGTGGGCGCTTCCATGGAGCGGGTGCTGTGGAGCATCGGCTACCAGGACGTCATCGCCATCGGACGTCTGTTCACCACCGGCGAGCTGGACTGCCGGCGCTATGTCACCGTTGCCGGCCCCGGGGTGATCAACCCGGTGCTCACTGAGACAGTCATGGGAGCATGCGTCAGCGAACTCACCGTGGGCAATGTGAAGACCGCTTCCAAACAGCGGATCATTGCGGGCTCCGTGATCTACGGCCGCACCGCCGCCGGCCCCATGGACTATCTGGGCCGCTACTGCACCCAGATCTCCGTGATCCCCGAGGGGGACGAGAAGGAGTTTCTGGGCTGGATGATGCCGGGCATGAAGAAGTTCTCCGTCAGCAACACCTTCCTGGGTCCCCTGCTGAACCGCGGCGACAGCAGCAAATATGTGTTCAACACCGGTCTCAACGGCGGCCACCGGGCCATCATCCCCTTCGGATGCTTTGACCGGATCCTGCCCATGGACATCATTCCCACCCTGCTGCTCCGTGCCCTGGCCATCACCGACACCGATGAGGCCCAGGCCCTGGGTTGCCTGGAACTGGATGAGGAGGATCTGGCGCTTTGCACCTATGTGGATCCCTGCAAGTCCGATTTCGGACCCATGCTGCGCAGGTGTCTGGACAAAATCGAGCAGGAGGGCTGATCTGTGATTCTGAGAACTGTTCTTGAAAAGGCGGCCCCGCTGTTTGAGAAGGGCGGCAAGCTGCACAAGCTGTTTCCCCTCTACGAGGGCACGGCCTCTTTCTTCTACACCCAGGGCGAAGTGACCAAATCCAAGGTCCACGTCCGGGATTATGCGGATCTGAAGCGCATGATGATCATCGTGTGGTTCGCCGTGTTCCCGGCCATGTTCTGGGGCATGTACAACGCCGGCGCCCAGACCATGGCGTTCCTGAACTCCCATGGCGGCGTGGGCACCCCGGAGCTCTTCAGCGAAGACTGGCGCTTTGCCATCCTGCAGATGCTGGGCTTCTCCCTGGACAGCTCCGCAGGGATCCTGACGGATCTGGCGGTGGGAGCCTCCTTCTTCCTGCCCATTTATGCGGTGGTCTTCGCCGTGGGCGGCTTCTGGGAGGTGCTGTTCTGCATTGTGAAGGGGCATCCCATCAATGAGGGCTTCTTCGTCACCTCCATCCTGTTCTCCCTAATCGTCCCCCCGTCACTGCCTCTGTGGCAGGCTGCCCTGGGCATCTCCTTCGGTGTGGTCATCGGCAAGGAGATCTTCGGCGGCACCGGCATGAACTTCATGAACCCCGCCCTGGTGGGCCGGGCCTTCCTGTTCTTCGCCTATCCCGCCCAGATCTCAGGTGACGCCGTGTGGGTTGCCACCAAGGCCGGGTATGACGGCGCCACCGGTGCCACCCCCCTGGCCATGCTGGCCTCCGGCACCCCCACTGATCAGCTGGTGAACACCGTCACCGGTCAGCGGATCACCTGGATGGACGCCTTCATCGGCAACATCCCCGGAGCCATCGGCGAGGTGTCCACCCTCATGATCCTGGCGGGTCTGGCAGTGCTCCTGGTGACCAGGATCGCCTCCCTCAGAATTGTGCTGTCGGTGTTCGTGGGCATGCTGCTCACCTCCCTGCTGTTCAATTTCGTGGGCGACACGGCCACCAACCACATGCTGGCCCTGCCGTTCTACTGGCACCTGGTGCTGGGCGGCTTTGCCTTCGGCATGGTGTTCATGGCCACCGATCCGGTGACCTCCGCCTACACCAACCTGGGCAAGTACATTTACGGACTGCTCATCGGCGCCCTGGTGGTGCTGATCCGGGTGGTCAATCCGGCTTTCCCCGAAGGCATGATGCTGGCAATCCTTTTCGGCAACATGTGCGCGCCTCTGATTGACTACATCATCAAGTCCTACAACATAAAGAGGAGACTGGCCCGTGGCAAGTAATAAGGAATCAGTAGGGAAGACCTTCCTGGTTGTGTTTGTCCTCTGTCTGGTGTGCTCCATCTTCGTGGCCGGAACCACCGTGGCCCTGAGGGATATCCAGGATCGGGAGAAGGCCCGGGACAAGCAGAACAACATCATTCTGGTGTCGGGTCTGGACTTCAATTTTGAAACCGGTGACGCTCCTGCCTTCTACAAGGAGCACATCAAGGCTGAGATGCTGGACATGGACAAGGGCGTCCTGGTCAGCGGCGGCAAGGAGGATCCGGAGGATTTCGACTATGTCTCCAAGTCCAAGACCAAGGAGTACAAGCACGAGATCAGCAAGGAGCAGGATGTCTCCGGGATCCGCTTCAGATCCCGCCTGATGCCCGTCTATGTGGCCCGGGACAATGCCGGCCAGATCAGATCCTATATCCTCCCCTTCTACGGGCAGGGTCTGTGGTCCACCCTCTACGGCATGCTGGCAGTCACTCCTGACGGCCGGAATGTGGTGGGGATCAACTTCTACGAGCACGGTGAGACCCCGGGACTGGGAGGCGAGATCTCCAATCCTGCCTGGACCGCCAAGTGGAAGGGCAAACTCACCTTAAGCGACGGCCGTACCGTCCGGGTCTTCAAGGGACCGGCTCCCGCCGGATCCCAGATCGAGGTTGACGGGATCTCCGGCGCCACCCTCACCGGCAAGGGTGTCACCAACTGCATGATCTACTGGCTCAGTAACGACGCCTACGGCAAGTTCCTGGCCAACCTGGGCAGACAGGGAGGTAACTGATCTATGGCACAGGAAAAAATGAACCTGCGGGATGTGCTGCTGAACCCCCTGGTCAGCATCAACCCCATCATCGTCCAAGTGCTGGGCATCTGCTCGGCCCTGGCGGTCACCAGCAACATGAAGACCGCATTGGTGATGTCGATCTCCGTGACCGCGGTTATCGCCTTCGCCAACCTGACGGTGTCCTCCATCCGCAACGTGATCCCCGGCAGCGTCCGGTTCATTGCGGAGCTGACGGTCATCGCCTCCCTGGTCATCGTGGTGGATCAGCTGCTGAAGGCCTTCAACTACCAGCTGGACAAGGAACTGTCGGTGTATGTGGGACTCATCATCACCAACTGCATCGTCATGGGCCGTTCTGAGGCCTTCGCCCTGAAGTACCCGCCCCTGCCTTCCCTGATTGATGGCATCGGCAACGGCCTGGGCTATTCCCTGATCCTGCTGTCCGTGGGCACCATCCGGGAGATCTTCGGATCCGGCACCTGGTTCGGACTCACTGTCCTGCCCCTGGCCAAGGACGGCGGCTGGTACGTGCCCAACGGCCTGCTGGTGCTGCCTCCCAGCGGCTTCTTCCTCATCGGCCTCTTTATCTGGTGGGTGCGGAGCACCAAGCGCTACGCCAAGCAGGTTGAGCCCGCACAGTTTGTGCTCACCAGGGAGTAATCATGGAACATTACATTAATCTGCTGATCAGATCCGTCTTCATTGAAAACCTGGCTCTGAGCTTCTTCATCGGCATGTGCACCTTCCTGGCGCTGTCCAAGAATGTGAAGACTGCCGTGGGACTGGGCATCACGGTGATTGCCGTGCAGATGCTGGTGGTTCCTGTGAACAACGTGATCTACGATCATGTGCTCAGACCCAATTCCCTTATTGAGGGCGTGGACATCTCCTTCCTGGGATTCATCACCTACATCGGCGTCATTGCCGCCTGCGTGCAGGTGCTGGAAATGGTTCTGGACCGCTACTTCCCGGTGCTGTACCAGACCCTGGGCATTTTCCTTCCCCTGATCACTGTGAACTGCGCCATCTTTGCCGGCGTGTCCTTCATGGTGCAGCGGGAGTATGACTTCGGCGAGTCCGTGGTCTACGGCTTCGGATCCGGCGCCAGCTGGGCCATTGCCCTGATCCTCATCGCCGCTGTCCGGGAAAAGCTCAAGTACTCGGACGTTCCGGCGGGTCTCAGGGGGCTGGGCATCACCTTCATCACCGCCGGACTGATGGCCATCGCCTTCATGTCCTTCTCGGGCATTTCACTGTAAGGAGCGCAGATGAACACCGTATTACTAGGAGTCGGCGCCTTTGTTGCTATCATCATGATCCTTGTGGCCGTGATCACTGTCGCCAAGGCGACTCTGGTGCGGCACAAGAACGTGAAGATTGTCATCAACGAGGATCCCGACAAGACCATTGAGGTTGCCACCGGCGACAAGCTGCTGGGCACCCTGGCTGGACAGGGGATCTTCGTCTCCTCAGCCTGCGGCGGCGGCGGAACCTGCGGTCAGTGCCGCTGCCGGATCACCAGCGGCGCCGGGGCTGCACTGCCCACGGAGCTGAACCACCTGACCAAGAAGGAGGTCAAGGAGGGCATGCACCTGGCCTGCCAGGTGACTGTCCGGGGTGACATGCACATTGAGCTTCCCGCCGCCGTCTTCGGCGTCAAGAAGTGGGAGTGCGAGGTCATCTCCAACAACAATGTCTCCACCTTCATCAAGGAGCTGAAGCTTAGGATCCCCGAGGGTGAGGAAGTTCCCTTCCGCGCCGGCGGCTATATCCAGATTGAGGCCGATCCCCACGAGGTGCGCTATGCGGACTTTGACGTCCCTGAGCAGTACCGGGGTGACTGGGAGAAGTTCGGCATGTTCGACCTGGTGTCCAAGGTGGATGAGCACATCACCCGGGCATACTCCATGGCCAACTATCCCGGCGAGAAGGGCATCATCATGCTGAATGTCCGTATCGCCACTCCGCCCTTCGACAAGAACCGGAAGTGCTCCCGGACCATTCCCTGCGGCAAGATGTCCTCCTATATCTGGAGCCTCAAGCCCGGGGACAAGGTCACCATCTCCGGTCCCTTCGGCGAGTTCTTTGCCAAGGACACCGATGCCGAGATGGTCTTTGTGGGCGGCGGCGCCGGCATGGCTCCCATGAGATCCCACATCTTCGATCAGCTGAAGAGACTGGACAGCAAGCGCAAGATCAGTTTCTGGTATGGCGCCCGGTCCCTGCGAGAGGTGTTCTACGCCGACGAGTTCGACAAGCTGGCGGAGGAGCATCCCAACTTCGAGTGGCACCTGGCTCTGTCTGACGCACTGCCTGAGGACAACTGGACCGGTTACACTGGATTCATCCACAACGTGCTGTATGAGAACTACCTCAAGAACCATAAGAATCCTGAGGACTGTGAGTTCTACATGTGCGGACCTCCCATGATGACCAAGTCCACCATCAACATGCTCCACGATCTGGGTGTGGAGGATGAGAACATCCTGCTGGACAACTTCGGCGGTTAAGGCCAGGTTCTCTGCAGGAGATGGAAGTCCGGTCAGCTGTGTGCGGCCGGATTTTTTTTTGCGCCCGGAATTGCTGGTTTGTTGATCGGCATCGGGGCGGCTGGGCCGGGCGGGGTGCGGACGTAGCTGGGCGGATTGGGTAGATCGGGGGGCGGGCCGGACTGGGCGGATCGGAGTGTGGATGGGACTTGGAGGCTAGGTGTTGTTCAGGGTGCCGGCCGGTCTGGGTGGATTGGGCTGTGATGGGATGGGATGGGATGGGTTGTTCGGGGCAGGGCCGAACTGGGGGATCGGGACGGCCGGGGACAGGATCAGACAGATCTGACATTCAGGATCGGCTTTCCACTATGGAAACCCGGATCCGGCTTTTCAGGCGTCATGATCTTCCAATTCGGAAATTTGTGCGTCAACGTGACAGATCCGGTATATCTCAGAGGCAAATTTCCGGTTTTGCGGACGGGATCTTAACTCTGATCCGTATATCCGTCATGTGTTTGCTATATTTTGTCAAATGTGTATATAATGACGTAATTTGTTTAACCGGGGAGACTTTCGGGTTATGCCGGATATTTTTTCACAATGCCTGGGTTATGCTCTGCCGGATCGGATCCCGTCTGCCAGATCCCGGATCCGCAACGGGAAGAGGGCGACCGGCGATCTCTTTGCCGACTGTTGTGTGGTGGATCTGGAGACTACGGGGCTGGATCTTGACTGCCGCATCGTGGATATCGGGGCGGTGCGGATCCGCGGGGGACGTCCCGTGGCGTATTTTGAGCACCTGGCAGATCCCCTGTGCCATATACCGGATGAGGCCTCTAGGGTTCATCACATCACCGATGACATGGTGCGGGATGCGGGACCCCTTCCGGACGCCATGGAAGGCTTTCTGGACTTTGCCGGGGATGATCTGCTTCTTGGATATAACTGCTTCCGCTTTGACCTTCCGGTGCTGAACCGGAGCCTGAGCCGCATGGGCCGGCCGCCCCTTAATAACCTCTGCGCCGATCTGCTGGTGGCCGCAAAAGAGCTTCTGCGGCCCAGGATCGGGAGCTGCAGCTTGCAGAACGTGGCCCGGCACTATGGAGAGATGGAGGATGAAAAGCACCGGGCACTGCCGGACTGTGAAATGACCTGGCGCTGTTTTCAGTATATGCGCCGGGAGTTTGGCCGATCCTTAGGTGAGGCACTGGCCGCAGATCTGCGGCTATCGCCGGGTGCGGCGCCCGAGCTCACACCGGCTTCCGTTTTTACCGATCTGGAGTGGCTGGCCAGCCTGGGTGTGCGGGATCCACGCCGGATCACCATGTCCCTGGTGACGGAGCTGGCGGGGCGCACGGGGTACCTTGTCCGGTGCGGCGATCCGGAGCTTTCGGGGGTGCAGAAAGCGCTGGAGCGTCTGGGGCAGTTCCTTGACGGCTGTCTGGAGAGCGCCAGGATCCCGGATCCGGAGCTGGTTGCCGCCGCCCTCCGGGCATTTCTCCAGCCAGGTGATGATCTCTGGTTCCGGGGGTGCCTCCCTGATCTTACGGGGCGCCACATCTGTCTCACCGGGGAATTTGCCGCCGGCACCCGTGAGGAGATGGAGGCGCTGCTGATCGGTGCCGGGGCTAAGGTGGATCGGTTTATCAAAAACACCACGGATTTCCTGGCGGTGGGGAGTCTGGGGAGCAGCAGGTGGAAAAGATCCTGTGCGGGCACCAAAATTATGGCCGCAGAGGATAAAATCAGATCCGGGAAGGCGCCAGGTCTCCGTCTGCTGGCGGAGGAGCAGCTTGTCCCGGGCCTGAAGCAGGCCCTTGGCAGATCGCAGGATTAACTCCGGGAACCGGGGAGGGCAATATGGACGGTGACAGCGGCGAGCTTTTTGCGGCAGACGGCACCATGAGGGACAGCGGCGGCGGTGATGCTGCGGGTGAAGATCTGACGGCCGGTGCGGATCTGACGGCCGGTGAAGATCTGACAGCAGGTGACGGAGCGGCGGAAGCTGTGAAATCCCCGGAGAATTCTGGCAATGATGGATCAGTGGAGAAAATTTCCCCGGTGTCACCGGCAACAGAGATTTTTCAGGGTGGAACGGACGGTGAGCCTGGGAATGCTGGCGGTGATCCTGAAGGTGAGGGAGAGCCTGAAGGTGAAGCAGATCCTGAAGGCGGCGTGAACGGTGCTGATACCGGATCAGACACTGACACTGGATCAGCCCCTGACACCTGCTCAGGTGCTGACACTGACGCAGAACTCAGTTCCGGATCCGGCGAAGAACTTCTCCGCCTGGAGAAATATGCGGTTCTCCGTCAGATCTTGAGCCTTCTGCGGGAAAGCCTGCCGGATCTGGAGCGGAAACTCCGGCTGCCGGAGAAGAGCCTGGTGACTGAGGTTGCCG
This sequence comes from uncultured Aeromonadales bacterium, assembly GCA_902782145.1. Classification (GTDB taxonomy): domain Bacteria; phylum Pseudomonadota; class Gammaproteobacteria; order Enterobacterales; family Succinivibrionaceae; genus UBA2804. The sequence goes on from CACZLZ010000005.1 coordinate 49,158, forward strand.
GTTCCGGAACCGGCAGATCCGGACGCATTGTCAGCTGTTCACTGGGGGTGTGGGAGCAGGCCTATCCTCCGTCAGCCGACAGTGTCCCGGAGCGTGGCCGGGGGATCCTGCAACTGGTGCCGGTTCACCGGGTCCGGAGTGCAACGGTGCTGGATCTCCGCACCACGGGGCGGCTCCATGCCAGGCTGGAGGGCTATGTCCCCGGCGGGGCGGAAGTCCGGGAAAGCACCTCCCGGGGCGGTGATGACGCTATGTCGGTGACTTTCCGCTTCAGTTCTCCTGCTGAGCAGCAGGAGGCGATCCTGGGACTCTGCCGGCGTCTTGTCCTGCTGTCCCTGCAGGATTACCGCACCCGGGCGGCGGCCTTTGGCTGCTGTCACCGTTTCCGGGAGTGCTCACGCCAGGGGCGCTGTGTCCATCCCAACCTTCTGTATGCCACCGCCTGCCAGTACCGGGAGAACCTGGAGCAGGGGCGGATCTTCCTGGGGGATGAGGGACAGGGCGGAGGCACCGGATCTGTGGCTACCGGCGTGTCAGTTGATCCCGGGACGGGATCCCTGTTTCCGGAGGCGGAGAATGTTTCTCCTGCTGCAGCGGATAAGGGGAACTGAGACGCAGAGAGTTTTTGCTACCGCTTCCGGAGGACGGTGGGTGTGATGTGGAACCTGTTTTTTCCTCAGGCTTTCCGTTTTGCAAAGCTATAGCTGTCTTCATCTCAGTTTGGTGCTGATGCACATGAGGATGAGATCGATCCTGAAACTGTTTATGTTATCTTATGGTTGGTTTGGGGATCGGGTGGTGCTGTTTTATTGGGAGCATGTGGGTAGATCATGAGACTTCCGGAAATTGCCGAACGTATTAAACAAATTGACGGTCAGTTGGCGGTCATTCCGCCGGGACGGATTGTGTACCGGATTGCAGACGGTGTATCCCGGCCTTTTCGGGAATGGACCGAGAACGGGGATGTGCACTCTGTGCCTGTCGGGGAGCAGGAACTGGACGAGGCTGTGATCAGGGCTGGCCACCGGAAAGATCTGCTTTCAGAACTCAAGCGCCTGCGAGCGTTGCTGATCAAACAGTCAGAGATGGCTGGTTATGAATTGCCGGAGTTTAGTACCAGTGTTGTCCGTGGTGAAGGCCTGGAAAGTCTTGTCGCGCCGGTGAAACATCTTAAGAGACGTGACTGCTACCGCCAACTGCAGAGATATCTTGCTGGAGACCTGCGGGGCCGGGTGTGCATCCTTTACGGACTCCGGCGGACGGGCAAGACCACCATGCTTTTCCAGGCACTGGCTGACATGTCGCCTGAGGAGCGGAGCCATGCTGTGTACATCAAACTCCGCTCTGTGGACACCATGTCTGAACTGAACCGCGATCTGCGTCGGCTGCAGAGTCAGGGCGTCCGCTACGTTCTGCTGGATGAGATAACTCTGGTGCAGGACTTCATTGATGACGCCGCCGTCTTGTCAGATCTCTTCGCCATGATGGGTATGAAAATCCTGCTGTCCGGTACGGACTCCCTGGGTTTCTGGCTGAGTCTGAAGCAGGAACTGTACGATCGAGCTCTGATGGTCCACACAACTTATATCCCTTTCAGTGAGTACTACCGTCTTATCGGACTGCGGAGTGTTGATGACTATATCCGTTACGGAGGAACCCTTAGAGCAGGGGATTCTCTCCTGGATGAGAGGGAGGCTTTCCTGCAGGAGCCGCAGTTCAGAGATGACGAGTCTACCAGAAGATATGTTGATACTGCCATCTGCCAAAATATTCAGAACTCTCTGGCTCATTGCAGGGATGGCCGTTACTTCCGTCATCTCTGGCAAATGTATGAGGCCAAAGAACTTACCAATGCAATCAATAGGCTCATTGAGAACATAAACCACAGATTTGTGCTCAGCACTGTTACCGCACCGTTTAAATCCCATGATCTTGGTTCAGCAAGGCAGTTGTTGGAACGGCAGACTGACATTCTCAGCCGGATTGACAGTGAGCAGATTTCCCGGAGACTGATGGAGATCCTTCAGATCCGTGACCGGGAAGAACTGAAGGTTGGCTTGGAGTCGGTTCATATTCTTGAGATCAAGGAATACTTGAAAGCTCTGGATCTGATTGTGGACTGCCCCAGGCGTTTTCTGGATGGTGAACCGTCGGAATATGTGATTTTCACGCAGCCCGGCATGAGATTCTGTCAGGCTGAGGCTCTGGTTCATGCACTGATCAGGGATCCCGTTTTCAGTGCTGCCTCTGAGCAGGAGAGGAATCTTGCCACCGAGAAAATCCTTGAAGATGTGATGGGAAAGATGCTTGAGGATATAGTCCTGTATGAGACCGTCCGCACTCTTCCCCGGGACCGGAAGGCATTCAAACTCATACTGAGCCGTGGTGAGTTTGACATGGTCATATACTCATCGTCGCAGAACTCATGTGAATTGTATGAGATCAAGCACAGCAGTGAGATTTCACCACATCAGTATCATGTGCTGGAGGATGAGGAGCAGTGCGCCAGGGTGGTGCAGATCTTTGGTCCCATCACCCGGCGCTGCGTCTTTTACCGGGGCGGCAATAGGGAACTTCCAAATGGGATTGTGTACCGGAATGTGGAGGAGTACCTGCTCTCCCTGGGAGAGGGGTGATGGTTGCGGATGCGGGCACGGTTACTGAATGGGCGAGCCCGCCGGGTACTGGGGCTTCATGCCTGAGGATCCGATCTGCTCCCGGTGTTTGTCTTGACGTCAGACTATGTGCAGGTCTTTCCGTCGCAGGGAGTTGAACCTGCGGCGCCGCCAGCATAGACGGATTTGGATGATTAAACTTCCCAGGACTGCGGCCTGTGTCGGGCCGGGTTCGCTTTTTTCGGCTGAGTGTCTGCCTTCCTGCGGGGAGGTATGTAACCGGCAACCAGATCAGGAGCAGGCATAGGAACGGGATCGGGTCCAGGTTCTGGATCAGAACTGGTGTCAGGCCCCCGGAAGCAGATGTTTTCTGATCCCCTTGGCAATATTGAGCAGGGGACGGACGACGGTCACGGCTGTGTTGATCAGCAGAAAAGTGGCACGGCCCGGCACAAAGCCATGAAGGGCCAGCCGGCTGGCCAGATGGTAGGTGTACCAGATGCACTTCTTCTTCCGCCACATATAGTTCTTGTTCCAGGGCTTGGTGCCGGTGTAGTGGAGGATCACCGCATCCTTCAGGCGCTGGGGATTGTTGTCCTGGAAGTTGTAGATGTCATCCAGCATGTAAAGTCGGTCAGGGGGGATGATGCCGTTGATGATATCCTGATCAAAGTACTTCATGTGGTCGCGGTTGGCCTGATCATAGGCTAAGGCCTTGTGGGTGAAGTCAAACTCGTCAATGGCCTTGAGATCCAGCAGCAGCACCCCTGAGTTGATGTATTTCCCGCCCTTCTCCTGATTCTTGAGCTTGTCTCCGTCCTGCACCGCGCCCATGAGATCGATCCGCGCCGTCTCTGTGAAAAGGGGATCGATGCAGCGGTTCACCACAATGTCCACATCAAGGTACAGCAGGTACCGGATCCCCCGCTCCCTGAAAAACAGCTGGGACAGGAACAGCCGGCTGTAATTGTCGTAGCAGTCCTTGGTGTTGCGGAAGGGGCGGAAATCCTCCGGTTTGAAGGGTGTTTTCCGGCACCAGGTGAAGAAGTCAAATTCGATGAATTCGATGGTGTGGCTGCTGTTGCCCTGGCGCACGATCCGGGCGATCCGGTTCCGGTTTTCCTCGGTCAGTTTGGAGTAAATGACGAAAAAGGCGAGATCAAGCCGGGTGTTGCAGACAATTGACTGAAACAGGGGCAGTACGTATTGGGCATAGTTGTTGTCGGTGCACACCACTATGGGACAGGGTGTGATGGTGCCGTCAGCGGCCGGGTTGGTGCCGGGCTTTGATGTTGTTTCCACGCTGAGTGTTCTCCCTAAAGATGTCCGCAGATCCAGATCCTAGACAGGGATTATAACTGATCTCCGGGCTTGCTTGATCCAGCACGCAGTGCCTGCCGTACTTCCCGGCCGGAATGTGCCCGGGGCTATTCACCGGCCTGGAGCTGTGCAAGGAAGTTCTGCACCACATCCGTCAACGCCGCGGGATCGGCCTCGGCAAAGTTTGCGGTGGGCAGGATCACATTGATGGCTCTGGGGGATCTGGCGTGCCAGCGGGTGAAGTTGGCCCGGTTCTGCTGGTAAAAGGTCAGCTCCGGAATGTTGTAGCAGGCGGCGACATGGGCACTGCCGGTGTCAACACCGATCATGGCGTCGCAGGAGGCCATGGCCACAATCACGTCCGTCACTGATGACAGTGGCTCCGTGACTGCGATCCTGTCGGCGGCACTGAAATGCTCTGCCAGCAGCCGGCGGCTGTGCTCCTGATCTCCCGGATCGGCCCAGAGAACTATGTGCACGTTGGTTTCCCTGAGCAGCATCTCCAGGATCCGGATCATGCATCTCTCACTGAGCCTGCGGGATGAGGAGGCGCCGTAGGGGTTGAAGATGATGGCCTGGGTGTCAGGCTTTGGGGATCGCAGAAAACTGAATTCCGGTCCGCTGGCCGGGATCCTGCCGGCAAACAGATGAAAGTAGCTCCGGTCGATATCTCCGGCAGGGATCCCGCCCAGTTCCAGGATCCGGAACAGCAGATCGATGATGTGCAGGCACTCCCGGGAACTGTCATCCCCGTCAGCGCTCCTGTCTCCGCTGCCCCACAGTCAGCCCTCCTGGGGGATGGTGAAGCGGGACAGCCCCAGGCTGTCGCACCTGAGGGAGCGGTCCAAGGTGGCCGCCCACTTCGGATGCAGGCGTCTGATGAGCCGCAGATGCCGGCTTTTCAACTGTTCAAAGAGGTGCACATAGAGATCGCATTTCCCGATCTGCCTGGCGGTCTCATCGGTTTCCCGGTCCCGGGGCTTTTTGGGGAGGATGATTACTCTGTCAATAAAGGGCGCCGAGCGGTAGATCTCCGCAGTGCCGGGGTTGGACAGGATCAGGATCTCACAGCCGGGACTGAACCGTTTCAGTTCCCGGAAAAAGGGCAGGAAGCAGATCGCATCGCCTATCTTGCCGTCGGCCCGGTAGATCACTGCCCGGCGCAGGCTGCTGACTGCAAACACCTCACCGGAGGACCGGAAATCATACCGGATCCTGCCCAGGAGGTGTCTTGCCGCATCCCTGAGCCGGATCGCCGCCCGCTTGGCATCAAATATGAGGGTCATATCACCTCTGCTTCCGTCCTTGAGGCTCTGGGAGTCTCAGCCCAGCAGCTCGGTGAAGATCTCGCTTCTCTTGATGAACCGCATGAAGTAGTAGGCCTTGCCAAGGCGGGGGGAGTTGATCCAAGGCAGCTCCTCATTCTTCTTCCAGCGGTGATCCTTGGCCAGGTACAGATCATGCATGGCGTCCATCATGATGGCCTTCCTCTTCATGTCCTCATCATTCATGGGGCGCATCACATAGGTGAAGCGGAGCTCCGGGGGAACCTTGACCGGGTGCTTGAAGCGGGGCAGGGTGATCCGGGATCCGGCGGGGCCGAAGTTGAAGTCCCGCTCATGCCGGGCATGCAGGGTGTAGAACAGGATCCGGGCGTCTCCGGTGGCTCCCCGCTGCTTCATTTCCAGGAGCAACTGGCCGGCTGCCCGGTGATCCGGATGGTTGTCAAGGCAGGGATCGGTCACCAGGATCACTGCGGGCTTTAGGGCATCGATGATCCCCGCCAGTTCCCCTTCCAGATCCTCCCGGATGTTCCGGGGCTCGGACAGCAGACCCAGTTCGTTGACGGCATTGGGATAGTTGTAGCGGCGGTAGTATGCGGGGGGCACCTGGTTTCGCACCTCCTCCCCCTTCAGGATCTCCTCCAGTCCCGAGTCGTGGTACCCCAGGCACACCGCATGTCCCGGGAGCACTCCGCCCAGCATGGGGGCGGTGACGGCGTCATGGGCCCGGAGCAGCCCCTTTCGGCGGCAGGCCTGCTCGGCGGTGCCGTCCATGGAGTCATAATACTGTTTGTCCAGCTCAATGAGCCGGCTGCCGGCGGTGAGGTTCACCACCCAGGTGTCCGGTCCGTAGAAACTGGAGCATCCCAGTTCGCCGTCGTCGGGATGGGGGGCGATGACCAGGATCCGGCCTTCAAAGGGCCTGATGGGGAAATAGTGCAGGAAGGCCTGGGAGGCGAGGCTGATCCCCCGGGTCTTGATCCGGATCTCCGGCAGCGCGCTTTTGCCGGCCAGCTCGGTGGTCAGATCCAGCAGGCACCAGTCCCTGACGGGCTGACCGAAATACTGGGTTCCCTCTGGGGCTCCGTTGAGAAGGATCTCGGCCTGGGCCTCCTTCCAGCTCAGGCGTGGCCTGGTGCAGCCCACGTCCAGCAGAAAGGCGCCGCCCTCGCCGATGTCCTGGAGGAAAACGGTGTTTTCCGTTCTCAGGATCCCCTGCTCCAGGGTGCAGGGCAGGGACATGGCGGGGCAGAGGTTGTAGGCGTTTATGTTGGTGTTCATGCTTTCAGTTTCTCCAGTAGTTCAGTCATGGCCGGGACATGATCATACTGCTGGTACATGTCCGGCGTGCTGTGATAGGGGTTTTCCATGGTCCGGGCTATCAGGTGGGCAAAGGCCTCCGGGTTCCGGGGTGCGATCTGCTTTTCCAGCACCGGTCCCCGGAGTACGTCCCGCATGCCGCCCTGGCTTTCCATGGCCGCAATGGGAATGTCCAGGATCAGGGCCTCCAGGAAGATGAGGCCAAAACCCTCCCGCTCGCTGGCATGGGCCAGGAGCCGGGCCTGCCGGAGCAGGGGGTAGGGATTGTCCGTGCTGCCGGTGAAGATCACCCGGCCTTCCAGCCCCAGATCCCGGGCCAGCTGCCGGAGTTCCCCCTCCATGGGGCCTCCGCCGCAGATCACCAGGTGCACGTCCTCTGGAAGCAGTGCCAGGGCACGGATGATCAGATCCTGCCGCTTGGGCCGCACCAGGCGTCCCAGGGTCATGATGTACTTCTCCGGCAGTCCGGGAGGCGGCGCTTCCTGGGCAAGGCTCCGGATCCGGCTGATGCTGACAAAGTTCCGGAACACGGTGATCCGGGCGTCGGGCACCTGGCAGGAGACGGTGATCTCCCGGAGGGCCTCCGCCAGGCCACCGGAGACGCAGATGTGATCCCCCCGGCCGTATTCCCGGCGGTTCATCCAGCGGGCCAGGGGGCGGAAGAGGGGCAGCCGGGCCCGGAACTGCTGGGGGGCGCCGTCCACATAGCGGTGGATGATCCCGGGCATGTGGCAGTTGTGGAGGAGATCAAAGGTGCCCTGGGCCCGGAGGAAGATGTGATCCGGCCTGCCCCAGGTGCGGGTGAGCTCCGGCAGGAACTCCTTCATGAACCAGCGGCTGAGGAACTCCCCGGTGCCGAAGTCCCGGCTGCCGGGAACCCCCAGGGGCAGCAGCAGGTGGCTCAGCAGATAATTTCCTATCCCCCGGGGACTGGAGAACTGGAGGCTGCGCATGCTGATCCGGTGCACCACGGTGCCTTCTGGCAGGGGGATCTCATGCCGGGAGCTTTTCAGGATCAGCACATGGGTCTCAATGCCCAGGGCCAGGGCGGCCTGGGCAAAGGATGCGGTCTGCTGCTGCACTCCGCCCTGGGTCATGCGGCGCACAACGATCAGAATGCGCATGGGCAGACTCCCCGGGACTTGCTCATATCAACGACTCTCCGGCACCTGACAGCCGGGGCGCTCCCGGCGGATTCGGTGCTGACGCCCCTCTGGGCGCTGCGGAAAAACAAGCCGCCGGGGGGAGCTGATCCCCTGGCGGCCGCCTGCGGGACAGTGACGGCGCCGATCAGCCGCCCTGGCCTGCGGGATCCTCACCGGCCTTCAGGGTGCGGTCGGCGGCGCACAGGGCCGCGCCGATGATCCCGGCCTGGTTCAGGGTCTCAGCCACCTTGATCTCCGTCCGCAGGGTGAAGTTAGGGGAGAAGCGGTCAAACTTTTTGGACACGCCGCCGCCGATGATGAACAGATCCGGGTTGAAGAGGAATTCCAACCGGTTCAAGAACTTGCCGAAGCGCCGGCCGAACTTGTTCCATCCCAGATCCCGGGCCACCCGGACCCGCTCAGAGCAGTAGTGCTCCGCCTTCTGGGCGCCGTGCTTGGTTTCCAGCAGCAGATGCCCCAGCTCCGTGTTGGGATGGAGAATGCCGTCCACAAACACGGCGGATCCGATGCCGGTGCCGATGGTCAGCAGCATCACCACCCCTTTCCGGCCCTTGCCGGCCCCCAGGCGCATCTCGCAGATCCCCGCCGCGTCAGCGTCGTTGATCACATGGCATGGGCAGCCTGTGGTTTCCGTGAACAGACTGTCCACGGCGGTGTCCACCCAGGTGGGATCAATGTTGGCGGCGGTGAAGGCCACGCCGTGATGGATGGTGGCGGGGAAGCCGCAGCCGATGGGTCCCTTCCACTCAAAGGCGTGCACCAGCTCCCTGAGGGTGGCGGCCACGGCCTCCGGGGTGGCGGGGCGGGGAGTCTCAATTCTCTTCCTTTCGGTGATGAGCTCTCCGGTGTCTGTTTCAACTATGGCACCCTTGATGCCGGTGCCGCCGATGTCTACTCCCAGGATCTGCATCCTATCCTCCTGCTGTTGGTCCGGTCCCTGCCGGCAGGGGTGACGGCGGCCAACCGCCCGGATCACCCGGTGCCTGACAGGATCAATCTACATCAGTTTGCCGGTTTTTCACAGGAGCGGCGCCTCCCGGGTGCGAGATGTGTGAGATGGTGCGGATCTTGATGTCCGGTGCCCGGGCGGACGGGGATGGCGCCTCTGGAAGTCTGCCGGGGGCATTGCGGGCCGGGGCGGAAAGTCAGCGGTCGCCCTGATCTGCCTCCTTTGCCAGAGAGTCCTCCAGGTGCTCTGCGGCCCAGCGGGCCTGGGTGCGGAGCATGGGGTTGGCATGATCTGCAAACCTCCTGATCAGGGGCAGCAGGTGCGGCTGGCCGGAGTTTCCCGCCGCCGCCAGCACGTTGCGCATGAACCCCGCCCATCCCGGGCGCCGGATCACGGAGCCCTGGAAAATCCTGAGGAACTGTTCCTCATCCATGGTCAGGAGATATTCCAGGGAGGCGAGCTGGGGAGTGAGCCGGCAGGCAAAGTCCGGCTCGGAGGTGAAGATCCGGCGGCGGTTCCAGGGGCAGATCCCCTGGCAGGCGTCGCAGCCGAAGATCCGGCTGCCCAGGGCGGGGCAGAGCTCCTGGGGAATGGGATCCGGGCTTTCAATGGTCAGATAGGCGAGGCACCGTGCGGCATTGACGGTCCGGTCTCCGGACAGGGCTCCGGTGGGGCAGGCGTCAACGCAGGCATGGCAGCTCTGGCAGGGATCCCAGTCCTCCCGGGGTGTGGGGGCCAGGGGGAGGCTGGTGATGATCTCCCCGATGAAAAATTCGGAGCCCAGTGTCCGGCTGATCAGCAGGGAGTTCTTCCCTTTGCTCCCCAGCCCAGCCTGGCTTGCGTAGAGCTTCTCAAACACCGGGGCAGAATCCGCAAAGGCCCGTCCCCGGTATTCCGGAAAGACCGCCAGCAGGCCCGCTGAAAGGCGCTTCAGTTTGCCTTTCATCACCTTGTGATAGTCCCGGCCCCAGGCGTAGCGGCTGTACAACGCCTGGTCCGGAGCCTGGGGATGCTGCTCCCGGGGACGGTAGAGCAGACCTACGGACAGCACCGCCAGGGCGCCCTCCAGAAGTTTCCGGGGATCCAGCCTGAGTTCAAGCCCTCTGGGCAGGTAATCCATGGAGCCGTATTCCAGGCGCTCCAGCCAGGCCACATAGGAGTTGATCTCCTCCGGTGGCAGGTGCAGTTCCGACACCCCGGCCAGTTCAAAGCCGCACTCTGCGGCCAGCTGCAGGGCACAGGCGGTCATTTCCTGGCGCTGCTCGTCGCCGGGCAGAGCCGGCGGTGGCTCACCGGGGGCGGCGGGAGATCCATCCGGCCTTAGGGATGCGGCTGAGACTTTTTCAGATCCTGCCGGCGCCGGACCGGGTGCGGCAGCGGGCTCCGGGTGCGGCGGTCTGTCAGCCGGCTCAGGCGTTGCCGGAGGCGGGTCTCTTTTCATTGGCTTCGGTTCCGGGATCCGTGTCTGGAGCCGCCGGCATCACCTTTTTCGGGTGCCGGCAGTGGCCTTGGCGTTGCGGTTATCTGTCATGGTCCGATCTGTCCGGAGCATAACCGGAACTCCCTGATCATCAGGATGCGGGTGAAGTTGCATCACCGTCATCTGCCATGATCTCGCATTCTTTGCCCCTGTGGCCACCAGATCTCTGAGGTAACTGGTCTTGCCCACATAAACTGAATTCCTTCTGATTGTGCGGGCAAAATCAATAACTCCCAGGGAAAAATGGGGCTTTATGTCGGTCATACTGGTTTTATGCTCCTCTGCTGATTTCTGGCTTTTCAGGGAACATCCGGCGTCACAGAAATCCTTTCCATCCAGCAACTATGAACAGGCGGCTGCCCGGCGGGATTTGCCGTGCCGCTTTTCAGCGTGATTGCTCAACTTCCGTTGCCGGAAGACGGTGCTGCGCCTTACCAGGGCAGGCTGCAACTTCTGTCTGCGGCGGTGAGCATGCTGCCAACTGCTGAATTGGCATGAGTCTGCCTTCTGTCAGCTTGGTTTAGGCTAACACAAAAGGACCTGGTCAGGAAAAGGAATTGCCGGGTTTTGTCATGTCCGGACAGGGCTGTCTGACCGGCCCGCAAGGACACAGGCGGAGGGGACCCAGCCGCAGTTGCGCTAGCCTCCGGAGAACAGGGCTTCGTCTTCAGATACCTGTACATGATCGGGCTTGATCCTGTGATAGGTGTGATGTTTGTCGGCTTTTTGTCCGGATCCCCGCCTTTGGTTGTCGGAGAGGAACTGATTGTCCGGTGAAAATTCCCGCAACCGCCCGGTCTCTTTGGTATCATGTTAGGCTGTGAAGACGCATTCTGCGGGACAGAGTCCGTCTTTCCATGTGTTTTTGAATATGGGGCCTTTCCCCTGTCTGCCAGGATCGCCTGCGATGATTGCCACTTTTGATGATGAGGCCGCCTGCCGCCAGGGCCTGTACACCACCTCCCAGGTGCGCAGCTTTGAGGACCGCTTCCGGGAGCCCGACGGTCTCTGCTGCGGCCTGATGGGCCGGGCAGGGAAGGCGGTGGCTGATGTGATCCGGCAGCGCCTGTCCTCCATTGAGGATCCGGTGCTGTTCCTGTGCGGTCCGGGGAACAACGGCGGGGACGGTTATGCCGCCGCCTGGGAACTGATGCGCTCCGGCTGCACCGCCGTGCGCTGCCTGCAGTACCGCCCGCCCCGGGAGGGTACTGAGGCCGCTGTGTTTCTCCGCCGCTACCTGGATGCCGGGGGCACGGTGCTTCAGGGACTGGCGGACGATCATGTCCGGGAGGGTGAGTTCCTGGTGGACGCTCTGCTGGGCATCGGCCTCAGGGATCCGGTGCGGGAGGAGATGGGATCCTGGATCCGCTTCCTGAACCGCCACGGCTCCGGCAGGTGCCGGGGTGTGCTGGCGGTGGATCTCCCCTCGGGGATCAGTGCGGATACCGGGGAGATCATGGGCTGCGCCGTGGAGGCTGACACCACGATCATGCTTCTGAAGCCCAAACTGGGGGCGGTGCTGTGCCGGGGCTCTGCCACGGACGAGCTGCTGTTTGACGATCTGGATATCCCCGGGGATCCGGCAGAGGATCGGCTGCTGCCCCGGTGCAGCAGTTTCGGGGATCCCCGGATCCGGGCCCTGCTGCCGGTGCGGCGCCGGACGGCGGACAAGCAGTCCAGCGGCCGGGTGCTTACGGTGGGCGGCGCTCCGGGAATGCCCGGGGCCATCAGAATGTGTTCCCTGGCGGCGCTGCGCACCGGTGCCGGCCTGGTGCGGGTGGCCTCCAGTCCGGACAACCTGGAGGTGGTCCTCCGGGACTGCCCGGAGTTTATGTTCTCTCCGGTGACCGCCGGTACCCTGGACTCCCTGGATCGGCTGGCTTCCTGGGCCGGGGCGGTGGTGCTGGGACCAGGACTGGGTCGCAGTGAGCTGTCGGGAAAGGTGTTTGCCGCCCTTGCCGATCTGGATGTGCCCAAGGTGGTGGATGCGGACGCTCTGTACTGGCTTTCCCGCAGTCCCCGTGCCCTCAGGAATGCGGTCATCACTCCCCATGAGGGGGAGGCAGCCAGGCTTCTGGGGATCAGCCTGGATGCTGTCCGCCGGGATCGTCTGGCCGCGGCGGCTGCCCTTATGGAGAAGACTTCGGCGGTGACCGTCCTCAAGGGCCCGGGAACAGTGATCATGGCCCCGGACCGGTGCCGGGTGAGTCTGGATGGCTGCCCCGGCATGGCGGTGGGCGGCATGGGAGACGTGCTGGCGGGGATCACCGGCGCCCTGCTGGCTGCGGGCCTTGAGCCGGCCGATGCCGCTGAGGTGGCGGTGGATCTTCACGGCCGGGCGGGGATCCTGGCCTCCCGGGCCGGGGAGACGGGAACCCTGCCCTCGGATCTTCTGAATTTTCTGCGCAGTCTGGTGAACGGCACTGATTATGAGTGAACTGAGAAGGATCCTTCGGGATCCGGATGACACTGAGAAGCTGGGGGCGGATCTGGCGGGGATCCCCCGGCCGGGGATCTGCATTTACCTCACTGGTGAACTGGGGGCGGGCAAGACCACCCTGGCCCGGGGCTATCTGCGCGCCCTGGGGCACCGGGGCAGTGTCCGCAGTCCCACCTACACCTTGGTTGAGACCTATGAGCTGGCCGCCGGCCGGGTCCACCATTTTGATCTTTATCGGCTGAAGGATCCTGAGGAACTGGAGTTCATGGGGATCCGGGATTACTTTGACGGTGTTTCCCCGGTGCTGGTGGAGTGGCCCTCCATGGGAGCAGGCTTCTTTCCCCCGCCGGATCTCACTGTGGATCTTTCTGCTGACGGCGCCTTCAGGACGGCTGTCATCACTTCCGGCTCCCCGGCCGGCGAACAGGCTATGGAGGCTCTCAGATGTTCCGATCAGTCGTAGCGCTGCTGCTCCTGCTGCTATTCCTGTCCTTTCCGGTCCAGGCCAATGAGGTGATCAAACTGCGGTCGGCGGTTATGCCGGAGAAGACCCGGGTGGTCTTTGATCTCCGGGACCGCCCGGACTATGAGCTGTCCCGGCCGGATCCCTACCGGGTGTTGCTGGAGATCCGGAATGTGGAGAACGCTGGCGCCCTGCCGGGGCTGGGCCGGGGGGATCTGGGGAAAATTGTCCAGAGGGTGGAGGTGTCCCGATCCGGGAACACCGCCAGATACCTGTTCACCATGAAGTGGGCGGTGTCCCCCCTGCTGGGCTATCTGGAGCCCCAGGCCAATTACCGCCATCACCGGGTTTATCTTGATTTCCTGAACAGCCGGATCTCCGGGGCGCCCCGGGGACGGGATGACACAGCCCATGCCCCGGCCGCAGCCTCTCCGGCTCCAGCAACCTCAAATCCGTCTACCTCCGGGACCCGTCCTGCTCCGGGGGGATCCGGCGTGTCCGGATCTGATCCCGCCGCCATCACTGTCCTGACTCCTGAGGAGGCCCGGAAGAAGCAGGAGGAGATCCGCCAGTCCAACCGCCGGGTCATGGAGGAAAAGGCCCGGAAAGAGGCTGAGGAAGCCCGTCTGCGAGCCGAGGCGGAAGCCAAAAAGAAGGCTGAGGCCGAGCGTCTGCGAGCCGAGGCGGAAGCCAAAAAGAAGGCTGAGGCCGAGCGTCTGCGAGCCGAGGCGGAAGCCAAAAAGAAGGCTGAGGCTGAGCGTCTGCGAGCCGAGGCGGAAGCCAAAAAGAAGGCTGAGGCTGAGCGTCTGCGGGCCGAGGCTGAGACCAAAAAGAAGGCTGAGGCTGAGCGTCTGCGAGCCGAGGCAGAGGCCAAAAAGAAGGCCGAGGCTGAGCGTCTGCGAGCTGAGGCAGAGGCCAAAAAGAAAGCCGAGGCCGAGCGTCTCCGGGCTGAGGAGGCCCGCAGGCGCGGTAGTCAGACTGCAACAGTCCCCTCCCAGACCTGCACCAAGAAGAAGATTGTCATTGCCATTGATCCGGGTCACGGCGGCAAGGATCCCGGAGCCAGCGGCACCAAGGGCACCAATGAGAAAACCGTGACCCTGGCCATCAGCCGCCGGCTGGCTAAACTGGTGAACACCACTCGCACCATGCGGGCGGTGCTGATCCGCAACAGCGACGTGTATGTGGATCTGGATGCCCGTTCCGAGAAGGCCCGGAAGGCCAATGCTGATATCCTGATCTCCATCCATGCCGATGCGGCCACCAACAAGACCGCCAAGGGTGCCTCGGTGCTGGTGCTGAACAATGACCGGGCCGGCCGGGAAAACCGCAAGGTCCTAAACTCTTCAGGCAAGCACGACTCCCTTCTTGGGGGAGCCAGGGAAGTGCTGGAGGAGACTGCAGCCAACGGGGAGAGCAATGAATACATGAAGAACATGATCATTGATCTGACCTCCGGCAAATCCCGGGATGCGGGCTATGATCTGGCCGGCAGGATCATCAAGAACCTGTCCACCTTTGCCCGGATGCACAAGTTCCGTCCCGATGAGCGGTCCCTGGCGGTGCTGAAGGCCCCGGACATCCCCTCCATTCTGGTGGAGACCGGATTCATATCCAACCCCGTGGAGGAGAAACTTCTCGGTTCGGCCGACTACCAGAAGAAAATTGCCCGGGCCATTTTCATGTCCATACAGGAGCACCTGGCTGATCCCCGTTACAAGGTGGAGATCTGCCACTGACTGCATATGACCATACGTCTGCTTTCCCCCCTGGTCACCAACCAGATAGCCGCCGGTGAGGTGGTGGAACGCCCCGCATCGGTGATCAAGGAACTGGTGGAGAACTCCCTGGATGCCGGGGCCACCAGAATTGAGATAGAGATCGCCGGGGGCGGCAAGTCCCTGATCCGGATCCGGGACAACGGCTCCGGCATTCCCCGGGATGAACTGGCCCTGGCCCTGACCCGGCACGCCACTTCCAAAATCGTTGACGCCTCGGATCTGTCCTCGGTGGTGAGCTTCGGGTTCCGGGGGGAGGCATTGGCATCGGCGGCGGCGGTGTCCCGGCTGACGCTGATCAGCAAACCCGCCGATCAGCCTGAGGCCTGGAAAATTGCCGTGGAGGGGGTGTTCCAGGAGCCGGAGATCCTGCCGGCCTCCCATCCCGACGGCACCACGGTGACGGTGTGCGATCTGTTCTTCAATGTCCCGCCCCGGCGGCGGTTCCTGAAGTCCGAGCGCACTGAGATGATGCACATCGTGACCCTCTTCAAGAACCTGGCCCTGGGCAACAACGCCGTGGCCTTCACCCTGGTGAACAGCGGCCGGGCCATGTTCACCCTGCCTGCCGCCTGTGACGAGAAGCAGCGGGAGCAGCGGATCATCACCCTGCTGGGGCGGAACTTCGCCACCGGCCGGATGACGGTGTGCATGGAGCGGGACGGCCTTTCCCTGACCGGCTTTGTCATGCCCCCGCCACGGGAGGCCAGCACTGACGCTGAGGTGCAGTTTCTGTATCTCAACGGCCGCCCCATCCGGGAGAAGAACACCATGCACGCCATCCGCCAGGCCTACACGGAGTACTACGGCCGGGAGGTTAAGATCAGCTATGTGCTGTATCTCACCATGGATCCGGCGGATGTGGATGTCAATGTGCACCCCTCCAAGCATGAGGTGCGCTTTGCCGAGCAGCGGAAGGTCCATGACTTCTTTGTCATGGCAGTGCTGGAGACACTGCGCCAGAGTGCGCCCCCGGTGCCGGGGGACGGCTCCGAGCTGTTCGGGGCGCCTATGGAGGAGAACTCAGGGGCGGGCCACGGCTACGCCGGCGAGGCGGGGCATGACAGCTTCGTGTCCGGCAGCGCCCCCTTCGTGTCCGGGGGCATGTCCTCCCCGGGAGCGGTGGGATCCTTCCCTCCATCCGGGGACAGCCGGTTTGCTGCCGGTGCCTTGCCAGGGGGAGCATATTCCGGCGGGGGCGGCTCCTGTTCCGGGAGCAGCGCCGGCTCCGGGGGCGGCTTCCGATCCTCCGCCGCATCCTTTCTTTCTCCGGATCTCCCGGATCCCCGGGAGCACCGGTACAGCGGGACTCCGGGGGACTCTTTCCCCGGCACCTCACCGGCGCCTTCCCGGAAGGAGGCGGAGGCGGGCTGTGCCTGGCTCCGGGACACCCTGGGGGATCCCGCTCTGACCCCTGACACTGGATCTTCTCCTGTTGCTGCGGGTGCCGGATCCGGCGCCGTGCTTCCGGTGCTTTACGGCGTCCTGGACAGCCACGGGTGCGCCGGTTTCCGGGGGCGCCTGTATGATGCGGATCTCCGGGAACTGGATCGGCGGCGCCTGGGACGGCTCTATACAGAGAATGCCCCGGGGGCGTTGCTGATGATCCCCCAGAGTGTCCCTGCCGGGGATGTGCCGGCGGAGCGTCGGGAGCAGATCCGGGATCTGGGGCGATCCCTGGGCTTTGAACTGCAGTTCTCCGGCTCCGCTGTCCGGATCCTGGCGGTGCCTGAGTGCCTCAGGCGCTATGATCTGGCGGCTGTGATCACGGTGCTTCTGGAGCGTGCTGATGCTCTGGGTGCCGATCCTGATCCCGGGAACGGATCCGGATCCGGCTCATCGTCTGCGTCCGCTGCAGATCCGGCCGGGAAACAGGCTCCGGACGGGGAACAGGCTCCGATCGGGAGCGGTGATCAGAGCCCGGAGACGTCCCGGAAGACGGCTGCCGGGTCTGACGCCGGAAGCCTCCGGCTGGCCCTGGCGGATGCCGCCGTGTCCCGGCGGAACTACTCCCTGGCGGACGGGGCGGCGTTGCTGTCTGATCCCCAGGCGGACTGGGACCGCCTCTCAGGGGATCCCGCCTGTTTCCGGATCCTGGATACGGATCTGATCCTGCGGGGATCTGCAGGTGCGTGACGGGGTGATCTGCCTTATGGGGCCTACGGCCTGCGGCAAGACCTGGCTGGGCATTGAACTGGCCCGGCGCCTGGGCGGGGAGATCATCAGCACCGACTCCGCCCTGATCTACCGGGGCATGGATATCGGCACTGCCAAGCCCACGGCGGCGGAGCGCCAGGGGATCCCCCACCATCTCATTGACATCCTGGATCCGGCGGACAGTTACTCCGCCGCGGATTTCCGCCAGGATGCACTTTCCCTCATCAGCCAGATCCGCTCCCGGGGACGCCTTCCCATTCTGGTGGGAGGGACCATGCTTTATTTCCGTGCCCTTCTGGAAGGCATATCCAGCCTGCCGCCCTCGGATCCCGCCGTCCGTGAGGAGTTGCAGCAGTGCCTGGAGCAGCAGGGGCTGGAGGCACTGCACCGGCGCCTGCAGCAGGAGGATCCCGTCTCCGCCGCCCGGATCCGCCCCCAGGACACCCAGCGGATCCTCCGGGCACTGGAGATCCGGATCATCAGCGGCCGGACCATGACAGAGCTGCTCAGCGCCGATCCCGGCAGCGGCCCCGGCTTCCCGGCGCTGCAACTGGCCCTGCTGCCCCGGGACCGGGAGGCCCTCCGGCAGCGCATCGGACAGCGCTTTGACCGCATGCTGGCGGACGGTTTTGAGGCGGAGGTGGCGCGCCTCCGGCAGCGGGGGGATCTTTCACTGGATCTCCCCAGCATGCGCTGCGTGGGCTACCGTCAGTGCTGGCAGTATTTGGACGGTCTCCTGGATCGGCAGGAGATGATCTACCGCTCCAAGGTGGCCACCTGCCAGCTGGCCAAGCGCCAGATCACCTGGATCCGGGGGTGGAAACTTCCCTGCAGCCTGCTGGATCCCGGTGAGGATCCCGAAGCACTGCTGCAGCAGTCTTTGGATCTGGCCGCATCATTTCTTGAAGGTGAGGCGGTGTCTCCGGACTGACAATGGTCCGGATCCGGAACGGCGGCGTTGAAACCCCACCTTTCGGGTCGGTTATAATGGCTTTCCTGTAAGCCGCCGGTGGGAGAGCATTTGCCCCAGCCGTCACCGGACTCCGGCTCCTGCTCCAGTGGGGCTGGCCGCCGGACTGCACAGCCGCGGCTGCGGCTGAACAACAATTACCAATTACAACTACAGCAAAGGAGGCATGATCATGAACCCCAAGGGACAGCTTATTCAGGATCCCTTTCTCAACGAGATCCGGCGGGAGAAGATCCCCGTGTCAATCTTCCTGATCAGCGGGATCAAACTCCAGGGTCTGGTGGAGTCCTTTGATCAGTTTGTGGTGCTGCTGCGCAACAACTCCTGCCAGCAGATGGTCTACAAGCATGCTATCTCCACCATTGTCCCGGGACGTCCGGTGCAGTTTTCCCGGGGTGACTCCTCCCAGGGCGCATCCGGGACTGCCTCTGCCGCCGCCGGCACCCCGGAGGCCTGATCCTTGACGTCCCTGGCTGACTGCGGGACCGCCTCCGGCGCTCCCGGGGAGGACGGAGCCGTCCGGTGTGTCCTGGTCCAGGCGGAGATCACCTCGGATCATGAGGGCGGCGAGGATCTTGCGGAGCTCAGGCTGCTGGCGGAATCGGCGGATCTGGAAGTGGCCGAGGTGCTGCTGTGCCGCCGGGGGGAGCCCCAGCCCCGGTTTTTCATCGGCTCCGGCAAGGTGGAGGAACTGAAGGCCCTGGTGCAGGCCTGTGCCGCGGAGCTGGTGATCTTCAACAATCCCCTGTCCCCGGCCCAGGAGCGGAACCTCTCCGCTGAGACCGGCTGCCGGGTCATTGACCGCACGGCCCTGATCCTGAACATTTTCGCCCAGCGGGCCCGGACCTATGAGGGTCGCCTCCAGGTGGAGCTGGCCCAGCTTAAATACAGCGCCACCCGGCTTGTCCGGGGCTGGACCCACCTGGAGCGCCAGAAGGGCGGTTTCGGCCTCAGGGGCGGCCCGGGCGAGAAGCAGCTGGAACTGGATCGCCGGGAACTGGGGGACCGGATCACCGCCGTGACCCGGGAGCTGGAGAAGGTCCGGATCCGCCGGGAGTCCGGCCGGAAGTCCCGGCTCAAGCGCCAGGTGCCGGTGCTGTCCCTGGCCGGCTACACCAACGCCGGCAAGTCCACCCTGTTCAACCGTCTCACCAGCTCTGCGGTCTATGCTGCCGATCAGCTCTTCGCCACTCTGGATCCCACCTTCCGGCATCTGGATCTGCCCTCGGGGGCGCGGGTGATCTTTGCCGACACCGTGGGTTTCATCCGCCATCTGCCCCATGATCTGGTGGCGGCTTTCCGGGCCACCCTCCAGGAGACCCGGGACGCCACCCTCCTGCTCCATGTCATTGACGCCAGCGACGAGCGCATGGAGGACAATGCCGCCCAGGTGGATCAGGTGCTGGAGGAGATCGGCGCCGGGGAGGTGCCCCGGCTTCTGGTGTACAACAAAATTGACCTGGTTCCGGGGATCCGGCCCCATGCAGAGCGGATCGACGGCCGTCCCAGGGCGGTCTGGGTGTCCGCCGCCACCGGGGAAGGACTGGATCTGCTGCTGGAAATAATTTCTGAATTGATCCGGAAAAATATAGTAGAATTGCGCCTGCGGCTGCCCCCGGCGGCCGGTAGGATCCGTTCGGAGCTTCACCGGGGACATTTTGTTGCCACCGAATCCTTTGATCAGGAGAGCGGTGACTGTCTTATGCAAGTCCGCCTTCCCGAGGCGGATCTGGGACGGATCGGCAAGCTCTGCGGATGCTCCCTGAATGATTTCACTTTTGAGGACTGACCTCCATGCCTTGGAAAAAGCCTACCGACGCCCCTGAGGGCTCCGGCGGCGGCTCCCGGATCCCCGGGGGCGGCTTCAGTTTCACTATCCCTTCCGGCGGCAAGATCACCCTGCTGGCGGTCCTGGGCGCCCTGGCGGTGCTGTGGGTGCTCAGCGGTTTCTACACCGTGAAGGAGTCTGACCGGGGCGTGGTGCTGCGCTTCGGCAAATATGTGTCCACCGTGCAGCCGGGACTCAACTGGAAGCCCACCTTTGTGGACAAGGTCTATCCGGTGAACATCACCACCGTCCAGTCCTTCTCCTCCTCGGGCATGATGCTGACCCGGGATGAGAATGTGGTGGCAGTGGAGCTGAATGTCCAGTTCAAGGTCTCGGACGCCTACAAGTACCTGTTTTCCGTGACCAACGCCAATGAGAGCCTGATGCAGGCCACCGACAGCGCCCTGCGCTATGTGGTGGGTCACACCACCATGGATGACGTGCTCACCAAGGGCCGCCAGAAGGTGAAGCAGGACACCTGGAATGCCATGGAGGAGATCATCCGCCCCTATGACATGGGCGTGACCATCCTGGATGTGAACATGCTGCCTGCCCGGGCCCCGGAGCAGGTGAAGGATGCCTTCGACGACGCCATTGCCGCCCAGGAAGACGAGCAGCGCTATATCCGGGAGGCTGAGGCCTATGCCCGGGAGGTGAAGCCCAAGGCCGTAGGCCGGGTTCAGCGCATGGGCGAGGAGGCTGAGGCCTACCGCCAGAAAGTGGTGCTGGACGCCGAGGGCGAGGTGGCCCGGTTCAAGGCCATCCTGCCTGAGTACAACAACGCCCCCACCCTGACCAAGAAGCGTATTTACCTGGAGACCATGGAGGAGATCTACTCCGCCAACAGCAAGGTCATGGTGGATCTGCCGGAAAGCGCCGGATCCCTGATCTACCTTCCGGTGGACAAACTGATTGAGGGTCAGGGCGCCGAGTCCGTGTCCGGCAGGGGAGGGAGAAAGTGATGCAACGTTTCTTTGTCATTGTGGTGCTGATCCTCCTGGCGGTGGCCAGTTCTGTGTTTACCGTCCGGGAAGGGCAGGTGGGCATTGTCTTCCAGTTCGGCAAGGTGGTCCGGGACAGCGGGGGCGACGATGAGAACAGCCCACCGAAGATCTACAGCCCAGGGCTGCACTTCAAGATCCCCCTGGTGGAGACGGTGAAGACCCTGGACGTCCGGGTCCAGTCCCTGGAGTCCTCGGCAGATCGTTTTGTGACCTCGGAGAAGAAGGATCTGATCATCGACTCCTACGTGAAGTGGCAGATTGAGGATCCCGCCAGGTTTTTCCTCACCACTAACGGAGGTGACTATGCCGTGGCTTCGGATCTGCTGAAGAACAAGATTGGCAACGGTCTCAGATCTGAGATCGGCAGCCGCACCATCAAGGAGATCGTCTCCGGCGAGCGGGCCGAGGTGATGCAGAGCGCCTTGCTGAACTCCGCCAGCTCTTCAGAGCTGGGGATCCGGGTGATTGATGTCAGGATCAAGCAGATCAACCTGCCGGTGGAAGTGTCCAACTCCATTTTTGAGCGTATGCGGGCCGAGCGCAACGCCGTGGCCAAGGAGCACAGGGCCCTGGGGATCAAGCAGGCCGAGTTTATCCGGGCCGAGGCTGACCGGGAGGTGGAGGTCATGCTGGCCAACGCCCGGAAGAACGCCAAGGAGGTTAAGGGCGCCGGGGATGCCCAGGCGGTGCGGATCTACGCTGAGACCTACAAGCTGGATCAGAACCTGTTCAACTTCCTGCGGAGCATGAGTGCCTACCGGAAGAGCATGACCAGCGGGCGCAACATCATTGTGGTGAAGCCCGACGGTGAGTTCTTTGAGAACTTTGACCAGGTGAAGTGAGATCCCGCTGAACCTTATGCTGCCCCCGATCTGCCGGGGGTAGGTCCTTCCGGGAGCCGGCGCTGTGCCGGCTCTCCCTTTTTCCGGGGGGTGAAACTGAGACGGGTAGGGGTAGCATTACCCCAGATCTGAAGTTCGGGCATCCCTGTCGCCTGATCTCTGCCACCCTCTTGGTGCCGGATGTCCCCTGGGTGCCGGGTCATTTCCGGCGGATCTCTGGAGTGCTGGGACAGTCCCAGTGGATCCCCGGGATGCTGGTCCTTTCCGGCGGATCTCCGGGGATTTCAGGCGCTGTTCTCCGGAGGCGCCGTGGCTTACAGCTGGGATCCTCTGACAGGTCTTTCCTGCTTTCTGCTGTTGTACGGATGTGGGGAGGTGTTGTCGGTATCTGGTTGGGGTATGAACAGGGTCGGCGGATCGGCTCCCCGATACGGCGGACATGCCGGGGAACCCCCGGGAGCGGTCCGGGAGTCCGGCCGGAGCACTTTCTCCGGCCGCCGGAACGGCGGAGTCTGATCCCGGGAGCTGGAGCCGTGGATCGGCTTCAGGTATACGTATCGCACTCATTGGGAGTCGTAAATCTCCAGCCGATCCCCTGCCGATCATTCTCCGTGGATCCGCGGCTATCTGACAGGTGCAAGATCCCGCCATTTGGTGTAAAATCGGACTGTATTGTTTGCGGTTGAGATATCCCAGATGAGTCAGAATGTTGTTGTCCTTGGCACCCAGTGGGGAGACGAGGGTAAAGGAAAAATTGTGGATCTGCTGGCCGAGCGCGCCAGATATGTGGTCCGTTACCAGGGCGGGCACAATGCCGGACACACCCTGGTGGTGAACGGCCGCAAGACTGTCCTCAGGCTTATTCCCTCGGGGATCCTGCATCCTGAGACCCGCTGTGTCATCGGCAACGGTGTGGTGCTGAGTCCCGATGCGCTGCTGGGGGAGATCCGGGAGTTGGAGGAGTGCGGCGTTGACGTGCGCTCCCGCCTGCTGATCTCCGACGCCACCTCCCTGATCCTGCCTTACCATCCCGCATTGGACCGTGCCCGGGAGCAGGCCCTGGGCAGCCGGGCCATTGGCACCACCGGCAAGGGGATTGGTCCCGCCTATGAGGACAAGGCCGCCCGCCGGGGACTCCGGGTCGGGGATCTGAGGGATCTGGACGCACTGGCTGAAAAGCTCAGATCCATCATGGACTATCACAACTTTGTCCTGAAGAACTATTACCATGCCCCGGAGATCTCCTATGATGAGGTTCTCCAGGGGATCCGGGATGCCGCTCCGGTGATCCTGCCTATGATTGCCGATGTGACCCTCCTGCTGGATCAGGCCCGGAAGAACCGGGAACTGGTGATGTTCGAGGGTGCCCAGGGAACCTTCCTGGACATTGATCATGGCACTTTCCCCTATGTCACTTCCTCCAGCACCGTGTCCGGCGGTGTGTGCACCGGCGCCGGCTTCGGTCCCCGGAACGTGGGCTATGTCCTGGGCATTGCCAAGGCCTACACCACCCGGGTGGGCGGCGGACCCTTCCCCACGGAGCTTAATGACGCCACCGGGGACTATCTCTGCACCAAGGGCAATGAGTTCGGCTCCGTCACAGGCCGCCGCCGCCGCTGTGGCTGGTTTGACGCCGTGGCCATGCGCCGCTCCGCTATGGTCAACTCCCTGTCGGGTCTGTGCCTGACCAAGCTGGATGTGCTGGACGAACTGGATGAGATCAAGATCTGCACCGCCTACCGGCGCAACGGCGAGGTGATCCACACCGCTCCCATGGCCGCCTCTGACTATGAGGGGCTGGAGCCGGTGTATGAGACCATGCCAGGCTGGAAATGCTCCACCTTCGGTCTCAAGTCCATGGAGGAGCTGCCCCAGGCGGCCCGGAACTATATCGCCCGGCTGGAAGAGGTGACGGGTCTTAAAGCGGCGGTGATCTCCACCGGCCCCGATCGCAGTGAGACCATTGTCCTTCAGGATCCCTTTGATCTGAACAACTGAGGAGCCGGGGGAGGGCGGTGCCGCTGATCCCCGCCGTCCCTGGTTTCTGTCTTTCTGTTTCTCTTTAGATCGATCAGTGCGCACCGGCTGTCATCTGACAGTGCCGGTTTGTTTCAAGCGTAAAATTGCAATGCAGTTGTTTGTCCGGATCATGGCGCAGGTCGCCCTCCGGAAGATATTTGTGATTTTAATGCCATTTACCGGCAGTCCTGCCTGCTGGTACTGTCAATTGTTCAGAACTGCGGCTAATTTTGCTTGATATTTGACCATTTTAAATTAAACTAACCTTAATTATGTAGAAATCAGTCGTGTATGCGGTGTTGCCGCAACGTCTGGTTTTGGAGGCTTATATGGTAAAGATAGCAAATTCAGAAAACACTAAGAACACCCTGAACATTGACTTCCTCAACCGACTGTGTGCCCAGACTGACGAGGGCATGAGCTATGAGGATATCTGCGAAGCCTTCAACATCAACAAGCGCACCGCCCAGAGGTGGGTGTCCACAGTGCAGCGTCTGTTCCCCAACTACCTTATGGTCAGAAGGACCAAGAGGAACAAGTTTTTCAGCGTTGACTTCACCAAGAACTCCAATTTCAACTTTGACTTCACCAATGAGGATCTCAGTGCCTTCAGCGCCGTGGTTGACATGGCAGAGAAGAACCCGGATCTCCTGGGGGATAAGTCCTCAGAGATCCGCAGCGATCTGCGTCGCCTGAAATCCAAGATCTGCGCCGCTGACGACTCTTCCAAGAAGAAGAGCAGTTATGAGTCCAACACTGAGGCCTCCCTGCGCAGCTCTGCCAGCGCCGTCCGCTTCCGCGGTCCTCATTTTGAGATTGACGAGGCCCTGGTAGCCCGGCTGAACACTTTCATCTATTCCCACAGCGTGTGTGAGATCTTCTACAAGAGCAACAATGCCCCTGACGGCAAGCTCTACCTGGTGGCTCCCATCGGCTTCCTCTATGGCAACACCCAGTATCTGGTGGCCAAGATCGTACCCAGGGCCATGATTGATGAACTCACCAAGGATGAGAACATTGTCCACATTGAGGAGCACGATATCAGCGTGATCCGGGGCAATGCCGGCGGTGAGGGCATGTACAAGTTCTTCAAGCTCACCAACATCGCTTCCTGCGTGGAGTTTAAGAAGGAGGACACCCGCCGTCCCTACCACCGCCGCGGACCTAACGGCGAAGTGCTGGGTCTGGTGCGTCCCCGGAAACTTCATGAGCCTAAGATCATCTACTTTGCCCTGGATCCCCAGGAGACCGTGGACAACATTATCTACAACAGTTTCGGCATCTTCCTGAGCACCAATGTGTATCATGTGAAGTGGCGCTTTGACACCTATGCCTCCTCCCATCTGAACAATTACCAGTTCGTCACCCCTTCGGAGCGGCAGAAGGTCTCCAAGGATGCCGAAGGCCGGATCACCGTGGAGTTTGAGGCCTGCGGTGTGGCGGAGATGAAGTGGTTCCTGGATCGTTTCGGCCGTCATGTTGAGGTTCTGGAGCCGGCCAACTGGAATGAGATTGTGGAGGAGGAGGTTATCTCCCGGGATATCCTTCCCGTCTGACCGTCTCATTCGCCCCGGCACCGGGGGAACTCCCGGGGATCCCCCCGGGTTTTTTCGCTGTGGATCATCTGCTGTATGACTGGCAGATCTGCGGCGGGCAGGCAGAGCCGCTGCCGGATCAGCCTTTCTCCGGCTTGAAGGGAGAGCTCAGGTACCGGATCATTATGTTCCGGGGAATAAGGGAGGACTCTTTTGGGGTGCCTCCCTTTCCTGTTTCTGGGAGGCGGGGGTTGATCCGGCCGGGGAGTGGAGCGGGCTTGGCCGGCCGGGGGCAGGGGACAGTTTACCAGGCTGGTTTTGAGCCGGCGGGGAGGAGAGTCAGATCCGGCCGGAAGGTTTGGTTCTCCATACGGCGGGTTTGGAGGAGGATTGGGGATCCCGGATCCTCACTTGGCCCGGGCCAGATCCCCGATTTGAATGTTGCTTTCACCCCGGGTCTTGGGATCCCGCACCAGCACGGCGCCATCGGGGGTGACCTTTTCCACGATGTAGGTGCCGCTGGCTGCATTAGTGTTCAGCCGCTGGTGCCGCTGGCTGTCCCGGAAATTGGCGGACAGTTCCAGTTCAAAGGTGTCCCCGGCCTTCACATGGTTCTTCTCCCCGGCGTTGATGTGGTAGCGGCCCCCGTCCACCCGGACAATGTAAGCCCTGAGCTTCTGGCACATGGCCTCCCGGGTGACTTCTGCGGCGGCGGCGGTGATCAGGGAGGAGATCTTCTGACCGTAGGCGGTTTTCCAGAAGCGGTCCCCCCGGAGATCCACCCGGTCCCGCTTGTCATATTTCCATTCGGCGGAGTCGGCATAGTTCTTGGCAAACACCAGCTCCCCGGTGTAGCCGTCCACCAGGTAGACGGAGAAGGAGATGTTCCGGATCTCCTTGCTACTGAACACAGAGAACAGCCCGTCATCCTCCTTTTCCCCGAATCCGATGTCCCGGATGGATCCCAGGAGCAGATACTGGCTGTCGGTGAGCCGTGCCAGGTGCCGGAGCTGTTCCCGGGCGTCCCCGGTCTCATTCTCCACTGACCGGAGATCAATCCGGTAGGCCTGATCGATCCAGGGCTTGGTGCTGAAGGTGTCCTTGCTGTTCAGCAGCCGGCTGTGGAACTGCCGGGTGAGTTCCCGGTTGAAGTCATGGAGCTGACGCTCGCTGTTGTCCGCCTGGCCCTCGTCGTAGGAGAACAGCAGGGGAGTCAGAGTTTTGGCAAACTGCTTGCCCTTGCACACCCCGGCCTTGTTGAAAATGTCGGCCTTTACTGTGACCTCAATATAGTCCCCGTGCTCCTTCTGCTCCACCACGCTGTATCTTCTGATCTGGCTGTCGGAGCTCAGGCGGATGTTGTGGATGGTCAGCCGGCCGTTCCGGGCACTCTGCTCCGTGGAGATCCGGGCGCCGCTCTGCAGCAGGGCCTGGCGCAGTGCCTCCTCCACCGCCTTGTTCCGGGCATCGGCCACGTTGCCGTTCACCACCGGGGCGGTGCCGGTGGCAGTGAAGATCTCCCCGGCGGCGGGAAGGGACAGAAGCATGAGCAGGGCAAGGATAAATGTTCTCATGGGATCCTCAGATCAGACGGTGATCGCGGCGGGGGCACCGCCGCAGGTTTATAATGCGGCAGCGGTTATTAATGCAATTTTGGTGCCAGATCCGCAATCATTTTCCGTCTGTTGCGGGATCCGGGCGGAAAAGGAAAATGGTGCTTCATTCTGGCAGGCAACTTGCTTATATTCCCCGGGATAAGATTTTTTTGCTGCCACGCGGCCGGATGGAGCCGCTTCGGAGTGCTTATGCGACTGTCAGCTGTTTTGACCGCCCTGTGCGCCGTTCTGGCTGCCGGCTGTGCTGATCTCAACTACCCGGTGCAGACGAAGCCTGAGAATGTGCTGTCCAATCCCAAGGGGGATGTGCACCGCTATGATGATCTGAATTTTGACGGTCTGGAGATCAACGCCATTGTCAGCCGCATGGCAGATCAGCTGGAGCGTTACAAGGTGCCCAGCACCGAGGATCTGCCTGGGCTGGCCATTGCCACCTTTGTGAATGTGCACAACTATGCCAGCCCTGAGGGTCTGGGGCGGATCCTGGCGGAGGACTTCATCCATGAGATGCACCGCCGGGGCGAACTGGTGGTGGATCACCACCTCACGGGCTACGTGGAGGTGGACACCAACGGGGACATCACCCTGAGCCGCAAGGCGGAGCAGCTGGCCCGGAGGCTGTCTGTGTCCCGGTTCCTCATCGGCACTATTGCCCGGCATCCGGAGGGCTACGTGATCAATGCCCGGATTGTGAGCATGAAGACCAGGAATGTGGAGGCCACGGCCGTGGGGATTGTGCCCTATAAACTGGTGCCCTATCCCGCCCATTCCGTGAATGCCCCCAAGCAGGTGCGGAGCCTGTCAGCCCCGTCTGCCGTCCGGGGGGGCCAGGGTGCTGCCGGGGGTGCCCGCGCCGCAGGCGTCCGGGGTGGCCGGGAAGGCAGCGGGCTCATCATCCGGGAGGAGAATGGCAACCCGGGACAGCGGCATTCGGTGATGAAGCGCTGAGTGGCCGGGAGTGAGTCGTTCCACTTAGATAATGATTAAATCCCTAAGGGGCGGATATAGCGCCGCTCCTGAAGGAAAGCCCGGGAAGAGCCGGGTTACTGGATCGCGCTGAGATCCGCAGGGCAGGGATCCGGAATATTGGAACCTGGTTGCGGAAGCAGGGATCAGGTGGGGCACACAGCCTCAGGGATCCGGCAGGAAAAAAGCAGTTTGAGCACGGCGGAAGCCGGGAGGACAGGAACATGAGGAGATCAGTGATCGCAGGAGCGCTGGCATCAGCGCTGGCTTTTGCCCTTGCCGGCTGTGCCTCCAGCGGCGGCACCGGCAGTGACGGCCCGTCCCAGGGCTTCATCCAGCCGGTGGACGGCAAATATCCGGTGCTCACGGCTACAGGCTATTCTCTGATCAGCCAACAACCCGGCAAGACCCGGGATCAGAAGATCCTGGAGGCCATGCGGGCATCCAAGCTGGACGCCTACCGGGAACTTACTGAGCAGGTCTATGGTATCCAGATTGACAGTTACACCACCTTGAGGGACTACATTCAGCAGGATGAGCAGCTGGATGCCTCGGTCAGTGGCCTCCTGAAGGGCGCCCGGGTGATCCGCACTTATCCGGTGAGCGGCAACATCTATGCCACGGAAATGATGCTGGACACCCGTCAGCTGTACCAGATGTACCAGCTCCGGGGAGCGTTGTAGCCTCATAAGTCTTAAGTCGCCTGGCCTTTACCGCCTCCGGGTATAAGCGTTTTTGCTTGAGCCGTTTCATTTACCCTGTCACTTTGTGTGTCGGGGCTTTTTTTGGAACAGGAAGCCTAATTCCTTTGCCGTGTTGCCGGCAATGTGATTAACCAGGAGCTGTATGGCAGGGGGCAGGACTGAGGTTTTGCTGTGAAGGTGCGCTTGATAAGAGGAGCGCCTCAGCACTCGATGTTCATGCCCCCGGAGGATCCGGCATGGGTGGCACCCTTGCTGGTGTAAGTGAGACTGTTGCGATCCTTCAGCCGGGACAGGGTGGATCCCAGGCGTCGGTTGGAAGCGATGGACAACTGGATGAGTTTCCCGTTCACCGCATTCTGCTTCTGGCATTTCTGGAGCTTGCCGTTGATCTCATCCATGTCCGGACGGTGGACGGTCTTCAGCTCCTCCCGCTCGGGCATAGTGCTGATGGTTTTGTCATTAGCGTCCAGCTCCTGGAGCAGGGCCTGCTTCTTGCGGATGATTTCGGGCAAAGAAAAAGCCTGCCGGCTTTTAAGCACGGCAAACTCCTGTTTCAGAAGCTCGGCCAGCTCGTCAAGGATCTCCTTCTGCCGGCCGAGGATCTCGGGTAGGGTTCTGGTCAACAGTTCCTCATCAGTTGTACAGGGCGGCCAGATCGGACTCCAAGCCCACCATCTTGTCGGCTATGGCCCGGCCGTCAATCTTGTAACTGCCGTTGTTCACGGAGTTCTTGATGCTCTGCACCCGGGCGGTGTCCACATCGGGCGCATTCTTGATCTTTTCCTGCAGGGTGCTGAGCTTCTTGGCCTGATCGGTGATCTCCACGGAGTCGTCAGCCAGGGCACCGGTCCTGGCGGCCTGGGAGGCGCCGTTGCCCTTCAGTGCCTTTTCGGTTTCCCGGGCGTTCTGGGCGCTGCCTGCAATGATCGGGCTGCTGGCAATCGCATTGGTGATGTTGTTCAGTGCCATGATCCTGACCTCCTCTTCTGCGTGCTTGAAGTGCACGGAAAATTTCCTTGTGCCCTTTTATCGGCAGAAGGGGGAATTCCTAAAGGGTGAATACGTCATTTTTTGCGGAGCGGATGAAAACTGGACAGAAAGTAGATTTGCAGGACCGGATCAGTCCTGGGAATACCCGGCCCAGGGATCACTTGACGTCAATCCGCACATGGCCCACGCCCACCACCTTGCCGGTGACCTCCCGGCCGGAGATCAGATTGGTCACCCTGACCATGGAATTTAGGCTGCCGTCCTGGAGGGCCTTGCCCTGGACCTTGATGGTCACCTCCCCGGTGCCGGCCTCCAGATCCACCACATCGTCCTTGCACACCAGGCAGACCTGGCTGGTGAGGAGCACCGCGCCGGGCCGGAGCTCCCGCTTGGACTTGGCTCCCACCACCAGGGCGGGATCTGTGAAGTGGCCGCCCCGGAGGGTGCGCTTGTCCACCTGGGTCACCTCAATGCTTCCGGCGGTGATCAGCTGGTTTTTCCCCACCGGGGCGGTCAGGGTCACCGCCGGGGCGGTGTAGCGGACCCTGATGGGCACCGAGGCGGTCCAGGCGGGACCGTCATCTCCCTGGCAAGTGAGCTTCACGCTGTTGGTGAGGCGGTTCAGATCTTTTTTCACCAGCTCCGCCTCCAGCTCCCCGGGGCAGGGTTCAAGACGTCTCCGCTTCTCCAGATCCGGGATGATGATCTGGGCATGGATCTCCTCTCCCAGTTCATCGGTGATGAGATCCTCCATATATTCCCGGATGAAGTCGGTGAACTCCAGGGCCTCCGCTTCCGAGATCTCACCCCGGGCGGGGAGGGAGGGTATGAGAGTGCCGGCGAGGATCACCGCCAGGATGGCCGCAGCATGCGCAAGACACTTCATACCCAACTCCTCCTCTGAAAGCTTTTCTCCGAAGCAACGCTCTGAAGGTCTGCCCAGAAAACTCTGCCCGTCCCGTCCCGCCGCCTGTCCCGTCCGGATCCCGGCGCCGGGACTGTGTTACCGCCGGTGCCCGGCTGACCCTAGAAAAGATCATACCATATTTGCCTCCGGCCTTCCCCGGATGACCGGAGGCCGCCGATCCAGCCGTGCTCTCCCTTCTGCGGTGTCCGGCACGGATGGGCAGAGGCAGCCGTGGCACTTCCCTTACCACCCCCGGCGTTCAGGTGTCCGGCACGGACGGGCAGGGGTACCGGTATGGCAGAGCCGGAACCTGCGGGGTGGGGGCGATCCGGTTATAAGGTGCTTATTCTCACAAAAACAGAAAAAATCCCGGATCCGGACACAAAAGCAAGACTGCATAACAGAATTTGACCGTCTGTTCTGCTGTAATAACTGATTGTCATGGACCAGTGTGTGGAGTTTTCTGTATGGCAGGCGTATTGGAATCCGTAAACCAGCTGACAGAGCTGGTGGGCCAGAACCGCATGGAACTGCTGCTCTTCCATCTGAACGGACGGAAGCAGCGCTACGGCATCAACGTGTTCAAGGTGCGCGAGGTTCTCCGCTGTCCCCATCTCACCGTCATGCCCAAGCTCCACCGGTTTGTCTGCGGTGTGGCCCACATCCGGGGGCAGACCGTGTCTATCATTGATCTGGGCATGGCCACCGGCGCCCCCAAGATCGAGGATCTGTCCAAGGCCTTTGTCATCATTGCCGAGTACAACCGCTCAGTCCAGGGCTTCCTGGTGGCGGCGGTGGATCGGATCCTCAACATGAACTGGTCTGCCATCATGCCTCCCCCCAAGGGCGTGGGCAAGCAGAACTACATGACCGCTGTGACGGAGATTGACGGTGAACTGGTGCAGATCCTGGACGTGGAGCGCATCCTGGATGAGATCTCCCCCATCAACACCGAGGTGTCCGACACCGTGGTCCAGGAGACGGTGAAGACCACCAAGGAGATCAACATCGCCGAACTGCCGGTGCTGGTGGCAGACGACTCCACTGTGGCCCGGCGCCAGGTGCAGAAGTCCATGGAGGCCATCGGCATTCACTGCCTGCTGGCCAAGAACGGCCGGGAGGCTCTGGATATCCTGAAGGACATGAGCACCAAGGGACCCATGGACGAGCAGCTGCTGATGGTGATCTCCGACATCGAGATGCCCGAGATGGACGGCTACACCCTCACCGCCTCTATCCGCAACGATCCTGCCCTGAAGGATCTGGAGGTCATTCTCCATACCTCCCTTTCCGGCATTTTCAACCAGACCATGGTGAAGAAGGTGGGGGCCAACAATTTCATCGCCAAGTTCAACCCTGATGAACTGGCCAAGGCTGTGCGGGATGTGCTCAAGTCCAAGCAGGGTCAGGCTGTGGCACAGAGGTTGAGCTGAGGCACAGGATCCCTGATCATGGCTGAGAACATATCCCGAGAGCAGTACGATAAGTTCTGCCTCTTTCTGGAGGATCACAGCGGCATAGTGCTGGGACCCAGCAAGCAGTACCTGGTGCTCAGCCGGCTGACGCCGCTGGTGGCAGAGTTTCATTTCAAAAATCTTGGCGAGCTGCTGGAGAAGACCCAGGACAACCTGCAGCGCACTCTGCGGATGCGGGTCATTGACGCCATGACCACCAATGAGACCCTGTGGTTCCGGGACAACTACCCCTACCAGATGCTGAAGACCCAGCTCCTGCCGGAACTGGTGAAGGAGAAGCCCCACAACACCATCAAGATCTGGTCGGCGGCCTCCTCATCGGGGCAGGAGCCCTATTCCATCGCCATGACCTGCTTTGAGACCGGCATTCCCCGGCTCAAGACCCCTGGAGGGGTGCAGATCGTGGGCACGGATATCTCTCCCACCATGCTCTCCCACTGCAAGGCGGGGGTGTATGACTACATTGCCCTGAACCGGGGGCTGTCCCCGGAGCGGAAGCGGCATTTTTTCACCAAGGTGGATGATCAGAACATGGTCATCAATGATCAGATCAAACGCCTGGTGTCCTTCCGCCATCTCAACCTGCTGGAAAGCTATACCGGCATGGGCCGCTTTGACATCATCTTCTGCCGCAATGTGCTGATCTACTTCTCACCCCAGGTGAAGTCCAAGATCGTCAATCAGATGGCAGACTGCCTCAATCCCCGGGGTTACCTGTTCCTGGGAGCTTCTGAGGCCATGACGGGGCTCAGCGAACGCTTTGAGATGATCCGCTGCAATCCCGGCATCACCTACCGTCTGCTGTAGGGTGCCCGGCAGATGTCTCACATCCGCACTTTACGGATGTGGACATCATCCCCACAGCAGATCGCCGGCGCTGTCCGGGCTCAGGCTCCGGTACATCAGTTGCTTATACAACTGGGCCTTTTACACTAAATGGTCATAATGCCGTTGCACCATATGTTCATAATGGTGTTTTTTATGGCCTGGTAATGTAACAACTCTGCCGATCTCCCGGCGCACCATGCTGTCCTGTTGCACACGCCGCCAGAGGACTTCCGCTCTTTCATCATCCTCTCTTTTTCCGTCAGTTGAGCCTATCCGCTCTTTCATCTTCTGTCATGCCGCCCATCCCCTGGGATCCGGATGCTGATCCTGCTCCTTCCAGCCCGGATGTCGGGCTCCCTCAGCTGTGTTTGCCCCTGTGCGGTCTCTGGTTGATTTGTCTCCGGTAAATCGGTATATTTGCGACACAGATCGCAAAATCGGGCCTGTCTTTCCTCCTGCCGGGGCTGCGGGCTCCCTTTTCCCGGGACCGGGAGCCGGGTTTTTCCTGCTGCTTCGGGTCATGGAGATGCCGGGCAACTGGCATTTTCCCTCCGGGACCCGGCTGATGATCTTCTTCTTCTTATCTTCTTTTGAACTTTGGTGCGCCATGTCGGAACTCAACAATGCCTCCGGGGAGAGCCCGGAACAGGAAAAGCTGCCCTCCTTCGCTGATCTAGGTCTGGACGAGAGGGTTTACCGGGCGGTGTGCGATCTGGGCTTTGAGTCCCCTTCCCGGATCCAGGCAGAGTCCATTCCGGTGCTGCTTTCCGGCGCTGATCTCATCGGTCAGGCCCAGACCGGCACCGGCAAGACCGCAGCCTTCGCCCTGCCGCTGCTTTCCCGTCTGGACAGCTCCTGCCGGGACGTGCAGGTGCTGATCCTGACTCCCACCCGGGAGCTGGCCATCCAGATCGCCGAGGCCTGCCAGGGCTTTGCCCGGCATATTGAGGATTTCCACGTGCTGCCTATTTACGGCGGCGCCTCCTATGAGACCCAGATCCGCAGCCTCAAACGGGGCGTTCAGGTGGTGGTGGGCACTCCGGGCCGGGTGATGGATCTCCTGCGCCGGGAGCGGCTGGATCTGACCTCCCTCAGGGCCCTGGTGCTGGATGAGGCCGATGAGATGCTTAACATGGGCTTCATTGAGGACATTGAGTGGATCATCAGCCAGTGTCCGGAAGCCCGCCAGACGGCGCTGTTTTCCGCCACCATGCCCCCGGCCATCCGCAAGGTGGCCTCCCAGTATCTCCGGGATCCCCGGGAGATCCGCATTGCCTCCCGGACCTCCACTGCCTCCACTGTGCGGCAGCGCTTCTGGTATGTCTCCGGACTCCACAAGATTGACGCCATGGCCCGGTTCCTGGAGGTGGAGCCCTATGAGGCGGTGCTGGTGTTTGTGAAGACCAAGAATGATGCCGAGGAGGTGTCACTGCGCCTCAGCGCCCGGGGCTTGGCCTCCGAGGCTCTCCATGGCGATATCCCCCAGAAGACCCGGGAGAAGATCGTGGATCGCCTGCGCAGCGGCCGGCTGGACATTCTGGTGGCCACGGACGTGGCGGCCCGGGGTCTGGACGTGGATCGGATCACCCATGTGATCAACTACGACATTCCCAATGATGTGGAGTCCTATGTGCACCGCATCGGCCGCACCGGCCGGGCCGGGCGCACTGGCGACGCACTGCTGTTCGTCTCACCCCGGGATCGCAGGATGCTCCGGATCATTGAGCAGGTCACCGGGCAGAAGATTGAGCCCATGCTCATGCCCACCAATGATGATCTCAACCGCCACCGGGTGGACTCCTTCAAGAAGCGGATCCTGGACATGCTGGAGGAGGAGCGGGAGGATCTGGAGGACTTTCGGGAAGTGGTGAATGAGCTCCTGGCGGATGAGTCCGTGGACACCGTGGAGCTGTGCACGGTGCTGGCACGGCTGGCTAACGGTGACGAGCCGCTGGTGCGGGAGACCGGGGACGAGCCGGAGCAGAAGGAGTTCCGGGACGGCAGGGGTGATCGGGACGGTCACGGCTCCCGGGAAGATCGCCCCCAGCGGACCCTCAGTGCCGAGGCGGAGCCCCTGAAGGAGCATCCGGAGCAGGAGATGCGCCGCTACCGCCTCAGCGTGGGCCGCCTTGACGGCGTCAAGCCCGGGCAGATCGTGGGTGCCATTGCCAACGAGGGTGGCATCGACAGCTCCTATATCGGCCGGATTGAACTGTGCGGCTCGTTTTCAACTGTGGATCTGCCGGTGGTTCCTGAGGATGTGCTCAGCGTGCTCCAGGACACCCGGGTGTGCGGCCGGCGCTTGGAGATCCGGGAGTACACGGCGGAGAAGCCGGAAAGATCCGGTTCCCGCCCTGATCGGGGCAGCCGCTCCCGGGGCCGTCCCTTTAGGAATGATGATCTGTCCGGCGGCCGCCCGGAGCGCCACGGATCGGGCTTTAGGGGTGAGAAGAACATCCCGGGCCGGCGGAAACTCCGGGGCCGGGACAACGGCGCCGCCATGTGGCGGCGCTGATCACCGCCACTGCTGGGGATCGGCTAGCGTTCCGCCTCCTGGGGGATCCTTCCAGGCGGGCGGGGAGCCCCGGGGGCTGCGCCCGGGGACGTGGCCGATCCCTCCCGATCCTGCTCCTGCCGGGCAGAGACAGCATTCCACCAGCTCACCCCAACTCATCCCGGCCCATCCCGGCTCAGCACGTTCCTGTCTCATCCCATCTGTCTCATCCTTGACCCACACCACGACTTATTCCATTCCGGTCTGTCCCCACTGTCTCATTCCATTCCGACCAGTCTCACACAGGCTTATCCCTTTCCGACCAGTCTCACACAGGCTTATCCCTTTCCGAACAGTCTCAGCATGCCACATCTCATCCCGCCTCATTCCGCTGCGGACTGGTCTGATCTCCGGATCGCCTGACCGCAAGTAGCAGTGCTCATGACCAGCCGCCTTTGGACCCGGTTTGCCGGATGTCAGCCGGAGCCCGCTTTCCTCTGGGTTCAGATGGGCACCGGTGCCCCCGGATCCTGCCGGATCGTCCTGAGCCGGAACTGAACTTCCGGAAGGGGATCCTGGTCCCGTGTCATTCTGCGGGACAGATCAGAAAGCTGACAGATGGATCTGATCGGTGATCGCCTTTTCCCCGGACAGCCTGTAGACTGTTGTAAATGCTGTCTTTCCTCTGGCTTTAGGGGCTCTTTATGGATATCTTTGCCCGTTTCAAAATCTCCCACAAGCTGCTTTTCATCCTCCTGGCGGTCACCATTGTCCTGCTCATCAATTTCTGCATGGCCTTTTCCAAGATGCAGGTGCTGTCCTCCTGCCTGTCCCAGCTGGCAGACTCCAGGACCGGCCTCATCGGGCTGGTGGACAGTTCCCGGAACCTGGAAGCCCTGTTCAAGGAGCTCAGGATCAGCGCCATCAAGTATCCCATGACCGTCTCCCAGGAGGAGCGCCAGGGGCAGCGTAGCGCCTTCACCGCCAACAAGAAGAAGTTCAATGATGTCCTGGACCGGGTCACCGGCCAATGCCAGGACATGAAGGAGTGCCTTGAGGCGGTCACCTACATGAAGGGGCAGCTGGATGAATATGAGAAGGCCACCTACGGTGAGGTCATACGGCTTTCGGAGATCGGCCAGAACCGGGAGGCCTATCTGGCCATCCAGAAATACCTGGTGCCCATCGGCGCCAACATTGACTCCAGCGTTGAGTTACTGATCAAGCTTTCGGAGAAGCGGAGCCAGGATATTCAGGAGACAGTGGCCCGGGCCACCAACCTGGTGATCTTCATTGTGGTGTCCGCCGTGGGGATCCTGCTGTGCGTCCTGCTGACTCGGATGATCTCCAACTCCATCATGGCCCCCATCAACCAGCTGAGTCAGGAGACCGGAGCCATAGCCAATGGTGATCTGTCCATTGTCATCAGTCATGATGATGAGATCGGCAACTCCCTGAAGGGCATGCTGGGCAGCCTGCGCAGCATGGTGTCGGGGCTTGGGGCGGTGGCCGGCAGGCTCCGGGAGGGCTCCGACAGCCTGTCTCAGTCCAACAGCGTAGTGGCCGCCAGCTCTGAGAAGATCCTCGCCCAGTCTATGACTGTGACTGCCGCCAGCGAGGAAATGGCCAGCACTTCCCGCCAGATCGCCCAGAACTGCTCAGATGCGTCGGAGTATTCGGCTGAGGTGCAGAAAGTCGTCCGGGAGGGGGCTGAGAAGGTCCGGGCGGCGGTGAGCCGGATCCGGGAGCATGCTGAGGAGACCAATCAGAGTGCCCGGATGATCGAACAGCTGGGCTCCCACACCATGCAGATCAGCGGCATTGTGGGCACTATCCAGGAGATCGCCGACCAGACCAACCTGCTGGCGCTGAATGCCGCCATTGAGGCTGCCCGGGCCGGTGAGCACGGCCGGGGTTTTGCGGTGGTGGCCGATGAGGTGCGATCCCTGGCCGGCCGGACTTCCGGTTCCACCAAGGAGATCAGCTCCATGATCGCCTCCATTCAGGAGATGGTGGGGAATGCCACCTCCACTATGACGGTGAACGTCCGGAAGATGAATGAGATCGCCGAATACACCGTGGCCCTGGAGGAAAGCCTCAACCGGATCAACGGCTCCGTGGAGACTGTCCACGATCAGCTGATCCAGATTGCCTCCGCCACCGAGGAGCAGACCGCCACCAGCCAGGAGATCACCACCAACATGCAGGGGATCTCCGACTCCACCTCCGCCACGGCCTCAGAAACTAAAAACGCCCTGGGGATCTCCGATGAGATCCGGCAGGTGTCGGACTCCCTGGATGAGCAGATCCGCCGGTTTAGGCTGTGAGGATGAACAGCACCGGGCTGGCGGTGTCAGGCCGGTTTTGCTGATTTGAGCGGGCTTTGACGATCCTGCCCGGGGTGGGCGGCGGTGGCCGGATCTGGGACCTCCGGAAGATCCGGGCAAAAGAAAAGGCCTGGTGAGCAGGCCTTAGGATCAGGAGGAAATATATGAAACAAAAACTAACTTTCATGGGTTTAGACGATCCTGGGGGCAAATAGTTCCATCAAAATCAAAAAATTTTTAAATTTTTTTCTGAGATCCGGGTGACTGGTCGGATTTTGTTCAGAATGGCCGATCAGTAGCCGGTGACGGGGTGACAGGAGCATGGAAAAGGACGCCTTGGGCTGGGTGATCCGGGGGATCGCGGACCTGGGAAGCTCTCTGGTGCCTGTGTCCGGAGGATCTGACCGGTGGGATCTGGTCAGGTGCGCTCCGATCCGCTGTTTCCAGAAAAAGAAAGTGCATTGGTGATCAGCCAATGCACAAACCAGGAAAATGAACAAATTTCTCACTAACACTGCTTTAGACGGCGGACCTGGCAAAAAGTTCCATTTTTTTTAAATTTTTTGCAGCCGTGCTTCCGGTCCCTTCTGGATCCCTTTTCCGGTCCTGGAAAACCGTGCCCTGACGGGCTCTTGAGGGGGATCTGCCGAGCTGGCTGTGGAGCAGCCGATCCTTCCCGGATCGGGATCTGCACTGTTGCTGTTCAGGTTCAGATCAGACCAATCCATCCGAGTTCAGATCGGTCAGAGCAGTTCCAGTTCTGGTTCAGTTCACCTTCAGTCTTCTGCTGGGCAACTGCTCCCACCGCCGGCGCTGAGATCACCTTCCGGCCGGGCTTTCATGCTGGTGTCTGCCGTTTGGGCTTCTCCGCCCGTGTCTTCCGGCCGGGCTTTCCCTCTTGCGTCTTATGTCCGGGTTTTCCCGCCGTCCACATCAGAGTGGTTTTCGCCGCTCACGGCTTCCGGCACGCCTTCAGGATCTTTCACCGTCTGATCCGGTGCCGGGGCTCCGGCTGGTTTCGGGCTTTGGGCCGGCTCCCCATCCGGGGACGGCTCCGGTTTCAGATCCGCAGTTTGGGCACCGGCGGGAGTCTCCAGGGCGTTTTGCCGCCGATCCTTTTTCCGGCGCTGCCGGCTGTCCTTGGCCGGGACTGCGGGATCTGCCTCCTCCGGCTCCTTTTCCGGGGCGGCTTCAGAGCGGGCCAGGCGGGCCATGTAGAAGCCGTCAAAACCGGTCTCTGAGGGATAGACTGTCCGCTCCTCCTCCAGCCGGAACTCATCCCCGTGCTTTTTCAGGAAGGCTTTGATCTGCAGTCCGTTCTCCACGGGCATGATGGAGCAGGTGGAGTACACCAGTTTGCCTCCGGGCTTCACCATCCGGGAGTAGCTTTCCAGGATCTCCGCCTGGGTCTGGTAGATCTTGCTGAGGCGGGAGGGAGTGTCGGCCCATTTGATATCCGGGTTGCGCTTCAGCACCCCGAGGCCGGTGCAGGGCACATCCAGCAGCACCCGATCGGCGGTGCCGGCCAGCCGCTTGATCACCTTGGTGGAGTCGATATGGCGGGTTTCGATGTTGAAGGCGCCGGCCCTCCGGGCCCGCTGCTTCAGATCATCCAGTTTCCAGGCGGCCACATCCATGGCGATGATGGTGCCCTTGCCCCCGGTGAGTGCAGCAAGATGCAGGGTCTTGCCCCCGGATCCGGAGCAGGCGTCGATGATCCGCATGCCCGGCCGGATCTCCAGGAAGGGGGCGATAAGCTGGGATCCTGCGTCTTGCTGCTCAAAGAGGCCGCTGCTGAAGGCGTTCATCCGGAACAGGGAGGCGTCGGTGAGGATCTCCAGGGCCGTGGGCACATTCTCCACTTCCCTGGTGGCAACCTCCGAGCGCAGGAGGATCTTCTTCAGCTCTTCCCGGGTGGTTTTCAGGGTGTTCACCCGGATGTAGCGCCGGGGCGGCTGCCACAGGGCTGCCCGTTCGGCAGGCCAGCGGTCTCCCAACTCATAGTCGCCGTGGATCTCTAGCCATTCCGGGCAGCCGTCCACCAGGGGGCGATCCTTTTTCAGCTCCTTGTTCAGGATCCGGAACTGGCCGATGTCCAGGGGGGCGGTCCGGGCATCCGGGGTCTGGGGCAGGTTGTTCAGGATGTGCCACACATGCACCAGGGAATCCACGCCCTTGGCGTTGCAGGCCTTGGCGGTGTCCTCCAGGCCGGCCAGTTTCAGATAGTAGTTCAGGCGCCGCATGATATCCCCCACCACCCGGGTGATCAGAGCCTGCTCCCGGTTGCAGATCTTCACCTTCCGGAAAAAGTGGGCATAGGCATCGTCA
Source organism: uncultured Aeromonadales bacterium (assembly GCA_902782145.1). GTDB lineage: Bacteria > Pseudomonadota > Gammaproteobacteria > Enterobacterales > Succinivibrionaceae > UBA2804. The sequence goes on from CACZLZ010000005.1 coordinate 88,962, forward strand.
GTGCTCTTCTCGCCGGAAAGCACGGCATAAAGCACTGACGTGGCCAGGCGGAACTGAAAGGGGGTCAGGGTGGCGATTTTCATGGCACGCTTCCGTTGCTGGGGTCTCAGAAACTGATCTCGTCCAAGGTTTTGGAGAAACTGGGAAGGAAGACCTTTTCAAAATAGGGGATGGCGGGGGAGGTGGCCGCCCGCTGATCAAGGCTGGCCCTCAGGCGCTCGGCGGCATTGGCGAACTCGGTGTTGTTGGCCTTGAGCTCGCTCATGCACTTCAGGTAGGCGCACATGGTGTCCGCATCCTTGACGATGCGCCGGATCTGGGGATCCACCATGTCCCCCCGGATCACCTGGGAGAACTCCTCCCGGAACTCCTCCGGCAGCATATTCACCAGCTTCTCCTCGGCCATTTTCTCCAGTTTCCGGTACTCCTGGGCCATGTGGGGGTTCTGGTATTTGACCGGGGTGGGCAGATCGCCGGTGAACACCTCCGGGGCGTCATGGTACATGGCCGCCACCGCCGCCTTGGAGGCGTCGATGGTGGATCCGGTGAGGCGGTTTTCGATCAGGGCCATCATGTGGGCCACCATGGCCACCTGAAGGCTGTGCTCGGCAATGTTCTCCTGGCTGGCATTGCGCATGAGTGCCCAGCGGCTGATGAGGCTCATGCGGGCCAGCTGGGCGAAAAAGTGGCTGTGATCCATGGTGTGCACCGGTGCGGGGAGAGAGGGGATGCCCTGCCCCGGGGACAGGGCGGAAAGGTCACTGATGATAGGATTTCAGGAAGCGGGCGAAGCGGGTGGCGGCCTCCCGGAGGATCTCCTCGTTGGGGATGAAGGTGATGCGGAAGTGATCCGGGCGCATCCAGTTGAAGCCGGTGCCCTGGACAATAAGCAGGTGCTCCTGGCGCAGGAGATCCAGCACCATTTTGCCGTCATCCCGGATGTTGTATTTCTTGATATCGATCCGGGGGAACATATACAGGGCGGCCTTGGGCTTGACGCAGGTGATCCCGGGGATCTGGGTGAACAGATCATAGACCAGATCCCGCTGGCGGCGGAGCCGTCCGCCGGGGACGATGAGCTCGTTGATGGACTGGTAGCCGCCCAAGGCCGTGGGGATGGCCATCTGGAAGGGTACATTGGCGCACAGGCGCATGGTGGCCAGCAGCTCCAGGCCGCTGATGTAGCCGGCGGCCTTGTTCTTGGGTCCGCTGATCACCATCCAGCCCTGGCGGAAGCCGCAGGCCCGGTAGGCCTTGGAGAGACCGTTGAAAGTCACGGTGAGCACATCGTCACTCAATGTGCAGAGGCTCCGGTGGGCGGTGTCGTCATAGAGGATCTTGTCATAGATCTCGTCGGCGAAGACCACCAGGTTATGCTGCCGGGCCAGCTCCAGGATCTCCAACAGGATATCCGTGCCGTACACGGCGCCGGTGGGGTTGTTGGGGTTGATGAGAATGATCCCCCGGGTGCGGGAGGAGATCTTCTTCCGGATATCGTCCAGATCCGGGTACCAGCCCTGCTGCTCGTCGCACACATAATGCACGGCCCGGCCGCCGGCCAGGTTCACGGCGGCAGTCCACAGGGGATAGTCGGGGGCGGGCACCAGCATCTCGTCGCCGTTGTTCAGCAGCGCCTGCATGGACTGGACAATAAGCTCTGAGCAGCCGTTGCCGATGAACACGTCATTCACGTCCACGTCCCGGAGGCCCTTCTGCTGGTAGTGCTGCACCACCGCCTTCCGGGCGGTGAACAGGCCCTTGGAGTCGCAGTAGCCCTGGTTCAGGGGCAGGTTGATGATCACGTCCTTGACGATCTCCTCCGGGGCGTCAAAGCCGAAGGGCGCCAGGTTGCCGATGTTGAGCTTCAGGATGCGGTGTCCCTCATCCTCCAGCCGGCGGGCCTCCTGGTGGACGCTTCCGCGGATATCGTAACAGACGTTGTCGAGCTTGTGAGCCTTGTCAATGAACATGAGAACCTTCCTGATCGGCCTTGCCGGCTTCTGCCGCCTGCCGTCCTGTCAACTGTGGGATGCCGGAGGATCCTTTTTCCGCAGATCTTCCAGTCAGTTCCATTGTACCCGGATTTGCATTGGATAGCCAAATAAGGCGCCGCCTGACACGGCCCGGGGAAGATCCGGGCGGGCAGGGTGCGGGACCTTTCCCCCGGGGGAGCCAGGTCTGTTTCCCCGGTGAGCCGGATCTGTTTTTCCCGGTGGCGTGTGTCTGTTTTCCCGGGCGCCGGATCGGTTATTCCCCGGGTGCCGGATCGGTTATTCCCCGGGTGCCGGGTTTTCCGGATCCTGTCAGCGGAATTCCGGGCGCTTTTCCTCGTAGAGGCTCCGCAGAACGCTGCGCTCATATTCAAAATGGGGCAGCATCTTGTTCTCCTGCTGCATCAGGCTGTATTCCGATGACTCCAGGGCATAGGCGTTGGTGTAGATCACAAAGGGCACCAGATGCTCATTCTCTGTGCGCACAAAGCCTGCCAGGTTCCGCACATGGCGGATGGTGCCGGTCTTGGCCATGATCCGGCCCTTCAGGGGGGCGGTGGTGACGCTGGCGCGCCTGAGGAGGGTGCCGCTCTCTCCGGACACCGGCAGGAGATCAATCATGCCGAGCCGGGCGTCATTGTCCCGGATGTACTTGAGCACCTGTAGCATGGTGCCGGCGGAGATCAGGTTGTAGGATGACAGGCCGCTGCCGTCATACAGATCAGCCCCGGCAAAGTTGATCCGGCCCTTCTCCTGGAGGATCCTCTTCACCGCCTGGGCGGAGCTGCGGATGCTCACCGTGCGGCCGTAGAAAGATCGGGCCGCCGCTGCGGCCACGGCCTCGGCATAGAGGTTGTCCGAGAATTTGAGCATGTGCTTCAGAAGAACCGGCAACTCGGCAGATCGGTTGGTGTCCAGGGTCTTGAGCTTCATGCCGGTGGTGTCCCGGGCCCGGACATCCCCGGTGAAGGAAATGCCGGACTTCCGGAGAGCCACCCGGAGGATATCCCTGGCCCACAGGTTGGGATCCTGCACGGCAAACTTGAAGTCCTGGACATAGTCCTTCCGGCGGTTGATCTCGCTGTTGAAGCAGCCTGACACCGTGTAGGTGTTGCTGGTGGAGGGCTCCACGATCATGGGGCACTCCTCGGCGTTGTAGTTTTCCCGGGTCACCGGGGAGACGCTGAAGCTGATCCGCACCGGCTGCATCTCGGTCAGCTGTGCCGGTGAGAAGTTGGAGGAGCCCCGGCCCAGCCGGGCCTTGGTGATCACGCAGTTGTGATCGATGATGACATTGCCCGCCGGGGCGGCGAAGCACAGGGGCAGATCGTCCCAGGGCCAGCCGGTGCCCCGGGTGTAGCCGCTGTAGGGACCGGTGCCCACGATGATATCGCCTTTGATCCTGCGGATCCCCTGCTCCTTCAGGCGGCTGAGCATGGCCAGGAGTTTTTCGCTGGTGAAGGTGGGATCTCCGCCGAATTCCAGCACCAGGCTGCCGTTGAGGACGCCCCCGGGTGACAGGCGGTCAGGGGAGGCGGCATCGGTTTTGAGGGAAGTGGTGAAGCGGAAACCCCGGCCCAGCTCGGTCAGGGCGGCGGCGGCGGTGAGCACCTTCATGGTGGAGGCCGGCTCCATGAGCAGTCCCAGGTTGCTGCCCTCATCTGCTCTTCCCGGCAGGGACCAGGCAGATCCCACCAGGGTGCCCCCGGCGGTCCGGGCGGGCTGGTTCACCGCCGGGATGGCGGTCCGGGGTGCGGAGTTCCGGCTGGTTGCCGCCGGCCGCACCTGGGTCCGGGACGGAGCGGACACATGGCGGATCTGGTTCCTGGAGGCGTGGGATGAGGTGTGGTGGGACACTTTCCGGGCGTCGGCGTCATGGATCCCGGCGGAGCATACCAGCAGTGCCGCCAGAACTGCGGCGGTCTTTCCGAATTTGATCATTTTTCTGCTGCCTGTGGCGTTGTTCTTCTGACAAGGGCACATTATAAGTCAGAAATGGGGTTTGGCTGTTGCTTTTCGGTGAGGCACTGAATGGGAGGGAGGAGCGGTGTGTTGCGGAATGGCAGACTCTGAACTCCCGGCGGGAAGTATGGCTGGAATGGTGTAAGGACAGAGATCCGGGCGGTGCGCCGTCTGGTCTGCCTCAATGACAGCCCTCCTGTGAGATCCGGAAAAGAAAAACCGGAGGCGTTCTGCCTCCGGTCTGGGGAGTCTCAGCTGTTTTTGCCCTTGGCTGCCGGGGACGGGGGAACGGGTGCTCCCTTTGCCGGTGCTTTGGGGTTGGCTCCGGTCTGATCTGCGGGCTTGCCAAAGGGGGAGACTGCCTTATCCTTGGCCGGTGCGGCGGCTTTCTCCGGGGCGGGGAAAGCGGGCTTCAAGGATCCGGCCTTGTCCTTGGCGGGAGATGGCGCCTTCTCCGGGGCGGGGAAAGAAGGCTTCAAGGATCCGGCTTTGTCCTTGGCGGGAGCCGAGGACTTCTCCGGTGTAGGGAAAACTGGCTTTGCTGATCCTGCCTTGTTCCTGGCGGGAGCCGGCACTTTCTTAGCGGCAGGATCTTTCTGCTTGCCGTTCTGCTGCGGATCATCAGCCGGAGTCTTGTCCTGATCTGGTGCCGGCTGGCTGCTTTCCTGGAACTTGAACCGCTCCACCATGCGCTTCTGCTCGGTGGCCAGATTGTCCAGGGCCTGGCAGGAGACTTTGGACTTGTTGATCTCCGAGGCGTTGATCTCAGAGATCTCGGAGATGCGGCTGACATTGCTGGCCACCTCGTTGGAGGTGCAGCGCTGCTCTTCGGCGGCGCTGGCTATCTGGTGGGCCATGTCGTTGATGGAGGTCAGGATGGCCTTGATCTCCTCAATGGAGGAGTTGGCAGCAGAAGTCTGCATCACCGAATGCTCCATCTCCTTCTCGCAGTTCTTGATGGTTTCCACGGCATTGGACACCACTGACTGGAGGGATTCGATGAGTTTCTGCACTTCGGTGGTGGACACGGAGGTCTTCTGGGCCAGGGATCGCACCTCATCTGCCACCACGGCAAAACCCCGGCCGTGCTCACCTGCCCGGGCGGACTCAATGGCGGCGTTCAGGGCCAGCAGGTTGGTCTGCTCGGCGATGTCCTTGATCACCTCCACAATGGTGCCGATGTTGTTGCTGGTCTCGTTGACGTTCTTGATGGCCTCGGAGGTGATCTTCAGCCGGTGGGCCAGCTCATGGTTGGTGGTGATGTTGTCGCTCATGATCTTGCGGCCGGTCTCGGCGGCGTCATTCACCTCGATGATCCGGTTCAGGGAGGTGGCGGCGGATTCGGCCACATTGTCGGCGGATGCCCGCATCATGTTGATGGAGCTGACGATCTGCTGGGTCTGCTCCTGCTGGACCTGGATCTTCTCAGCGGTGCTCACCATGGACTCGCTGTTGGAGTGGGCGTTTTCCTGGAGGGTCCGGGCGGACTGGCTCAGGTTGCTCAGGGTGGCACCGAAGGTCTCGATGAGGCTGTTCATCTTCTTGGCCAGGTAGCCGAACTCGCTGCGGGCGTTGAACCGCACCGGCACTGTCATGTCGCCCTCGGCCATGGCGTTGATGGACCGCACGATCCGGGTAAGGGGCACATTGATGACCCGGCCTACCACATAGGCCACCAGCAGGGCAACGATCATGCCGATGAGGATCACGGCGGTGAGCTTGATGTAGCTGGAGGAGATGATCTTGTAGGCGCCGTTCACTGAGGCGTTCATCTCGCTGTTGGAGATGGCGGACATGGAGGCGATGATCTCGCTTAAGGACATCAGCTCCTCATTGGCTTTGAGGGTGATGCGCCGAAGCTCCGTCTTCTTCCGCACCAGGTTCAGGTGCATGGACAGCACGCCGGTGTCCTCGGCCACGCTGATGGCGAAGTTCTTGTAGTACCGGCCCACGTCGTTCTCAAAGGTGGGGAGATCCCGCTTGATCTCGTTGATCTGGGACAGGTACAGCTTGATGGCGCCCTGGTTCTTCTTCAGGGCCTCCTCCACGGTGGCCAGATCCTCGCTGTTCAGGGCGGCGTCGGTGTTGGTGGCCATCATGCCCTTCAGGGGCTCCGGGGCCAGCATCAGCTGATGGACGTAATCATCCTCGTCCTTCATCTGGAACTTGATGTTGTTGTATTCCTCGGTGAAGAGGTTGACCAGGGCCCGGTAGGAACTGATCTCCTTGTTGACCTTGATCTGCTCCTGCACCAGGTTCAGGTAGTCCTGGGGGATGGTGCCGGTGTAGGAGCTGTACTTGTTCAGATGGGCGTTAAGCTCCGTCACCAGCTCCTCAAACCGGGGCTCGTTCTCCACCAGGGCGGTGAACTCGGACACGGTCTGCTTCAGGATGTTGTTCTGGGCAGAGTAGATCTGGGTGAGCTTGGTGATCTCCTCGGCGTTCTGGGAGGTGAGGATCTCCACCAGGGCCTTGTGGGACACGTTCATGTCCTTTTCCAGCTTGCCGGCGGTTATTACCAGGGGCGTGGTCTTCTGGGTGACGGCGTTGAAGGCGGTGTTCAGATCGCTGAAGGCGTTGAAACTGGAGATACCGGAGATCAGCAGCATCACCATGAGGATCCCGAAGCCGTAGTACACCAGTTTGACCACGGGAATGTTCTTGAAGGTTATGAGGTGGTGCCGTCTCCTCTTGGGTTTCTCCGGGGCTTTGCCGTCCTTTGCGGGCGCAGAGGTTTTGCTGTCATTTCCGGCGGCGGTTTTCCCGTCCTTTGCAGGTGCAGAGGTTTTGCCGTCATTTCCGGCGGCGGCGGTTTTCCCATCCTTTGCAGGTGCGGCGGCTTTGCTGTCCTTTGCAGACGCAACAGTCTTCCCGTCCTTCGCAGGTGTTGCTGTCTTGCTGTCTTTTCCGGGAGCGGCGCTGTCAGCAGCTTTGGCGGCGGTCTTCCCTCCGTTCTTGAGGGGCTCACTGATCCGGGGAGCGGCGCCGTCCTTGGCCAGGGCGTCCTTCCCTCCGGCGGCAGTGCCGGGGGCGGATTCTTTCTTCAGGGGATCCCTGCCCGGGATCTTGCCTGCATCCTTTCCTGCGGCCTGGTCACCGGCCACAGGGGCCTTCAGATCTCCCGGGACACTTCCGGGGAAGGGATCACCCGGTCTGGGGGCGGTTTTTCCGGCGGCAGGGGCGGTATCCCTTTCCAGTTCCTTCTTTTTGGCCGCATCGCGCTTTTTGGAGGGAAAAAGCGACCGGGGGCGCAGTGGGGAGGTGCTGAAGATTTTGGCTGGCTGTTTTTCCATGATACCGCTCTGCATTCATGAAAGGTTGCTTCCGGAGGATGTCTGGGAACAGATCCCCGGATCGTCTGACAATTGTACTATCTGGCACCGGCTAATTTCTTGATCACTGTTGAATAATGGACGTTGAGGACGGGATCTGGCCCGGAAATCCGTCCGGATCCTGTCCCGGCGGGCAGGCAGGCAGGGGACAGATTTGTGACCGGGGTCCGCAAATAGTATAATCAGAGTGTGAATGCGCCGTTCCCCGGAGGGCCGGGGAACAGGGCGGTGCCGCCGGCGCCGGGATGTCTTCCGTCCGGGCCGGGACCCGCCCCAGGAGTTTTTTTCCGGAGATGATGACTATGGCAGAGGAAACTATTTTCAGCAAAATTGTCCGCCGGGAGATCCCCTCGGACATCGTCTACCAGGATGACCGGGTCACCGCCTTCCGGGACATCAATCCCCGGGCCCGGGTGCATATCCTCATCATCCCCAACAAACTCATTCCCTCGGTGAATGAGATCCAGGAGGAGGATGAGGCCCTCATCGGGCATCTGTTCACCGTGGCCGCCCAGGTGGCCCGGCAGGAGAACATCGCCAGCGACGGCTACCGCCTGATCTTCAACTGCGGCCGTAACGGCGGGCAGGAGGTTCCCCACCTGCACATGCATCTTCTGGGCGGTGAGCCCCTGAAGGGTTTCGGCTTCAACTGCTGAGATCCCCCTGAGGTGACGGGAAGGATGGGCTATCCCGATCCTTTCCTCAGGACCGTTCTCCCTGCCGGATCCGGCAGGGAGCATCCGTCCCCTTTCCGGTCTGAGGCCGGAGCGCTTTATCATCCCTGCGGACTGGAATGGCTTTCAGTCCGCTGGTTTTTTCACGGCCGGGACTGCCTCTCGCCGGAGGCTTCCTGCTCCCGGCTGCTGGCAGCACCCTGGCGGGGCTGATGCCGTGCCTGTCCCTGTCCCGGCATCAGCCGGCTGCTGACAGGGACCGCTGTCCCCGCCGTGTCCTGCACGGCAATTGTCCACGCACAGTTATTGAAAATTTGAGAAACCCATGAGAAACCAAGCCGCTGTTCTGCTGATCCTGACCACCCTTCTTTCCGGCTGCTCCATGCTGCGCTACCAGTACGGGGACCGGGGGCGCATTGAGTCGGATCATGCCCAGGGCCGTCAGACCTCTGCCACTGTGGAGCAGCTGCCCTCCTCCGCCGGGGATGTGCGGGTGTCGGCCATTGAGACCGATGACACGCCCCTGCTGACTGAGGACAGCATGATCACCGCCTCCACTGTCACTCCTGCCGCTCCCACAGTTCCGGCCGCAGATCTCCCGGAGTCCCCGGTGTCCACCTCCCGGATTGATGTCTCCTCTCCGGCGGCCCCGTCAGCCCCCTCCCTGGGCCGGGAGGATGCGGCCATCATCTCTGCCTCCAATGCCATGATCGCCAAGTCCTTCAGCACCATTCCCGGGGGATCGGTGGTCTATGTGGAGAAGGTGGTCTGCGATCCGCCCCTGGTCTACAAGACCGACGCCTTGACCTCCTCGGTGGAGAAGAGTTATGCCTCCTCCGGCCGCTACCGCATGGCCAGCCCTGAGAGTGTCCGGAAGCTGCGCTCCAACTTTGAATACCAGAGCGTGGCCAAGAATGGCGACTGGGGCAACCTGGCAAGCCTGGCCCGGGCAGAGAAGTATGACTATGTGTTCTACGGCGCCATTGGGGAGCAGAACGGCAAAAAGCTGCTGACCTACTACCTCATCAAGGTCTCCACCGGGGAGATCGTCTGGGAGAACACCCGGAACGTGGGCTGAGCCCCAAGGAGCTGTCCCCCGGCACCGCGGGCTCGCCTTTAGAGCGGATCGGGTCCAGGGCGGGGACTTCCCGATCCAGGCAGAGGGTCCGGGCGGCGCTGATCCTTTTGTGATTTGTCCGGAACTTTTTTCCCGGGTCCCCGACCTGCTTTCCGGGGGCGGGGTGCCTCCGTGATAAGATCCCCCTGTCCGGGGATCCATGAAGGTGGATCCGAAAGACGGGCGCCGGCAGGCGGGATCCGTGAGGATCGGCCCCGGCTCCCGGGGATCTTCAGTTTTCTTTTTCTTTTCGTGTCTGCATTTTTTACAGGGACTTCTTCATATGATAATCACGCCAAAGGTACGGGGCTTTATCTGCACCACCACCCATCCCGAGGGATGCTTCTCCAATGTCAGACGGCAGATTGCCACGGTGAAGGCTGAGGGCCCCATTGACAACGGACCCCGCAAAGTCCTGGTCATCGGCGCCTCCACCGGCTACGGCCTGGCCTCCCGCATCACCGCCGCCTTCGGCTGCGGCGCCGCCACGGTGGGTGTCTTCTTTGAGAAGCCCGGCACCGAGAAGAAGCCCGGCACTGCCGGCTGGTACAACTCCGCCGCCTTTGACCGCTATGCTAGGGATGCGGGGCTGTATGTGAAGAACATCAATGGCGACGCCTTCTCGGATGAGTGCCGCCAGCAGGTCATTGACGTGATCAAGGAGGATCTGGGGCAGGTGGATCTGGTGATCTACTCCCTGGCCGCTCCGGTGCGCAAGATCCCGGGCACCGGTGAGGTGGTGCGCTCTGCCCTGAAGCCCATCGGCAAGACCTACACCACCACCGCTGTGGACGTGAACAAGGACGTGATCATTGAGGCCTCCATCGATCCCGCCAGCGAGGAGGAGATCGCCAACACCGTCAAGGTCATGGGCGGACAGGACTGGGAACTGTGGATCCGCGCATTGTCTGAGGCCGGGGTCCTGGCTGACGGTGCCCGCACCATTGCCTACAGCTATATCGGCACGGATCTCACCTGGCCGATCTACTGGCACGGTACACTGGGCAAGGCCAAGGAGGATCTGGATCGGGCAGCTGCCGCCAACACGGCGCTGCTGGCCGGGATCGGCGGCCGGGCTTATGTGGCGGTGATGAAGTCGGTGATCACCCAGGCCTCCTCGGCCATTCCGGTGATGCCCCTCTACATTTCCATGGTGTTCCGGATCATGCGTCAGAAGGATCTCCACGAGGTGCCTATTGATCAACTCAACCGCATGTTCCGTACCAAACTGTGTGCCGGGGAACTGGACACCGATGAGGCCGGACGGATCCGGATGGATGACTGGGAGCTCAGGGATGACGTGCAGCAGGCATGCCGCGATCTGTGGCCTCAGATCACCACGGAGAACCTGAAGGAGCTCACCGACTATCAGCAGTACAAGGACGAGTTCCTAAATCTTTTCGGCTTTGGCTGTGATGACGTAGACTACAGCGCCGACGTGGATCCCGTGGTGGACTTTGAGGTCATCGACATGCTGGCTGCCAAATAGGCGGAGTTGTTCCGGAGAGCAGGATCTGGATCCGGAGTTCAGGAGCCGGATCTGTTGCCGGTGAGATGGGGGTGCTTCCGGGATCGGAGCACCCGGATCACCGGCTTGCGGCCTGAGGCCGGATCTTATGCAGGGCGGGATCGGAAGGTTCCGCCTTTTCTGTGTCCGCATGATCCCAGGATCTGGAGCTCATGCCAGTGGGCGATAAGATCTGCGCTGCTGGCGAAGATCGCTGCTGGCGAAGATCTGAGACACTTTAGGAAGTCAGCGGCATCTGTCCGGGCGAAGAACTGCTGGGGGCGGGATGGCTGCGGCATCGGATCACTGCTGGGTGATGCTGCGAGCCTGGGCGTGTGAAAGGGTGGCGCGGGATGCGGGACGGTGTGAGGCCCATGAGCGGATCCCCTTCCGGTATGGGGCAGCGGCTCATTGGTCACAGTAGCCAGGTCCAGTACACCGGAATGAAGTGAAAGCCGTCTTTTTCCATGTAGTCTGCAGTGTGCAGGATATAGGCGGTTCCCAACTGCTCATGGTATTTGGTGACGAACTTTCGCAGAGAAGTGTAGGTGTACCTTTTCCCGGATTTAACCTCCAGGGGGGAGACATTGTGCCGGCTCTGGATATTTTCCCGGGTGAGCAGGAAGTCTATTTCCATCCGGTCATTGGGGGCGGCTTTGGATGGACTGGCATAAAAGTAGAGCCTGTGTCCTGAGGCGGTGAGCATTTGGGCGACGATATTCTCAAAGAACATGCCCTCATTCATTTCAAGTTTTCCCGTCAGGAGTTTTTTATACACTTCTTCTGTGCTGATGGCATCATCGTCAAAGGTGAGGCTTAGCAGGAGTCCGGTGTCGCCAAGGTAGATCTTCATGGTGTTGCGGTCGCGGTTCAGCCTGAGTCCCATATCCGGTGCCGTGGCACAGTAGCAGATATTGCAGATCATGGAGTCCTCAAGCCAGAGGAATGAACTTTCATAGCTCCGGTACCGTGCACCGTTTCCCAGGGAGGCCAGGGAAAATTTCTTCCCATGTTTTGCCAGCTGCTCCGGGATCTCATCGAACACCGCCTCCACCTTGTGCTTATAACCATGGGCAAGCCGGGTTATGTCCGTGCGGTACAGGGTGAGAATGTCTCTTTTGATCCTGTCGGCTGCGGCAAAACTTCGGGTCTCAAGGTAAACCTGCACAGCTTGGGGCATGCCGCCGACAATGAGATATTGCCTGAACAGTGTCATGGCTTTCCGGTGCAGTGCCGGACCCATCTCCTTTTTTTCCTGGTAGTTCTTTTTCAGGATCCCCAGCATAGGCTCCTCATTCATTGCCCACAGAAACTCCTCAAAGTCCAGTGGGTACATTCTGACGTGTCTTTCCTCTGAGGGGATGAGGATATCCTTTACATTCTCCCGGATGGAGATCAGGGAGCCGGTTTCGATGTAGTGGTACCTGCCGTCTGCCACCAGATATTTGATTGCCGCCCGTGCCCGGGGGAACATCTGAATTTCGTCCAGAATGATCAGGGAGTCATGATCGTGGAGTTCAACATTGTAAATGGCTGACAGGTACAGAAAGAAGGAGTCCAGATCGTGGAGGCTGTTTGCAAACAGATCCTTAACTTCCTTTGGGGCGATGTTGAAATCTATGGTTATGTGGGATCGGTAGTTTTCCCGGGCAAACTCTTCAGCGGTGTAACTTTTACCTACACGGCGTGCCCCGTCAATGAGCAGTGCCGTCCTGCCGGCGCTCTCCTGTTTCCACTGGAGAAGTTGGGTGTAGATTTTCCGCTTCAATGCTGTCATTCCCTGTGTTGCGTGTTTGCTGGCTTGATCTGCCAATGCCGGGAGCTGCGCTGTGAGCAGTCAGAGACTGCTGCGATCAGTGTGCATAAACTGCTGCAGGCCAGGTCCGGTCAAGATGGATCAGGAACCCGGCTTCAGATCAGGATAGGGGATCTGAATGGGATCTGTGGAGGGGCCGCACATTTTCAAGGTTAGTATAAGACGAAATTTGCACTATTTCCACAGTTATGAACTGCCAAAACTGCACGTTTTCGAGAATAACGAATGGTCATATCTGCACGGATCTGAGAATAACAAACCACCGTAAACGCACCTTTTCAGGAATAATGAACGCCTGAGCACCATCCTGCCGAAAAAAAGTAAGCTCCGGGCAAAAAACTGTCCGGAGCTTGCGGATGGCGGTTTTTTCGGCCGGAATGATCCCAGAGCCGTTTTCCTTTTGGTCAGACCTTGAGTATGTCCTTGTTCAGGATCTCCTGGTTGTTTTTCCTTGCATCCCCTTCGGCGATGATCTCTGCATTGATCTCATCTTTCCGCACTTCCTGCTCTTTCTTGCTGTCGATCCGGGAGTCACGGATCTCCTCCATCTGCTTTTTCTGATCCAGTCTCTTCTTCTCCAGATCCTCCAGGAACCTCCTGGTCTTGGGACTTGGTCTGGTATTTTCGCCCAGTGCCTTCAGGGTGTCATTCAGGTGCTCAATCATGTCCACCTTGGTGTGGTAGTCAATGAACTTGGCGGTGACGATGGCGGTGCGCAGATCCTCCAGTCCGTTGGCGTAGTCCTGCTTGTCGTCAGTGCATTTGCTGACGTTTTCCTCTTGGGTCTTGATCTCGATCATTTCGATCCGGCTCTTGGTGCTCTCAGCCTGCTCGATGGCTGTGCGGATCATTTTGGCCATGTCACCGGTGGAGATCCGGCCGTCCTTGTGGGCAGCTTCCAACTCCTGGTTGACTTTCTCGGCCTGGCAGTCCACTGAGGCGAAATCGGTGCACTCGTCCATGTCCTTGAGCAGTTTCTTGAAAGTGGTGTCGGCAAAATTGTCCTGCGCACTGACCAGACGATCCAGTTCCTTGTCCGAGAGGGTGACGCACTCGCCGTTCAGGTTTCTCAGCTTGGACTGCACCTCATCCATCATGCTCCGCACTTCCTTGCTGGGGTTGGGGATCTGCTTGTAGTTAAGATAAATGTCCTCCAACAGTTCCCTGGTTTCCTGCATCTGCTTCATGACTTCGGGAGATACGGGCTCCTTGTTGGCACTGCCGGTGGCTTTCTGGACGGCATCTAGCTGTGCGCTGTCGATGACTGCGGGCTGGTTCTGCATGTTGTTGTTGATAGCGGTCATTTTGTCTGCCTCAAAAGTTGTAAATTCGGCGGATCCTGCGCTGGTGATCTGCCAGGATCCTGAATGAAACTGGTTTGGCCTGTGCTCTCATGTCCAGTCCGGTCTGGGTGGCCCGGTGATCCGGCTCCGGTTTCTCCGGAGAGTTGCCCCGGCAACTCCGGGGAGCAGATCTTCGTTCCGGTGATCCTGAAGGAGCTTTGCTGGCTGTCAGTATGTAAACGCCCATGCCGGGGGAAGGTTACAGAAACGACGTCCGGCAGGATCCTGATCCAGGCGGGCTCCTTGCTCCTGGTCTGATGGCTGCCCTGTCTGATGCAGCATGGGAACGGCTGTCTGATGCAGCATGGATCGGGTGTCTGCCGTAGCCTGGGGCCGGGGTGTCTGATGCGGCATGTGGAAAGCCCCGATCCGGCGGAGACAGAAGAGGATCCTGCGGCTCGCCGTGCTTCCCCGTGACCGGCACACCCGGGGTTTATCTCCAGATCAGTATACGGCTTTGGCAAGGTGCTTTTTGCGACAGGCTCCGGTTTCTGCTGCTTTGGTCTTTCCAGTGATAAGAACTGCTTCTGCCGTCAGCCGGGTCGGGGAGAACCGAGCAGGATCGGGCGGGAGTCGGTGTCCGGAAGGTGCCCCGGGGGGTGTTGGGGTGAGGGTGGGTGATGGCGGTGAACGGGAGTTCAGGACGGTACCAGAGCGTCAGCCGGAATGGAGGGCGGATCGGCGGTGGCGATCCGGACGGGAGGTAAACTCTGGTGTTGTCCGGTGCCGCCGCACTTACCGGTAGCCTGTGGCTTTGCTATTGGCCGCAGGAGGCGGCAGAAGGCCATTATCTGGTACATGTCAATGAGGCAAATTGGCCGCAGGTCCAGTGGCCGCCCAGGCGGCAGGTCCTCTCGTAATATCTGCGGGCCTGCTGGACATTCCTGGGGGGTGCCGTATCCCATGGCGTGCAGATAGCACAGATCGTGGCAGTTGGCGGCTTTGCCCCGGCTACAGGCCTGAAATTGCACTGATCCGGGGTGCTTTCCTCCATCAGTCCGGCCACGAGACGGGAGCAGATCTTCCGGTCATCCGGTTTGGCGCCGGCAGTGGTCAGGGGCGCAAAGGCCAGGAGTGCCGCCGGCAGCAGAACTTTGGTGTGAACTGGCGACAGGGGGGGAATGGCAGCTTTATGGCGTTTTTTCCGCTGGGTGGTGGGATGGGTGATGGCTGACGGGGACAGGATCCGGCAGGGTGACGGATCAGACGGATCGGAGCTGCGGTGCCGGAAAGCCCCAGTGAAGGAGCCTCAGCGCCAGAAAGCCCGGGGAGGAGCCAAGTGCCCCAAGGTGAAAGGCATGAGTCCAGAAAATCCGGGAACGGTCAGCAGCCTGAGGTGGCCAGGGTGTAGACAGGTGGCTCCCTCTTATTGTTCACGTATTCGGCAGAGGTGTACTTGAAGTAGCAGCCGCCGTTGGTGTGCTTGTTGATGTTGTAGGGAAAGCCGTTGGGGACAATGACCTGGGAGTCCCGCGTCTGCCCATTGACTTTGTCACTGCCTTTGCGGCACTGGCAGAAGTCCGAGCCGGTGCACAGAGTGTCGCCGGCGTTGGTGCAGGTGTAGTTCAGCTGCCCCAGTTTGGTTCCACGGTCGGGGATCTTGATCTTCTGCTTGGTGGTGGGGTTGGTGACGGTCTTGGTCTGCTGACCGCTGATGTTGGCATCCAGAATAAAGGCCACGGAATTGCGGTCCACATAGGCGTACTTCAGATAAACCCAGGTATCACCAATCTGCACGCAGTTGCCATGGCGGCAGTCCTCATACCAGGTGGAGTCGGAGGACTCATGCTCGGAGTAAGCCAGGTTGGAGTTGCGCATGATGGCCTTGGCATAGACCATGTTGTTGGCGGACTTGATGCTGCCCATCATTCCCTTGAGCACAGCGGCGCGGGCATCACCTGTGAGGTTCATGTATTTAGGAGCCGCGGAGACAGCTAAAATGCCGAGAATGACTATCACCACAATAAGCTCCACCAGGGTGAAGCCCCGGGCGTGATGTCTGGAAATTCCTCTGCTGCTCAACTTGTTCGGACCTTCTGTCTGTATGAATGGGCGTAATGTTTCAGGTGCGGATGACCGGGAACGGGGCGGGATGAACCGCACCCGCAACTCTGTGCACTGTCCGGGGCTTTCTCAGGCTTCAGATCCGGAAACGCAGACAGTACACTGTTATGTTTCTTTTCGGCCGCTTTGCAACTGATGTGTAGTATTTTAGATCAAAGTTTGAAGAGTTTCACCCTTTTGATCCCGTGGAAGCGTGGACAGCCGGGATTTGTCCTGCCAGTGTGGTTTCTGCGGATCTTCGGATCAATGACGCCTGCAAGGTGTCATGTGGCTCAATTCCAGCGGATCTGCTCTGGACCGTTGGAAGCAGTTCCCGGCCCGAGACTCGCGAGGATCGGACCCGGTGTTGAACTGTCAGGAGTTCCCCGCTGTTAGCAGATCCGCCAGGAGTGGACTCCTTCGTGTTCCCCTCTTTTTTCTGATCCTCACAAATGTCAGATCCCATGTTCCGGCAGAGTCACGGGAGGGAACCTGGTTGTGCGTAGGGATAACCGGGATCATGGGAGCAGGCAGAAGCAGATCCGTGCGGGGCTGTGTTCGGGGAAAAGGAGCCTCAGTAACTGTTGGCCTCGGAGGCTGAGGCCTCAGCCCGGGCCACCTCGGTCAGACCGGAGCCTTCCTTCAGCTGGTGGTTGACGTCCAGGATCCCCTTGAAGATCTTGAGGCACTGGTAAAGGATCAGGATCAGGTAGGTGCAGAAGAAAGCCGGGAAGACGGTGACCACCTCCAGGAGACGGGTCTCGATATGCTTGATCTCGCTGTGATCGGTCAGGTAGTTCATAAAGTGATCGGCGGAGTTGCTCACCCCCTGTCTCAGAGAGTAGTAGATCAGCAACACCGCAATGCACAGCAGCACCGCCTCAATGCAGGAGTCCAGCTGGTTTTTGGCCAGATGGTGCAGGCCCCGGCGGTTGATCTGGATGATCAGGAAGCACAGGTAGACGATGTTGAAAGCGTAGAGGGTGGCCTCGAAGGGATTGATGAGCAGTTCCTCAATAATGAGATCCTGCAGGAAAAACACGTTGGTGATGGTCCAGCACAGGAGCACCAGGGTGTTGAAGATCACGTGGGAGGCCTCCAGGTACTTCAGCTCCACCAGGATCTTCAGGGATCGGTTCTTCCTCTCCTCGTCCTCCATGAACGCTCCTTCAGCATTCGTTCTTGCGGATCATGTTGATCACATGGAACATGCGGTACAGCAGCCAGATGAAGGGTACCGCCACCAGTAGGCACAGCCCGTAGAGGGCATACAGGTAGCCGGAGGGGTGGAGGATGAGTTTCTGCATCACCGCCTGCAGGAGGCTCACCAGGAAGTTGGGATCATAGGGGCCCACCAGGGTGAAGAAGTGGCCCTCGCCGAAGTAGCAGGACAGGTGGTTCAGGACATACTGGGCGTAACTGGAGAGATCATAGTCGATGATGATGCTCTGGCCGCTGTGGCACTTGTCCACCAGGGCGCTGTCCACATTCCGGCCCAGGGTGTTCTTCAGCACCACTGCGGCACCGGCCACGGCCACCGCCAGATCCGCGGCGATGAGAATGGCACCGGTGAAGATCGACCGGACATAGTAGCTGGACTGCTTCACCCCGGTCATGCCGTAGTCCCGGACATATTCAGCGCGGCTCCGGCGGTAGGCTGCCCAGGCGGCGAACAGCAGGTTGCACACCCCCAGGGCGAAGATCACGCAGATGGCGTTCAGGGACATGTTGAAGAAGGCAAAGACAAAAAGCACCACATTGAGCATGTCAAAAATGGCGAAGGCCAGGAGCAGGCCGTCCCTTTTGCTTCCGATCCCAGTGTTCATGGTCTTTCCTCCTTGCTTGATCTCTCAGCTGTGCAGGGTCTCGCACGCCTCCAGGGTGTTTTCCATGAGGGTGGCCACGGTCATGGGGCCGACACCTCCGGGCACCGGGGTGATGTGGGAGGCCCGCTGTGCTGCGGCATCGAAGTCCACGTCACCGCACAGCTTGCCGTCCTCAAGGCGGTTGATCCCCACGTCAATGACCACGGCACCTTCCTTGATCCACTCCCCGGGGATGAACCGGGGCTTGCCCACGGCCACCACCAGGATGTCCGCCTGGCGCACAAAGGACTCCAGATCCCGGGTGAAGCGGTGGGTGGTGAGGGTGGTGCAGCCGGCCAGTAAGAACTCCAGGGTCATGGGCCGGCCCACAATGTTGGAGGCGCCCACCACCACGGCGTTCATGCCCTTGAGATCCGTGAAGCCGGACTCCCGGATCAGGGTCATGATCCCCTTGGGGGTGCAGGGGCGCAGGGCGGGGATCCGCTGGGCCAGCCGGCCCACGTTGTAGGGATGGAACCCGTCCACGTCCTTGTCGGGGCGGATCCGCTCGATGATCTTGGAAGAGCTGATGTGCCGGGGCACGGGCAGCTGCACCAGGATCCCGTCCACTTCCGGATCCTCGTTCAGGGTGTCGATGAGAAGGAGAAGCTCCTCCTCAGTCACATCCTCCGGCAGGTTGCAGGACTTGGAGATGAAGCCCACCTCCTGGCAGGCCCGGCGCTTGGAGCCCACATAGACCCGGGAAGCGGGATCCTCTCCCACCAGGATCACGGCCAGTCCGGGTGCCCTGAGACCCTGGGCGGTCCTGGCGGCCACCTTCTTCCTGATCTGGTCCCTGATCCGCTGGGCGCAGGCCTTCCCGTCAATAATTTGTGCTGGCATTTGCAGTTGATCCTGATTTTTTGTTCGGTTTTTTGTTAAATTTGATGGCATTCCGCAGGCGCTATTGTCGCACGCTATTGTCGCATTTTTGCCTGTCAAGTTGTATTGTTTTTTGCCCTGGGGGCGCATTTTTGGAATGTGGCACCGGGTTCCGCCGGCCGGTCCGGCGGCCCGGCTGCCGCTGGGGGAGGATCATGAGGGACGCTGAGACGGGAGCTGCCGGATCTGCCGCCGGCAGGACGCCGGAGATGGGCGCCGGGGGCGGCGTGTTCACCGGGATCCGTACCGGCTGGACCGGCTTTTTCCTGCTGGCCGCCACCGTGTCCTTGCTCTGCGCCCTGGCCTGGGGAGTGTGGGGCCGGGTGACGGTGAGTGTGGAGGGCCGGGGGGTGACCCTCCTGGTCGGAGGCGTGATCCCGGCGGTGGCCCCGGCTTCGGGGATCGTGTCCGGCCTTAACGTGGAGCAGGGGGCCCGGGTGCTCTCCCACCAGGTCATCGGGGAGATCCGGAACCCCGACGAGAGCCTGCGCATTGCCGGGGAGCTCCGGCGTCTGGAGAACGAGGCCGGAGAGCTGCGCCGGAGCATTGCCGGGGAGAAGGATCCCGCCCGGCGCGCCGTGCTGGAGGGGCGCCTGGAGCGGAACATCGGGGATGCGGCGGCCCTGATCCGCTACCGGGACGAGATCTCATATATCCGCACCGCCGCCACGGGCTCGGTGCTGGAACTGCTGAAGGAGACCGGCTCCTTCGCCCGGGAGGGGGAGCGCATCGCCCTGGTGGCCTCGGATCTCAGCCACGGTCTCTATCTGGCCGCCTTCCTGCCGGCGGAGCAGGGCAAGGCGGTGCAGAACGGCATGCGGGCCTTTTTCTCCCCCGGCACCGCCCCGCCTGGACGCTACGGCTATATCCGGGCGGTGGTCCGGGACGTGAGCACGGCTCCGGTGAACCGGGAGACCGTCCGGGGGGAAGTGCTTAACGACACCCTGGCGGAATACCTTACCGGCCAGGGAGCGGTGATCCGGGTGGTGCTGGATCTGATCCCCGAGGAGGGCTCCCCCAGCGGCTATGCCTGGACCTCCGGGAACCCTTATCCGCGGCAGATCACCAACGGTCTGACGGGCACGGTGATTGTTGATCTGGAGCAGCAGTCCCCTCTGTCCCTGCTGTTCCCCTATGTCCGGCGCCTGAAGGACGCGGCCGGGGGGGACGGCCGGTGAGAAGGGGGAGCGGCGCCAGATACCGCACCCCGGCGGTGTTGCAGATGGATGAGACGGAGTGCGGCGCCGCCAGTCTGGCCATGATCCTGGGCTATTACGGGCGCTTTGAGCCCCTGGAGATCCTCCGGGAGGACTGCGGGGTCACCCGCAACGGCTCCAAGGCTTCCCTGATCCTGGCTGCCGCCCGGAGCCGGGGCATGAAGGCCTCGGGCTTCATGGTGCCCCCGGAGGATCTGGAAGATCTCCGGTGCCCGGTGATCATCTACTGGGATCAGTCCCACTATCTGGTCTATGAGGGGCGCAGCCGCTCCGGGGACCGGATCTTCCTGAACGATCCCGCCGGCGGTCACCGGATCACCGACTGGGAGACCTTCTGCCACCGCTATTCCGGCATTGCCCTGGTGTGCACCCCGGAGGCGTCCTTCAAAAAGACCCCCCGGCGGGAGAGCGCCCTGGCGGTGTTCCGGGAGCTCCTCCGGGGCATGGAGCGCCCCGGGGGGCTGGCCCTGTGGTCCGGGGTGCTGGCACTGCTGACGGGCTTTGCCGCCCCGGCACTGCTGCAGATCTTCGCCGACAGCGTTCTCACCGAGGGGGACGGCAGAATGCTGGTGCCGCTGCTGGCGGTCTTCGGCAGCGCGGTGATCCTGGCTGCGGTGTTCAACCTCACCCAGGAACTGCTGCTCCGGCGCATGACCCTCTTTGTCTCGGTGAATCGCACCGCCGGGCTCTTCCGGCACATGTTCCGCATGCCTTCCCTGTTCTTCTCCGGCCGGAGCTCCGGGGAACTTCAGCGCCGGCTGTCCATGGCCGGGAGATCCAGTGCGGCCTATGTCCGGCTGTTCCTGGAGAACCTGATCAGTGCCGTCTCGGCTGTCTTCTTCGCCCTGCTAATGCTCCTTTACAGTCCGGCATTGTCCCTTGCCGCCTTTGGTGCCGCCCTGGCCGGGGGTCTTATCATGTCCTGGGCCGCCGCCTCCCAGGGAATGCGGGAGCAGCGGGACGCTGATCAGCGCAGTGCCTATTACAGCACCCTGGGTCTCGCGGTGGAGGAGCTGGAGGATATCCGCCTGGCCGGGGGCGGCAGCTGGATGTTCGCCTCCCTGGCTGACAGCTTTGCAGCCCTGGCCTCCCGGAGCTCCGAAGGGGACGGGATCCGGCTGCTGGCCCGCCGGCTTCCGGATCTCATGACCCTGCTGTCGGTTCTGGTGCTGGCCTATCCCGGATCTCTGCTGGTGATCCGGGGCACCGTGTCCCCTGGGGAACTCACCGCCTTCATGCTGGTGTTCACCCTGTTCTTCAGGAGCATGCTCCGGACCTCCGGGGGCTGGACCCGGCTGGGTTATCTGCGTGCGGGGCTCCACCGGATCTTCGAGGCCGGGCGCTATCCTCCGGCGGAGATTTTCGCCTCTGCAGAGGATGCGGCAGGGAAGGAGGCTCCCTCCTGGAATAACTTGGCGGAAACCGAGGATCAGCCTGGGGACGGACTTGCCTCCCCTGAACTGGACCCGCCTGATAACTGGCCCTCCGGCGCAGGGCAGGGGGCGGGCTCCGGCAGGGAGCAGGGCTCAGGAGAGGCCGCCGGAGCCGGCGTGGAAGACGGTCCAGGTGCTGTCCTCCGGGAGGAGGCTCCTTTTCCCGGAAGTCTGCAGTCCATGGATCCGGTGCCTCTTCTGGAGTTCAGGGAGGTGTGCTTTGCCTATGGCCGGGACAGTGAGCGGGTCCTGGACCGGATCTCCTTCCGGATCATGCCCGGCACCCGGGTGGCGGTGGTGGGTGCTTCGGGATCCGGCAAGAGCACTCTTGCCCGGATCGCCGCCGGGCTTCTGAGCCCGGAGAGCGGCACGGTGCTGTTCCGTGGACGTCCCCTGTCCGCCTGGCGGGAGGAGGAGTTCCGGGAGTCTGTGGGCTATGTGGATCAGCTAGCCCGGCCCTTCTCCGGGACCATGGCGGAGAACATTTCCCTTTATGATCCCTCCTGCAACCCCCGGATCATGCTCCGGGCAGTGCGGGATGCCTGCATGGAGGAGGAACTGCTGTTCCGGGGCTCCCCGGCCACGGTGAATGTGGCGGAGAACGGCAGGAACTTCTCTGGGGGCCAGTGCCAGCGGATGGAGATCGCCCGGGCCCTGGCCTCCGGGGCGGGGTTCCTGATCCTGGACGAGGCCACCAGCGCCCTGGACCGGATCACTGAGGCAGCGGTGGATCAGTCCCTTGACCGGCGGTGCCTGACGCTGCTGATCATTGCCCACCGTCTGGCCACAGTGCGCCATGCTGATGAGATCCTGGTGTTGGAGCGTGGCAGGGTGGCGGAGCGTGGCTCCTGGAGTGAACTGATGGATCGCGGGGGTATTTTCCGCCGGATGATGCTGCTGGAGGGGGCTGACCGTGAATGAGTCCGGACTGTACACCTTTCCCGCCGGGCGGCGGGCTCAGCTGCCTGAGGGTTGCTCCTTCCGGATCGTCTCCGGGAGCATGGCCTGTTATTTGGAGGACACTGCCCTGGCCGGGGAGGAGCCGGTGCTTGCGGGTACCCTCAGGGAAGGGGATCTGTTTCCAGGATCCCTCGGTGGCTCCGCCCCGCGGCGCCTTTTTTACTGCCCCGCATCTCCGGTGACGGCTACCATGGTGTCACCGGATCCTGTCAGGGGAGATCAGGATCTCCTCCGGGCCTTCGGTCGTACCTGCCCGGAAGGAGGCTTCTTCTACTCCGGGGCAGAGGGGGTGATCTCCGGGGAGGGCCTGGTGACCGCCTTTCTCCGATCTGCCGGTGCCAGGACCATGGCGGAGGCACTGGGGAACGTGATTTCCGAGCGTCAGGAGCGTGCCGGACGCCGACGGGATCCCTTCCGGAACCAGGAGGGAACCCGCCGGGCCGGTCAGGCCCTGGCTGAGCTGGGGCTGATTTGTCCTGGGAGCTCAGCCCCGATCTTTGATCCCGGGGCGCTGGCTGCGGCAGTGCGGCTGCTGCTGGCGGAGGATGGCCTGGTCCAGCTCCCGGATCTGTCCTTCCTCCGGGAGGATGTGGATCGGGGCGGACCGGATCAGATCCACCGAAAGCTCCGGCGTCTGGAGCACCATGGGATCCGTATCCGGCGAATTGCCCTCCCGGAGGACTTTGACCGGCGTTATTTCCCCGGATCCCTGCTGGTGCTGCGCCGGATCAAGGACGGGAGCACCGTGCCGGGGGTGCTCCGGTTCGGCCCTCTGGGGTGCCGGATCCTGGATCCGGTGACCATGGGTCAGGAGCTGGTATCTTCCTGGCGGGAAGTTTCCCTGCTACCCGATGCCTGGCAGTTTTACACCCGGCTGGAGGGCAGGACTGAGCGGCCGGGGGATCTGATCTCCCTGATGCGCCCGGGGCTGCCAGGCCTGGCGGCGGTGCTGCTGTCCTGCCTGATGACAGTTTTTTTTGCCGCCGCCGCTCCGGGAACCGTCTTTTATGTGGCATCCTCGGTGATACCCCGGGGGGCGGAGGATGAACTTCTGCGGCTGATCCCCCTGCTCCTGTTCCTGGCTTTGTCGGGGATCCTGGCCAGCCTGCTACCGGAATTTATTGCCCGGATCCATTGCGGCTTTCTCCACGAGCGCCTGCAGATCCGGCTGTTTCACCGGCTGCTCCGGATCCCGGTTTGCCAGGTTGGCCGTCTGGAGTCCGGGGAACTTTTGGGACGCCTTAAGGGAGCGGAGTCCCTCCGGGACAGTTTCCAGATCCTGTTTGCTGCGGGGCTGGCAGGTCTTTCCGGGGTGATCGCAGGGGGCGCGGTGATGCTTTGGCTGGGTCCTCTGCCAGGGGTGATCTGCGCCGGAACGTCCGGCTGCTACCTCCTGGCACTGCTGGCCCTCTCCAGGCGCCAGGCGGATCTTATCGCTCAGCGGAACTCCTCCGGTGGGCACCTTGACGGCATGCTCCGGCAGTTTTTTGCCAGCCCCGACAAGATCAGATCTGCCGGAGCGGGGGAACGGATCCTTGGGCGGACCATGGGGGACTTCTCCCGGCTGGAGGAGGCTGTGTTCCGCATGGGGGGGATCAAATCCCTTGCCCAGACGGCGGGAACACTGTGCTCTGGGCTGTCCCTGCTGATGATCTTCCTGTGCGCCGGAGGGCTTCTGGGCAGTCCCCTGAGCCTGCCGCAGTTCCTGGCTTTGGTGGTGGCCTTCGGCTTTTTCCGCCAGGGTGTGGACAACTGTGCACGGTGCGTGTGGATCGGAGCTTATGTCCGCAATGAGTTCGGCCAGATTGCACCTCTTCTGAACGCTGAGGATGAGAACGCCGGGCGGCGGGAAGATCCCGGGCACCTGGACGGGAGTCTGGAGATGTCCCATGTGACTTTCACCTATCCCGGGGCGGCGGGTCCGGCCCTGGAGGATGTGAGTCTCAGGATCCGCCCGGGGGAGTTTGTAGCTCTGGTGGGCCGGTCAGGCTCAGGCAAGAGCTCTCTGATCCGGCTGCTTCTTGGGCTGGAGCGGCCTGACAGCGGGGTGATCCTCTGCGGGGGACATGATCTGGCGGATCTGGATCTGGGGCTGGTGCGCAGCCAGATGGGGGCCGTGATGCAGGGGGGCGGGATCTTCCCTGGAACGGTGCTGGACAATGTCCGCTGCGGCCGGGAGGACTGCTCCGAGGAGGATGTGGTCCGGGCGCTGCGGCTGGCCGCCCTGGAGATGGTGGAGACCTTCCCCATGGGGATCCGCACCCGGATCTCCCGGGATACCCTGTCCGGCGGTCAGCAGCAGCGGATCCTCATTGCCCGGGCCCTCCTGGGCTCTCCGGGGATCCTGTTCCTGGATGAGGCCACCAGCGCCCTGGACAGCATCACCCAGAAGCAGATCCAGGACCGGCTGGAGCATATGCGGATCACCCGGGTGGTGGCCGCCCACCGGCTCTCAACGGTGCGCAACGCCGACCGGATCCTGGTGCTGGAGCGGGGACGTGTGATCCGCAGCGGCACCTTTGACGAACTGTCAGCCGGGGATGGCCTGTTCCGGCGGCTGCTTTCCGGCATGGACTCCGGGGAGGGCAGAGATATGGGGAGTGATAAGCTGTGATCAGAAACTATCTGCTGTGGACAGTGCTCCTGCTGATCCTGGCTGTGCTGGGAACTTTTATCTTGGGACGGCAGTCTCCGGTTCTGGACAGGGACTTTGCCGCTGAGCATCGGGATGACCGGATCGCAGCGGTAAGGAGGGCGGGTGTCTTCCGCATTCCCGTGATCTTCAACCGGAACAGCCGGCCCGAGCAGCGACTGTTCCGGGTTCTGGAGCGGGCCGCTGAGGCACTGAATGCCCGGGGAGGGATCCGGGGCGTCAGGCTTGAACTGACGCCATCGGATGTCTCCGGGACCCTTACCGACACTCTGGCCCGGCTCCAGTCCGTCTGCGCACCTCCGGGGGTGGCCGCCTGCATCGGACCCTTTTCCTCCGTCCATGTCCCCCAGGCCAGATCCCTGGCTTCCTTTGCTGCAGTCCCCCTGCTGTCTCCCGTGACCGTGTATTCGGAAAAACTGCCGCCCCTGGCCGGGGACACCTATGCCACAGCCTTTCCGCCTCTGAGGTATCTGGTGGGAGCCACTATTGCTCACATGCGCCGCAATGGGGTGGGCAGCCTGCTGATCGTCAGCCCCGACGGGGGTACCTACGGTGATCTCTACTCCACCCTTCTGGAGCGCTTCGGGCGTCAGATGGGTGGCTTTACTGAGATCCGCCGGGTGAAGTACCAGACACCATTCAGCCGCCTAGCTGTGGCCGGCAGCCTGGAGGGGGTGCCCCGGGATCTGGTGGACGCAGTGTTCTATGCCGGGGACGCCGAGGACTTCCCGGAGTTCATGGGGGTGTACCGGGGAATGGGGCTCAGTGTCCCCGTCTATGGCACCGAGGTGCTTAACATGCCCATGATCCGTGAAGGATCATATGGTGTCAGGATCCTGATCCCTTTCTTCAACACCGACTATCTGGCGGCAGTGACGGGGGTGGAAGCCGGGGAACTCGTGGATGAGGCCAGCCCGGATCTGTCCTTCCTTTCCGTGTGGCTGATCAGTGCCCTGGCTGCGGAACTGGATCGGGAGGACTATGATCCCCGGCGGCTGCCGGAACGGCTACGCGGCTATTTCAGCCGGGTCTACGGGGAACTGGATCCCGGGGCGGCCTTTTTCATTGATGAGGTGTCCGGGGAGCACGGACATCCCGGGGAGACGGGAGAAGACGTGGAGAGCCAGGAGACAGGCCAGGAGATCTCTGAGGGTGGCAGCGGCGGTGCTGCGGACGGCGGGACGGGCACTGAAGGTGGCGGCCTGAACTGAAAGCGGCGGCCGGATCTGGCGGAGACACTGATCTCCAGGGGCGGTCCGGCCGGGGATCCCGTCCTGCGGCCGGGGATGCGGTCCTGGGAAAGAAGAATAACAACCAGAATAAGCAAAAAAACAAATACTGAAGAGAGAGGAAATCCATGATCAAAGTGTACAGTTACAGCCGGTGCATCGCCTGCCGGAAGGCCCTCAAATGGCTTGATGACCACGGGATCACCTATGAGCTGGCGGATATCAGGACAGATCATCCTGATGAGGCCCTTCTCAGGAAGCTCCATGCCATGAGCGGTCTTCCCCTGCAGAACTTCTGGAACACCGGCGGCAAGCCCTTCCGGGATCTGGATCTGGTCAACCGTCTTCCTGCCATGAGTGAGGATGAGCAGTTTGCCCTGTTGGCCTCTGACGGACTGCTGGTGAAGCGTCCCCTCTTGGTGACTGACTCCCTGGTTCTGCCGGGCTTCCGATCCGGGGAGTGGGGGGAGAAACTGCTGTGAGGATCCTGCCGGGCGCACTGAACGGAGCTGAAGGCCGGAGAAGGTGTGCTGGTTCTCGGGGCAGATCTGCCGGGATGGCTCAGCGGGCCGATCTCCGGGGCCGGGTCTGGACCGATCTGTATCTCAGCTTCCGGATCGGGGATGGGAGGCTGGAAAGAGCATGATCGGCGGCTACCGGGTGGTCACCCTGTGCGGCAGCACCCGCTTCAGGGATGCCTTCATGGAAGCCCAGAAGTGCCTCACCCTGGAGGGCTGCATTGTCATCAGCGTGGGGCTTTTCGGCCACAGTGGTGATGATGAGGTCTGGGCTGAAGGCGTCAAGGAGATGCTGGACGACATGCACAAGCGCAAGATCGACATGGCCGACGAGATCTTTGTGGTCAATGTGGGCGGCTATGTGGGAGACAGCACCAGATCGGAGATCAACTATGCCCGGGCGGCCGGCAAGAAGGTGAACTTCCTGGAGGAGCCGGCAGATCCCGGGGATCATCATGACTGGTGAAAACAACTTAGGGTATGCTTAGGAGTTGACATCAGATGGATGACATAATATCACTGTGACTGTTTCACTTAAGGCTTTTACAATGGGATTTCTGAGTGAACTCTCAGGCAAGGGACTTGCTTAATTGACGGTCAAGTCCGCTACTACCGGAAGTCGGTGTGATTATTGTTTGTTGACTATTTTTGTATTCATAATGATTTAAGGGAAACAGAGAGAAAATGATTTTATCACGCATTTCTCTGAAGAATTTTCGTCAGTTTGAGGAACTATCCATTTCTTTTGACAGTGCTCTTAACGTCATTGTTGGGAAAAACGGTAGTGGAAAATCAGGAATTCTTGACGCGATTACCATTGCGCTTGGTGGGTATCTGGCAGGATTCGACAGTGGAAACAAGGTTATGGGCAGAGGTTTATCAAATGATGATGCCCGACTTGTGGTGTTTCCTTCCGGAAGCGGGATTGAAGTTCAGAAACAGTATCCCGTTGAGATTGAAGCTGAAGCACTTGTCCAGGAGACCAATAGTGAAACTCGTACTGTTTCTTGGAAGAGAGTATTGGCACAAAATGGCGGAAAAACCAGGGTTGCCCCGGCTAAAGCCATCATGCAGTATGCTTCAGATCTTCAAGCTCAGTTAAGTAAGCAGAACAAGAAACTAATTTTACCGATTATAGCATACTATGGAACAGGTCGTTTGTTTCGGCATAAGGCAGAAAAGAAGATCTCTTTTGGGGGCTTCAACAGACTTCGTGGGTATAGTAACTGTCTTGATGCAGCATCTGATGAAAAGTCGTTTTGGCAGTGGTTCAAGAGAATGTCTGATATTGAATATGAAAGGCAAGAAAAAGTTCCTGAACTTGAAGTAGTAAAACGAGCTATGGGACAATGTTTTGTCGGTTGGAAGATAAATTTGGAAAATTCTCCTGATACTGTTCCCCAGTTCCGTTATATGGCTGATACAGGTGAATTTGAAATTTTTTATTCAAATGATAAAGGGATTGTTCGTCTGCCATTTAGGATGCTAAGTGACGGCGAAAGAGTTACTGTTCGCATAGTAGCAGACATTGCTTACAGGATGGCTAATCTTAACCCTGATCTTCTTGACAGGATCACAGACGAAACGCCTGGTGTTGTTCTGATTGATGAGATTGATCTGCATTTGCATCCAGGATGGCAGAAAAGAATTCTTGGAGATTTGAGATATATATTCCCTAAAGTTCAGTTTATTGTTACAACTCATTCTCCCTTTATTGTCACAAATATCGAAACACCTGAGAGTATTGTTTGTATTTCAAATCAGAAAGTGTCTCATCCGTCTTTCAATACATATGCGCGCGATATTGATAACCTTCTAAAAGTTTTGATGGACGCTGATGTTCAACCTAACAAAGTCACGGATTTAAAAGAAAAGTTTTATGACTCTGTCGATGCTGAACAGAGGGATTCCGCTGAAAAATATCTTCGAGTATTGGAAAAACTTTTGGGAGTAAATCATCCAGAATACATCAAGGCTAAGATTGCTTTTGATCTTAATTTTGACTTAGGAGATTATAAGGAATGATCCTAATACAAAAAGGTAAGGCACCTAACTCACTTGTTCAATACAAATATCAATTTGATGCCAGTTTTAATAATCTTCCATCTGTAGTAAAGAATGATATTAGGACAGCCCTTTTAGAGGAGCAGGGCTTTCTTTGTGCATATTGTATGAAGGCTATTGATGATAAATCGATGAAAATAGAACATTACCAGGCCAGAACCCCGGATAATGAACTAGATTATAAAAACCTCTTAGCTTGTTGCTCTGGAGGTGAACAATTTGGAGAGTATTCCGAACGTACTTGCGATACATACAAGGAAGATAAAGTACTTCACATTGATCCGCAAAACATTCATCACACAAGAACAATCAGTTATAGATCGTCTGATGGAACAATTCAGTCTTCTTTAGAATTTGGTAATGAACTTTCTGATATTCTTAATCTTAATAGTGCTTTATTGAAAACTGCCAGAAAAGATATTATTGACGCTTTGGATAATATGATCGGTAAAAAGTTTGGATCAAAACCTTGCTCGAAGTCATATTTGCAAGCTTTACTTAATAAATATAGTTCTCGTGTAAATAACCATAATACCTCTTTTTTAGGTGTTTATCTTTGGTATTTAACCAAAAAAATTAGACAATGTCGAGCCTAATAATTATTTAAATTTTTTTTTTTTCTACAGTACTTTCCGGCTTAATTACAGTGTTGAGTCTTGCGGTATCTGCTGCAGATGTCCCGCCAGCAATACCGGCAAATGCTCCTCCTTCCGACCTGTCCCGCGGCAGGTCCATGTTGCTCTAATACATACGTTGTCACCTTTGGTCCATGCCGATGCCAGGGGGAACTTCCGGATTCCCGCATCAGTTCTGATCGCCGTCGGTCAGACACCATTTCCTCTATAACTCAGATAAATCAACGGGATATCTGTCCAGTTTTGCCTTCAGTGTGTCTGTCTCCTCCTGAAATATCCTGGTACTGTCCCGTTCTCTCCCTATTCGCTGACTTAGAATGTAATTTACGGTCATTATATGACTTTGTGGTTTACATTTGATAATGTGACGCAATTCACGGTCAAAAAGGACTTATTTGAAACTCAACTCACACACGCCACTGTCCTCAGTGCTTACAATTTTTGCCGTCCTCTTTCAGATCATCATATTTTGGCTGGTAAAATCTAAATGTTTAACTTTAAGTCCCTGAAATTGAAAATTTTCATTTCGGTGTTTATTCCCTTTGTGATCCTGCTGGTGGCAATATGCATCTACCTCACCGTGAAGGACAACGAGGAGAACAAGCAGAACTTTGAAATCGGCTCCACCATGTTCGCCTCCCTGGTGAATGACAGCCTTAACATCATCGATTCCTGGGTGGCCGATCGGATGAAGGTGGTGGACACCCTGGCGGGGCAGGATCCAGTCTTTCTCAAGAACAGGGACAACCTCATCATGATAGGCAAGGCCATGAACTTTGGCGGCGTCTATTACGGTACCCAGGCTGAGGGTGATATGTACTCCACCAAGAAGTCACTGGAGCAGTACCGGAAGTCCAACTATGATCCCCGGCAGCGGCCCTGGTACAAACTGGGTGAGGGGCAGGCCACGGTGCGGATAAGTTCACCCTACAAGGACTTCACCTTCAATGAGAACGTCATCGGCATGGCCAGAATGGCCCAGGGCGGTGTGGTGGCTGCCGATGTCAGGATCGCCGAACTCAAGGACTCCCTGTCCAAGATCTCCATTCCCAGCGGTGGCTTCACCATCCTGTACACTGACGATCACAAGGTCATCATCTCTGACAGGGAGGATGCCTTCATGAAGGAGGTGAGCAAGTACAACCCGGTGTTCACCCCGGAGAAGATGAAAAGCGCGGAGGCAGCCAGGGGGCTTACCGATCTGATCATTGACGGCAAGCAGTACTACATGATGACCGGCAATGTGAAGAATGCCCCGTGGCATTTCTGCTTTGTGGTGCCGACCAGCCAGATCGCCACCACCTCATCGAACTTCAAGATGATCCTGGTGATCTCCCTGGTGATCCTGGTGATCACAGTGTTTGTGCTGAACCAGTTCCTCTCTGTCCAGGTGGTTGATCCCATCAACTTCATTTCCCGGTTCATGACCAATATGTCTGACGGCGCCGGGGCGGATCTGTCCAAGCGTATCGGGGTCAGGAGCAATGACGAGATCGGGGTGCTGGAAGAAAGCTTCAACCGTTTTCTGGACAGCCAGTCCAAGCTTATTGGCACCTTCAAGGCCTCAGCCTCAACTCTGACAGACATTTCCATGGAGGTGCAGGATCAGAGCCGGCTGCTCCATGAGAAGTCACAGAAGCAGATGGAGCTGCTCACCAGGGGCAATGAGATGATCACCAATGTGCGTGAGAATACCACCTCCGTGTCTGCGGACATGGTGGACGCCTCCCAGAAGCTGAACGCCACCACTGAGGAGTGCACGGCGCTCCAGCGCCTGATCTCCGGTGTGGCAGACTCCATCAACAACCTGAGCTCGGAGCTGGACAGCACCCGCACCGCCCTGGACAAGCTCCGGGAGAGCACCGATGCCATTGTCAGCCTGAATAACAGCATCAGCGAGATCTCCAACAACACCAACCTGCTGGCCCTGAATGCCGCCATCGAGGCCGCCCGGGCCGGTGAGCACGGACGGGGCTTTGCGGTGGTGGCGGATGAGGTCCGGAACCTTTCCGGCAACACCCAGAAGGCCACGGTGGATATCAAGAACACCATCGAGGCCCTGTTGGTGGCCAACCGCAACGCCATTGAGCTGATGAATGTCAGCATTGACACCTGCAACAAGGCGGTGAGCCGCACCAATGAGGCGTCAGAGCACTTCAACAGCATCACCGCCTCCTTCAGTGAGATCAACGCCACCACCCAGCGGATCTCCCGCATAGCCGAGGAGCAGAACGGGGTTGTGGGCATTGTGTCCGACAACATCGACAAGGCTGAGAGCTCCGCCGAGGAGATCCTGGAGAATTCCAATGTCTACGCCCAGACAGCCAGGGATCTGAAGGAGCAGTTCGGTGCTCTGAACGACTCCCTTTCCGGCTTTGTCACCGGGTAGGACTGGATCAGAAAACGCTGTGCAAGATCGGGGACGGTTGGTTCCCGGTCTTTTTTTTCTGAAAAACATCTCAGAGACTTGATGATCGCAACCTGGAGGGTTAAGATAAATTTAACTGAGGAAAAATTCAGAGAAAAACGGTTCAGAAAAACGAAG
Organism: uncultured Aeromonadales bacterium; assembly: GCA_902782145.1. Lineage (GTDB taxonomy): Bacteria > Pseudomonadota > Gammaproteobacteria > Enterobacterales > Succinivibrionaceae > UBA2804. The sequence continues at coordinate 120,748 of CACZLZ010000005.1, forward strand.
GTGTGAAGAGCTATGTTTATTGGACGGGAAAAAGAGCTGAAAGCCCTTGCGGCCGAACTTTCAACATGGAAGAAAAAGACGGCAGTCCTCATTTATGGCAAACGCAGAGTCGGCAAATCCACGCTGATCAATGAGGCGGCTAAAGCTTTTGCGGGCGTTGTCGTCAACCACCTGTGCGTTACGAGCACCTTTGAGGGGAATCTGGAACTCATTTACAAGAGCGTGTCGGCGAGTCTGTCTCTCCCGAACATACGCTTTGATTCCCTGTTCGCGATGATGGACTACCTGAGGAACTTTGACAGGAAGATCCTGCTGATCATTGACGAGTACCCCTATCTAAAGCAGACAAAGAAGAAAAATGAAGTTGACTCCTATATGCAGGCAGTCATCGACAGACTTCCAGAAAATGTGAAACTGATCCTTTGCGGATCCTACATTACAATCATGAAAGAATTACTGGCAGAAGATAATCCGCTGTTCGGCAGATTCACCCTGATCCAGCACATCCACGATTTCGATTACTATGATGCCGCACAATTCTACCCTGATCTTCCCGTGAGGGAGAAAATTGCCTTCTATGGGGTGTTTGGGGGATGCCCCTATGTCCTTGAGAATCTTGAAACGGACAAATCAGTAAAGAACAACATAATCCGCCTGCTTTTGCCGGAAACAGCGATCATCAGGTCTCACATTGAAAATGTTATGCTGAAGGAGATCCAGAAATCTTTTGATGTCAGAATTCTGGGATCCCTCGGCAATGGAAAGAAGAAATATACGGAGATAAGGGAACAATTAGGCAGCAGTGAGACCGGCCTGCTGGATAAACAGCTGAAGATCCTTCTTGACATGGAGACGATACAGAAGACCGAGCCCATCAACCGCCGGAATGACAGAAAAAAACAGTTTTATGCGATCACGGATAACCTGATGCGTGTCTATTTTTCTTTTATTTTCGGAACGGCTGGTATTATTACAAGGATCGGTGAAGAGCAATATTATGCCCGGCACATCGAGGCGACGCTTGATCAGTTCATCAGCAGAAGATTTGAAGGGATCGTCCTGCAGTATTTTCACAGGATGGCAGTTCTGGGAAAATATCCGGATATCGAGGATTTCGGGTCGTACTGGTATGATGATCCGGTTAATAAGACGAACGGTGAATTCGATTGTGTGATCCGGCGAACCGGCGATAGGTTCGACTTCTATGAATGCAAATACTTTGACCGGGCAATGACGTTAAAGGAGTGTGAGCAGGAAAAGGAGCAGATTGGACAGATACAGGGAATAGAAGTGACAGGAATAGGCTTTGTCTGTGCAGGCGGCTTTGATTTTGAGAACAAGACACCTTTTATTCTGGTGGACGGGGAAGCCTTGTATCAGTGACGGGAGACCGGTGGACAATGATTTCGTTACCGCTGAACACCGGGCCTCAGAGGAATTCCGGGTGCATAACCCGGCGCTCCCGGTGCAACCTGCCGCTGGAAAAGGATCGGCAGATCAAAGGGATCTGTGCCAGTGTCATTCAGACGTTCACCCGGATCACCGGTGAGTAAGGCAAGAAGTCCAATCTCTCCATGGCGGCTGGCCTGAACGTGCCAGTGCAACTGGATGACACATACCTGGCCAGGGCAGTGAACAATGCTGCGGAAGCGGGCGGGGAACGGCTTGTGTGACCGGGCAGGGGATCAGATCACGTAGAACCACTCGTCAGCGCTTTCCCCGCAGCTGCGCTTGGTCATCTGCAGCTCCCGGGTCTTCACATTGACCCGGGTGCAGGGCTTCACAGACTTGGTGACAAAGGCATTGCCGCCGATGACGCTGTCATGGCCGATCACCGTGTCTCCTCCCAGGATGGAGGCGTTGGAGTAGATGGTGACGTTGTCCTCAATGGTGGGGTGGCGCTTCTTGTTCTTCAGGCTCTGTCCCCCCTGGGTGGACAGTGCGCCCAGGGTCACGCCCTGATACACCTTCACATGGTTGCCGATGACGCAGGACTGGCCGATGACGATGCCGGTGCCGTGATCGATGAAGAAGTAGTCGCCGATGGTGGCTTCCGGGTGGATATCGATGCCGGTGTGGCTGTGGGCGTATTCAGACATGAGCCGGGGGATCAGGGGCACCTTCAGCAGGCTGAGCTCATGGGCCAGCCGGTGGATGGTGATGGCGTAGAATCCCGGATAGGCCATGATGATCTCGCCGTAGCTGCTGGCTGCCGGATCCCCGTCAAAGGTGGCGATGAGATCCAGCTCCAGCCGGGAGCGGACTTCAGGGATCTTCTGGAGGAAGGCGGCGGCCAGTTCGGCGGCCTTCAGATCATTCTCCTTCATCTTTTCCGGATCCCTGATCTGGTAGGTGTTGTTCAATGCCACGGCGATCTGACCGCTCAGATGGTAGTGGATGTCCTCCAGCAGGGCGGAGACAATGCTGCTGACGTTGTAGATCATGTAGTTCCGGGTGCGGTAGTAGCCCGGGTAGAGGATCTTCATGAGGTTGCGGATGCACTCGAAGATCACCTCCCGGTCAGGCTGCCGGAACAGGTTGTCCATGTTGTCGATGGAGCGGCCGCTGGAGTATTCCGTCACCAGGGTGTCCGCAAGTTTTCTGAGATCGGCGCTGGTGCTGGTGAGTGATCCTTCCGTGTGCATATGTTTCTCCGTGCCTGCTGCCCTGGTGTCCCCCGCAGATCAGGGGATTAGGTTCTGTTCACCGCTCCCGGGCGGGGTTTCTGCATGCCGCTCCCTGCGGCTTACGGCGTGAATTATAGCATAGACGGGGGTGCGGCCTCCGGCTCTCCCCTGAGATCCGGGCGGGACACGCCTCAGGCAGAGGGTGTTGCCGCCGTGCCGTTCTTCCCGGACCACCAGTTCTCCCCAAAAAAAGACCCCGCCAGGAGGTGCTGACGGGGCACTGGGGAACCACCCCGGGGATAGGCTCTGGGGCCTTACCGGGGGATCACCTGGGGGAGGATATCCTCAGTCCGGGAAGGGCTTGGGATCCACTTCTAGGGACAGGAGATACCAGGTGGCCTTCCCGTTGTATTCATGGGGCATGATCACCGCCCGGACATTGATGGTGTCATCTGCCTTCTCCTCGGCATCCGGGTAGTAGGAGGAGCCTTTCACCCGGATGGAGCCGTCATCCATGGAGTAGGCCTCGGTGACATACACATAGGGGGTCTGCTCCCCGTCGGCAGCTGGCCAGCAGTAGGTGTGGCCGTCGTAGGCGATGCGGTAGTCCGGGCTGCTCTGGTGATCGGTGAATTTGTATCCCAGGTATCTCTTGGCCGACTCGGTGATCCGTTTGGGATCCAGGTGGACAAACTCATTGTACTTGGAGGTCTCCTTGCCGCACTTGTTGCGGTTGGAGAACAGTTTGTGGTTGTTGATCCAGTCATGGCACATGCCGAAGTGCACCACCTCTGCGGGATCATCCATAAAGCCCTGGCGGGTGATGGCGGTGATCTGGCACTCGGTGAAATTGGACAGGAAGATCCCCATCTTGTTCATGGTGGTGCGGCTGAATTCCCCGGCTGCGGCGGTCTGGGGGAGCATGCTTGCTGCCAGGAGCCCGGAAGCCAGCAGTGCTGACATGAGGGCTCTGGGTTGAAATAGGCTCATGGTTGTCTCCGTTTCTCTCTTGCCTTGATCTGCGGTGCGGCGGGCGAGGCATGCCCTCTGGAGGGCGGTGCTCATTCCTGCCGGATCTGGGATATTGTACCCTCTGGGGACCGGACTCAAAAGATCCCCAGAGGGAAACTGCCGGGGTGATCCTGCGGGAAAGGGGCCTTCCCTGGGGCGGGACGGCGGCTTTCGGCTTCAGGCTTCATCTTCGGGCGGCCGGGGACGGCGGCGGAGGTTCACGGCGATCAGTAGCCCTTTCCGGGATCCACCAGGTGCCTCAGCTCCTCACCGGCGGCGAAAAGCCCCAGGTTTTCCAGGAACATGGAGAGCATCAGTTCCCGGGTGCGCCTGAGGGTGCGCTGTCCCGCCATGTGAGGGGTGATGATGAGACGGGGAACCCTGGTGAGGGTGCTGTCCGGGGGCAGGGGCTCCTGCCGGAGCACGTCCAGGGCGGCGCCTCCCAGGCGCCCCTCCCGCAGCTGGGCTGCCAGGGCGTCCTGATCCAGGCTGCTGCCCCGGCCCACGTTGATCACCAGGGCCCCGTCAGGCAGCAGGCCAAGGCGCCGGGCATCCATCAGATCCCGGGTCTCCGGGGTTTCCGGCAGTGCCATCACCAGCAGATCGGTGACGGGGAGGATCTGATCAAGGGCGGCGGTGGTGATCACCCGGTCAAAGGCACTGCTGCGGCTTTTTCCCGAGCGGGTGACTCCGGTGACTGCTGCGGGCCGGAACGGCCGGAGGCGCTCGGCAAAGCAGCAGCCGATATCCCCGGCGCCCAGCACGGTCACCCGGCTGCCGTACAGGGAGCCCAGGGGACGGTCATGGCGCCAGATCCCCTGCCGCATATCCTCACTGTATTCCGCCATGCGCCGGAGCAGCATCAGGGAGAGCATGATCAGGTGCTCCGCAATGGTTACCCCGTATGCTCCGGAGGAGCAGGTGAGACGGCACCGTCCTGTCTGCACCGCCTCCAGGGACAGGTACTCGGAGGCCCCCGCCAGGGGCAGGGCGATCCAGCGGATGTTCTCCGGGATGGGCCGGGCGGGATCCCAGATCCCGAAGAAGATCCCGCTGTTGGGGATCTGATGGAGGATCTCCTCCTGCTCCCGGGCCTGGCAGATCCCAAAGCCGTTTTGCGCCGCCTCTGTCCGCAGAAGATCCGTCAGATCCTCATCCAGGGGTTCGGTGACAAGTATGGTGTTTTCCATGGCTGATCCTTCTTCTGCCGGAGGCTCCGGGGGTGTCCCGGGAGGGCCGGGCCCGGTCAGGGGGACTGGGTGCGGGGGTGTCTGGCCCAGGGGGACAGGGTGCCCCTCTGGGAGTTGGTGATGCCTTCCACGGCCCTTTCCTTTTCCGCCGGTTGCCTGTTATGTGCTATTCTGCCGTCCATCATACACGGGATTGGCGGATCATGTCATGGTGCAGAGACGGTGACCTGAGCCGTACCCGGTGACGCCTGGGTGAGATCATTTGGAGTCTGAGCATGCTTTTCTATGTTGTGGTATTTGTGGTGATCGGCGCGGTGATCGGGTTTCTGGTACCATCCCGGGCTGCCGGCTGGATAATGCTGGCCATTGCGGTGGGCTGGTTTTTTGTTTGGGGGATCTGGGCTCTGGCGGCCTACGTTGAAATGTATGTGGGGTACCGGTGCGCGGCAGCACTGATCCGGGGGCGGAACTGACTGCGCCTCATTCCAGACTGAGGTGGTTCCGGGGCTGGGGACTGATGGGTTTCCCTGGCAGGGGTCTGCTGACATTCCCGCGGAGAAGACTGATCGCATGCCTCTGATCCGGGTCTGAGTGGCATTCACCGGGCAGATCCTGCGAACAGGCCACGCAGACATGCTCCGGCGGGGAACTTACATGCTGACCGTTTTATCAGACGTCCCTGCCGTATTCAGATGTTATCTCATGTGTCCTCTTTCCCTGATGCCTCCCGGGTTTCCGGGGCTGACATCTGGCAGCACTGAAGCCAGGATGGATGGCAGGATGACGCATTTTTCATGAGGTGAATTTTTATGAACAGTCTGACTTCCCTGGTTTCCCCGGAGGATCTGCGGATCCTCCTGGAGAAGCTCCGATCCGGACTTGCCTCCCTCTCCCGGGATGGGGAGTCCCGTGATGAGGAGTCCCGGGACGGGGTGCCGGATGTCCCGGGCCTGGCAGAGCTTTTTGCCCTGGGAGATCTTTCCTGGTATGACCGGGAACTGGAGCTACAGCAGCTGCGCTTTCAGTTCATGCGGGATCTTATCCGGCACCTGGCTCTCCCCGGCCTGGCCCCGGGTATGTCCGGCTTTGATCTGGCCCTGGAGCGTGACGGCTCCCGGCAAATGTTTGTGCTGGTGGATCAGATCGCCGATCTGGATCCGGAGCTGGCGGATTATCTGCGCTCCCGGATCCGGACCCACCTGTTCCGTCATCCTGGGGACAGGTGCTTTGTGGGGGAACTGTTCGGCTCCCGGGAGCGGGAGGAGGACTGGAGCGGCGGGGAGAGTGATCTTCAGGGCCGGATCCTGCTGCTCTCCCGGGATCGGCTGTTCTGCCGGATCGCTGGACGGGATCTGTCACCGGATCTGGAGCTGCTGCTTTCGGCGGATGAAGCCTGAGGCGGATCTGTTCCGGGAACTGCTGCCGGGATGGGAAGGGAAGAGAAGAGCTGCTGGGAAGGGAAGAGAAGAGGTCTGAGATCAGATATCGGATAGCAGAGAGGCTGGACCGGAAAGGAAAATGTAGGCACCGGCATCGGGCCTCGCAGATCTCGGGGTGAAGGCGCTGAAGGTGCGGGAATTGCTGTGACCGGGGCAGGCTCTCCCGGTTCAGGAGCCATCTTCCTGCGGTGCCCCTCCACCTCCGGAAAGGGCTGTGGTAGGGTCAGAGGCTGAGGCTGGGATTGGAGCAGGAAAAGTGAGGATATGAGGAGAGAGGACGCCGCGCGGCGTCCCGGATCACCTCAGTTCCGGAAGACCACGGTGCGGTTGCCGAAGATGAACACCTTGTCATCCATGACATAGTTCAGGGCATGATCCAGCACCATCCTTTCGATGTCCCGGCCGGCTTCGGCCATGTCGGCGGCGGTGTAGTTGTGATCCACCTTGATCACATCCTGCTCGATGATGGGACCCTCGTCCAGGTGCTCGGTGACGAAGTGGGCGGTGGCACCGATGATCTTGACGCCCCGGTTGTAGGCCTGCTCATAGGGACGGGCCCCGATGAAGGCGGGCAGGAAGGAGTGGTGGATGTTGATGATCCTGCTGGGGTAGGCGTTGATGAACTCCGGAGTCAGGATCCGCATGTATTTGGCCAGGACGATGTAGTCCGGCTCATACTGCCCGATCACCTTCATGATCTGCCGGCAGTGCTCTTCCCGGGTGAGATCCTCATGGCTCACCAGGTGGAAGGGAATGGCAAACTTCTCCGTCAGTTCCCGCAGAGTGTCATAGTTGCCGATGACGGCGGCAATCTCAAAGTTCACATTGCCGGCATAGTTTTTCAGGAGCAGATCCCCCAGGCAGTGCTGCTCCCGGGTGACCATGATCACCAGCCGCTTCCTCCGGGATGCCATCAGGCGCACTGATGCCCCCTGGGGCAGGGCGGATCTGACCTCATCCGGGAAACTCTCCGGAAAATCCCCCTCCAGCACTGTCCGCATGAAGAACAGGCGCTGCTGATTGGCCACAAACTCCGTGTTCTTGATGATGTTCAGGCTGTGGCGGCCGCAGATCCCGGTGATCCGGGCAATGAGGCCGGTTTCATCAGGGCATTCAGTCAGCAGGATTTTACGTTCCATGGTGTTTTCCGGATGTGGTTGGCGGGATCCCAGGGGCTCAGGCAGCCCTCCGGTCCCGGCGGGAAAGATGACGGCTCATTATACGGGATCGGACAGGGGTTTTCAAAAAGGCCCCGGGGCTCCGGGATCCGGTGACTCCGGGACATGATGGCAGGCTGGATGCGGATGGAAGGTCTGGGGAGGTGCGTGGCAGATCGGATGTGGCAGTTCGGGGAGACGGACGGCAGGCGGGAACTTCTGCCCGGGCAGGCAGGACAGACCGGACAGGCAGTGCCTGACCTGAGCCGTCACCGGACTGAACTGCCCCCGGGAAGTGCCTGCGGCGGTCCTGGCCGGAGGCTTGCTCCCGGCGCTACAGGTCGTCGTCGTCCTTCTTCCTGGTCTGCTTCTGGGGAGATTCCGGGAGATGTGCCCACACCTCCTCCCGGATCCGGTTGCCATGTCTGTCTTCCAGGACAGGCTCAAACAGTTTGAGGCTCCACCTGCCGTAAATGAAGGATGTCTGCTCCATTTCCAGGACGAAACGGGCACGGGTCTTTCCGGTGCTCCGGGACACTAGGCGGCACTTCCGGGAGTAGATCCGCAGATCCCCCGCCTCTGACATGGCGTCCAGGAGATAGCTGTGAAGCCCCAGGTAAAACAGTTCCTGGAAGAAAACGCACTGGCTGATCTGCAGCCACCTGCTCGTCCCATGATCGGTGATGACGGCGCAGCCGGGGTTTTGGTGGGGGAAATGCATACTATAAGAGGATCTGCCCCGGGGATCCTGGGAACTGCTGCGGATCACGAAGGTGATGTCCATGTCGGTGATGGTGGCTTTCATGATGTTTTCCTCCAATGCTGACAGTTTTGACGGTGATCCCGCCATGAGCACCCCGGCGGCGCTGCCGGCTGTTACTGTGTTCTCCGGCAGGCTGAAACAACGGTTTTCTCAGCCTTCTGAACTTCCCGGACTTCCTGAACGGTCTCCCGGCAGATCCGGCGATCTTCCGGACTTCTGAGCCGGAGCCGTGCTACAGAACCAGTGCCAGCACCAGGGCGGGCACTCCGATGATGACGGCAATTTCCAGGGCTTCGACGAACAGTTCCATGGTCAGGGCGATGGCAATGGGGAGCAGGATGGCTGAGGCCAGAAGCGTGATCATGCAGTTTTCCTCCTTCTTCCCGGATCCTCCCGGGCTTGCGATCGTGGCTATGCTTCAGAGAGGGTTCAACCAGAAGCGTGCCAGTCTTTCATTTGAGCTAAAAAGCAAGGCAAATCAGTTGGTTATGGGACATTGGATGCTTGCTGACCGGTGGTTGTATGGAGTAAATAATTATACGGATAATTGTTTTTATTGCTGATGATGATCTGAATTGCTGGCGTGGATGGATGATGTGATCGGGTGGGGATCAGAGGCGGATGAAAGCTGCGGGGTGGGGATGGTGTGAGAGCCGGCGCTGTCCCGGAGCGGGAATGATGGCGGCTTGGGAGCCGGCGGTGGCGTGGGATTGGACTGCGGATCGGATCGGACTATGTGCACGCCCGGAAGCCGGCGGTGGCGGGGGATGGGCTGCGGACAGGATCGGGTCTGGAGGCGAACGCTTAGCTGGGATGGTGTGAGAGCCGGCACCGGACAGCCCTGATCGGGCGTGGGTAAGGATCCTCAGAGGGCCCTGATTGGAGCCGGTCTGACGACTCTTCCGCAGATCTGGGTGCCGGTGAGGCTCTGTCAGCCCCGGAAAGAGTGGGATCGTGGTATCCTTGCAGGCATGGGGAAGCCTGGGGCCTTTTCTCCGGAAAAGGATCCCCCGGATCTCCTGAAGAATGTTCTGCAGGCCGGGGCTGTCTGCTGCCTGGCCTGGTTAAAACTGGATCTGTACCGGATCCCTTGTTCCGCGCCCCTGATGGGGCACGCACTGGTCAGAGATACATGAGCACCATGTTTCAGCAATTGCGGCAGCACCTGGTGACGGTGTTTGCCTGCACCCTGTTTTATTTTGCGGTGTCAGTCCCCTTCATTGACTACCTGCAGCTTTCTGAAACCACTGAGGTCAGACCCTACTGCGTGCTGCCCTTCCTGTTCTCCTTGGTGTACGGCCTGCCGGGGGCCATCGGATCTTCCATCGGCAATGTGCTTTCTGATCTCTATTACGGGGGCATGGACGCCAGGATCATGTCCCTGGGAGCCAGTTTCCAGATCATTTACGGTTATGGCGGGGCGGTGCTCTGGAAGCGCCTGCGTCGGGGGGAGAGTAACATCTTCCGCCTGGACAAGGTCCGGAAGATCGCCCAGTTCCTGTTGCTGACTCTGCTGGCGGGAGTGGTGCTGGCCCTGATGGTCTGGGCCACCCTGCATCATTTCCTCGGCCTTGAGATGTTCGGCATTGGTTTCATCAGCACCCTCATGAACCAGATGGTGTTCTTTGTGGTGCTGGGGATCCCCTTCTTTGTGGGCTACTCCTACCATCTGCAGAAGAAGGCCCTGGAGGAAGCTGGGCAGCAGCGGCAGCACTCCGGCGCAGGGGAGGAGGCTCCCGCCGGATACCTCTTCTCTTTGAACGAGAAGTTCATCCTCTATTTTGTGCTCATATCCGTCATCGTCTCCCTGTTTGTCTCTGCCTTTGCCTACTTCTTCTTCTCCTCCTATGAGATCTGCGATCAGACCTCCCTGTGGGGTTATGTGTACCTGGTGTGCGGCACCACCCTCTATGTGAGCCTGTGGCCCACTCTGCTGGTGCTCCGGAGCACGGAGGATCATATCGCCCGTCCCCTGGAGGAGCTTTCCGGCATCGGCCGGCACTTCGGCGAGTATGGGGACATCACCCTGGAGATCCAGCGGATCATGTCCACAGTCAGCCGTTACACCTCCTATCAGTCGGAGATCGGGGAACTGGCCATCTCCTTCAGGATCTTCTCCCAGAAGATTGAGGAGTACATTCAGAAACTCACCACCGTCTCCCAGCAGCAGACCAAGGTGGCAACCCAGCTGCACATCGCTTCAGACATTCAGAACGGTGTCCTGCCGGAGAAACTGGAGCTGACAGAGATTGATCTGTATGCTTCCATGGAGCCGGCCCAGGAGGTGGGAGGCGACTTCTACGACTATTTTAGGATCGGGGATGACAAGGTGGGCTTCCTGGTGGCGGACGTGTCCGACAAGGGGATCCCGGCATCCCTCTTCATGATGATCTCCAAGACCATCATCCACAAGAACATGATGGACGGCCTGACCCCGGGGCAGGCCCTGAGCAAGTCCAACAATGAGCTGTGCCAGAACAACCGGGCCCAGATGTTTGTGACTGTGTTCTGCGGGGTACTGGATCTCAGGACCGGCCAGCTGCTGTATTCCAGTGCCGGCCATGATCACCCCATCCTCTCGGTAAACGGAGGCGATTTCACAATCCTGAAAAACAAAACCGGCTTTGTTCTTGGGGAAATCGAGGATATCAAATACACTGACAGGGAACTCACCCTGGGCAGCGGTGACATCATTTTCGCCTACACTGACGGTGTTCCCGAGGCTGCTGACGAGAACAAGGAGCAGTTCGGCTTTGACAGGACCCTGGAGGTGCTGAACCGCTGCCGCAGCATGAGCATGGAGCAGATGTGCGGCTCCCTCAAGGCGGCCATCAGAAACTTCAAGGGCACAGCTGGGCAGTTTGACGATATCACTGTGCTGGCCATCCGCAGAAACTGAGGCGAAGGGAACGGAGGAAAGAGATGGAAACTCAAAGGCAGTTCAGCACTGAAAAGCTAGAGGCCGCCAATGTCATTGACTACATAAGCGAGATCATTGAGGAGAACGGTGTCCCCATGGACACGGCGGTCAAGATCAACATCTGCACGGATGAGATCGTGTCCAACATCCTGAACCACAGCAATGCGGAATACATTGATGTCAAACTGAACATCAATCAGCAGGACGCCACGGTCACCATCTCCTTCACTGACAACGGCACTCCCTTCAATCCCCTCACCGATGCGGCTACCCCGGATATCACCATCCCCCTGGAGGATCGTGAGGAAGGGGGGCTGGGAGTCTTCATCGTCAAGAAGATGATGAAGAATGTCACCTACCGGCACCAGGACAACTGCAATATCTTCACCATTGGCACCTGAGGAAACAGCTCCCGGCTCATGGCACCGCTCCCGGAGACCGGGACACAGCAGCCAGGATGGGGATCTGCGGGATCCGTCCGGGACTGAGGAACAGGGCAGGGGAGCTGGAGGACCGGGCCCCTGGGCACAAGATCACGATAAGGAAAGAAAGAATGGAACTTACAGGAAGAATTGAAAGCTCCAATGCTGCGGAATGGAATGAGAAGATCACCGGGGCCCTGCCGGCCACGGGAGATCTGATCCTGGAGTGCGCCGAGCTGTCCTACATATCCTCTGCCGGGATCCGGGTCATCATCAACGCCTACAAGGAAATGAAAAAGCACGGGGGCACCGTGATCCTTAAGGATGTGGCCCCTCCGGTGATGGAGGTGCTTGAACTCACCGGCGTCTCCGACTTTGTGACCATCAGCTGAGGCTCTTTTCTCCTCCTGCGATCCTGAGGCGGCCAGGTGCGGTCTTGGGCAGTCGGATGCGTTCTGATGCCTGATGAGGCCAGGATCTCCGGGATCGGATGTCTGTGCTCCAGGAACAGATCCAGGCCAGGATCCGGAAGCAGATCGGGGCGGCAGGTTCCGTCTGACTGGCAGGATCTTCGTCTGGCATCAGGCGGCTCGTCCTGGACTCAGCGGGACTGCTCCGGACGGCTCAGGCGGTGTGCGCCGGACGATTCGGCACTGACAGGGCGGCCCTGTGCTGGAGGCACGAGCCACGGATGGTCACTGCGCCAACGGCGGAGAATGGCTTTGCGCTGTCCGGGGCGCAACACTCTGATGGCAAAGTGTCTGGCAGGGCTGCGCCGATCGGATGGGAAGAGCGGCGCCGATCGGGCGGGGACGGAACCCCGCAGACAGAGATCGGGCAATGCCGGATCTGATGTTCCAGATCGTGCCGGCGGTTCACCGCCAGGGCCGCTCAGCCTGTGGGGGCTTGCCTCTTTCTCTTTCCGGGGCTCTGGAATGGCGCCTCTGGTTCCTGCCGGGGGTGGCGGCTTGTTCAGTTCTTACTCCCCGTTTTCTCTGATCTTCCCCTCTGCTGCCGCAGCATGTTTACCGTTGCCGGGAGCTTGGTTTATGGTAGCCGGATCAGACCGTCTGCTGATCTTCTTTCTCTGGATTTCTTTCCCTTTCTCTCTGTTTCTGTTCAGGATCCTGTCTGGATCCTGGGTGGATCCAGCACAGGACTGGAGCTTATGTATTCTGGCCACACACACTATTATGCCTATGGTGACGCCAGGGATCTCTACATCTTTGCAGTGATTGCCCTGATGGCGCTGATCATGATCATCCGGGGGAACCAGACAGATCGTGCGAGATCTGATCAGCGTCATTCCGGGGACGGCGACATCTCTGGCCGGCGGGCTCCGCCTGCCAGGAGCCTGTTTGCATCCTCCGGCTCCTGGCGGGGATGCCGATCGGCCGCCTTGTGCCGGGTGTGGGCAGTTCTCCTGTTGGGTCTTTCCCTGGGAGTGTTTTATTTCATCTGGCATGATTCGGATGCTGCCGCTGACGAAGAGGTGGCTAAGATCTTGTGGCGGGTGTGCGCCCTGGCCCACGTCTTTCTGGCAATGTATCTGTTCCGGCTTATCAGGTATTTTCAGAACCTCGTCCGCAATGTGATCTTCTGCGGTCTTCTGGGTGCGGTGTTTGTGAATGTCAATTTCCTCCATTTACGCAGTCTCCCGTCTTTCAAAGCCATTGAGTTTGCCTTTCCCGGTACGGTGCTGCTGGTGGTATTCATCTATCTGTTCATGAGCATGGGAATGGCGATCCGGCGCCGGGAGGTGGCATCCTACCGCTCCGCACTGGCGGCGGATGCAGTGCGGGCGGTGCGGGCCGAAAGTGAGAACCGTCCGGGCCGGGACGGGGAGAATGATTTCCGGGACTGAGGGCTGGGAAACAGAACTGTCAGGATCCTTGTGATCTTCTGATCTTGTTTTGGTGGGAAAAACCATGAATGCGGGCTTACGAGGGGTGGCTTCAGATGGTGCTGCCGGATCCCGGGGGTGATGGAGCTTGCGGGACTGACCCAGTTCCGGGGGTGTCTCCAAGGGACCTGGATCGTGCCTGACGGACTTACGGAGATCCGGGAGCATTGGGAACCGCAGTGCCGGCGGGATTGGTTAGGGGGTAGCCGAGAGGAGGCTGAGGGTAGGTTATTTTTTTGTTCAGATGACGCAGATTAAGATCAACTGTATGTTTAGCGTCAGAAGGTAAGACCTCGTAACTTACAGTTGTGCAATTTCTGAAAGAGTAAGGTCTGTGTACTTGGCAATAAAGCCAGGATCAATGCCTTCCTTTTTCATTTTTTGAGCTATTTCAAGTTGGCTTTGTTTTATTCCTTCTTTTATTCCCTCTTCACGCGCTGAATTCATCATTGTGGTCCAGTCGTTAAGGGCATCTTGTTTCATGCGTTCAGTTTCACGTTCAGAAGGTTTTTTAGGATCAGCCGCATCGTTTTGTAGAGGGAAATAACTTAGAGTTGTGCAATCTCGGAAAGAGTAAGACCTGTGTATTTGGTGATAAGGTCCGGATCAAAGCCGTCTCTCTTCAATTTTTGCGCTGTTTCAAGTTGGGTTTCTTTCATTCCTTTTTGTATTCCTTTTTGTATTCCTTCTTCTATTCCTTCTTTCCTCTCAGAATTCATCATGGTGATCCAGTCGTTTCTGGCGTCCTGTCTCATGCGTAAAATTTCACGCTCAGATGGATTCGTTATGATCAACTCCATAGTCTTTGCCGCCTCCCTTACTGTCGCATTCTGAATCCTTTTCACCTCATCCCAGGAGTTTGCTCTGAATGCTTTTGCCCACTCAACTAGCCCCTGAATTTTTTGTTCCTAGGTTGCACTGTCGATTTGTGTTAGATCCATTACCCAGAACTGGATCCTGTCGGTATACATGTATCCTTCATCGTCAGTCAGACGATAGGCCTTGAAGAATCTATTGATGCCCAAAATTAGGATTCCATAAAGTTAAGACTATTGTGGAACATGCCGGTCGTACCCCACATTTCTTTAACTTTTAACATTTCAAAAACTATTGAAATAAACAGAACCTGAAAAGTCAATGATTTCCAGTTTTGGGGTCATAATTTTTTCGTGTACTGTAGCATTTTGCCTTGTAGCAGACCAGTTCTGTTTGTTTAAAGTTTCTCAATTACGCACTGGTGCTCTTTTGTGCTCTTGTTGTAGTTTATCCCCACTAGAATGATGTTCCTGTACTGTCTACGGTAGCGCTTGTAATACTCTCGGCTTTTGATCTGCTTCAGTGCGGTTTCTGCAGATCTGCCATACTTGAATTCTATTATGATGAGGGGCGCCTCTGGATTGTCCGGTTCATACACCAGATCAGTTCTTCCTTTCCCGGCTTGATCTTCACGGTGAGAACTGTAGTCATCAAGGGTAGCCCATTGGAGTCCAGTCATCACGCAGTAGGTCAGTGACTCTTCGGTGTTGTAGTTAAGAAGGGAAACAGCGCTAGAATTGTGTATCTCTTCTATGATCATGGCGACAGTTTTACTGTCCTGTTTCTTAGTGATTGCACTGAGAAGGGTTGCCGATCTTTTGATGGCATCCATGCGCTGGCTCCATTTTTGTCCGCTGACGAGTGAAAGCAGAAATTGCCTGATCTCATGGTTTGGCACATAAGCAAGTTTTTTTGAATTGTCGGTTGTAGTGCAGCCAAGATAGCCCAAGCATACCAAGAGGCAGTAGACATCGTTCTTATTAGAGATGCTGGTCATATCATTTTGGAATCCGTCTGAGCGGAACGGCAGTTTCAGTCCGTCAAGAAGTTTGATGATATCGCTTTTGATACCCTTAAAGTTAAGGTTGATGAGACGTACCACCTCCTCGTTGGAAGATGTCCCGCTCCAGAAGCCTTTGCACTTGCCATCTGCAATGGCTGATACTACGGAGTTAGGATTGAAAATGTCAGTGCCGTTAAGGCGGTAGCCTTCATACCAGTCTTTCAGTTCTTGGTATGAAAGACTGCAACCTGGACTTTTCACAATTTGGTTAACCTCTTCCTCGGTGAATCCAAAATACTTTTCAAACGGTTCAGGGGACAGCATATTGTATTCCTTGAAGCCGTTTAACGCAGACTGGGAATTGTATTTCTTGATCGGAAGTATGCCTGTGAGATATCCAAGATGAAAACAGTCTTGACCGCCATCAGATTTGAAAAGGTTTTTTAGTAGTTTGATGAATTTCTTTTGCAGTAATTCGTTATCACGGTACTCTCGATATATAAGATCCCATTCATCCATAATGAAGATGAATTTAGTGCCTAAATCATTCTTTATTTTTATCAATGATTCCATCAGTCCAGTATTTTCAATCTTATGATCTGCAAGGCACTTTGCAAATTCCGGTTTTAACTTTAGTTCACTTATTACGGAGTACTCAAGGAAGTCTGAAAGATCATTCACTCCTTCAACTTTCTGACTTTTGGTGATATAGCCGTCAAAAAGCCCGTCAATGGTGTTCATATCTATATAAAGTACGTTATACTGATTAAGGTACTGTCGAAAGTTTGAATTATACGAAATTTTAAGTCCATCAAAAATATTATAACCTTCAAAGCCCTTAGAAAAAAATGCTGATAGCATATGTGCAGTTATTGTTTTACCAAATCTGCGAGGTCTTGTAATTGCAAAAAATCGTCTTTCTGCGTCAATTTTGGAAATCATTATTTCAATGAAATCCGTTTTATCGACAAATATATCTGTATCTTTGTGCTTGACTATCCGGGTAAAGCTGTTTTCAGGACCGGGATTTAAGATATTTCCCATTTACGTTGCCTTTTAATTGATAATTGCTGGATTGTGGTTATAGTAGCAAGTTAGGAAATTAGTTTGCTTCTTATAAAAAATTGCTGTAAATCATTAAAGTTACATTAAGATGTATAAGTTTTAGGTCATAACTTTAAAATATGATCATAGTTTTCAAGTTTTTGAAGTAAATGATTTGCAGAATTTTTTAAATAGCTTGTGATAAATGATTCTTACTTGTGATGATGAATGATGCTATTTGAGCACGGTTTGTCGCCACGTTAATTATGCTTGGCCGAATCCTTAGTGAGCAACTTACGTAAGGAGTACGGCGAGGTTGTTCGGCACTTCCAGGACCATGTCGACATTTCGTCTGTCAAACGCGTAGCTCGGATGAGATCTGCACCGGCAAAAAGGGATACTAAAATCTTTCGTTTACGCCAGATTTCCACAATTTAAGGGCATAATTTTTTATGGCTTGATGAGCTGAATTCATTTGAGAATCGAATTTGAAATAGCCGCATTCGTTATTGCACATATACTTATTTGGAACTTCTGTTTTACCCCTTACTGCATGCTTTATCTTACCCTCGTACATAATTATCTTAAGATCTGCGGGCGTCTGCCGATCTCTGCAAGATTCTTTGTACATCATCCATACTTCGTTGATACCATTCTGATTCAGATCTGTCGTATGGACAGGAGTTACTAACTCCAAATTGGGGACTGATGGTGATTGACAGTTTCTAACGAAATCTTTCACCGTCCATAATGCATCACCTGTAGAATTGAATCGGCTTATAACCATCTTTAAATTGGTGAATTTTTTGTTGCTGTCTCTTTCAAGAGAAATATTTCCTATGATCTCGTCTTGCCCGTATATGTCATTTACTTGCAAGAAGATGTTGCTGGTTATTTTGGATGATGCTTGAGATCCCTGACTACTCTTTGAATTGGTGCTACGTAATGGATTCGTTATTGTTGTTGATAGTGGATTATTCGATGGATGAATTTGTTTTGTTTGGCTTGACTCAGATGGTTCTTTAAATTCAGCTACATTCATGTTTGAAATGTTTATTTTATCCTCATTAGTCAATACATAAATTTCAGAGGGCGGTGTATCCAACATTGCCAGCCTGATATTAGCAGGTACATTCATTGACCGATAAAATTCATTCATATCAACACTGGTGCCCTTTGAACTCAGGTTTTCTCTAAAGTTCAGACTTGCACGATGAACTCCAACAGTACTACCTAAATCTGCAAAACGAGAGCTTCCGGAAATCAGTATCGTAAAGCATGCGCTAAGACAGACAAAATCATTTGGTACAACAGTAGCTATGTTTGATTTAAAAATCAGGGCTCCAATGTAATATGCAGCATGAAGGTTGCCGCCAGGGCTGTTGAGGAATATTAGTGATTTTTTGTTTGGGGATCTCGTTCTGTTAAGAATATTCTCAAAATTTGATATATCATTAAATTCAATTTCTCCTTCCAGAGAGTAAAGATCTAGATTGTTATACTCTGAATATGAAATTTCTGCACCAATTACCCTTGTGCTGAATAATATGAGTCCGGCTATTAAAAACTTTGTTGTAGTAATTATGCGGTTAAAAGGAAATTTCATGGTGATTATCAATGCTTGTTTTTAGTTATTGAAAGTAGTTTTCGTCATGCTTTGAATGTTTGATTAGAGTGTTAATTATTCTTTTGTACGCAAATGTAAATCCCGCCAACGAAAATTTGATCACTGGGATTTCGTCGTCATCCATGTCTAGTTTGATTCTGAAAAAATCTCCATCAATTGCTTCATCGATGAATCTAGTTCCGAATCCAGAGCCTAGATAAATAAAACGTCCACCATCCTTATCATAGATGTTTCCATCACTGTAGAATTTTGGTTTTGAATCTATTCTTCCTTGCACTTTAATTGTATAGTTTCTTGTATCAGGATCGTTTTTTCGTGCTCCGGTTTTTTCAATGTGCAAGAATGGTATGTATGAATTATTTGTGTAATCAAGGCACAGATTTACAATTGTGTTGTAGTAGTTAGTAACTGTACACATCCTTGGAACATTATTTCCGTCATCTGCTACGATTAAGTATGAGTTCCATTCCTGGTTTTGCTTAAAAAATACAATTTTATTTGCAAGGCATTCATTAACAAATGAACTTGCTAATAGGGCAGAACTTACTATAATTCTGGAAATTATATTTCTGAATAACATGCTCGTTCTTTTACCTTTTTAATGAGGGAATTTGCTTTATTTTGTTATTCTTTGATCTTCTCAATCCTGATGGCACAGACCTTGTATTCCGGGATCCGGGCATACTTGTCCAGGGCTGCATTGGTCAGGATGTTGGCGAAGCCGTCGGGGAAGTGGAAGGGCATCCAGGTCTCTCCGGCGGACACCTTGTCGCTGACCCGGGCCTCGGACTCAATGGTGCCACGGCGGGAGGTGAGGCGCACCTTCTCCCGGTCGCTGATCCCCAGTCTTGCCGCATCCTCAGTGCTTATCTCTATAAAGGAGTGGCCCTCCTTCTCCACCAGACCGTGGGTCTTGCCCGTCATGGCCATGGTGTTGTAGTGGTAGAGGATCCGGCCGGTCATGAGGATGAAGGGATATTCCTGATCGGGAAGCTCACGGCTTTCGCAGTACCGGGCCGGGTAGAACCAGCCGAGCCCCCGGCTGAACCTGCCCACATGGAGGATGGGGGTTCCGGGATGATCCCGGCCGGTGCAGGGCCACTGGAGGGTCTCTCCGGCGTCCAGGCGCTGGTGGCTGATCCCGGCAAAACTGGGGGTGAGGCTGGCGATCTCATCCATGATCTCGCTGGCCCGGAGATAGGGCTGGGGATAGCCCATGCGGTTCATCAGATCGGTGAAGATATCCGTGTCTAGGCGCATCTCCCCCTCAACGGTCACCGCCTTCCGCACCCTCTGGACCCTTCTCTCGGTGTTGCTGAAGGTGCCCTCCTTCTCGGCATAGCTGGTGCCGGGGAGGATCACGTCAGCATACTGGCAGGTCCTGGTCATGAAGAGCTCTGTCATCACCAGGAAGTCCAGGCTCTCCAGGGCATGGATCACATGGCCCTGATCCGGATCGGTGACCACGGGATCCTCGCCGAAGATGAACAGGCCCCGGATCTCTTTCCTGACGGCGGCGGGGAACACATCCGTGGCGTGGAGGCCGGGCTTCCGGCTCAGGGTGGTGTTCCAGGCTTGCTCAAACTTCCGGATCACCTCCTCGTTGGTGACCTTCTGGTAGCCTGGGAAGTCCCCGGGCAGGGCGCCCATGTCGCAGGCCCCCTGGACATTGTTCTGGCCCCGGAGGGGGTTGACCCCACAGCCGCTGCGGCCCAGCTTGCCGGTGATCATGGCCAGGTTGGACAGGGACATCACCCCCTCAGTGCCGGTGGAGTGCTCCGTGACTCCCAGACAGTAGATGATGGGGGCCTTCCGGGCGTTGGCGTACATCCGGGCCGCCTCCCGGAGCTGATCCGGATCCACATGGCAGATCGCCGCCACCTTTTCCGGGGTGTATTCCTGCACCGTCTCCTTCAGCTCCTCAAAGCCCTCGGTCCTGGTCCGGACAAACTCCTCGTCCGTCAGGCCCTCATCGATGATGATCCGGATCATGCCGTTGACCAGGGCCACATTGGTGCCGGGCTTCAGCATCAGGTGCACGTCCGCCTTCCGGGTGAGACCGATCCTCCGGGGATCGACCACGATCAGGTGGGCACCCCGGTTCACCGCCTGCCGGATCTGCATGCCGATGACCGGATGGGCCTCCTCGGGGTTGGATCCCACCAGGAGGATTAGATCCACATCTCCCGTGATATCGGCAATGGGATTGGTCATGGCCCCGGATCCCAGGGTCATGGCCAGACCCGCCACCGAGGCGGAGTGGCAGACCCGGGCACAGTTGTCCACATTGTTGGTCCCGAAGGCGCAACGCACCATCTTCTGCAGCATGTAGCAGTCCTCATTGGGGGATCGGGAGCAGGCGAAGCCCGCCAGGGCGTCGGGACCGTAGGTGTTCTTGATCTCCAGGAACTTCCGGGCCACTAGATCCAGTGCCTCATCCCAGGTGGCCTGCTCAAACTTCCCGGTCTCATGGTTTTTGATCAGGGGATGGCGCAGGCGCTCAGGGGAGTGGACGAAGTTGTAGGACCCGAAGCGCCCCTTGGTGCACAGCAGGCCCTGGTTGGAGGGCCCCTGGGCGGGCACCGCGTCCACGATGGTGTTGTCCTTCACCATGAGGTACAGCTGGCAGCCGGTGGCGCAGTGGGGGCAGGTGGTGAGCACCTTGTCCACATTGCCGGTCTGGTATTTCCGCATGCTCTTGGTCACCAGGGCCCCGGTGGGGCAGGCGGTGGCGCAGTTGCCGCACAGCTCGCATGAGGTCTCCTTCCAGTCCTTGCCGAAGGGGGCCTCAATGAAGGTCTTGGTGCCGATCTTGGAGGCGTTGAGGACGCCGTTGCCCACGATCCGGCTGCACATGCTGACGCAGCGCTGGCAGCCGATGCACAGATCCGGATAGTAGGACAGGAAGGGGTTGTCGGTGACATTGGGCAGCTTGAAGTTGGCCCGGACCTTGTAGGGGTTCTCCAGGGGCAACTCAAACTCGTTGGACAGCTTCTGCAGTTCGCAGTCGCCGGTCTTGCTGCAGGTCAGGCAGCGGACGTCATGGTGGGCCAGGATCATCTGGAGCACAAACTGCCGGGCCACCCGGACCTTCTCCGACCGGGTGATGACCTTCATGTCCGGCCACACCTTGGTGTTGCAGGATGGCACCAGGTTGTTCTGGCCCTCGATTTCCACCACGCACATGCGGCAGGATCCGATCTCGTTCACCTTCCGGAGGTAGCAGAGGGTGGGGATGTAAATGCCGTTGTCCCGGGCTGCCTCCAGGACGGTCTGGCCCCGGGGCACCATATATTCACGGCCGTCGATTTCAATGCGGATCTTCTCGCTCATCACAGGAGCCCTCCCTTCATGGTGCCGCTGCCGAAAATGTCACACCGCAGGCACTTGCCGCATTCCTGCATGGCCTCCTCCTTTGACATGCTGTTCTCCACCGGGCAGAAGTTCTTCTTCCGCTCCCGGGCTGACTTCTCTGTGAGGTTCACCCGGCCCATGTGATGGCGCATGTTGCCCTGGCTGTCGGGGATTGGGATCTCCGTCCGGTAATGGTGGTGGTACCCCAGATAGGCGTCAATGTTGATGGCCGCGATCTTCCCGGCGCCGATGGCCATGATGGCCGTGGCCGGGCCGCTGACGCAGTCGCCACCGGCGAAGATCCCGGGATGATCCTTCAGGGCCGTGGTGGGATCGGCCACAAAGGTGCCCCGCCGGGTCTTCTCATAGGCGTCAAAGCCACCGGAATCCACCGCCTGGCCGATGGCCATGAAGATCACGTCGCACGGGATCTCATGGGGCTCCTTGTCCGCATCCCGGACCATGGGGATGCCGGTGTTGGCGTCATAGAAACTGGTGATCTGGGGCTTGGTCAGCAGGCCCACCACATTGCCCTTTTCATCGGTCCGGATCTCCGAGGGGGCAAACATGGTCATCAGCTCCACCCCCTCCTCGATGGCCCCCTGGATCTCCGAGGGCAGGGCGGTCATGTCCACCTGGGGCTCCCGGACGGCCAGGGTCACTGAGGCGGCGTGGCAGCGCACCGCCGAGCGGGCGCAGTCCATGGCCACATTGCCGCCGCCGATGACCACCACGTTCTTCCCGGTGAAGTCCGGCAGGTTGCCGTGGCCGATCTGATCCAGCATCTCCACCGCCGAGGCCACATTGGGGTTGTCGTGGTTTTTGATGGGGATGACCCGGCCCTTCTGGGCGCCGATGGACAGGTAGACCGCATCAAAGTCCCGCTCCAGCTCTTCAGTGGTGACGTCCCGGCCGATGTTCACGTTGAGCCTGACCTCAATGCCGCCCACCGCCAGGATCCCCCGGATATCCTCGTCCAGCCGATCCTTGGGCAGGCGGTAGCCGGGGATCCCGTAGCGCAGCATGCCGCCCAGCTTCTCCTTGGCTTCAAACACCACCACCGAGTGGCCCATGCGGGCCAGGAAATAGGCGCAGGTGAGGCCGGAGGGGCCGCCGCCCACCACGGCGATCTTCTTGCCGGTGTGGACGTTCCTGGGGGGCACGGGGATCTGATCGGCGTGGATTTGATCCACGGCGAACTTCTTCAGGCCCCGGATGTTGATCTCTGCGTCGATGAGGGTTCTGCGGCACTGCATCTCGCAGGGGCGCTCGCACACAAAGGCGCAGGCGGTGGGGAAGGGGTTGTCCTCCCGGATGAGGTTGATGGCGTCGGCGTAGCGCTCATCCCTGATCAGGGCGATATAGCCCGGGATGTTCACATTGGCCGGGCAGTTGTACATGCAGGGCACCTTCACCGACACGCTGGACTGGCACTTGTGGTGGTTGATGTGATACAGGTACTCGTCCTTGAAGTTCTTGATGTTGGCCAGGACCATGTAGGCGGCCTCATAGCCAATGGCGCAGTCGGCGGTGTCCCGGATGGTCTGGGCCAGCCACAGCATGTCCACATAGAGATCCATGTCCGCGGTGCCGTCGTGGATCTGCTGGAGCATGTTCTCCAGCTGCTCCAGGCCCTTGGCACAGGGGACGCATTTGCCGCAGGTCTGGCTGCGGGCAGTGCGCAGATATGCGATGTGGGTGGAAATGCAGCACACCCCGGGAGGGTTGGCGATCACCCGCCGCTGGAAGGTGTTGAGAAAACTGTTGATCAGCTTCTTGCGCTGGGTGTTTTTCAGTTCCTGTGTCTGTTGTTCCATTGAAATTACCATCAAGTGGGTTCATCTGCACACCGGGAGATCCGGGGCAGGGCTGGCGGCGCCGGGATCCGGAGATCCCGGGACCGCGGAAAACGGTGTCCGGAAGGCTTGCCTGCTTTGGGCGCTGCCGGAGGAGGCTTTTCCGGTGCCGACTGCTGCCGGAAAGACGGTCCCATGAGTGCGGTGTCAGCATCTTTCCGGGCAGATCCGGAAGATGCCCCGGGAAAGGAAATCCTTACAGGAGCGGGAATTTCCTCCGGAACTCCTCAAACTCTTCCCGGGTGTTGATATTGAGGTAGTTTGAGGCTTCCTTTTCCCCGACTGCCACGAGGCGGTAATGAGCCCTGGCGATGACGTTCCGGAGGCGGCGCTCGCCGCGGTTCAGAGCCTCCCGGAACAATGGGGCCATCCTGGGGGAATAAACTGCCGCCAGGGGTTGCCACCTGCCGGCCACCACCGGCACCAGGGCGTCCTCGTCCCGGTGCAGGGACAGAAGCCGGGCTCCCTCCCGGGCGGTGAAGCAGGGCATGTCGCAGGCAACCACCAGTAGACGCCGGCCGGCAAAACGGTCCAGAACCGACAGGATCCCCCCCATGGGTCCGGTGCCGGGGTGCTGATCTGGTACCACCGTGTATCCGGGGGCCCGGAGATCCTGGGAGGGGCTCACCGAGAGGAACCGTTCCGGAACAAAGAGCATTTTCGCACAGATCCGGGCATAAAAGGTGTGGTGATCTCCCAGAGTTAGCAATGCCTTGTCCTGTCCCATGCGGGAGGACTTTCCTCCGGTGAGCACCGCAACTCCGGATCCAGGGGGGACGGCATATCCGGCCGTTCCTCCTGGGGCGTGCTCCTCCACCAGGTAAAGGGGGGCTTCTGCGGGAATTTTCCCTTCAGGGGGAAATGCTGTGGAAATGGAGGGGGCGCCAGGGGGAGGTTTCCCTCCTGGGGCTTGAACTCTTCCCGGCGTGCCTGGATCTGGGAGGGACTGGTCTGACAGGGGCGAGCCAGGCAGGGGTGATGACGGCCTAGTTTCACGATTCACGGCTGTAGTCTCCGTGGATCCCCCCGGATTTGTGCAGCAGCCGGATCTCCCCGATGGTGATGTCCCTCTGCACTGCCTTGCACATGTCATAAACAGTCAGTGCCGCCACAGAGACAGCGGTCAGGGCCTCCATCTCCACCCCGGTGCTGCCTGAGCATTTCACTGTGGCCCGGATCCGGACGGCTGAAACTGCGGGATCGGCGGTGACAGTGAGATCCACCCCCGACAGGAGCAGGGGGTGGCACATGGGGATCAGATCCGGAGTTCTCTTGGCTCCCATGATCCCGGCCACCTGGGCAACTGTCAGCACATCCCCCTTTTTCATGCCGCCGCTGAGGATAAGATCCATGGTCCCGGGGCTGACATGCACCGTCCCCTCCGCCACTGCGGTCCTGAGGGTGTCCTGCTTGGCGGATACATCCACCATCCGGGCATTGCCCTGATCATCAAAATGCGTGAAGTCCTTCATGGCCTGTCTCTGCTGCTCCTTCCGGTGATGGTTCATGGTGTGAACGGCAACTGTGGCTGTACTGTAACTGTTGTTGCTTCTGTTGATGGTAGTTGTTGCTGCAGGTGCAGATACTGTAGTTGTAGCTGACTATGTAACTGCAGCTGATCCTCAAATGGGGTTCTGGTTTTTTCCGGTTCCAGGCTGATGCGGCCGGGATTTGTCACCGGGTGCTGTCTCGTCTGCCAGGCGGGGGCACCGGGAGGAGAGCACCGGTGCTTCTGGCGGTGCCTGAACTCCTGACGGCGGGGCACATTCATGCCCTGGAAACCTGCCCCGGATTGCAGATTTGCCGACGTTGTCCGGGTTCCCATATTGTGATCCCTTTCGCGGAAACGGGGGCTCCTTTCCGCTATTCTCTCCCGTTCCCGGGATCTGGTATGCGTAGGCGTCTTTGTCTCAGGCGCACGCCCGTCAGATGGTCATCCGGTCATAGCGCTGTCCGGTATGGCCCGGATAGGATAGGACCGGAGCTGGCCTGATCTGGCCTGATCTGGGGATCCGGCTTTCTTTCTGACCTGGCATCTCTGATCCCACTCCCGGTTCCAGGCAATGTGCCCGGGGGGTGATCCGGTGCGGCTGTCAGCCCGGATCATGATGTTCTGACAGAACTGCGGAGGCAGGGATCATGGAAGTAGTTATTGCTCTGATGATCATCGGTGCTCTGTTCCATCTGCTGATCTGACCGGTGATCCAGCATCGCCGGCGGACCCGTCTGTTCTATAAGGCCATGCGGGATCCCGGGGTGAAGGAGCGGTTTGGGATCATGAACCTCATCAAGTTCAAACTGGTCGTGGACAAGGAGTATGAAGACTACGGGAAGGTGCTGATCCTGTCGGTGATCATCCTAGCCGCCATCATACTGTTCTCTCTTTCCCAGAGGTGACTCCAGAGATGATCAGCCGGGGAAGATCGTAGGCACTTCCGCCGGTCACAGCCGGGCTTGGTCCGCAGACGGATCCTCCGGGAGGCGGTGTGTGTTCCTTTTCATCTGCAGGAGGTTATGACAGTGAGTGGCAATCTACTTCTTCTGCTCCTTATGCTTGCCGGGTGCTTTTTCTTCATGTTTGTCTGGCCGGTGATCAAGTACCGCCGGCGGATCCGCCTTGCCGACAAGGTCATGAGCACCCCGGAGGTGCGGAAGCAGTTCAATCCCATGGATATCCTCAAGTTCAAGGTTGCAGCGAAGAACGAGTACCGTGACGACCTGAACGATGCGTTCCTGGTAGCAGGGAGCCTGGGATTATTCATTTTGGTAGTCCTTGTCATTTGGCTGTCGAGCTGAATTGTATGGCATGCTTCCCGGATCCCGGAATTCTTCCGGTGTGACGCACCTGCTGCAGGAACATGGCAGGGGAAACCTGCGGGGATCGGGGCTTGGCAGGGAAAAGGCGCCTGCTGAGCATGTTCCTGTCCTGCTCCCGGTCTCTGAGCCCCGGTCACGGGGCAGTCCTCTTCAGCCGCCGATGCGGCCCATGGCCAGGCGGACGGAACTATCGTCCGGGGATCCTGCCGGTTCATTGTCTGTCCCGTTTCTGATCCGGTTCCCGCTTTCGTTCCCGTTCCCGCATCCGTTCCGGTTAACGCTTTGTCTGGCGGTGACGTTACAGCCGCCGCTGCCAGCGCTGCCCCGGCTCAGATGCCTGTCATTGTTGTCCCTGATCCGGTCTGGTCTTCTGCCGCCGGGCATGCTCTGGCCGGAGCTTCCCCCACATCCTGCCGTCAGGCGGTGCTCCCGGGGCTTGCAGGATACGGCGTCCCTTATTATCTTTGCCACCTCCTCACTGGTGAGTCCCCGGAGGGGGAACTCCCGCCTGCTCAGCAGGCAGGGCCGGAGCATGCCGTCGGCGGTGATGCGGATACGGTTGCAGGTGCGGCAGAACTTCCGGGTGACCGGTGAGATGATCCCAATGCGGCCACGGGCCCCTTTAAGGACATAGTTCCGTGCCGGGGCGTTCTGACTTTCATCCTCTGCGGGCACAAGGCCGGGCAGCGCCCGGAAGACTGCCTCCGCGGGGGCAAAATACCGCTCATGGGAGAAATCCTCCCGATCGGCAGGCATCAGTTCGATGAAGCGCAGATCCAGGGGATGGCGGAAGATCAGATCGGCCAGGTCATGGATGGATCCGGGATCATCGTTGAGCCCCTTCAGGAGCACGGTGTTGATCTTGACACGGCATCCCGCCTCCAGGGCGGCCTCAATGCCGGCGAGGATCTGATCCAGGCAGGATCGGCCGGTGATCTGGCGGAGCACCCCGGGATCAGCTGAGTCCAGGCTGACATTCACATCTCTGATCCCCGCATCTGCCAGTTCCCGGGCAGCGGCGGCCAGGCGGCAGCCGTTGGTGGTGAGGCCCAGACTCGTGATCCCGGGGAGCTCAGCCAGGCCCCGGATGATCTCCGGGAGATCCACCCGCTCCAGGGGCTCGCCTCCGGTGAGCCGGATCCGGGTGCAGCCGGCCAGGGCCGCCCCTCTGGCCAGGGTGAGGATCTCCTCCAGGGGCAGATCATCCCTTCTGCAGCCATGGGAGCGCCCGCCGGTGCAGTATATGCAGCCAAAGCCGCAGCGCTCGGTGACGGAAAGCCGGAGGCAGTTGATCTGCCGGCCGGCCTGATCATAGAGCCCAGGGGCAGGTGCGGCTGCGGTTGAAGGCTCTGGTGCTGAGTCCGGTGCTGATGCTGCCCGCCTTGCCGTTACCGCTCCAGTTCCCGTGTCTGTGCCCATGTCCGCTCCAGGGTTTTGCCGGCGGCGCTCAGTAGCGGCCATAGGTGCAGTTGGGATAATGGCATTGCCGGCACATCTGGCACAGTCCGCCTTCGGCCAGGCTCAAGAGATCCTCCCGGGTGAAGGGCACCCGGGTGAAGATCTGAGGCAGGAGCACATCCAGGGTGGTGACCGGGCGGGAGACAGCTCCTCCCGGCACCCCCAGGATCGCTGTGTTTCCCAGATAGGCCATAAGGGTCATGTTGCCGGGCTGGGAGGGAACCCCGTGGGAGATCACCTGGGCCCCCAGGCTCCGGACGGCCGCCGGGGTCAGATCATCGGGATCCACGGACATGCCGCCGGTGAGGATCAGCAGATCGGCCCCGCCCCGGAGGAAGTCCTTTGCGGCGGCAGTGATCATGTCCGTGCTGTCATCGCAGATCCTGACCCCCAGGATCTCCCCGGGAAAGCGGCCGAGCTTTCCCCGGATCACCGGCTCAAAGCGGTCGGTGATCCGGCCGTGGAAGATCTCGGAGCCTGTGATGATCACCCCGGTCTTAAGGGGCTGGTAGGGCAGGAGGGTGAACAGTTCCTGGTTACGGCAGAGCTCCTCTGCTGCCAGGATGTTGGCCTCCTTGGTCACCAGGGGAATGATCCGCATGGATGCCAGGCGGTCCCCGGGCTCTGCCGGGTAATGGCCGGGGAGGGCGGTGACGGTGATATCGGGGATCCGGTTCAGGGCGCAGAGCAGTTCCCGGTTCACGGTGAACAGGCCCCGGGTCTCAGCCACCAGCACCACCTTCCCCTCGGAGGGCCCCTCATAGCGGGCCCCCGGGCACGGGGCCATGGCGGCAAAGCGCCGGGCGCAGTCATCCTCGTGGATCTCCGGGATCTCCTCATCCCAGACAAACACATGGCGCTTTCCCAGATCCAGCAGGGGCTCAATGTCCTCCGGGGTGATGACATGATCCCGCCGGAAGGCGGGACCCTTGAAGTCCCGGCTGATCTTGGTGATATCGTGGCAGAGCCGCATGCCAACTGCATCCTGCACGGCAATTTTCTTCATGATGATGCCTGTTCTCCATGAGCCAGGATCCGTGATCCCGGATCGGCGTTTTTTGATGTTTCTGGTTGCTGATCGGCGGAAGCTTCTTGCAGAACTTTGCCGGTCTCTGAGCGGCTGTCGCCGGCCGCCGTTTTCTGTCCTGAGAGCTGTGGTTACGGTTTGCCGGTTTCTGCCCGGTGAGTTTGGATCACCGGATGCCGGTTTCCGACTTGCCTGCTATGAGCTATGGTCTCCGGACCTCAGATCAGAAACCCCTCCAGCACGTCACCCTTTTTCACGGGCCCGTGGCCTTCGGGGACAATGACCAGGAGATCGGCGCCTTTGAGGCCGCTGATCATCACATTCCCCTGACGGTCTGAGGGGCACATGGCGAGTCTACCGTCCTCAAAGGACATGGGACCCCGGAGGATCCGCTCGCAGCGGCTGGTTTTCCCGAAGTCCCCGGTCATCAGAACCCTGAGGATCGGGGGCACGCAGACTGCTGCCCCGGCGCATTTCCGGAGCAGGGGGGCGGCAATGCAGTGGTAGCTTACCATGGCGGCGGCGGGATTGCCGGAGAGGCCGATGCAGGGCCGGCCCCGGGAGACACCGCAGGCGAAGGCCATGCCCGGCTTCATGCGGACGCCCCGGATCATCAGGGAGATCCCGGCCTGCTCCATGGCAGAGGGCACCAGATCATAGTCCCCGGCGGAGACACCACCGGTGAGGAGCACAGCGTCATGATCTTCCAGGGCACTGCGGATGAGGGCGGTGATCTTAGCCAGATCGTCTGCCGCGCACCCCAGGTAGTCTGCCTGGCAGCCGTCCTTCTCCAGGGCAGCCATGAGCATGGGGCGGGCGGAGTTGTAAATTTGGCTGCCTTGAAGTTCAGTCCCCGGCTCTGTCAGCTCGCTGCCGGTGCAGATCAGGGCCACCCGGGGTTTTTGGAACACCAATGCCCGGTCAAAGCCCTGGGAGGCCAGCATGCCCAGCTCTGCCAGATCTGCCCGGGTTCCCCTGGTCATCAGCACATCCCCAATCTTCACGTCCTCCCCGGCGTAGATGATGTTCTCCCCGGGGCGGAGGGGGTGGGAGATAGTGACGGTGTCAGGGGTGAAGACGGTGTCCTCATAGCGGATCACCGCATCCGCTCCCCGGGGCACCGGGGCGCCGGTGAGGATCTTCACCGCCTCTCCCGGAGCGGGGGTGATGTCCGCCGTGTCCCCGGCCTTGATCTCCCCGGCCACATGCAAGGTCACGGGACTCTCCGGGGTGGCGCTCTGGGTGTCAGCACTCATCAGGGCATAGCCGTCCAGGGGGGAACGGTCATAGTGGGGCACCATGATCCGGGCATGGATGTCCTCTGCCAGGATCCGGTTTAGGAGGCTTTCCAGGGGCGCCGTCTCAGTGGCCACGGGGGTGACATGCGCCAAGAGCAGATCCCGGGTTTCCCGGAAGGGGATCTTCCGGAGTTTGGGCTTTCCCGGGGGGATTTCGCTGGGGGCAGGTGCTGTTCCCGGAGTTTCCCGGGCGGAGTCTCCGGTCACTGGGATCCCACGGGCGGTGGCTGCCGTTCCTGTTCCTGGAACTGGGCACTGCTTTGCTGGTGTCTGTTGATCTTCCGCTGGGTTCATATGCTTCCTGTGGGTGTATGGTGGCTGAGGGCTTCCTGTGGATATAGGGGCTTGGGGCCTCCTGTGGGCGTTTTCTGTCCGGGTGCTTTCCTGCTGGTGTCCGGTGCCTGGGTGCTTTCCTGCTGGTGTCCGGTGCCCGGGTGTTTTCCTGCGGGTGCCGGTGCCTGGGTGCTTTCCTGCTGGTGTCCGGGAGGTTTCCTGCGGGTGTCCGGTGCCCGGAATGCTTTCTGTCAGGGGATCTGTCGGGGCTGGCCGGTACTGGCCGGGACTGGCCGGAGTCCGCTCCGTTCTGCTGGAGCATGTCCACGATCTGAGGAACTCGCTCCTGGACTGACAGCTTCATTATGGCACGATCCGGCTTTTTCCGTTCCCGGGATCCGGGAGAGGAACTGACTTTTTTCCGATCAGACGGCAGCGGCTGCGCTTTCACCGGGAGCCGGATGGGCGGAGTCTGCCCGGTTTTCGGGATCCTGGATCCCGGATCCGGATCCAGATCCAGGATCCAGCTCCCTTCAGGGTGTCTCTCCATGGTGAACCTCAGAGTTTTTTCCCAGGGTGGATCCCAGGGTACCCCGATCCTTGGACTGCTCAGTTCTTTCCTGTGACTCTTTCCTGTGGACGTCCGGCTTGTGATCTGCTCCGGGCTTCACGGTACTGGAATTCCTTCAGCGCTCCCTCAAAGGCACCACGGCGCTGTCCGGGATGAACAGATCCAGTGAGGCTGAGCCGTCGGGCTGCCACACATCCCGGGACACCTGCCAGTAAAGGGGCAGGGGATCAGGCACCTGGGGGTTGTGCAGCTCCACGGTGTAACTGAAAAGGGAGTTTTTGACCTGATCTACAGCCAGGGTAATGACCGAGCCGGGACCCTTTGCCAGGGCGGCGGGGCGGATATCATTCATCCTGATCCCGGCGGCCAGGGGGGAGGAACTTTCCTGATCTTCAGGGCTGGGCTGAATGTTTTGACTGGGCTGAATGTGCTGATTGTGCGGGCTGTTCCGGGAGTCCAAGTTGTTCTGGCGGTGCTGACGTTCTTGGCTGTTCTGGCAGTGCTGGCGTTCCTGGCTGTTCTGCCCGTTCTGGCTGTCCGGGAGTCTGCTGCCTCTCCCGGGGAGCTGCCAGGCGGCAGGGGGCACCCGGATCCCCCAGCCGGGGACGGTGAGGAAACCGTCGGGATCTACTGCTGCCGGGGCGATGTTCTTGATCCCGGTGAGCCGGGCTGAGGTGACGGTGGCGGGCCGGGCGAAAACCTCTTCCACCGTGCCCTGATCTTCCAGTCTTCCCCGGCTGAGGACTGCCACATGATCGGCCAGGCGGTAGACCTCATCCCGGTTGTGGGACACCAGCAGGACAGTTTTGCCAAAAGCACTGATCACCTGGGAGAGTTCTTTCTCCATGGTGAACCGCAGATGCTCGTCCAGGGCGGAGAAGGGCTCGTCCAGCATCATGATATCAGCGTCATTGACCAGGATCCGGGCCAGGGCGGTCCGTTGCATTTGGCCGCCGGAAAGTTCGGTAACCTTCCGATCCAGGACTTCCGTGAGCTCCATGCGCCGGGCCATATCGGTGGCAATCTGGTGCCTTTCCCGGGAGGAGCCCGGATGATCTTTCCGGATGCTGGCCTCTATGTTCTCCCGGACGGTCATGTTGGGGAACAGGGCGTAGTTCTGGAACAGATAGCCGGTGCGGCGCTCCTGGGGGGACAGGTTCACTTTTTTCTCTGAGTCAAACACCGTCCTTCCGTTCAGGATGATCTGCCCCCTGTCAGGCTTCTCGATGCCGGCGATGCAGCGCAGGATCATGCTTTTGCCGGAGCCAGAGGGACCCAGCAGGGCCAGGACGCCGTCACCGGCGCTGAAGGAAACCCGGAGGGTGAAACTGGCAAGCTTTTTTTCGATGTCGACTGTCAGGGACATTGGTGTTGATCCGCGGTGGTGTGTCTGGCGTGTCAGATGTATGTCTGCTGTCCGTACATGCATGAGATCACTGATGGTCTCACTGGCATCCGGGGGTGACAGGTCTTCCTAGGCTGACACAGGTGGATTTCCTGATGGTCTCACAGGCATCCGGGGTGACTGCAGGAAGGAGGCCTCTGGCACTGCTTTCCTTTTCTGATCTTCTCTTCAGTTCTGAGTTTCATGCTCAGTTGCAGACTGCCTCTGTCAGTGATGCTTTTCCTTTTCCTGGAGGTTGAGGGCCAGCAGCACAATGAAGGAGATGATCAGGTTGATCAGCACCCACTTCACAGCCAGATCATCATTCTCGGTGCGCCACAACTGATAGACGGTAGTGGAGATGGTGGCGGTCTCTCCGGGAGTGTAGCCGGAGATCATGCTGGTGGCGCCGTACTCTCCCAAGGCCCGGGCGAAGGACAGCACCAGCCCGGCGATGATCCCCTGGCGGCAGAGGGGGAGCCGGAGGCGCCAGAAGATCCAGGTGCTGCTCCGTCCCAGGGTCTGGGCGGCACTGGCCAGGTTCTCATCAAAGGACTCAAAGGCTCCCCGGCAGGTGCGGTACATCAGGGGGAAGCTAACCACCGTGGTGGCAAACACCGTGGACCACCAGGTCATGGTAAGCCGGAGATCGAAATACTCTAGGAAAAAACTTCCCACCATCCGGTGGGGGCCCAAGATCCTGAGGAGCAGGTAGCCGATGACCGTGGGGGGCAGCACCAGGGGAATGGTCAGGATCACGTCTATGATCCCCTTGAGGCTCCGGGGGAGCCGGGACACATAGTATGCTGCCCAGATCCCGGTGAAGAAGATGATCACCGCTGAGATCAGGGCTATGCGCACTGAGTTGTAGAGGGGATAGAGATCCATGCCCTGTTCTGCTTTCTGCTTGTTCCTGGTGCTGCGGATGTGGCTGCTTCTGGGCCTATACCTACGCCTGCGGCGGCGTCTACACCTACACCTACACCTACACCTGCGTCTGCGGCGTCCAAGAAGGCCGCAAAGGAGTTCTGCGATAAACCTGCGCCTGCGCCTGTGGCGTGGACCCGGTGCCGATCTGGGGAGGCGGAGATCCTGATCCTGAGCGGATCAGATCAGATCGGAACGGATCAAATCGGATCAGATCGGATCAAATCGGGTCGGGTCGGGTCGGGTCGGGTCTGGTCCTGTCCTGTCCGGGGCTCAGTCCCCGATGACGGTGAAGCCCACGGACTCAAAGATCCTGCCGGCCTCCGGGGTCTTCAGGTATGCCAGAAACCTCCGGGCTTCCTGGGGGTGCTTGGATCCCTTCAGGGCTGCTGCCGGGTAGATCACCTGGCCGGCCATTTCCGGGGTGGCGGTGGCCACCACGGTGAGGCCTGCGGAGCGGGCGTCGGTGGCATAGACAATGCCGGCGTCCACCACGCCCTCAGAGACCTGGGAGGTCACCTCCTTCACATTGCTCCCCAGGGTCAGTGTGCGACCGGCATAGAGATCATTCACGTCCAGATGGTAGTAGTCAAAGATCTTCAGGGTGTACTGGCCAACTGGGACATCGGAGTTGCCGATCCCCAGGAGTATGGCATGGCCTTTGAGGGCGGAGATCAGATCATCAAAGCTTTGGATGTTCTTCCGGTTGTTCTTGGGGACCACCAGGGCCACCTTGTTTTCCAGCATGTTGAAGCGGGTGGTGCTGTCCACATAGTCTAGGCTCTGCGGGTTCTTCTGGGTGCCGGAAGTGATGTCCAGCTGATCCATCTGCTTCGGGGCGGCGGAAATGAAGACATCGCACACTGCACCCTCGGCTATCTGGGTCTTCAGGGTGCCGGAGGAGTCAAAACTGTAGACCACCTTGATTGCGGGGTTCTCCTTCTGGAAGGAGTCACCAATGCTGTTCAGGGTCTCCGTGAGGGAGGCGGCGGCAAACACCACCAGCCGCACCGGTTCTTCTGCGGGGGTGGTTGTTTTCTGTGGGGACTGGGTTTTCTGAGCGGCGCTGCCGGCGGCTGCGCCGGGGGTCGGGTTGGAGGCTGTGCTGGGGGCGGCTGTGCCGGGGGCCGAGTTGGAGGCGGTGCTGGAGGATGCTCTTGGGGCGGCACTGGAGCCGGCGGCGGGTGCCGGATCACCGTAGCCGGATGTCACCAGGGCAAGTCCGGCCAGCAGGGACAGAGCGGCCTTCCGGCAGAGCCGGCCAAAGGTGCGGAGGGAGGGGGAGAACTTCCCGCTGATGACTGGGGAGGCCTTCTCGCAGAGATGGCCAGAGGACAGAGGTAGCTGAGCTGGCAGAGTTACCTGGAGATCCGGCAGATC
Organism: uncultured Aeromonadales bacterium; assembly: GCA_902782145.1. Taxonomy (GTDB): domain Bacteria; phylum Pseudomonadota; class Gammaproteobacteria; order Enterobacterales; family Succinivibrionaceae; genus UBA2804. The sequence continues at coordinate 155,015 of CACZLZ010000005.1, forward strand.
GGTTTGGTGATCCGGCCGGGCAAGGGCAATGGATTGTTCTGCTGACATGTTTTTCTCCTCGTGTGATCTGGTTTGCGCTCAGCGTGTGGCTGATTGCTGGTGGCGGCTTTGCACTCAACTGATGAGATGCTTTGTGCTGAACTGTCTGTGCTGTCTGTGCTGTGTTGTGCAGGCCGGGCAGGAACTGAGATGGCGATGTTCCGGCTGGGTCCCTGTCAGGATCCTGACCTGATGGTTTTGGGCTTTGTCTTTGTCTTTGTTGTTGGATCTGGGGCAGGATCTGGATCTGGATCCGCCGGACCTCAGTCAGTCCTTTGTTTTTTGTGCTTCGTGCCCCTCTGCGGGAGCCGCATTGTGCTTTTCGCCGTGATGGTGATGGTGGCGGCCGCAGTCCTTTTCCCGCTCCAGCAGAATGTTAAGGCCGTGGGACAACTCATCCAGGATCATCTCCAGGCATTCCTCCACCGCCTTTCGGCTGCCGGGCAGGTTGACTATCAGGGTGTGGTTCCTGATCACTGAGGCTGCCCGGGAAAGCATGGCCCGGCGGGTGATCCGGCAGGACTCCCTGCGGATGAATTCCGCAATGCCGGGGGCGTTTCTGGTGGCCACCGCCATGGTGGCTTCGGGGGTGACATCCCGGGGGGCAAAGCCGGTGCCTCCGGTGGTGATGATGAGGTTCACCTGGCTGGTGTCTGCAAGTCTTGTCAGTTCTTCCCGGATCTTGGCTTCATCATCGGGCAGGAGCACGGTCTCCAGCACTTCATATCCGGCTCCGCTTAGTCTTCCGGCTATCCAGGGACCGCTTTCATCTTCTGTCTCCCCCCGGTATGAGCGATCGCTCAGGGTGACCACTGCCGCGGTGAAGGTGGGCTCTGGGGTGGTTTCATCATGGCCGGGGCCGTGTCCGGGTCTCTGATCCTGATTGTTCATGGTGGCCTGAAACGTGGAGGTGCCGGTGCCAGCGGATTTTGGTGTCACAAGCAGGGGATCGCCAATCTGGATCGTGCCGCCTCTGATCACCCGGGCGAAGACCCCTTCCCGGGGCATAATGCAGTCGCCCATCCGCTTGTAGATGGCACAGTGCTGATGGCATTCCTTGCCGATCTGGGTGATCTCAAGCAGTGCGTCCCCCAGGAAAAAAAGGGTTCCCGGGGCAAAGTCCTTCAGATCGGCGCCTTCAACGATCAGGTTCTCGCCGAAGGAGCCGGGGATCACGCCAGCACCCTTCTGGTTGAACTCATCGATTTTGGCCAGGGGGAGGATGCTCACCTGGCGGTGCCAGGATCCGGCATGGGCGTCTCCCTGGATCCCGTGTCCTGCCACCAGCAGTGCACTGGTGACCGGTGTTTTGGGGGTTCCTCTCCGGGGGCTGGTGCAGATGCTGCGGAGGATCCCGGTAGTCGGTTTAGGTTCTTTGGTGTGAGGCTGGGACTGGTGCTGATCTTGATCCTGAGGAATGGGCTGAGACTGAAGCTCCTGTTTCATTTTCTGCTGGTTTTCTCTGCTGTTCGCTGGCGTTCTTTGCGTACTTCGCTTTGCTTTGCATTGATGCGCTGTTCTGTGCTGTGCTGTGCTGTGCTGTGTGGTGTTTGTGTTCCAGTTTCCTTTATTTTACCGCTTTTGCGATCCGGGATCAGATGTCTTCCGGTGATGGGTGCATCCCTGGCAGAACTGCCGGCAGGACTCCGGGCGGAGGATTGTTCCTATGGGGAAGGTAACCGGAGGAACCGCGGCTTCAGCCAGATCAGCAAGTTCAGCGATTTTTTCGAAGGCACTCAGGCGGGGCAGGGCAGCAGAGAATGAGGCTGGATCAGAGATCTGGGCGGTGGTGATGTCAGAACTGTCTTGGGAGAGGGGGGCTGGTTGATCCGTCGGATCTGTCGGATCGGTAAGATCAGTGTATTCAGTGTCTGAGCCGTCCGCAGCGGATGACGGTGCCGTATCATCACCGTGAGCCGCCAAATCAAACTCATCACTGCCAGCATCATCGATATCATCACAAGCATTATCGTTATCGCTGTCAGCATCTGGATTGCTGACATTTTCAATTGGAAGCGTTGCAGCATTTCCTTCCGATCCCGATCCTGATCCAGTGCCGGCACCAGACAGGGCAAAGGTTTTGGGGGTGAGGCGCTCCGGGATCTCTTTGGGATCACGGAAGCAGACGATCCGGGGCAGATCATATGCGTATCCGCCTTCCATGATGCAGAAGTCCAGTCCCTCTGCGGCCATGAGCCCAAGGGTATGATCCATGTCCAACTGCCGGGGGAAGACAAAATCTACTTCCCGGGGACCAAATGCCACCACCAGATCGGCTCCCGCCTCCCGGTGCCGGGCGGTGTTGGAGTTCTTCCGGTTGTCCAAGGTGAACACCGGACAGCCGATGCACTTGACGGTGCCGACACGGTGACCACGGGATTTCAGTTCCCTGATAAGGGCTTCAACGGTGGCAGTCTTGCCGGAGCGGCGGACACCTACGATCTGGAATACTTTCATGGGGATGGGAACACCATGAAGGAATGCCTGATGAGAGCTTGCATGGGGTGAGGGCAGGGCGAAGGGCGTCTCACCGATGGCTCCTGGGGTCGGGATATATGGGAGTGGGGCATTGGATTTTCTCTGGAACTGGCCTTCCGTTGTTTGCTGGAACAAGGGTAACCGTCAACCACCGGAACATAGCCGGGGATTTCTCATCTCCCAGGTTCCAAGGCGAATTTCAGCTGAGAAATTCGGATATTTGTCCATAGCCGCTGATGTAGGCGCACTTCTGAGCTCTGGTGAGTGCCACATAAAGAAGGCATTTTTCAGCTGTCATGGTTTCCTGGGTGCTCACCGGATCTGTATGATCGATTGCTGACGCCAGAGGCATGATCCGCTTGTTGGCAGCAACAATGAATATATACTGGAACTCCAGTCCCTTTACGCGGTGCATCGTTGCAACCCGGATCCCCTCAAGTCCCCGATCATCAGCCTTAGTTCCCTTGATCTCATAGCAGCGGAGTCCGTTGGCTGTAAACTGAGAGATATAGTCGTCCAGCAGTTTATGTGTGCGGGCAACAACACAGATGTTTTTCTGGGATACGCCATTGCTGACCAGGGCCTTGATCTCTTTCAGAAGAAAGTCAAATTCCTCATTGGCGTTGGCGAAGCGCTTTACCTGCGGAGCCTCGCCGTGGGTCAGAGACTGGCAGCGGTCGCCGGTGTCGAAACTGTCATCCAGATCGTCAAACGATATGCCGTTTAACAGCGCAAATGCGGCCTTTCTTATCTCCTCGGTGGTTCGGTAGTTAATGCGGAGTATGCTGCTACGGCCCCGGATATTGATCCCTCCCTTGGAAAGAGCAGCCTTGTTCTTGTATATGCGCTGGTGGGCATCGCCAACAATGAAGATATCGTCCTCATGTTCAGTTCCGGCTATTGCCCGCAGAAGCCTGAAGCCGTTGACACTTAAGTCCTGTCCTTCATCAACGATAACATGCTTGTATCGCGTCTCGGAATTTGACTTCGTAAGAAGCAGCCGGCATTCATACATGGCGGTGTTGATATCCCGTATCTTCTGTTCCTTCATCAGGTTCAGGTAAGTTTCAAATACCTTCCAGATCTCCAACCGCTTTTTCCTGTCCAGTCTGACGCCGCGTCCGGTTCTGGTTGCCTTGATGTACTTTTCAAGGGTGAAGGCTTCCTGTGCCACCACAACCCGGTTGTATTCATCCTCAAAGAAACTCACCGGATATCCGTCGCTGATGTCGTTCGAGGCCACAGCGTTTTCCCAGAGCCGGGTGATTTTGTCATCATAGGCAATCTCAGCCGGGTAGCCATGTTCACGGAGGAACTGCGACACCCAGGCATCGAGGTTGATAACGTCAATTTTGCGGAGCTCTTCAACCGTGCAGATCTTCCGGAGATTATCCTTTATGTCGGAGGCAAGGTTGGCTGTGAAGGTTGTGAAGAGAATGCGCTCCTTATCATTCAGATTGACAGCAAGATGCTTTGCCCGGTGCATGGCCACGACGGTCTTTCCTGTCCCGGCCCCGCCTAGGACACGTGCAGATCCGGAGTATTTCTTGTTCACGATTTTGCGCTGGGTCGGGTGCAGGAACACCCGCCATTTTTCCAGGGGCTCAGCCATGATCCGGCGCAGTTCCTCTTCTCCTTCCACAACCACAAATGATTTAAGGGTTTCGGGACTGTCGAGAGCATCTGCGAAGCTGTCAGAAATAAGGCTTTCTTCCTGTTCTTTCAGTTCTTTGACTTCTTCAACCGAAAACCCTTCTGCTATCCAGGAGAGGGTCTCAAAGGTGTCTGCGGGAAAACTGCTTTTCTGGGAATAAAACTCCTCTTTGCTGGCAATGCTTCTTGCAAGCGGGAGCAATTCCTCCGGAAGGCCAAGATCAACCAGATCCCTGTCAGAAACCCCATCGAAGAGGCTGCTGCCTTTCTCGGCTGCGATCTCTGGCTGGTCAACGACGGTGTCAAAAATCTGGATGGCTCCCGTCTTGGGGTTTACCTCGCACTTTTTGTTCTTTGCCCAGTCGTATGCCCTGTCATGGTGATCAATCCAGAGAAGCAGATATACCCCTGTCTCCTCCTGCCTTACGACAATTCCCCTGTAGGTGTCGTCAATCCTGACCGAGCAGATTTTCCTGTCCCGGCAGGCATTCAGTTTTTCATAATTGATGCCCGGGGCTGTGGGGTTGTTACGGAATTTGTTCATAAACTCGGTAACCTTCCCCTGAACCTGTCTCGGGAGGGCGGCAAAGGCAGTTAAAAAATCTGCGGATATGGCTACTTTGGTGGTCTTGTCTGTCATCTGTTATTTCTTCCCGAAAACCGAGTCTATTTCATCTTTGCTGGTGAATATTTTCCAGCCGGCATTCTCTGCCTTTTGGCGTTCTGTCTGCTGACTTTCTGTCATATAGCCGATCTTGAGATCGGTCCAGGCAAGTTCAATTTCGGCAATGACTTCGCCTGAATCTCCTTCGGCACCCAGTTCGTAACCTGCGGTGTCTGGTGCGGTTAAGCCCCTTCCTTCCAATTCATTGGCAATGCTGAGAGTCTCATCATCGAAGATCATCTCGCGGATCATGCCCCAGCCTTCGGTTGCACAGGATGCGGGCACCGTGTCCTCAGCCACAGTGTCAGAGCGGCTGTAGGGCAGTGCCGTGTAAGCATGGCTTTCAAGTCCGGTGGCGCAGACGGCGGCAAAGTTTTTGGCAAACTGCATCACATTGAAAAAGTGCCAGAAGCCATTCCACTCCTGCTCATATTTGTCCGTTCTGATATTTTGCCGATCCTCCAGTATGGCAAGAACCGCCGCTGAGGCATTTCTGTCGGCCTTCATGGTGGCCATCAGCACTCCGGCATGAGCGAAGAAGTGGGGATCGCTTTTTCTGGGAGTCCAGGAGCCGAAGAAACTGCCAGGCTGGACAAAGGTGTCCTCAGTAAAGTGAACCTGGCTGTTTGCCTTTTCGACCGTTTCCTTCCATTCAGCAAAGGCAGATCGGTCAGCTATCTTGGTGGGCTCCAGAAGGGATAATGAGTAGGCGCGCGCATGGGTTGCAAACAGCGTCTGTGCATCTTCCATTTCCAGGTACCGCAACAGCAGTTCCATGGTGGACATTTTCCCTGGCTTCAGCACTTCCGCCTTGCCCACGGTTGGCATATACATCTTGGCCCCGGCGGGCATCTTTTCGTGGGTCAGGGTCGGGGTTGCATAATCGCCTTGCGACTGGAAAACTGACTGCACGTCCCGCCAGCTCAGAGCCCAGATCACGTATCTTCCGCTCCGGCGGATCGCCTCTCGCTTCAGGGTGTCGTCTGCGACCTTGTCCTTGTGGTAGATAAAACCGTCAGTGAAAACAGCCACCGGAAGCTTGTCGGAGCGGCCTATCTGGCGGATGACAAAGTCAGGCTTGCACTGTATGGCGACCCCCTGCATCGGTCCAAGGGTCACCTGCGGCTCGATTTCCCATAAGGCATCATTGATCTTGAGGATGTATCCCTCCTTGTCGTTGATCAGCGACTTGGAGACATCTATTTTGCGGTTTTCATTCCCCATCTGGGCAACCGCCTCGACAAAGCGCCTTTCCAGTTCGCTGTCAAACAAAGCGTTGACGGGAATGTTGCCCAGTTTCTCAATTTTGGTCAGGTTGTCCCTGCCGCTTAGAATGGATTTCAGCAGGCGGATCGCCGTGCTGCGGGAAATGCTGCCGATGCTCTTGCTCTGCCGGTAGGCATACAGGCAGTGGTAACAGCCGTCCTTCTGGGGATCTTCCTTGCAGGAGCACAGCTCCAGTTTCTGCAGGGCCCGCTCAAAAATATCAATCAGCGAGCCGCGCTCGTTCATCAGCTGTTTCAGATAGCCTGTGCCGCCGGGTACGGAGTCGTAGATCACCAGGTACTGCTTGCGGTAATCGGTGTCCGGCACGGGCACCTCACTGACGGTGGCCCTGAGATGATCCACATTGCCGAAATACTCCTTCATTCCCAGCATGAAGGCGGCGGTGAAGGATTCGGTTCGCACGGTGGAGGCGTCCATCGTGGTTGCGGGGATGAGGATCCGCAGCGCCTCCGTGGTGAATTCCCGGTACAGAAACAGACTCTCTTCAAAGGGATCGCTGATAACCGCCTTGGTGGTCCGGGTCTTGCAGTAGAAGGTGTGGATGCTCTTTCCGTGTTCAGGCTGGATCTTGCCGCAGAATTTGCAGATCCTGAATCCCTTGCGGACCTCCTTGATCCCGGAAACGGTGAGCTTTTCCCCGACCACATCATTCTCACCGAAGTTGATCTCCCTTAAGGTTGCCTTCTTGACAAACTCATAGCCGAAGGCAAAGTCATCATTGTCCATTTCATAGGCGCTGGAGATGTCATTGTCCTCGTCAACATCAACCAGCAGCTGCCGGCAGTAGAACACGTTGGAGCGGTCATCGCTGTCATCGGAGATCAGGCTTTTGGAGTAGTCGCTGTTGGAATAGACCATCTGCACCTTGAGCATGTTCCGGACCTGGCCGGTGTCTGCCCATGCGGGACTGCCGCAGCGGGGACAGCATGCTGTGTCTTTGCCGGTTTCCTCGATCTGCCCGTGGGAGCAGTTGGGACAGAGCCGCCATCTGGCCGACTGGGCACTGGTCAGATCCACCTGATCGATGGAAAGCTTTCTGCCGTCCACATAAAAGCTGTTGTTGGGTGCAAACTCACTGATGGCGCTGGAGGCGGATCGGCTGTACTCATACACTGATTTTTTGTATTTGCTTGCTGTCTGCGGCTTATCCGGTTCGTCATCCCGGCGGTACAGCACGGCCTTCAGGACAATGCCGGCCTCCGGGAAGGCGTAGTTGGGCAGCAGTCCCTCGTCGGACAGGAAATTGAAGATGTTCTTCCGGTTGATCTCCTTTACCACATTGACGAGGGCGATCTGTTCGGTTTTCAGATCCTTTATATCTTCCTCATAGGAGCTGTCCTTCGGCTTGGACTCCAGCTCCCTGATCATGTCCTTGATCTGCCGGATGCTCTGGGAAAGGGCGTCCTTCTGTTTTTTCAGCGATTTGAAGGCATCCAGTATGCGCATATGCATCGGGCTTTCCCGCAGCCGGTCACCCTTGGCAAAGGCCTTCAGTTCATTTTGGGCTGTGCTGTCGAGATACTGGGCAAAGAGCTGGATGAATGAGTTCAGCAGATGTGAGAGGTTGTTCTGCACATAATTGAGGAAATTAAACGGGAACACATCGGCAGGATGGCTCTCCAGCTTTCCCAGAACCACGCTGACGTTCCTGGGGATGGACTGCTCGTCAACGCCGCGCTTCACCCAGGAATCCATGCAGTAGGCGACAAACTGCCGCTCCAGCACAGCCGAGGCCTTCAGAAAGATTTTGGGCGGAACCACAGTCCCTTCCATCATGTCCAGGGGATCCGCATAGTAGTACAGATCATGGGGCCTTGCCGCGGCAACTGCCAATGTCAGGGCGTTGCCGTCCTTGCGTCCGGCCCGTCCCGTGCGCTGCAGGAACTGGGACTGCGCCGGGGGCATGCTGCAGAGGATCACTGATGACAGATCACCGATATCGATGCCCATTTCCAGGGTCGGGGTGCAGGACAGCACGTTGGGATCCCACATCTGCGTGGTGCCCTTTTTCCGTTTGAAATCATCTTCCAGGGATTCCCGATCATCACGCTCCAGAAGACCGGTATGCTCCCTTGCATTGATGCGGAAGATGTCGCCGGTTGAGAACAGCTTCCCGTAGTAATCGGGATGGGGGAGGACGGGCTGCTCCTGCAGATGGCCTTCACAGGCGCTCCGGATGCAGGGGGCATCCTTCCAGAACTGCCGGTTCTCCTCTGCCACCGCCAGGGTGATGCCGCAGGCGGCGCACTTCACGAAGGCCACTTTGCCGGATATGCCAACCCTGTTCTTGCTGAGGGCGTAGACGGAATACTCTGCCGTGGGTTGAACGCTGAGCAGAATGCCGTCCCTTACCAGTTCATCAAGGATGATCCTGCTGATATCTGCGCATATGGATTGATCGTTTTTTCTGCCGAGGCATGATGCGATCCAGTTGGTGTATTTTCTTTCGGCGTAAGTGTCGAAGTTAAGGTTTCTTTTCCTTTGCTCAAGGGGAAGGTAAATGAATCTGGGGGTGTTGCGGCCTGACTGTATTCCGGGCATCCAGCTGAAATAGTCGTTGGACAGCAGGTAGGTTTTGCCGTTTTCTTTGAGGAAAAGTTGGAACGCCTCATCGGCAAAAGCTCCGTTCTGCGCCATGATCTTCAGATATCCGGCCACCATCTGCTCATAACTTTCCGGGGCGGCCTGTCCCGGCACTCCCAGTTCATTTGTGGCGCGTTCCCGGACTGCCCGGGCAGTCCTGATAATGGAGTCAGAGGGGAAAGAGAGACAGGAGCAGCCAGATTTTTCCAGCGTCCGTCCGAACTGGCTTGAGAGACCATACTCCAGCATGATCTCGTAGGAGATCCGCTTTTCGATGTCACTCATCAGTTTTCTGGAGCGGGGATCCCTGCCGAACCTGCGGTTCTTGACCAGATCCTCATAGGCGCTCATCCAGGTCATATTGGGGGCTATGAAGAAACTGACAAAGCTTTCGTCGTCAAACCGCTTATGCCAGTAACTGATAAAGCCGGCGGTGAATTCATTCAGGGAGCGATCCGCACCGCCGTCCTGGACATAACGCTGGACGGCGGTCTTGAAGCCGAACCGCCAGGTGCGGGCGTTAAAGAACCCCGCCCGGTGGGCGGCGTCCTGGACATTGTCCGAGAAGGCCAGGGTTTTCTTGTCATCGTTGAATTTGGATGAAAAGAGCTGGGACAGCACCATGCTGATCTCAGTCGCACTGCGCATGCCCAGCATGGAAAGGCCGCGCTTGGATCCGCAGAACGGGCAGACATACAGTTTCCGGTTGGCGGATCCGGTGGTCTGCAGGGGGCTGGGCACTACTATGTCGACCATATGGGTGCCGCAGCTGTCGCACTTGGCGGAGGTGTCCTGGCCAAACTTCACCTGCAGGCAGTTGGGACATATCCGGCCTGAAACTGTCCCGGCCGGATAACTGTCATGTGCATGGGGGAACAGCATGACGATCTTGTCGTCAGTTCTGAAGTAAAGGTTATAGAAGGCCTCCAGACTGTGGATCGAGGCGTTCATCTGTTCGTTGAGGATGGACGTCCAGCCGGTGGCGCCGCAGTCCCGGCAGTTCACCACCGGAAGGTACTGCTTGGCCTGCATGGTGTTCAGATCATGGGCGATGGCGTAGGTGACCTGGCTCCGGGACACCCGGGCAACCAGGCGCCTCAGCTCCCGCATCCAGAGCTGCACCTGAACATTCAGAAAGGGGCGCAGCCTGCCGGGGTTTCCCGCACTGGCAGGGGATGCAGTCCTGGCATGGGATATCAGAGCCAGGAGGGCGTTGATCCCGGCTTCGGGATCACCCATTTCCCTGAGAGCGGGATAGTTCACCTCCAGTTCATCAATGATCTTCCGTACCTGGTGGTAATGGCCCTTGATCAGGGTGATCATGGCCTGGGCAAAACTGTGGTGCATGAGATGACTGCCGAGGGTGACCCGGCCTGCTGCTGACAGCACATCCACGCCGTCAAGATCGGTCCAGGCTGCCACAGCCTCCCGGATGTAGGCTTCCTCATCGTCCTGCTCCACCAGTGCCGAGAGCCGGGCAATCTGCTCTGCAGTCGGCATGGTGAAATCAGTTATCTCGCTCCCCTCAAAGAACTCATCCGGCGAGAGGCGATCTTCCGTAACGATGGCGTCACCCTCAAAGGGCTCGCCAAAGATCTCCTCGGCATACTGGAGGATGTTTCTGCTGCTGTCCTTTGATCCCATGGTGGCGGAGGTGCCAATGCAGCACAGATATCCGCCGGGGGTCCACAGCCGGGATTTCAGCCGGCGCAGGAGGCATGCCAGATCGGTGCCCTGGGCGCCGTCAAAGGTGTGCAGTTCATCGACAGCGATATATTTCAGGGTGTCAGGGTTGTTGTTTTTCCAGAGGGCGGCATCCCGGGGCCGGACCAGGAGATAATCCAGCATTTTGTAGTTGGTCATCAGAATGTCGGGAGGACAGCCCAGCATGGTCTCATGATCGGTGATGACATTGCTTTGACTCATCATCCGGCTGGGCTCCTGCTCGTGTCCGCCCACATACATGCCGGCGGTCACATTGCCCCGGAGTTCGGGACTGGACCATATCAGCTCAGCAATGCGTTTGGCCTGATCGGTGGCCAGGGCGTTCATGGGGTAGATGATGAGGGCCTTGATCCCCTTTTCACCCCGGTGGCGGTAGCAGTATTCGAGTATCGGATAGAGAAAACACTCGGTCTTGCCGGATCCGGTGCCAGTGGCGATCAAAGTTGATCGGCCGTCCTCGCCGGTGAGTCTGCTGAATGCACTCTGCTGGTGAACGTAAGGCAGGTAGTCCGGATGGATGGCCTGAAAGCAGGTGGGCATCTCTCCGGCCACCCTGAAGGGAAGGCGCACGGTAACGTAGGGCTCATGGTAAACCGAGTCCCTGGTTTCCAGCATGTTGTGCAGTGAGCCGGCGAAGGGAGGATTGGTCATCGGATAATTGGTTTCAATAAAGTCTCCGATGCCCTTTTCAAGTTGCTTGGCAAGTATTGATGGCAGCATAAAACCTGATCTCCTCTGCTATCCGTTCCTCACTGGGGGATATGCCCTCACCGGAGGCTTAAGATTGCTTTCCATACTTGTCCTCGAAAAACTTCCATGCTGTCTCATAGTCCTTCTCCCGGTCACAGCGGTCGAAGGGGGCAACATATTCGATGGTGCGCTCTACCGGGCCGCCGGGCATGGTGTCGTCGGTGATGGTGCGGTAGAACTTCTTGCCGGCGGGGGCGCCTTTGACGGAGTTTTCCCATTCTTTTCGTTCAAAGCCTACACCTGTTAAACTTCGATTATTGGTAAATACAATTCGACCATTTGCATCATACCAAGTGTCATCTTCATATGATTGAAGAACTGGAAACTGAATTCTATAAAGAGTCTTCAACTGATCTAATGTCATACCGAGAGCTTTTGCGGTTAGAACATCGATTTCTACTAAAGCTTGTCTCCTTTGATAGTCGGATCGTAAAGGAGTATTGATGGACCAATCTTTTGATAAAGATGAAAAAATATTGTTATCTAATCTAGGGTCGATTTTGGACCATGAATCTGTGGAAAACGATTCTTTATACGAATGATTCCACAAACTTGAGTAAGATGATGTTAAGCATTGCAACAACATTGAGCGGCAAACAAGTTTTGCATCCCATTCAATGTAAGGAAGAGGAAATAGATTGCTATTGTTTACACGTCCAGCACCTGTAATTTTAAAGTAAAAATCAAATATTATAGAAGCCCATGTCGCAGAGCATGATTCCAAATACTCTAGGTCAGCAAAACTTACGGAAAATGCTAGATTAATGTTTGCACACTGGGGCGGCGTAATAGCGTTTACAAATGTCCTTTCGCCACTTTGGTTAAATAACTCTCTAATTGAGATGCGGTAGGAGGAGTTACATTTAGTTCCCCACTGGGTTATGGGAATTCTTTGCTCATAAGCAGTAATATTGCAAGCAGGGGTGTAAATAGATCGTTGAAGATAGCTAGTTGGTATGAGGGTAAGATCTATTACATCATAATCACTTTTTTGCATGCAATTGTGTCGAGGTGTCTTATAAAATGGATTGGCAATTCCGATATGTGGACCTGAAAAAATCATTTCTCTTTCAGATTCAGGGAAACGCACTTTTCGCTTAATGATTCCGATTTTTTGGGCATTTGTTTCGTCCCACATCTCACTAAGAAATAAATAATCTTTATAATCGTTAAGAGTTATTCCATGCTCGATGAATCGGCTTAAACATTCAACTAGTTGTTTTGAATGTAAAACAGGCAAACACGCCTTTTGCCATTCTTCGTTATTGTTAAGTAACTGTGCAAATAGTTGTAACTCATTTTTTTTGATGTGAATAATGCGATCTGGATGACCTGCTACAGACCAGTTGTTTTTATCATCTTTTAGTCCGTGTAATACAAGTTTATGATTACCCGAATAACAATCTTCAATTGTTGATGGTAAAAATAAATTTGAAATGCTGTCGAATTTAATGCTTTGTTGATTGCGATAAATATTTAGGCTAAATCTCACTCTGTGCCCAATTTCTGGAAATAACATTAATTCATTTTGAAATTGAAAGTGTAATTTTAGTCTTTTGTAAATTTCTTTTCGAAATTCACCTCCGTTAGGATCATTATAAATACCTTCTGGGTGAATAAATGCTGAACAACCGTTTTGGTTGCTAAAGTGCCATGATTGAGGAAGAAAACATTTAAACAAGTTGGCTTGCTGTCCTTTTAATTCTTGATAATTCTGGTTTGCGTTAAAAAAAAGTTGTTGTCCAGTTATAGATTCGTATTCCTGAAGGTATTGCTTTGTTATTTGTGAATTGCGCAGAGCTATCTCCCTGTAGTTGGATATTTGAACGGCGTTCATCTTTTTTATAGCAAATAATGGTTGACAGTCCGAAAGTATTACCTGTTCATTCCATTGAATTTTGATCCACGGCGGATTTCCGATGACCAGGTCAAATCCCCCACGCTCCTTAAACAGATCTGCAAACTCCAGCTCCCAGTGCATAAAGTGATTCTGCTCTGCTATTTCCCTGACCAGTGCAAGTCTTGGGAACATGGAGCAGAGTTCATCAACGTTGACAACGTTCTGACCAGGGAACAGATCTTTGATCTTGCTGATCAACTTGTCCTGCTCCGTCGGGAACAGGCTGAGCTGCTGGAATTCCACCAGATTGTTGCCTTTGCTGGAAAAGGTGCCAACCAGGATCAGAGCCATGTCGTTCAGGAACTCGCTGCGGCTTGGCAGCAGATCTGCTTTCTCGATGGGCCAGAACCACAGTGCGCACCAGTAGTCCATGGCAAACTTAAGCCTTGCATATGGTCCGGCGTTCTTCATGTGCTCGGATTTGTACAGTTTGGCGTAGAGCTGATCCTTCTGCCTGATGGTGGTGTGGGAATCGGCAACGGTGTCGCTGTAGCCAAAAACAGACAGATGATCCCGGGTCTCGGCCTCGAGTGTCTGTCTGAGTCTCACCTGGTTGTCCCAGAGTTCATCGATCACATCCGACAGCCCGCGCAGCGTTTCAATGTCGCCGAAGGAGTAAGACTCTGTGAATTTTTTCTTCCATGCGGCCATGGCCTTGAGTTTGTCCGGCTCCATGGACTTGATGACCTTGTCGGTGTAACTGCACATGCCGGGATCGCCCAGAAGAAAATGATAGATCTGGGCATTGCCCCGGCGCTTTTTGCGCTCAGTTCCCAAGGGAACCCGATCGGGTGCCTGCTCGTACCAGCGCAGTGCTTTGGATGTGGTGAGCAGATTCATCTCGTGGTAGCACTGCCGGCGGGCCCCAATCAAGGAGTTGCCGTTCACCAGCTGGGTGCCGAACCAGGGCACGAAGCCGCCTTCATATATGGTGTTGAGCCAGAGGGACACTTCGGCCAGCTCCACGGCCACCGGGTTGAGATCGATGCCGTAAACATTGCGGTCGGCTATGTACATCTTGACCTTCTGCAGTTCCTGCAGGCGCTGATCGGCCGGGATCATCATGTGCAACTCTTTCTGCTTCCTGTCCAAGTAGACCTCAGCCATCTGGTTGATCGCCTCGTTCAGGAAGGCGGCAGATCCCATGGCGGGCTCACATACGGTGAGCTTAAGGATCTCGTCTGCGGTCTTGCCTTCCAGCAGCTCCTTCAGGGCATATTTCACCAGGCATCTGGTCAGCACTTCCGGAGTGTAGTAGGAGGCTGACTTCTCCCTTTCACGGCCTGCAAGGCGGTAGATGAAGGTGCCTTTTTCGTATTTGCGCAGCTGTCCCTTTTTGTAGCGGCCTTCCGGATCGTCCTTCTCATAGCGCACACGCTCATCTTCGGTGTACTGCTCCAGCTCCTCCTCGGCCACAAAATAGCCCACGTCCAGCTCATTAAAACTGTCACCGGCGCGCTTTACCTCAAACAGGGTATGCTCGGCAATGAATCCTCTGTAGGAGAGCAGGGCCTCGTAAACCGCTCCCATCTGGTTGATGCCCAGGTTTGCATAGGATATGCGTCCCCGGCGGTCATTTCTCCTGCCGGTTTCCCGGGTCAGGCTCATGAGATCGATGATGCGCAGCATGACGCTGTTCCGCAGTTTTGCTCCGGTGATCATCCGGGTGTACTCCGGATCGAAGATGTGGGCCTTCAGCGGAGGGATCACAAACATGTCATGAAGGCTTTTCTCCCTGGAGAATTGCAGGACTTCCTCTTCTGTTGCCGGGTAGCCGTTGTAAATCAGATCAAAAAGCTTGGAGATGGACTCGTGCAGATAGTAGCCGCTGCCGACTTCGGTCACGTCATCGCGGATATCATCAGCGATGTCCCGGAGGCTCTCCAGGGAATAGCCGCTCAGGTAGGACTGGGCCTTGATGGGGGCGTAGCCCAGCTCCGGGCGTGCTTCAATAAACAGCACAAAGAGCATGCGGTACATGTACCGCAGGCACTCCAATGTCAGTTCCCCCGCATCCACCGGATCGGCGTTCAGATCACGTCCTTGGCGGGTGGACATGTCGTAGAGGACTTCATTGCCGAGGAGTTCAATGCTCTCACGCAGGGCGTATTTCAGATCCTGGGAAACCCCGGCGGCGTGTTTCTGGGAATTGGCATCCAGTTCGTCCAGGAGGGCGGTGCCCTCTTCCGGACAGAGGCTGTTTTTATGGAGGAGCACCGCCATGGCCTGCAGGGTGGATTCCTCATGCCGGCTGAAGATCTCCTCCAGTTCAAACTGCAGGTAGCGCTTTTCGTTCCATTTGTTGCGGTCAATGAGCGCAATCTGGTTCATGCCGATAAGCAGGAGGAAGCGGGGAGGCTCTGTCTGTCCGAACAGGATCTTGGTGACCAGATCCTCGTTGGGCAGGGCTGTCAGGCTTGCGGGTGCTACCGCACTGATCCCCTCTTCGCCGATCCCGTCTGCGGAAAAGAAGAACTTGTCCAGGATGGCCGCTTCCTTGTCTTCTGAAGTTGCCAGCAGAACCCACAATGCCGGGGCGCCGTTGGGCTTTTTCAGTTCAAGGTACACGGGCACCCGGATGGCGTCTCCGATCTCAATCCATTCCGGACTGGCCTCAGGATATCCAAGGGCAGACAGATAGATGTCTGCCAGATCATGGATGTTGGCCAGGGTCTGGGTGTCGAATTTGGAGCGGAGGAACCGGTCATGGACAGGATAATACTGCCTTGCGGCATTGCGGAGCCGGGCCCATGGGGTGGTTACCTCTTCACTTTCCCTGGCTTCAGCCCGCCACCTGGCAATGGTCTCCGCCGCATTCTCCTCAAAGATGGAGGAGAAATAGTGGTTGGTGTAGTACTCGTTCTGGTTTGTGATACCCGTAAGATCCATGCTCATTTCGCTGTCCCCTTCAGAACTGTCACGATCCGGATGTAAGGATTGTTCTGTATGCTCAGAGAGTCGGTTACCCAGTCGGTGAATTTTTCAAACAGCTCATCGACCATCCGCTCCTGCTCGTTTCGCTTTCTTTCGTTGTCAAAGCAGATGGAGAGCTGATAGTCCTTATGCTTTTCCTCCAGCGCGGTGAGCTTGTTCAGTTCGTCATCCAGCAAGGGGGTAATGCGGGCGGAATACTGGTCAAAGAACATCTGCATATGTTCCCGGGCGTGCTCCACCACGTCCGGCAGCAGCTCTGCGGCCTCACTGATGCTTTCCGCTGCCAGGGAATTGGTGTTGGGGATCTCGGTGCTGCGGAAGTTGGTGCGTTTCAGAACCTCGCTCATGGACAGATACGTTTTGTATGCGCCGTACTCATAAAAGAGTCCGAACCATTCATCCACCAGGGGGGTGGACCGTTTGTTGGGAATGCTTCCGGTGACCACGAAAATTGTTTCCGAGGGCTTCAGCGGTCCGGGCAGCCCCACAATCGGTGCCTCGCCTCTGCCATACAGCAGACCGCACTTGTCATTGACCCAGGTAAAGAGCGGATGCAGTTTCCAGAGGTACTGAATTTTGGGCCATGCTGTTTCCGCCATGTTGTTCTGCATGCTGCGCTTCATCTCCGACATGCAGAAGTCTTTGTCATCTGAAAGCCGCATATAGTCTCCCTGGGGCATGGCTTCTTCCGGCAGCAGGGCGGCCAGGCGTTTTCTCATGTCTGGGGTGATGGTAATTTCCAGTCCCGACTTTGACTGCAGCCGCTCCACAGGCTGTCTTTCAGTCCGGTTAAGAAAGGCAAACGCCTGCTGCAGGTAATCGATATCCGCGAACAGTGTCTCATCTGACTGCTCCTGCACGGGCGGCTGATCTTCCTCAGAGGCAGCCAGCAGCAGATCAAGAGGGCTAAGTCCTTCCTCACTGCTATCCAGACTGCTCTCAAAGGCGCCGGCATCAGATCCGCCTTCGATGACTTCCGAAACCACGAGTTCCTCTTCCTCAATGGAATACTTGCCAAGGAGAAGGGCGGGATCACCGATGTTCTTCAGTGCCTGCTCCTCTTTGGTGATAAGGATATTGATAATGCGCATGTCACCCTTGATCCGGGGAGTCTGGCTTTCGATCAGCATATAACGGATGTCTGGTCGGTGTTTCTGGCCGTAACGGTCGATACGGCCGTTGCGCTGCTGGAAAACCATCAGCGACCAGGGGATGTCAAAGTGGATAAGCCTGTGGCTCAGATAATGGAGGTTCAGGCCCTCTGAAGCCACATCGGAAGCCACCAGGATCCGGATCGGTGCTTCTTCGCGCCCGAAATTTTCAACGATGATCTGCTGCTCTGCGTCGCTCATGCCGCCGCTGATCTCCTGAACCGCTCCGTCTTCCAGATCCAGATCCTTCCGGAGCAGTGCTGCCAGGTATTTCATCGTCTCGATGCGCTCGGTGAAGATGACAACCCTGTCATCGGTCTGCTGGGTCCAGCCGTATTCCGGACTCCTGAGAAGTGCCAAAAGCTTCTGATATCTGGAGAAATCCTCAGGCTCGATCTGCGTCAGCGCCCGGCGGAGTTCCTCCAGTGCCTGAATGTCACCGAACTCTTTATCCGCATATTTTTTTCTCAGTTTGCTCAGCCGCACATCAATGCTTTTGATGCAGGCGGCAGGGCTGGAAAACAAAGCCTTTTCCAGGCCGGTCTTAAACAGCTGGCCATGCGTAACTGTCCTGTTCGCATCCATCTGCAGGTTCATCTGGGCAAAATATTCGAAGGCAAGCTCCTCTTTGGCTGAGGCCTGGCATTGTTCCAGTTCAATTGTGCGCTCGAGGAATGAACCGCTGATTTGATCTTTCACGTCCTTTTTGAACCGGCGGATGCACAGACCTTTGATATCGTCTTTGGTGTAATCGTCGGGATTGGCTATGGCTGTCGGATCAAGCATATTCATCAGGGAGGCAAAGCTCCTTGGACGGCCGTCATGAGGTGTTGCCGACAGCATGATCATGGTGTCAGAGCGATCTGCCAGCAGTTTTGCCAGCCTTGAACGCTGTGCCTGGCCTCCTCCGCGCTCGGCAACATTCTGGGCTTCATCGATGACAATGATGTCCCAGTAGGCGTTTTCCAGGTGGGTGCGGTACTCCACGTCCCGCTTCAGGGTGTCAATGGATACGATGGTCTTGTCGTAGTAGAAGAACGGATTGTAGTTGGATGGCAGTTTCGCACGGATGCTGTGGATCTTTTGGGAATCCAGCCGGATGAGGGGGATGGTGAAGCGGTTCCACATTTCCTTCTGAAACTGTGTCATCATGCTTTTTATGGTGACAACGAGTATCCGCTTGCCCTTACCCCGGGCAATAAGCTCGCTCATCAGGATCCCCGCCTCAAGGGTCTTGCCAAGGCCCACTGTGTCAGCTATCAGGATCCGCTGACGCGGTCTGCGGAGGGAGATCTGGGCGGGCTCAAGCTGATAGGGCATGGGATCCATCGCCCCCTTGTACCCGATGTGCAGATCTGTGTCGGTCGGGATCTGCTGCCGCCACTGGCTTTCCAGGTACAGCTGTGTTCGCCTGAAATGTGATGAAGTGTCTGCTATCAGCTGGACCTCTGCCGGGTTTACAACTTTGATTGCCTCAAGATCGGTGAGGAAGATCACCTCCTTATCCTTCACCAGAGGTGAAATCCCGATGCAGTGCAGGGCAAGATTGCCAAGATTATTCTTTTCAATCTTTTTTACCATCCACTCTTCATCGCGGATGATGGTCCTCATGCCGGGTGCGTAATCAATCATTGTAGTTACCCTTTTTTTGGCTTGCATCAGGAGGAGAGATAGCAGCACTCTGCTCCGGACGGTTTATTTGGTTCTTGCTTGTAGAGTTGTAACTGTTGAATGTATGCTAATTTATGTCGTTAATAGCATTCATATAATTTGGAAATTGGATAAAGAATAGACAATCTGATCAGATTTGTCAAAGTTTGCCTTCAGTGTCTGTGATCCAGTCCCGTTATTTAAGTGCGGCTGATGATAGCACAGGTGGACTTACTGCCGGAGCAGAGGGTGGCTTTGTTCAGGATGTTGTATTTTGTTATTTCCCCTCGGTCCATTGGCATCTTGGTTTGTGAGTGAGGCTCCTTCCAGTGGGAAGGCTGAGGGCCGAAGTGTTCGGCGGAGAGTCAGGAAGTCCACCCGGTGAGACTTTCCCGCCAGGGTTACGCCGATGACATCGAGCCCAGGGATAGGGTCCTGGTGCAGCGTGGCTTTCTGATTAGGGGAACGAAGGATGGGCTGGGCTACTGGTGAGAGAAAACTTTGTGAAGTCAGCGGACAGCAGTGCAGAGATCCAAAGCTACTTGCTGCAACCTGACACAGCGTCCACAGATGAGGAGACCGGGAACGCCAAGCGTCCCGGTCTCCAGCTCAGTTCCCCCATTCCGGCATATCCGGAAGGAAGGGATGATTCTGGGATCATCCGGTCATTTACTGGAAATGTCCTTTGACCAGGTAAAGTCTCAGACGATCGTTGCCCTGGCTGTCAGCCTCAGTGGTGATCTTGGCCAAATGGCGGATTTCCGAATGAGTGATGGGTGCACAGTTCAGATTGGGATCGAAGTCTGCCGTGGAGGTTTTCTTCCACCATTTGTCTGACAGATTGCCCATGCTGTCTATATTCAATCTGGCGTCGCTGAACCTTTCGTCTCCAGAATTTGGAATTTTCTTTATCTTGCTGGCGTCAGTCTTTCCCCTGAAGTCGGAGATCTGAAACATCACAGGGGTCTTTTCCTGCCGGAAGAAGTCAAGACCGATCTTGGAGGTCTGCCGGAAGAATGCGGTGTTCAGCACCGTGTTGAAGAGACTGTGGAGGGAGGATCCGGAACCCTGTTCCTCTCTGTCCTGCTCAACAACATGTATATCTTCGGGAAAGTTCTTGCTCATGAATTCCTTAAGGGCTGCCGCCTTTTCCTCTGTGGTCTGCTTTGAGCCTATCTCTGTCACATATTTCTTAAGGAGGCCGGCCAGTTTCTCAACGTCACCGGGAACAATGCTGGCACCGTGGCCGAGATTCTTCATGACAAATTTCTGCAGTGCCTTGTCCGGATTTTTGGCAAACTCATGCGCCCAGCCGGTCTTTTTCAGGTCCCTGGCATTGCCGGGCATGGTCAGGTAGTTATAAAGCTTACCGATGATATCGACCCGGTCAGCGTTTTTGGTCAGGAATGCCCCCATTTCTGAAGCTTATCGATGGGATACTTCTGCTGCATCTCGGTCAGGGCTTCGTTGTCCATTTTATGCTGGGGATCTTTGGAATTAGCCAATTCATGAAAAACATGGCATTTCCAGAGGCTGTGGCACCCCATAATTGTACAGTAAAAGTGCAGGCTTAACATGTTGATCATGCTAGCAGAACAGAACATAGCCGGCTTTCCGGCCAGGCCCCTGGCTGCCTGATGAGCAGCCTGTGACTGGCAGGGATCGGCCAGAATGGCACTTGCCTGGGGGTATCTGGTTTTGGCCGCATCCCCGGGCTTGGGCTGTCTTCGGAGAATTCCCGCTGCATGGTCCTGCCTGGGGGAACGGCACTGGGCATCCCATGTCAACATCTGAGCTGTTCAGTTATTTCCCTTTCCACTTCACCTTCCATTTCCATTTCCATCTCCATCTCTGTTCCCATCTCCACCACATGAACCACACTACATGACACATGAAACCACACCACATGAAATGACATCGCACCGCATCACATCACATCACATCACATCATATCCCCAGCCTGAGCCCTCATCACTTGTGTCCGCTGCATTTGCCTGTCAGCGCCATGGCCATCAGTTCGCCCCAGCAATGCGTCCAGGTGCTGCTGCTGACAGCGAAGCTTGACTGCCGGTGTCTTCTTTGTGGCCACATTGATGGTTTACTGCCTGCTGTGGCGGTTTGCTGCCCGGCAGTAAACCGGATACGAGGGCTTACTCACAAAATTTCTTCAAAATGCTTGACGCTGTTCTGGGTATCCATATAATTACACACGACAGCGCAAGATTGTCGGTGTCGGTGATTAGCACAGCCCGGTAGTGCACCTGGTTCGGGATCAGGGGGTCGCAGGTTCGAATCCTACATCACCGACCATCAGATCGGTGATTAGCACAGCCCGGTAGTGCACCTGGTTTGGGACCAGGGGGTCGCAGGTTCGAATCCTACATCACCGACCAGAAAAATTTGCCAGAGTCGGTGATTAGCACAGCCCGGTAGTGCACCTGGTTAGGGATCAGGAGGTCGCAGGTTCGAATCCTACATCACCGACCATTCCTCTTTCTTCTTGTCTTTTTCAGTTCCTTAAATTTCTGCTTTCCCGCATCTCTTGTTTTTCACTTCAACTTGTTCATGGTTGAACTGGAATGGTTTTGTTCCCCCTGTGTTGCTGTAACGGTGTTCTTGGTAACCGCTCACTGGGCTTTGGGCATGTGCGTCTGCGGTGCTGGCTGATGCTGTCATCCAGGCACTGCGGTCATCGGAACTCCCTGCTGTCAGGTTTATGAGTAGCAGATGGATCAGGCTGATCAGAGGGCGGTTACTGGGTTATGGGACCTGCCCTGGAGCGGGCGCAGATCCTGCCGCTCTCCGGCAGATCAGGAGCGTATCGTCAGGCCAGGATTATGCTTCGGTTAAGCACAGTGCAGTACAGTACGGTACAGTACAGGGTGATGCATCAGGCTAAGATGAGCATGAGCCGGTGGCCTGATCAGCGTCTGCTGTTCAGGATCTGTTTCCTTGGCGATCATGTGTCCCGGGGATTTGCAGATCAAGATCAAGGAGAGGGAGCATCTGCTCCCCTGGGAACTTTTGGGGAACCTTGTTGTCTCAATAGGGTGATTTCTTTTTTTGCATGGGAATTTCAATGAGAACTCTCGCTTTAAAAACCGCGCTGATCGCTTCCTTGGCGGCTCTGCCGCTGCTTTCACTGACCGGCTGCACCTATAACTATGATGATCAGAACCGCCGTGTCATGGAGGAGGGAACCACTTACGATGTGATCTATGCCCGGATCATCAGTGCCACTCCGGTGACTATCCGGGAGGAGAAGTATGATTCTGACACTGCCACGGCGGCCGGCGTTGTGGGCGGTGCGGTTTTGGGATCGGTGGTGGGCTACAACACCAATCACCACCACTATCATGGCTACCATCACGGCCATCACTACCATGGAACCAGGGGATCCTCCACGGGAGCACTGGTTGGAGGTCTTGTGGGCGCCGGTCTGGGTCTGCTGGTGGGTGAGGCGGTGAAGTCGGCCAACAACGTCCGCGGTCTGAGGCTGAACCTCCTGACCTCCAACAATGAGAACTTCTCCGTGGATGTCCCGGAGAACCGTGAGTTCCATTCCGGCGGCTATGTCCAGGTGAACATGACCAAATCCGGTTACACCCAGGTTGTTCCCATTTCAAGAGAAGGCTATGACATGGGAGTCAAGGGCGGTACCGCCACCTCTCTGGACACCTGGGCCGAGGAGCATGAAACCTACCTCAGGGAGAACGGCGTCCGTCCCCAGCCCTCTTCCTCAGACACCATTGACTATGATGATTACTGAGTGACCTCTCCGGGAACACCGTTTCCCGGTGACAGAACTCCTGATGAAGGCAGATCTGGGCTTCCCTGGATCTGCCTTTGCCGTTTACGGGGCAGAAATGCGGACTGACCTGGCTGAGGCGGCGGCGGTTGTGGTTGACAGCAGCCCAGAGCCGGCAGGGCAGTTCACAGTTAATGGCAGACGGCGGGCAGGGTTGAGGCTGGCCGGGATCATGGCAGGGTGCATGATCTGTCAGAAAGGCTCCGGTCACCAAACATGCCATGCCAGCCGGATCGGGTCTGGCTCAAAGTGATCCTCCGGGGCAGTGCACCCGGCCAGATCCGGTTTTTCTGGGCAGACTTCAGCCGCCTGAAAAGCGGATCTGAAAAATTTATTTGACGCATACGGCAAAAATTATTACTATACACACGTCGCCTGGCCTTACGGGTTCCGGTGAATGGTCTGTGTGCCCTTAGCTCAGCTGGATAGAGCAACTGCCTTCTAAGCAGTAGGTCACAGGTTCGAATCCTGTAGGGCACGCCAAACAGTCTGGCATGGTGAGAGTAGCTCAGTTGGCAGAGTCCCGGATTGTGATTCCGGTTGTCGTGGGTTCGAGCCCCATCTCTCACCCCATTTTTGCGGAAGTGGCGAAACTGGTATACGCGCCAGATTTAGGTTCTGGTGCTTCGGCGTAAGGGTTCGAGTCCCTTCTTCCGCACCATCTGCATCAAAATTTCCCCTTTTCCCCTGATTTTTCTCCTTTTGACCGGTAATTCGGGTTCATTCTGCTCATCTTCCGGATCGCAACTTGGGTTTGATCTGGATCTGAACCGGGATCTAATTCGGAACTGAGTTGGAGTTGGAGTTGGAGATCTTAAAGCTTGGTGATCCTGCCTTCTTGATGGCTTTCTCCTTTTCCTGTTCCCTGATCCTTGATCTTTTGCTCTCCAACTCTCATGCCGGCTACTCTCTCTGGTCTGTCGGACATTCACCGAGTCTGGGAGATGCCCTGATGGTCTGTAGACTGCTCTGATGGTCTGTCTGGCTGCCTCGTCTTGACCATCGGTCTTCAGGGATTGCCCCCATGACTGTGGGGACTGCGGTCACCGCCCTGCCTCCCATAGTTACACACCGGGCACATTTCACCGGGATCCTTCCTGTTATAATCCCCTGCAGAGGGGGAGGGCCCAGTTGGGAGCGCTCCAGTGGGGGAGCGCAAGTGGGGAAGTGTCCCAGTGGGGGTGGAGAACCCCAGTGGGGGAGAGCCCGGCACTGTCACGGTTCCTCCATGGCTGCCCTGATGCTGTCGTCGCTGTCCTTCTTTGCTATGACACAGGGCCATCAGTTGCTGTTCAGCCCTGACTGAAGCAGTGCTGCTGATCTCCCTGGCGTTGTGCACCTGGTTGTCGTGACCTTCTGTCACTGCCGGTTCCAGAGAAGTGCTACTTGCCATTGCTGTTTCCGGCGATGTGCCGCTTTGAAACAGATGCGGGCAGTCCGGCAGTCCGGGTGGCGATCAGTGCCATGCTGCCCCGCCCTTGGGCTTTCCGGCATTTAAGCATTGGACGCATAGGGACTGTACGCACCGGAGCCCGGAGCAGGATACCCGATGGATCCGCTCCATCTGCTTTTCCCGATCATACTGTCAATTGCGCTGTTGTTTGTGCTGTTGTCCGTATATTATTGTTGCACTTAATCTGCTTATAGTAAGTAGATAAAGTGTGAGTACTGTTCTGTGCGCGCTTCAGATGTCTGCTTCTGATGACACGCTGACTGCTGTGCATGCTCTGTGAGGCTTTACCATGAGACTACTGACCGCTGCCGCCGGCATTGCTGCCATGCTTGCCGGATTTTCTGCTTCTGCTGCCGTTCCCGGGGAGTTTGCCGGCACGTGGACCAATCCCTGGAACCATTCCCTGACCATCACTAAGGACGGGGATGGTTTTCAGATCCGCACCTATTCTCCCCAGGGAGCCACATCCTATGAGGAGTGCCTAGTTTCCGCCACCTACAACCGGGACAAGATGCGCCTGGATCCGGCCCGGCAGATGAAGTGCACCACCTTCAACTATCCGGACAACGGAGGTGATCCCCAGCCGGCGGGCACCTCCATGCGGGATCTGGACTGCTACTACACCATCACCGGCGGTCAGCTGGTGCGGCACGAGATGAACTGCGAACAGGACTGCGAGTCCGCCTACGATCTGAACTGACGCAGGCTCCCGGGATCGGCGGCTGCCCGGATCATTCGGAAGGCTTTTACGGCTGTTCAGTGCCGGACTCCAGCACCACAGCCGTCACCGAAACTTATGGCTGTCCGGTCCGGATCCTGGCACCGCTGCGGATCCACCGGTGTTGCTGACACCGATCTGATGTGGTACCGGAAATGAGGCAGAAACTGCCGCTGCCGCCGCTGCCGAAGTCCGCGCCATCGCCGCTGCCGAGGCCCGCGCCATCGCCGCTGCTGAAGGTGAAGATGAAATGCTGAAGCCGAAGCAGTAACTGTAGCAGTTGATCCTGTTGTTGCCGAAGCGCTGCCGGAACCAGATCTGAACCCTCTGCGCCAGCTCCGTTCCCGGCGCACATCCTGTCCCAGAAAAAAGCTCCTCCGGGGTTTTAACCTTTTCCCTTTGCAAACGTTGTTATGCCAGAAGGGCTGGCATGACAGTTCTATCAAAAGTCTGTCAGTGAGGAATGAACATGAGTCTGAGCAACGCCAAAATGCTGATGCGGGATCTGGCCAAGAGTCTGGGCACAGACGGAGATGTGCTGGGCGATGACGGCCTGTGCACCATCACCGTGGGGGAGAAATGGATCCCTCCTGTGCATATCTGCTATCTGGATCCGGACAATTCTATGCTGTTCTTCGCTGAAATCGGACTGCTGACATCTGATCGTGAACTGGAGATCCTGCGGGAGCTGATGCACCGCCAATATCTTTTTTCCGCTACCAACGGGGTCACCACGTCCCTGTCCGGGGATCGGAATGCGCTCACGGTGCAGTTCAAGTTTTCCCTCGCTGATCTCACTGCTCAGGATCTGGGGCAGTATCTGAATGACTTTGTGGGTGAAGTTGCCCGGGTGAAGATCCTGGTGTGCGGCAGGAAGCCGGAGGATGATGCCTCCGGCAGTGACGCTGCCGGTGAAGTGGATCATGCGCTTAGCGGACTGGCCCTGAACGTCTGAGCTGAGGCTGCGCTGGATCAGGTGCGGACTGGACTGGCAATGATAACAAGTTTGGAGGTGTTGTATGACTGGAATTTCGAATAACCCGCAGAGCAGCAATCTGAACAGCAGTGAGGATCTTAGCGATTTTGTTGTCAAACAGGAGCCCGGGGGTGCCGGATCTGTAGGCACTGCCGGCAACAACGATTTTGAAATCCTTGACGATGATTCTCTTGTCCAGGCGACGGGGGTGCCGCAGGAGAGTGCTCTCCCGGACAACATGCTGAAGAATGTGAAGTTTCACAAGTGCAATGGACTTTCCCAGGAGCAGATCAGAGTCATCGATAATCTGCGGGCGCCCAAGACCCGGGGCTTTTTCTCCAACTTGTTCTCCAAGATCGGCCGTTCAATCGTGAGCTTTGTCAGTCTCTTCCGTTCCTCCTCCAAGGCCCGGGCGAATGCTACCCTCCGGGAGAGGACGGAGATGCTGCTGGCCCCCACAATGGGTTACCAGATAAAACCTCTGCCCAAAGACACTCAGCCAGTGTCCATGGACTACGAGCAGATGGGCAGACTGACTGGATTGGGCAGCAAGACCGGGCTGATTCCCTTCGAGCCCTACGAAAACAGTGACACCCGCGATGCCACACTTCTGCAGAAAATGCTTTACCCCCACGGTTCGCCCCGCATTGACGATGTGAAGCAGGATCCCAAACTTCAGGACTGCTGGTTCCTGTCATCCATCATCACTGCGCTGAACACCAGCCGTGGCACAATTGAACAGCTGTTCTCGCCCAGCGAAACAGAGGGGTACGTTTTGGTGCGATTGGGGAACAAGCAGTATGATGTTCCCCTGGGACGCTACACCAACGGCAGTGAGACTTTCGGGAGCAGGAGTGCCAACTGGGTGGTGGCACTGGAAAACGCCATGCAGATGCACCTTATGGCTACAAAGACAGAAAATTATGAGCTGACACCCATGCTCAGCAATTCAGATCCGGTGAATATGCGCATGAAGGATGCCGCCATTGGTCTCCAGGCCTTGTTTGGGAACTCCGTGAGGGTGAATTTTGAGAAGTTCCCGACAGATAAGAATGCTATTGAACAGATCAAGACTAATATCGACAATGGGTACCCGGTGGTGCTTGGGCATGCAGGCGGGCTCTTCAACGCACTGGCTGACGGTATTTCTCCGGGGCATGCGGTGTCTGTTCTGGGGCTGTCTCCGGATAAGAGTTCCATGATCGTGCAGGATCCTTACGGCAAAGCCGTTGAGTTGCCTTTCTCCGCCCTCAGCCACTGCGTGGTTTACACCGTTGAAAACAAATAAAAGGAGACAGATCAGTTTCTCGGCCATCAGCATTGCGTGGTTTACCGTCGAGTGAGTGCTGCGTGATGATGGGCAGCACCTCCCACGTCTGCAGTCTTTCCGGCTCCGGCGGGGAGCCTGAGGGCTAAGGGAGCGGCTCCCGGGGCGATCAGGTCGGATCTGCGGTGCCCGCAGGGGATGGCGTTTTCCGGGAGCGGTGCGCTGGGACCGGACGGCAGCTGGTCGCCAGAGCCGGAAAGATCGGATCCGGCTGAGGGTGACCGGAAAGAAGTGAACGGCTGACGGCCTGCCCCGATCCATCTGTGAAAAACTGTCCTGGAGAAGGAACTGTAGACCGCAATGTGAAGGTATGACACTCACATTCCCTGGCTCTGCTCCGGGCAGTCTCGGATCTCCGTCCTGGACACCTTTCCGGAGCAACTTCCCATCATTCCAGAAAACATTTCCGGCACTGTCCGTCCGGTCATCATGTCCGCTGGCTCCAGTCTTCGGTTTACGGCTTCAGCCACAGGATCTTCCCAGGCGCTGCCGCAGCATCAACTACCTTCTCCTTCTCCGGAACTGGCAATGCAGAACCTTTCAGTCACAAGTGTACTTAGCTAAATAAAACTGTTGTAGTTTGCTAATTAAAACCGTTGCTTTTGCTAAATAAAACTGTTACCATAACCTTTGAGGTTTGTGGGGAGTTTTGTTGTGCCAAAAGCAAGAACCAACTATGCTGATGATTATGACTTCTGGATCAGCAAGGGCCGTGGCCAGGGTAAGTTCCGCAATTACAACCCATGGCTTACCATCAGGGACGTCAAATCACCGGTAGGCTGTAGCCGTATCTGGAGCCAAAAATTCAAACGAACCATCCACACGTTATCCTACGGTGAGACCCTGGCCTTCTTTATCCTTGAGCGGCAGGATGATGTGGTCGATGTCAGGGAGCAGTATCCTCTCGACCCGGCAAACACCCGGGACATCTGTCATGAAATGGGATTGCAGCACCCGGGAGTCGGCGGCCGTGATATAGTCATGACCAGCGATTTTCTGGTTACCTATTCAAGGAATGCTCAGTTTTCCTACAAGGCGATCCAGATAAAAGACACAAGGGAGACCTTGCTGGAGCCCCGAACCAACAGCAAACTCCAGGTTGAGGAGAAATACTGGGAACGCAAGGGCGTCCCCTATGCCATCTGGCTTTCTTCCGAATTTACCCCTGACCTCAAGGCTAATTTCAAACTTCTCTCCGGTGTTAGAAACACCCTCACAAGGCTGACCGATCAGGATTTACGGTTTATCAGCGATCTGATGATGGAGATCACAGAGGCGGCTCCGGAACTGCCGTACAGTGAGTGCAGCCATCTTATTGAACTGCATGGAACGCAGTTGAGCCTCAGTGACTGCCTCCGTATTCTTGTTGCCTGCAAACTGTGGAACTTCCCCCTGGCTCAGAAAAAAATAGTATCTTCAATCCTCCGGGACTTCTCGCCTGCCAATTCAGAGTGCGTCGGCAAAGGATGTTCATGCGCCAGTTCCCAGGAACACCAGACAGACGGAGATAAGCATGACAGCGGTAAATGAAGTCCTGGAAATTGAGGGGACCTGCTTCCGGATAATCCGGATCATGAAGAATGATGAGTTCTGCCTTTTCCCGATGGATCAGGACTCCATTGAACTGAAGTGTTTTTCAGCAAAGCAAATTAGCGACGCACTGAAGAAAGGTGTGGCCAAATACATCCAGGATCCATATGAGAAACTCCGGATGTCCAAAGTTTCCGCCAAGATCATGGAGCGGGCCCAGAGCAAATACGACTCAATCCAGAAACTGGTAAGCGATCCAAGACTCTATGATCCAGTAACCAGAAGTTCTGCCTTCCGGGACGCCACAGGCGGAGAAAAAAAGCTGCTCATTCAACTGAAGAGAAACCTGCTGGCCTTCTGGAAAAAGGGGCTTTCGGTTACGGCACTCATTCCGGAAAGCGGCAGGAAAACCGGGAACACCACCTGCGGCCGCAAGGGCAAATGCCAGCGGACCCCGGAAGTCGAGGCTCACTTGGAGAAAATCTGCCAGAAATACCTTCTGAAGCAGGAGCATGTCTCCCTGGAAAAGGCCTACATTCTCAGTCTTGGAGAATGGGAGAAGAAATATCCGGATACTCCCGCCCCCAGCAGGACTCAGCTGCGGTATTATTTTGAGCGGCACCATACCAGACTTGAGAAGGCCCAGAAGCAGAACTCAGAGATCAGGTTCAAAAAGGATATCAGATCGTTAAGGGGCTCGGTCGCAGACATGGTGGAAGGCCCTGGAGGGATCTACGAAATTGACTCTACCCTCGACAATATCTACTTGGTGAGCGAACAGGATCGGAACCAGGTGATCGGCCGGCCAACGATCTATGTGGTGTCCGATGTGTTTTCCGGCATGATCACCGGGGTCAATGTCACCTTTGAAAGCTCAAATTTTATCACAGCGGCTGACACACTCTATTCCGCCTTTGCTTCCAAGGTTGCTTTTTGCCGCCGTTACGGCGTCGAGATCTCCTCTGACAAATGGCCCTGCTCCGGTCTTCCGGCACAGGTTGTCTGTGACAATGCTGAGCTTACGGGGTATCAGAGCGACTTTCTGGTCAGGAATCTGGGCATAACCCTACATAACACCGGATCCTACCGGGGTGATCAGAAGGGGAATGTGGAAAGGCTCATAGGTCTTATTCAGGATCAGTTGCCTCAGTGCCAGGAGTCCCGCTCCTCCGATGTTAAACTTAAGAAAGCTGGAGCTCAGGATCTGCGGCCTAAGGCGTATCTGACTCTGGCCGAATACCGGAAAATCGTCATACTGATGGCGATTGCCTGCAACAACCGTGTGAAGGAGCCGCTGCCGAAAGGATACCCTGACAGGGGGCATCCGTCATGCCTTGAGATGTGGAATTGGGGTAAGGCAACTGGAAGAAACTGCCTTACTGGGATCAGCAACATCCAGACCGTTAGGGCTCTTCTGTTGCCACGGTATCCGGCCTCATTTTCCAGGGAAGGGATCCTGGCCTCCGGTGCCCCGATAACGTCACTGAGGTATTGGAATGATCAGCTTGAATCCCAGGGGGCATTCATCAGGAACAGCAGTCCGTACCGGCCGAAAGATGTCTGGATCGCCCTTGATCCGGCTGACTTGTCAGAGGCGTATCTCTTCACCAATCCTGACAGTCCGGGTGATTTTGTTGCGTGTCAGTTGGCTCCCCAGAGTTCGCAATATAGCGGCAAAACACTTCATGAGGGAAATCTTCTGAACAAAGCCCGGAAGACTGCGGTAAAGGAGGCTCAGGAGACGTATGACTGGGAGCGAAAAGAAGCGTTCGCCAAGGTGAGCGCGATTTGTGACCAAGCCAAGAAGTTAAAGACGAAAGATCTTCAGGATGCCAAAAATAAGATCGGAAACATTGTCAGCGCCCGGAAAGAAGAAATGATCCGGGAGCAAAAGGAAAGCCGACGCATGTCGGATGACAACTCATCCAAAGCGAACCACAATAACAGAGCAGACGCTAACAGAGCCGCTCCTCCAGTCTCTCCCAGTGGCACCTCAGGGACTACAACCGACACTGCTGCACAGGCTACGCAAAATACAACAAGCAACACAGCATCCGGAGAAACTGCCACCGGTAACATTACAGCAAAAGGCAGTAGCACAGAGTCCGGAGGGCGCTATCCGACATCCATTTGGGACATTCATGACTGAGAGCAAGAACAACATCGGGTGCACAGCGGCAGACTGTGCATCTGAGACCCTGGATGCAAAAGCCGGTCAGTCTCTTTCCCAGACACCGGCATCAGCATCAGCGTCAGCATCAGCATCAGCACCAGCACCGGATGTAAAGGATGTCTCCTTTACCGACTATGTGTACAGCCGTGACAGAAAGATCACAGCCAATCCCCTGACTGCGGTGCTACCGGACTTTAGCACTATGACCATCCGGCATTTATGCAAGCAGTTGGAGGATGAACCTGACAGCGTCGCCGATCATGCCAACAGGATCCAGCGGTCATCATATCTTATGTCACTGGCCTCAGAAGCCTTCTTTCCCCTGTCCCGTCATATCCAACTCCACAATATCATTGTCCTGATGCTCAAACTTGGGTACAGGAACCGGAGCATAAATGAAACTGCCAGTATCCCCACAGCCATGGAAGTGCTGGAGCATTACAAGAACGGCAAGCCCTTCAGCCGGGCTCAGAGCAGTCTGTCAGCTTCGGTTGTAGGCTGTTCCGGAATAGGCAAGTCATATGCGATAGAGCAAATACTGGGGCTGTTCCCACAGGCTGTGAGGCATCACCTGCCGGATGGTCAGAGTTTTGTTCAGGTTATCTACTTGAAGGTTGACTGTCCTGCCGATGGCAGTGTCAAGGTGCTCTTCACCCGGATCATTACTGAACTGGCAAATCTCGTTGAAAAACAATACTCCAATGATTTCCACAACAGCAGGCGCATTACCCTGGAAATACTGATGGCCAGAGCATTGGAACTCATGGACAGGCACAAGGTTGGTCTGCTCGTTATTGATGAGATCCAGAACCTGGTTCACTGCCGGAACAATCATGAGATCCTGTTCAACTTCATGGTCAGCCTCTCCAACACCCTGAAAATCCCGATCCTTTATGCCGGTACTCCCAAGGCTCTCCAGTTCTTCCAGGACAATCTGAGGATCGCACGGAGATTTGCCAGTTGCGGGATCTATGCCTGGGAACGGCTGGTGCCTGACAGCAGTGGGCTACTCTCTGGGGAATGGGGAGAGTTTGTCAGTAATCTGTGGAAGCATGGGGTTCTGAAGAATGACCCAGTGTCCATCCCGGAAGAAATCGGCAATGCACTTTTTGAATGCAGTCAGGGGGTCATTGATGTCCTCATGAAACTGTTTGTGCTGTCAGAAATGAGGGAATTGGAACTGGGGCGTGAGACGCTTTCGGTTGAGGTAATCCACACCGTGTTCCGGGAACACTTCAAGTCCATTGAACCCATGATCAACGCTCTGAAGAGAAACGATGTTCAGAAAATCAGGGAATACCAGGATCTGACCATCCCGAAGGAGGAGTTTGAATCTGCAATGGCCAAATCCCGGAAACGGATCATCGATGCAACTGAAGAAATTGTGTCAGATCCTGATTTAGCGTCAGATGAGGAGATCATCAACAGTTGTCTGGAAATCGCTGCCAAGTGTGGTTATGACACGAACAACGACAGACTGCTGGAAATGCTTCAGATCAAGATCAAGGAGCAAACAGTACGTGACTCTGGGGAAATCCTGGTGAGGGTACTCAACAGGATCTATGCCGAGAGGAAGAAGGCAGAAAACAGCAAAACGTCCCAGGAACAGAAGCCGCAAGCCCGCTCAGTTGAGGTCAGTCACGAACTCCCTGTTGAAGATGCAAACCAGCAACAGTTTTAATTAGCATAAGTAACAGTTTTATTTAGCAAATTACAACGGTTATATTTAGCAAAGGACAACAAGCCCACCGCATCTCCGGTTTCCTGTGTCTGCTGCCGGTTTCTGGATCTCTGGAGCTAATTAAGCCCCAAAAAAAAAGAGTGGCCCGGAGACCACTCAAGACGGAACCACAGATGAGTTTTGGGATTGGTACTTCTCTGTGTTAAAAAAAACTGCGACCAAAAACTGCGACCTGAAGCTGAAACTTAAAAAAGTCAAAACTCAGAAGACCGGATCATGACCGCGGGCAACGCAGGATCCGGCAGTCTGATCTGTGTGCTGACTGCAGCTCACTCAGACCGAGATGTCCACATTTTCGCCCAGACGCTCGCCTGGCACGGCTCCAGGAGCGGCTGAACTGATGTGGGGAGCAGGGGCATGGAGGGCGCTTCCAGCCTGGGTGGCCTCCTGGGCAGCAGCCACGGCACCGTTAACGAGGGTCAGGGCCATTTCCGCCTGCTGGCTGCTCTGGTGCTTCATTGCATAGACGTCCATCATGGTGAGCGGACTGTTGGTGGCATTAACATACGACGACATGGCTGTGTCTCCTTTCTGTTCCGTCAGTTCAGCGTATCCGGGATCAGTGCTTTTCTCTGATCCGATCCCCCTGTTTCGGGCACCCCTCTCTGCCGGGAGCCTGACACGGAAGTTTATTTCAGATCATGGGAAAGATCCGGAAATAGATCTGACTATTTATCTATTATACGCAGGATGTTCATTTCCGGTACAGATCACACTCTCCGACAGTGCTAAACTTTGACTATGATCACGGACATCCGTTGCGGTCCATGATCCGCTTGGGGCAAAGGAGCACAGATCATGGGAGCAGGTTGCCGCTCAGCATGCTTGCTGTTTCCGTCCTGGCAGCCTGGGGAACAGGCTGTGGAGGGTCCGGAAGAGCATGGAGGCTGAGTCCCGGAGATTGGAACATTGATACTGAGGCCTGGAGTAAGGAGGCCTGGGCATGGAGCGTGGAGGGATCTGCTCGCCGGAGCAGGCCCCGGATCCCGGATGGTTTGGGAGAGATGCGGAGCGGCGGGGCAGTGCGACTGCGGGCGTCCCGTGCGGTTGCTTCACCTTGGGATCAATGGTGACATGGTTCAGTACTTCCGGGGGAGGGTGATCCCGCGTCGGGCTTTTTCATCCCCCTGATCATCCCGGCAGCTACCTGTGTAGGCGGCATTCAGGGCAAAGTCTTGGTAGATCATGGAGGTCTGCACCAGTTTGGGCAGTTCATGCTTCAGGATCTCCCGGCTCATGTTCTTGAGGATGATTGCCGAGTAGATGGGGGTGTCTTGACCCCGGTAACTGACGCTGGACTCCCACACGCTGATGCTCAGATCGTTGGTGCAGGAGACCTGGATGGCACCAATCCCGGACTTCTTCATCTCCGGATTCTGGCATTTCATTTTCTCGGTCAGGATCCCTGTGATGTCAGAGACGGCAATGGTTTCACGCTCAGTTATGAGATAGTAGATGAAGTTGCTGTCCCGGATCTGGTTGTTTTGGAAAACAATGAAGGCATCGCATGGGTTCTGGCTCACCACGCTCCAGCCTTCCGGGGACTCCACATGCATGAGTTCCTGAGCAGGGGATATGGCTGGCAGGAAAAGGGCGGAAAGGATAGCTCCTGTCCGGGGGAGGAGGCGGGAGAGTTGCAGGAAAACAGGTTTGCTGGTGCTCATGTTCGGAATTTCATGCCTTAGATTCTGGAGATGGAACTGCCGCCGCGTCACCCGGGCTGCTGGATCCAGGCTGCCGGAGCGTGACAGCTGCTGCAGCCAGGCGTTGCAGCAGTGTCCGTGGGAGCATGCTTCCCGCGCTGTGCGCCCGGGACCTGGCGCTACATACATGCCATATATGTCCTGGGCCCAGTGGCGGTGTTTTTTTTAACTGACCAGACCTGGCTGTTTTCTGCCGGCCGGGGATTGCCGCATGCAAATCTGGCCGGATCGTAGCGGATCTTCAGGCTCGATCCGGCATCCTGCCACCCTGCCGGAGAGCTCCGGGACGCAGCATATGCTAGCACAACAGTTGAGAACATCACAGAGCAGACATCCGGGCAGAGCCGGGATCCGGTACGCTGACAGGGTTCTTGATCTGGGGCCGGATCAGAACTGATGTGCATTGATGGAGCCTGGATGGATGAGGCTGGATCCAGGACCGGGGTCATGTCGTATCTCCGGGCGGATCTTTTCGGGGTGGTTGCCGGTTCGCGGCGCCGCTCCTCCTGAGCCGGAATGAGCCGAGGAAGGGGAAGCGGAACCGGAGAGCAGATCCAGCGGATCCGGGTTCAGTTCAGCATCAGAGCCGCAATGATCTTCCGGGTGTTCTCCTCGGCGTCCCTGGACTGCTCGGTTATGCGGCTGAAGGAATGCTCGATGTCAGACTGATCACTGCTGATCTTCCCGATGTTGCCATTGGCTGAACTGAGCATATCCTGCTGTGCCCTGGTGAATTCCGTGATGTGCCGGACCTGGGAGCCGGTCTCCTCCAGCCGGGCAATGACATCGGAGATGAACTGCAGGGTCTGGGCGTTCTTCCTGCCGGTTTCCTGGCACTCCTGGGTGCTGGACTGCACCTTCTCCAGGGTGCTGGTCATGTTGCCCGTCAGGGCGGCGACGGTGCTCTGGATCTTTTCGGTTGACTCCCTGGTCTTGACCGCCAGATTGCGGACCTCATCGGCAACCACGGCAAAGCCCCGGCCGTGTTCCCCGGCCCGGGCGGACTCAATGGCAGCATTCAGTGCCAGGAGGTTGGTCTGCTCTGCGATGGTCCAGATGCTGGCCGACAGGGATGCGATCTCATCAGTGTATCGGGCCACCCCTGTAACGGCCTCATGGGTGGTCCCGATGGAGGCTTCCAGGCGCCTCATGGCCTCCTCGGTTTCGGTCACCAGATCCAGGCCCTTTCTGGTGGATCCGCACATCTGATCGCAGCTGCTCACTGCCTGGTCAGTGCTTTCCTGGATCTTGTCAGTCATGTCATTCAGCTCGCTGATCAGGGACAGCACCTCTTCCACATTCTTCTTCTGCCGGCTGATGCCGTCGCTGATGGTCCTGCTGCCTTCCGCTGAGGTCAGCATGTTCTCCTCCACCTGCGCCGTCAGCTGCTGAACGCATTCATACTGGTGCTTCTGGAAGCTGGTAAGGGAACTGCTCATGGATTCAATCTCGTCACCGGTGTTTATCGCCACATAGGAATCCAGTTTCACACTTCCGGCGGACAGGGACAGCAGGTGACGGTTGATCTGTTTCAGGGGGGCGACGATCCGGGCTGAAACCGCATGCTTCAGGGCCAGATAGGATACCAGGGCGATGATCAGGACTGCGGCCGCAAACAGGATCATGCTCTGCCGGAAGCTGCTGTAGAAATAATCCTCGGAGACAAAGACAAAAAGCTTCCAGGACACTCCACGGGCAGTGATGGGTACTGCCATGGCCAGCATCTTCTCCCCGCTGGCCAGGGTCACCTCTCCGGGCTCACCCTGGGCTGAGGACTGCAGGATCCCCTGGGCAAAGTCGGCGGATAGCGCCGGATCGGTCTCCGCCAGCTTTTTGTCCGCCAGCGCCGGATCCTTGTGGGCAAGTATGCTGTTGTCACTTCCGTAGGTGAGGACCGCAAAGCCGTCTCCCGGGATGCTCAGGCTGCTGACGGCGGCGGACAGGGCG
Organism: uncultured Aeromonadales bacterium; assembly: GCA_902782145.1. Taxonomy (GTDB): domain Bacteria; phylum Pseudomonadota; class Gammaproteobacteria; order Enterobacterales; family Succinivibrionaceae; genus UBA2804. Next base: position 191,205 of record CACZLZ010000005.1, read on the forward strand.
TCCGTGGTTATGTCAAGGGCGGCCACACCGTCGCCGGATTGCCGGGAGACGGTGAGTATCATCTTTTTGGTTATGTAGTCGACATAGGGTGCGGAAACGGCCACCCTGTCAGGGTGGGCCCAGGCTTCCATGTACCAGCCCCTGGTACGGGCGTCGTAGCCGGAGTTGAACAGCTCCTCGGTGTCCTCAAGAATGGAGTACACCCGTCCGTCCTTCTGGGTGGCGTAATAGGCGTCCATCACCCCTGCAGTGCGTGAGACCACGCCGGCAGTCCGCACATCCGCCAGTGAGCTGACTGCCAGTTTCTCCTCCTGGGTGAGCCGGCCATAACGTTCCACAGTCTGGGATGCATTCTCCAGCCAGTTTTCCACACTGGTGCTGCAGGAAGACAGCAGGCTGCTGAAGAGGGCGGAGCTGGACTGGGATATGGTGGTGAGGTTGGACAGGGATATGCTGACAACCGCTATCAGCGTCATGGAAGAGATGAGGATCAGAAAATACCGGGAGATCCGGCGGTTCAGACTGAGGTGTTGTGCTGCTGCCATGGGAAAGGGACTCCAGAGAACAAAGTCAGCATTCCCGGCGTCCGGAGGCAGATCTCAGCGGCAGTGATGATCCTGACTTTCAGGATGTTACAACGGGGGAAAGCTTAAGGTCCACAAATCAAACACTTGTGATGTTAGCAGAGACCGCAGCAAAACGCCTGGACAACTGACGCAAGGCAGGGTGAATGCTTGAGGACAGTCACAGAGCAGGGCAGGCAGTTAGTCAGCCAAGATGGAGGGGATGGACTGCCGCCTCTTCCGGAGAACGGATCCGGTCACGGGCTTTACCCATTGTCTTATCCAGGACACCGTCACGGATCTCACCGGCTGATGTCGTGCTGATGCTCAGGGTGGGAGTTCATGCTCCGTACCTGGCGGATGAACTTCTGGGCCCGGATCTCCGCAGCATTCTGCTGCTCCTTGGACAGACTGTTCTTGATAAGCTGGATGTTGTCCCGGGTGGTCTGATCAGGATAGAGCTCATTGCTCACCAGGAAGTAGAAGTAGGCCATGTAGTTGCTCACCGGCTCCCCCTTTCCCTTGGCGGCCATATATCCCAGGTAGGCGGCGCTGAAGGCGTGTCCGCGGTTCATGGCCTTCTTGAACCAGCTGGCGGCCTGGGTGAATTTCTCTTCCCGGTAGTAGATGAGTCCCAGTTCATATTCTGCCGGGGCATATCCCGTGGCGGCCACCTGGGTGAAGTACTCCACAGCCTTCTGGGGATCGGCCTTGGTGCCTATTCCATTGACATAGGCCATGCCCAGGTTGAAGTAGGCCTCAGGACTGGGGTCTTCCTCGGCGGCCTTCTTGTACCAGTAGAAGGCCTCCCCGGGGTTCACCGCCGTGCCCAGACCGTTCTGGTTCATGCGTCCCAGGGCCACCATGGCCCCGGCATGGCCCCGGTTGGCGGCTGCGGTGTACCAGGACATGGCCTGGATGTAGTCCTTCTTCACTCCCAGGCCGTTCTCAAAGAAGTATCCCAGCCGGTACTGGGCGTCCACATTGCCCTTGCCGGCGGCCAGGGTGTAGTACTCCCGGGCCCGGGACAGGTCAATGTCCGTGCCGATGCCATTCTCCAGCATCACCGCTGTCTGGTAGGTGGCCTCCACGGAGCCGTGGGCCGAAGCCCGGTTCTCAAAAATGAATCCCTGGCTGTAGTCCTGGGAAACCCCCAGACCGCTTTCATACATCAGGGCCAGCAGGTGCTCCGCTTCGGGATGACCCGCCCTGGCCGCCTGCTTGCAGTATCTGAAGGACAGATCATAGTCCGGCTTGGCATCCTGCCCGTCGGAGAAGATCACCGCCAGCTGGTAGGCGGCGTCGGCATTGTGACCGGCTGCCAGCTCTTTGAGCCATTCCACGGCTTCGGGGATCTTCTTCTGCTTCAGCAGGAGGGAGACCAGCTTTTCCGTGGAGTCCTCATGGGAGTTCCGGGCAGCGTTCCGGAGCCACTTCACCGCCAGATCATCGTTCTGGGGGGCGATGGCGCTGCCGGTCATATAGTCGTTGCCCAGCTTGATCTGGGCCTTGAGGAGTTTGCCGGCGGCGGCCTCTTCATAGTATTTCAGGGCGGCCTTGCGGTTGGTGGCGGTGTCAAAGAGCTTGGGTGGGACGCCCCGGCCGGTCTCGTACATCTGGGCCAGGTTGTATTTGATCTCGGGATTACTGATCTCCCGGGCCTTGTAGCAGTACTTAAAGGCGCGGGGATAGTCACCCTCCTTGAACTTGGTGAGGCACCGGGCGATATCCCGTTCTGACACATGGGTGACCACATAGCGCCAGTAGCAGGTTCCGGACACTGCCAGGGTGGCCAGCAAGAGGCACCCCAGGATCTGCAGGTTGCGCTTCCGGATCCGGGCCATTTCCAGGGCGGCCCGCTGCTCCTCGGTGAGTTCCTGCTCCCGCCGCCGTTCCTTGGCCTCTCTTTCCTCCCGCTGCCGCTGCTCCTCCCTCTGCTTCTCCCGTTCGGCTTCCAGCTCCTCCTCGGTCTTGGGTGCGGGGGTGAAGAACAGCCACCGGATCTTCTGCCACAGGCTTAAGGCCCGGGGATCGGTCACCTGATCCCACTCTTCCCGGGATGGGGATGATCTACTGGCCGGCCGCTGGCCGGTTCTGCCACTGTGCTCATCAGACGGACTCATGGAGTGCCTCCTGATCTCCTCCGTGAAAAACGGGCAAAAAAAAGTGCCAAGACACTGGCACCTCTGACAACAACAATCTAACAGTTAAACGGGATCATGCCATCATGCCGGAGGAGCCGCTCCGGAGATGCAGCTGACAAGACGGATCCGCATGCTGTCTGCGAATTCCAGCCCGGGCAGGAAATCCAGGGCCCGCCTGGCCAGTTCATTGATCCTTCCTGCAAACCTCTCCAGGGACCAGCGTCTGCCGGTGCTGCTGCCATTCATGCTCAGGCGCCTCAGGCGCTGGGGCACAAAACTGTTGCTTCTGTCGATAACCAGTTTCCGGACGGTTCCGGTGCCTTCATGCACAGGGAAACGCCGGCCTCCGGTGCACTCCGAGGAAACCGCCGCTGCCGCATCGGCGGCAATCCGGGCGTTCTCACGTTCCCTGAAGAAACGCTTCAGGGTGAAGTGGCCGAAGATCAGCAGCACCAGGGGAGCCACATGGTTGCCGGCGATGCCGAAGAGGATCCCCCAGACACCCGCAGCGGCGCAGACACCGCCCGTAAGCATGTCTGCGATCTGTCTCATGCTGAGTGCAGTCTTCATGTGGCACGCGCCCCCAATACCGGCTCCTTCTCCACTTTATAGTTATCTCCGGCCCGGGTGCCACAGATTGATGGAAAAATCTTTCATTATTGCGAGGAGCCGCAATTTTCACCACCGGAAAACCGGGACCGGACGGATGGCGGATCCCGGAGATCCGGGGGCGGGAAACCGGCCCGGCGGCGCCCCGGGCAGAGCGGCGGGATAAGTGTCTGGTGGTGAGTCAGTGCGGGGCGGCATTTCCTGGCAGAGAGCCAGGGCATGTGTCCGGAGCGGGACCGTGGGTTGCGTTTCCTGGCAAAGTGCCAGGACATATCTCAGGCGGCGGGACAGACAGTGCAGGCTGTGAGGCAGAGCGGTGAGGGCGGCAGAGTGGCGGATGCGATCTGAAAGGATGGCGGATGCGATCTGACAGATGGCAGATGAGATCTGGCAGATGGCGGATGTGCTGGGCAGTGGGGCCGGATGGGAATTTGCGGCGGAGGAGCATCTCCCGGGGACGGGAACTGGACTGGGACAGGATCCTGCCTGGGGAACGGGAACTGGCAGAGGCGGGAACGGCGGGGACCGATCCCCGGAAAAAAGCAGGACAGCCAACACTGCCTGGCGATGCTAAGGAGGTGAAACATCTGCCGGAAGCGCCAACTGTCCAAAACCCGGCCGGAATCCAAAGGAGAAACCAAATGAAGAAAAAAGAGGAAAGATCCCAGCCGGCGGAAACGGTGTGTTGCACCGTGACTGATCCTTTTATAGCCGTCATTGCCACAGGCGCCAAAACTTTCTGCATATTCTGTATAAAAAATAAACGGCAGATCACGCTTGCAGGGTTTTGTGCGGCTTCTCAGCCCTGAGGGGGAGTCCTTCCCGGGGGAGGGAACTTCAGGATCCCGAGATGTGTGTGCGCCCGTGGCTAGATAGTTGTGGCGGGAACTTCTGAGATGTGAGAGGGACGGGGCAGGATTGATGTGGCGGGAACTTCCGGGAGGTGAGAGGACCGCAAGGGCGGGGCAGGGATGCTGGGGATGGCGGCGGCTGGAGGTGCGAAGGGAATGTTGTGCAGAGACCTGGGATGACGGGACACGCTGGCTGATCCCGGGGGAATAAGCGCAGGATCACCTGCGTGCAGCATGCCGGTGAGACGGATGTGGCCCGGAAAGGATAGTGCCGTGCTTTGTGCTATGGGGCTCTCTCCTGGCAGGCAACCGGATCTTGGGGATCCGGGCCGGGCATATGTCTTGATCCCGGAGTTCGCCTCCGGGAGTCCGAAGTCTGCCTCCTGGAGTCCGGCTTCTGCCCTGGGGCGTTACTTCTGATCTCTGAGGATCCTCTTCACCTGGGCGATGACCAGATAGTGGGCGTGCTCTTCCCGGGTGCCCTCGGGGTACCACTGCAGCACCTCCTCGGGGAACTTGCTCCGGTCCAGCTGCTGCATGAACACCTTCCGGCACACCATCACCTCATTGGCCTCCTGGTAGGAGATGGCGCCGTCCACCTCTCCGGGGGTGAGTCCGGTCTCCGCCACCCGGTCGGTGTCCCGGCCCGACTTGCTGCCGAAGATCTTCAGTGCCTTCTTGTATTCAGGTCCGAACCAGGAGAGGGTGAGCTCGTCATGGCGGCACAGGAACTCAAAGGTGTAGCGCACGGGCTTCACCACCAGGAAGGCCACGGGCATGCCCCATATGGTTCCCAGACCGCCCCAGCTGATGGTCATGCTGTTGAAGTCATCGCTGGTTCCGGCGGTGAGCAGGGCCCAGTCCCGGTCGAAGCGGGTGAAGGAATGGATCTCAAGATCTGTCAGACTGATATCCGTCATGGTCATGGCATGTTTCTCCCTTTGCGTTGCCTGTCCTGATGTTTCTTATCGGCCGGTCCGGTCCCCCGCTGAGGATTTTTCGCGCCGGCGGCAGGTGCTGCTGCGGCGGTCCGGCAGTCCCGGGTGTCAATGTATTTGGAGGCCAGCAGGTTCCCCTTGGGATCCCGGTATTCAACAGCGATCTTCCGGGCAATCTCCCGGCTGCTGTAAAGCCAGGAGTAGGACTTGCAGTATTTGGCAAACTCCTCCTGATCGCCTGCCCGGGCGTTCTGGTTCACGATGCCGCTGGTCCGCATACTGTTAAGGTAGCTGTCCCTGCCGGTGACTTCATAGATGATGGTGTAGGTTCCCTTCTGGAAGCGGCAGCCCTTGCGCAGGATGGTGCCCTCATCATTTTTGGCATACACCGAGGGCTTCATCTTGGCGCACATTTTGGTGATGCGGTCGGCGGTGAGTCCCCGGGTCTCCTCCTCGGAGATGACGCCGGCCTGGGCAGTTCTGGGGACGATCCCCAGAAGCAGGAGCGCGGCCAGGACTGCGGCAACGGCGGATGCGGCGGGTGTTCTGCTGATCATGAGCCTTTCCATTGACGGTTTCTGTCCTCCCATGGCCTCTGATTGAGCCTGCGGATCTTCGCAGACGGTGAGGTCATTGTAGCACATGGCGTCTTCCGGGGAGCGGGGATCAGATCCTCCCGCGGTTGAGGGCCTGGCAGCCTGGAGGGGAGATCCCGGAATGGAGGCGGAGGCAGAGGCAGGGTGGTCGACGGAGGAGAAGGCTGGAGGGAGGATGTTAGGCCCGTAGCTGAGATTGGGGCTGAGACTGAGACTGAGGGATGGGCCCAGAGGTGGCTGCTGTCGGATGCGGTCAGGACTGCGGGACGTGTTCAGGGAACAGCAACTGCCGGACGCGGTCAGGGTCTGGAACCTGGCTGCGGGACGTGTCCGGGGGACACTATTGCCATATGCGGTCAGCGGTCTGAACCGCTACTGTGTTGTGGGTATGTGGATCTTTCTCAGCGTGAGGCTACTCCGGCTGCGGAGGAAGCCATGGCAGTGACAGCGCCGCTGTGGGAGTGTGCTTATTCCCGGGGCAGGAACTCAATGATTGTCACCGGAACGTTCATTTCTGTGGTGTAGATCAGACGGGTGTGATCAGCGCCGTCGATGTCGGAGCTGTTGCAGAAGTCCCGGCTGGCGATGAAACTGTCAACCTCCTGATCGGTTACGTCCTGACTGCGGCGGATCATGCTGACCACAGGCTGGGTGCTGCCGCACTGCAGGATCAGTTTCCGGACAGGAAAGTCCTTCTCCATCTGCTGCCGCATGGGCTCAGAGAGGCTGAAGAAGATCTGGTGTACCCCGTCCTCCAGGCTGCAGTTGACGTCGGTGATGTTCTCATCCACCACCAGGGAGCGCATGCGGATGCAGGAGGCAGTGAATTCCGGGATCTGGGAGGGTGTGGTCCTTTCGGTGGTGTAATGCTCAGTGATCATCACCGTGGCGGTGGTGATGAGGGCAAGCCAGGCTGCAAGGCGCAGGATCCGGCGTGGGGTGAAGGAGGCGCTCATTGTTGGTTCCTTGGGTGTTCCGGCTAGGACAGCAGATGGAAGCGGGGTGCTGCCATGGTTTCTTCTGGGAACTCTGACGGCACCGGTGCAGACGGCTGACCGGGGGATGGCGTATGTTACCAGTTTTTCCAGGGATGGGCAGAAAATTTAAGAGGGAGTAGGAGAAGGAGGTAGGGGGGCTGTACGTCAGGCGGAGGAGGGGTGTGTACGTAAGGCAGAGGAGGGTTATTAGGAACAATCTTATTTCGCTGGGATCCAGTCAGTAGTTCAGTCTTCCATAGCGCAGATAAATTGGTGGTATTCTGTGCTATTGTAGAATGTCCGGAGATGAGCTGAGTTAGGGCTGGTTACTCTTTTGGAAAATTTTCTAAGGCCGCTATGAGATAACCTCACAGTGAGTCTCGCCAACTGAAAGAGCTGATATTTGTTTTTCTACTGGGAAAGACTCAGGATTGCAAAATGATCACAATAATTTGAAAAGGCAGTTCTAGGCTGATTAAGTACCTGATCTTCAGGAATATTTGCGTTTCAATTTAAAAAATAGAAAACAATCTTCGTTGAAATATGAGTAATCTGATTAACTCAATTAACATAGTTAATGCTGGACCAACCAGGTTTTTTAGCTTCAAGGATCCGACTAGAATTAACCTCTTAATCGGCGGGAATGGCAGTGGGAAGACATTTCTGCTTAAAATGTTATATTCAGCGATCCGTACTATTGAGACTTTCCATCGCGGCGATGATATCCGTTCAATCACGGACATTCTTTCAGATAAACTAAGATGGACGTTGCAAACGGACAGGATTGGCGAACTCGTTAGACGTGGAGTTTCAGAACCATTATTCTTTGAGTTTAATTTAGAAGATCAGCACTTCTCCTATAGTTTTTCACCAAGCGCATCAGTCAAGATAAAAAACGTAGAGTTAATTAAAAAAGGGAGAGCCGCAAATTCGATATTTCTTCCTGCAAAAGAAGTGTTGTCAATATTTTCAGTAATTAAAAAATCCCGGGAAATTGATCTGTCATTCGGTTTTGATGACACTTACTACGATTTAGTAAAAGCGCTCTCCTTTGATCCAATGCGAGAAAATAATAATAGCGCATTATTAAAGTCACAGAAAGTATTGCGTGAGATAATAAAAGGGAAGATTGATTTCGATAAAAACAGTATGCGCTGGTTTTACAAGGATAATAACAATTGCAAATACTCGATTGGTGTTGTTTCTGATGGAATCAAGAAAATATCTATATTTGACCGTCTTTTGGTCAATGGGTACCTCAATAACAATTCGATAGTATTTATAGACGAAATAGAATCGTCCTTACAGCCCAATACCATCTGCAAGTTTTTAGACATTGTTGATGACATATCAGAGCACATGGGTGTGCTTTTCTTCATTACGACTCATTCGCAACTCACTTTAAAGAAATTATATTTAGTAGCAAAAAAACGAAAGGGTACAGTTACCTGTATTTCGCTGAATAACAATCATTCAATAGATATTTGCGATCTTTATTATGGGATTCCTGAGAACGGCATAATTGACATCGTTGCTGATTTGTACAACAACGAAACGGAAGGTGAATTCGAACATGAGAAACTAATTACTGAGATCGCAAAGAATAGCTATTGAAATCCCAAGATGTGGTTCTGAAATTGGGATCTGGACTGGGTCATATCATCCTTCTGGTGATCCAGTTATCAGATCAACCATGCAATGAGGTCATAGAATTGCCCATATTTTGCGCTGTGGTAGAATAACCAGAGATCGTGCTACGTCCGAGGAGATCAGAGTCATGGGAAGTTTTCTGAATCCGACCAGAGAGAATAGTTTTGTCAGTCTTGCCAGCCGGAAAGACAGGTATTTGTTTGTTGATAAAACTGACTTTATTGATATAACCAATCAGAGACTAAATTCAGAAACCCGGTTTCTGGCAGTTACCCGCCCCCGCAGATTCGGTAAAACTGTAACTGCTCATATGCTTTTGGCTTATTATGCCAAAGGTTATGCTGGCAAAGAAATATTTGACGGGTTTAATATTGCGTATAAAGACAGTTTTGCAGAGCATCTTAACAAACACGATGTCATCTATATTGACATGAATACCATTGACGGCCTGTTCGATCGTTATAATAGTCAGAAGCAGAAAGTTGAAGATGTCAATGACCTGGTTGACTATATCGAGTATTCAATAATTAGTGAACTGAGATCGATACATGAAATTGCAGAATGCCTTGCTAAGCATAAGATTGGCAATACGGGCCTTCTGGAAACTTTGATGGCAATTACCAATGATTTGAATACCAGATTCGTTTTTATTATGGATGAATGGGATCTGGTATACCGCGAATATCGTGATGATGTGGTTTTACAGAAGAAATTTATCAAACTGCTAAAAAATCTGTTTAAATCAGACGGCGGCAAAGCAAGTTTTTCGCTTGCCTATCTCACCGGTATTCTTCCGATAAAAAAATATAACTCCCAGTCAGCATTAAACGATTTTGATGAATATAACATGTTGGCTCCTGGTGACTTTGCTCCTTACTTCGGTTTCACGGAAGATGACGTTGCCAGTATTGTAAAGTCTCCTAACTGCAGGGTTTCCCATCGTGAGTTAATGGAATGGTATGAGGGGTATAAGATCAAGGGAGTACATATCTACAATCCTAATTCAGTGTGCAAGGCTGTCAGCCGGAATGAATGCATCAGTTACTGGAGCGGGACCTCATCAAACGAAGAATTTGTGCGCCTTATCAATGCAGATTTTCTTGGCATAAAAGAGGATATCATCAGTCTGATCGAAGGTGATGAAGTCACTTTCAGTTGTGCCAATTTCCAGAATGACATGGTAAACATCAAAGATAAAGATGATGTCTTCAGTCTTCTGGTGTGTCTTGGCTACCTGGGATGTTCCGATACCAAAAATCAGTATCGTAAAGTTGCCTATGTGCCCAATGCTGAAATCAAGGCCGTGCTTATAGATATTGTCCGGGAGCAGAACTGGTACAGGCGGATGGATACCATCAAACGTTCAGAGAATCTGCTCAAAGCCATCAAAGAACTTGACGGAGCAACCACAGCAGCAATCATTCAGGACATTCACAACTCTTCCGCTGTGTCTCTTTTCGATTACAACGATGAAGAATCGCTCACTTATTGCGTTATGACCGGGCTTTTATGGTCTACTCTTGATGATTTCAGCAGTCACCGTGAAGATCAGGCGGGAAAAGGCCGGACTGATTTGGTGTATGAGCCTTTGACCGGGCGGCAGCCTCTTATTCTGATTGAGTTCAAGTACGACAGCTCTCCCGAAGAAGCCGTAGCCCAGATCAAAACTCAGGAGTATTTCAAGCGCTATGTTGGACAATACCGCAATATCATTCTTGTTGGGATCAATTACAGCACTAAGACCAAAGATCATCAGTGTCTGATTGAAAAGCTGAATTGAACTTTGCTGTTGTGGTCGCGCATGGCTGGTTCCCGGTCTTCTCCATGCGGATTATATGCGTCCGTTCTTGATCTGCCGGGGCTGTTGTGATTTTGGTTGGGGATCAGGCGATGGTGATGTTCCAATACCTGTTAGGTGCCACCAGAATGTGCTGATGGGGAGACAGTTATGGACGTGGTTTTCATGATCTATCTGGTCATCTTTTTCGTCTGTTTTCTTTTCCTGGCAATCATCCTCCTGGTTTTCAAGGACTACCGGGAGATCCTCGTCAACTACCTCAAGAACTACTTCCACCACCGTTTTTAGCGCTTTTTGCAGTTCTCATTTCAGATCGGGTCGTACCGACCGCTCTGGTTCTGGTGCTGACTTAGCACGGGGTCAACTGCTCTCTTGTTGCTGCAGTCCTGTGCCTCCACAGGAGCGTGTCTTCGCTGCTTCTTATCTCCGATTCATCTTCCGCATTCGCTGCGGCGGATGGTGTAACTGGCGATCTCCTGCCGGTTTTTGTTCACCAGCCGGTAGTTCACTGCGCTGTAGGCTCCCTGGAGCAGCATGGAGTCCCGGCGGCAGGCGGCGCTGAGAAAACTGTCCCTGACGGCCGCCAGGTTAGTGGCGGCATGGGGATCCTGGGCAATCTCCAGAATAGCCTCGTCTGACAGTGCCAGGTAGATGTTCATGGTGGTGCCGGAAAGCCGGCAGTACAGTCCGGTGACTCCACCGCTGCCGTCAATTTTCCGGGAAAGGGCGCTGGTGCATCCGGCCTCGGTGTCCATGCGCTTCATGGATGAGGCGTTGAAGCCCGCCCCGCCATGGCGTGCCCCGAAGGTCATACCTGCCCCCTGGGCGCTGACGGCGCAGAGCCCGGAAAAGATCAGTGCCGCGGCCATGGTGGTGACGCTTGAAATGATCCTGCCCATTTGCCTCCCTCCGGGACTTTGGTCCCCTGTGAACTCATCTGCTAATCATATCCTGCCAGGGGAGATCGGATGCGCGCCGGTGCTGATGGTGTGTTCTCAGCGGACTGTTGTCTGCGGCGTCCCTGCCTTGTGCCGTCTATGCGGATCTGGCAGTCTCCCTGACGGGTGTATTTCAGCAAAATTTGTGCCGGAGTCCATCCGGAGTTCAGCAGTTCCTGGGCTGTGTCATCGTGAGGCCGGAGTCTGTCTGTGTCTGGAGTTCAGTCGGTTCCGGGACTCTGTCACCACGGGATTGGCATGATCCTGGAAGATCTGGCAGGATCCCGGAAGGCACCTCCGTGGCAGTCTTTCCCGTGCTCAATTCAGATCCTGCCGGAGAAACTCCCGGACATGCTCTTCCGTTTCCTCCCTTTCCCGGGAACTCAGTTTCCGGAGTTCGGCCTTCAGGGCGGTTTCCGCTGTCCGGTGACCCCAGCGGGCGGCCACGGTGAGCCAGAAGGCGCCCTGCAGATGATCTCCGGATCCTGCCAGCAGGAGCCCCAGACGGTTTGCTCCCTCCTCGCTGCCCAGCCGGGCGGCCTTCTCAAGCCATTTCAGGGCCTCCTCCTGCTTCCGGGGGATCCCCCGGCCGGTCTCATAAGCTTCTCCCAGCCGGAGGCAGGCTTTCTGGTGATCCTGCTGTGCCGCCTGGAGAAAATACTCCGCGGCCTTTTTCCGGCTGTCCCCCACGGTGACGCCCCGGATCTGGCGATCATAGAAGTCCCCGGTCATGTATGCCCCCTGGGCGCTGCCTCCGGCGGCGGCACGCTCATAGAGCATCAGGGCCCGGGCGGGATCCGGGTTCCGATCTGGAGATCCCGCCATGAGGAGATCGGCCAGGATCAGGCGGATCTGCTGGATCCGGGGATCGGACGCATTCCCAGTTGCCCGCTGGCAGAAGCCGAAGGCGGCTGAGGGGCTGTCCATGTCCATAAGGCGGAGGCACTGGCCTGCCGGATCTCCTAGAGATCCCAGCCAGATGTCCACCTGATCCCGGATCTCCTGCTGCTTTCCGGCTGGCAGCCGCCGGGCGTCGGAGGGCAGGGCGGAGGCGGCGGCATAACTGCCGTTCATGCTGGCGGCCAGGGCCCAGAAATAGCTTTGTTCCACGTTCAGCTCCGGCATGCCGGATCCGTAGTATTCCCGGAGGACCGCCTGGGACCGGGGCTCCCCCAGACGTGCAGCCCGGAGGAAGATCCCGGCGGCTGCCCGGGGATCGGGGGCGGTGCCCCGGCCGTCCCGGATCATGAGCCCCAGCTGCAGGAGGGCGTCAGGATGACCCTGCTCCCCGGCGCGGCGGAACAGCTCCAATGCCTCCTCATAGCGCCGCTGGTTGTAGCGGAGCCTCCCCAGCTCCATGAGGGCCGGAAGAAAGTCCGGCTTCTGCTCCAGGATCCTGAGCAGGGCCTCGGCAGCCTTTTCCGGCTGCCCCCGATCCCGTCCCGCAGGGCGGAGCTGTTGCCGGGCATGGTGGAGCAGGGCGTCGGCGGAGGCTCCGGGTGCCATGGCGGCCTGGAGACAGTAGCGCCGGGCAGACAGGACGCTGCCGGTGTCAGCGGTCCGGAGACACCGGAGATCGAGATGATCCTTGCCGGCTCCGGTTGCACCGGACATTCCGGCGGCGGTCCCTCCGGCTTTCCCGGCGTCAGCCTTGCCGATCTCTCCGGCATCAGATCCTGCTGTTATCCTGGCTCCTGCCTCACCGGTTTCCCCGGCGGCGGGGCCCGGGATCAGGGTGAGCATGCTGAGGATCAGGGCGGCTCCCAGGGCCGCGGCGGCGGTGTGTTTTCGGCTCATGATGATCTGCTCCTGCTGCTCCGGTGTTCCCGGATAAACCTGCGCTCCTCCCGGACGCTTTCCGGAAGCAACTTTTTCTTCCCTTCCTGCTGTGCCTGCAATGCTGTCTCCTCCGTCATGCAGCCGCCGTTTCCCGCGGGCGCCTTTCCTGCTTCTGTCACTGCGCAGATGATGCCTGACCTCCCCGGGCAATCCTGCTGCGGGGTGCTTTTATGTGACCTGGGCGCAGGCACGGCGGGATGCTGAATGTTATCATAATCCACAGCCGGGGGCAGTGTCCTGCCTTATGGATCGGGGACCTGTCTTAGGGGTCGGGGTGTCCCGCTGCGCAGGGCGGTGTCCTGTCTCATGGGCATCAGTCCTGCGGGGTGTCTCTCCCATGAAACGGCACTGCTGTGCCCCCGGAACACCGGATCTTGCACCCGTCGGTGCCCGGCCCGTGCCGGCGACGTTATCGGCAGATCTGGGAGTTGCCGGAAGATTTGCGGAAAGAGAGCAGAGGGCTTCGGGAAAATGCACGTTAGTCTGACACTGAATTCTGTGGATGACGTCAGTTATTTCCTTTCCCTATACCGCAGCGGTTTCCGGGACTTCACCCTGGTGCTGAATTACGATATCCAGGGCTCCTACGATTCCCCTTTCTATTCCCTTACCAGCGAGCTGGAGAAGGTGGACTTCACTCTGGAGATCGGACCTGCCTGCCGCCGGATCGACTATCTGTTCTACTGGTGCTCCAGTCTTGAGGAGGTCCCCTGGTTTGACACTTCCGGGGTGGTAAGCATGCGCTATGTGTTTGCCAACTGCTCGGGCCTGGTCTCCGTTCCTGCCTATGACACCTCCTCCTGCGAACTGATGACCGGCATGTTTTCCGGCTGCACCAGCCTGGCTGAAGTTCCCCTGCTGAACACCTCCCGGGTGACGGACATGAACTTAATGCTGGATGGCTGCGTCCGGATCCGGGAGCTTCCGCCCCTGGACACTTCAGGACTCCTGCTGGCCGACGGCATGTGCCGGGACTGCTCTGCCATCGTCCGGGTGCCGGAACTGTTTCTGGACAATGTGGTCACCGCCCAGGAAATGTTCCGGGGGTGCCGCTCCCTGGAGAAGCTGCCGGACTTCCGTCTGTCCAGTGTCTCCAGGATTGACGGCTTCGTGGCTGACACCGGGATCGCCGGGGACCGGATGCCGGAGCTTACGGTGAGTTCTGCCAGGATTGATCCTGAGCCCGGAGTCAGGCTCCGCTATGTCCCCAGCGCAGCCTTCAGGAACCGGGTGGTGGTGCTCAACAGTCTGCTGGATCTTACGGACGAGATCCAGATAGCCATACAGAATGGCAGCCTGGATGAACTGGTGATCAACTATGATGTGATCTGCGAGTTCGCCGACGGTCAGTGGCATTCCAATTCCCCTTTTGTGTCCGCCTACCAGGAACTCAGGCTCCGGAACTCTCCCCCCGGAGACACGGACGCTTTCTTTGCTTTTGAACACACCCACATTCTCCAGCATGTGGATTTCAAGATCACCTTTGGCCAGCGCTGCCACAGCGCCGCCGGGCTTTTCCTCAACTGCACTGATCTGGAGCATGTGGAGTGGTTTGACACCAACCAGATCACTGATGCCCACCGGCTGTTCTGCGGTTGCGTCCGGCTGGAAAGCGCCCCCCAGCTGGATTTCTGCCAGTGCCGCGATCTGTCGGGATTCTTTTCCGGCTGTGCCCGCCTGCGATCTGTTCCCATGATGAACACGGCTGCGGCTTCGGATCTCTCGGAGATGTGTGAGGGCTGCTCAGGGCTGGAGAGCATAGCCGACATGGACGTGTCCTCCGGTGTGGATTTGGTGCGGATGTTTGATGGCTGCACATCCCTGAAGAGCGTTTCTTTCCTCAGTGCACGGCGGATCTGCCGGCTGTCCGGCATCTTCCGGGGCTGCTCCGCCCTGGAGTCTGTGCCCCTGTTTGACACCTCCCGGGTGACGGATATGTCGGAGATGTTCAGCGGCTGCTCCTCCCTGCGGGAGATCCCGCGGTATGACACCTCTGCCGCAGTGGATCTGTCAGCCATGTTCCAAAACTGCTCGTCTCTTGAGGGCCTACCCAGGCTGAACACCTCCCGGGCCTGCCGCATGGAGTCCATGTTCCGGAACTGCACCTCCCTCAGGGATGTTCCCCGGCTTCCGTCGGGGCTGACCACGGATCTGTCCCGGATCTTTGAGGGGTGCACCTCCCTGGAGCAGGCGGAACTGGTGGGGATCTTTGATGTGACCAATGTGCAGTTCATGTTCAGCGGCTGCACGTCCCTGAAGTCCGCTGTGATCTTTGAGTCTCCCAACACCGCCTATGCCGACGGCATGTTCTTGGGCTGCACTTCCCTGGAGCAGGTGCTGATCCTGAATATGAAGGGTCTGGAGACGGCCGCCTCCATGTTTTCCGGCTGTGAGTCCCTCAGGAACTGCCAGATCATGGGAGCTGAGAAGATCATAGTGGCAGAGAACATGTTTGCCGGCTGCCGGAGCCTGGAGGCTGTTCCGGATATCGGCACCTCCCAGGCAGTGACCATTGCCGGCATGTTCCAGGGATGCCGGAGTCTGAAAAGTGTCCGGGGGCTGGATTTCTCTTCAGCGCGCTTCACCCGTGGTGCCTTTGCCGGCTGTACCGGCTTGGAGGAGATGCCGGATCTGGATGAGGATCCCCTGATGGCAGTGGAGCCCGGATCTGACGAACTGGGGAACTTCTCCCAGCCGCCCATGAGCCTGCTGACAGATCTGGAGGTGGGCCGGGATGAAGATGCCGGATCTGAACTGGCTGATCTGCTACTGCCGGGAGACGGGGACGAAAATGCCAGAGGGGACGCAGGAGCAGGAGCAGGAGCCGGTGCCGAGCCGGGACTGGGAGCTGGATCAGGAGCAGCGCAGGATCTGGTTTCAAACCCGGGTTAAGTTTCGGGTCTGGTCTCAGGCGTGGGCTGAGAGCCGGGCAGGCTACGGCCCTGGACCTGACCGGGTTTCTGATCAGGCGTGGATCGGGTACCGGGCTCCAGCTCCAGGATCAGAGGCATGCTTAGGACTCAGGATCAGATCCGGGGCCGGGCAGGGATCAGGGTTGCAGCCTGATCCGGGGGATCCGGAGCGGGGAGCGCCCGGAGCGATGCCGAGCCGGCGCTGTGCCGGCTGCTGCCGGGGCGGGGAGCGCCGGTGTGGCAGAAGAGATTGAGGAGGCTGCCGGAGGCAGACAGGGAGTGAGATCATGGGAACATATGCCAATATCGAGTTGAAACTTCACGACGGATCCAGCAGGAGGTTTGAGATCAAGTATGCCTACCCCTGCGGATCAGGTCTCGCCCTGGCTTCGGCGCCCCAGTGGAAGCGGACTGCCAGCGGACGGGTTGAGGTGACGGATGAGGAGGGGTTCATCAAGTTCCTTACGGAGGATGCCGGCGCCTGGCCCGCAGAGTCCTATGACGAGCTGGCTGAGTTTGACTATTTTCTGGATCTTACGGACTACACCCGCTGCTGGTATGCCGGCGGGCGGCGGCACCGGAAGCCGGATGAGATCTACCCATTGCTTGCGATCTGCGCCTACAACTACGGGGAGTGCAGCTACTGCGGCGGGGAGATGGTAAATGCTGACGTGGCGGGACTTGTCCGGGAGATGATGGAGAACATGCGGGACCGGGCAGGGGGTGCTCAGGGAGCTGCTGGGGAAGCCGGGGGCGGGTGCTCCTGCGGGGCTCATGCTTCCGCTCCGGCGGCGGACTCCGGGGATCTGGCTGGCATCCTTCCACCCGGAGGCAATGTCCCGCAGCCGACGGCCGGTGCTCCGGGCGCACCGTCCCCGGACGGAGCCGGGGGCACCTATCACACCGGCACCAATGTGAAGTGGGCCCTGCGCTATTTTGAGATTGCCCAGCTGGTGAGCACCTGGTCCAAGGATCCCTCCACCAAGGTCGGAGCCATTATTGTGGGGGACAAGGGGCAGATCATTGCCCAGGGCTACAACGGCTTTCCCCGGGGGGTTGAGGATCGCCAGGAGCGCTATGATCAGCGGGAGATCAAGTACAAGTTCGTGGTGCATGCGGAAATGAATGCCATTCTGAACGCCCTGTACAACGGATCTTCCGTGGCCGGGGCCTCGATTTACATTCACAACCTGCCGGTGTGCCAGGAATGCGCCAAGGCCATCATCCAGTCCGGCATTGCCCGGGTGTTCATTGACACGGAGATTGACGGCAAATGGATGGAGGCCTGGAAGTTCTCCCGGATCATGTTCCGGGAGGCCGGAGTGGAGGTGCACCGGCTGAGCCCGGATCGGAAGGAACTGATCCGGGTTGAGTGAGGCTTTGCAGGCGGCGGCATCATCTGTACGGTCAGCATGGTGCAGGGCAGGGAGGGCATATGGACAGCGGTGAAGGCAGAGGATCCCGTCAGGTGAATCTCCGGGAGAACCCGGGGCTTCTGTGGTTGTTCCTGGTTATCGGCATTGTCATGATGCCGGTGGGTTATGGTCTGGACAACTGGAAGATCATGATCCTCGGTCTTGTTGAAGCCCTGGTTGCCTTGGCCCTTGTGATCCGGCTGCGGGGCATGAAGGCCAGGAACATCCCCGGAGCCGGGGGACTGCTGGATCTGCTGCGCAACGGAAAATATTTTGCTGGCAGCGCCTGGCGTGAGGCCTACCGGAAGCGCCGTTCGGCGTTCGGATCCGGCCGGGATGGCGGGCGATCCCTCAGGGGAACGCTGCGCTGGAAGTATGTCCGGCATTTCTGTTATCGGCATCTGGTGGCGCTGCTTGCAGTGCCCGTGGTGGGGTGCATGCTGCTGTTCATGTACTGCAAGTATGTCACCCATGTAGGCGAGGATCTGCGCTTCCTGCATTCCTGGGAGTTCCTGCTGACCGGTGGCGTGATCATTGTTGCCTGCCTGGGTCTCAGCCTTCTGATCCCCCTGATCCGATCCTCCGGGATCCTGAGCCGGTGGCTTGAACTTCATCCGGAGCAGAAGTATGCAGTTGATCGGATGGAGTCTTCCTTCAGCACCGGCCGGCTTTACCAGTTTCGGGGCGGTTTTGTCTCCCTAGGCTCGTCCTGGATCTGCGCCTTTGACGGCACCGGCTTCTTTGCCGCCGAGCGGCGGGAGATCGCTGGCGCAGAGCTTAAGGTTTTCCATCTGATGCTGTATGACAAGGGCGTGCTTATCAGGGAGGAGTTTGTCTTTGCCGTGGAGATCAGAGTCGCCTTCCAGTCGGGGGAGGAAAGCGTCAACGTCATGCTGGATCAGTTCCAGGCTGTGATGCTGCTGGAGGATCTGGGCTTGGCCGGCAGTCTCACCGCCGGCGTCACTGTCACGGATGAGAAGGCGGATCTCACCTGCCCCCGGCTGCATTATGCCTCAAAGCCGGTGGCGTGACCGCCGATCTGCCGTGCGGGTGGAGGGAGCCACACCCTGATCTGATGTGAGTGTTGTTTTCCCGAATCCTTCATGCTGTCAGCTTTCCTCCGGATCTTGCAGGATCCAGGAAGTCCTGCTGCATTCTCCCGCGGGATCTGAGAGGCAGTCTGCCACTCTCTGATGGACAATTTAACTGTTAACTTAAATTTTGTTCACTTGTACTGGACAAATTGCCGAAGAAGGGAAATTTGTCCAGTTGCACTGAGGCATTGGCCAGAAACGGGAATTTTGTCCAGTAGACAAAAGAAATCCCTGTGCGATTCAGCGGGCGGTTTCCGGCGCAAACCGCATGAAGAGCAGGTGACTCTGCCAGTATGGGTGCTGAACCTCCAGTTCGTGGGTGCCGCTCCTGTTCTGACGGCCGGTTATATGTTAGGGCAAATTGTCCACTGGAACCGTGAGGAATGGGGTACGTGGGGTGGAATGCCCGGCAGCGCAGAAGGGCCGGTCAGGAATACTTGCCGTCCAGTCTGGAGGGATCTGGGGCCGGCTGCCCGGTGTGATCCTGGCTCAGCCATGATGGGATGGCTATCTCTGCTGCAGGTGTTGACGTCCCTGCCGGGTAGCCGGGAGCTGCACAGCAGCCTGCCCAGGGCTGTGTACATAGAACGCATGACTGACATTAGTCATTATATCCGGCTATTCGTGAAAATTAAGAAATGCGGTTTTTATTTTAAAGCAGTTGACCGTGGATATATATAATCCAGTGCCATGCATCGGTTATTGCTTAAACCTCCAGGATCCCTTCTGCATTCTTTGTTATTTTCTTCGGACTAGCCTTATGTGCTTGGGTTTTTCCGCCGGAGGTTTTCAGAGAAGGCGTCGCTCCCGGAATATGCGCCATGGCAGGGAAATGAGCAGTGCTTAGGATCGGCAAAACCAGGGGTGCCGTCCGCCGCCAGGCTTACAGGACCGGGACTCTTTTGCCGGCAACTGCTGTTATGGCAGCTGTTCAGGGTATCTGGAACCGGCAGGGCGATCTCAGAGGAGTTTCAATCCGCCCCTCATAGTCCTCTCTGCCGTGATTATAATTGCGGATCCGGTGATTTAATAAATGGGATCCGTGATGGATTAAGATATTTAGGTGGCTTTGCAAAATCTGGCTGGAAAAGTGGAGAAGTCAGGACAAGGCCTTCGGTTTATGGCAGATCCTGCCGCTGGGGTGCCGTCCTCCACGGATTTGGACATTTCCCGCTTCTATATTATAATCCCGCCGGTTTATCCGTTTTTTAACTGAACTCTGGATATGGGACCATCATGCTCCGGCGGCGGATCCGCTGATGCTGGTGTTGCCAACAGGATCTCCTGCATCCAGTTTCATGTCTTATTCCGGCAGGCTGCCGGGGGAATGACTGGAGCCGTTCCCGCAGAGTTCACCGTCAGGATTTTGGTATGACTCGATTTTGCATGCATCCCGCCGCCGCTGCGGCCCTCATGATCTGCCTTTCCGGCTGCGGCGAGGTGCTCCTGGACGCTTCCAGCGATGAGGCGCTGATGCAGTCCTATTTTGAACTGAAGAAGCAGCTCACCGAGCGGGAGGGGGCGGCCTTTGATCTCGCCTTCCACAAGACCCGTGAACTGGTGAACGCCGCCCCTGGAGAGGACGCCAGGAGCTCCCTCAGGGAGAAGTATTTTGCCGGCCGGAATGTGGCCTCCCTGATCAGGGACTTCAAGGTGCGCCTGGAGGAGCAGGTGGTGGATGTTTCCAAGTCCATGCAGGCATCCGTCAACTGCTTCCGCAGTTATGATGAGGGGCTTAAACTCAGCAACCAGCATCTGAAGAACAGTTTGGTGGATCCGGAGAACCGGGTGGAGTTTTCCTTTGATCTGAACAACAACTCATCCTATCCTATCAGGGCCCTGCAGGGTGATCTCACCATTCAGGTCTTCGGTGCTCCGGACTATGAGCGGAAGTATGACGGCACCAATTATGTCCGGTGTTTTGCCACGGTGTCCATTCCTTCCGGTGGATACGGCCATTTCACCTGCAATGTCAGGTACAAGATGGGCACTGTCAGGTTTGACGCTCCGGCGGAGGATCTCCAGGTGTTTGATTTCAGGATCGTGAACAACGATCCCGATCTCCAGGACGGCAGGGAGGAAAAGAATTCCATGGCCTCCTGCAGGGCGGAGATGGAGACCCACCGCTCTGAGCTCAAGATGCTCACCGATTATATGGATCAGCTCAGGACCTACCGGGTTGACTGAGCATCCGGGATGCTGGTGGCAGAGCTGATCCCCGTCTGGAGGATGGTCAGTCCTGTCATCCCATCTCCACCTTTGGATCCATCCGGAAAGCCAAAGGATCCCCCTTGGGGATCCTTTGTTATGCTCCGGCGCCAGGACTGATGCTGCGCTGGCAATGTGTGGCTGGCGGCACTTCAGTCCCGGGATGCGTCCTCCGGGTTGCCTTCCCCCTTGCCTTCTCCCTCAGCTCATCCCCGGGCGGTGTTTTCCCGCTGCTCCTTCACCCAGGCACGCCTGCTCTGACTTTCAGCAAACCTGGTCAGCCGCGCTTTTTCCCTGTTCAGCAGAACATGGCCTCATTGCTGTTTTTGACCTGGGTTGCGGTGAACCACTGACAGGTGGCCCGTTTTATGTCCTTTTCCAGCACCAGGACGCCACCGATGCTCATGGTGTTACACCTCCCAGAATGCTCATGGTGTTACACCTCCCAGAATGCTCCCGCTTTCCCCCGATCCCCTTGACGATGACCTGCTCCTCGTCCGGATCATCCAGATCTCTCCGAGCCCAGTCCCATTCTGTGCCCATGGCCGCCTCCTGCGGGTGAGCGCCTGCGGAGCCTGCCACAGAGATCTGCTGCAGATCAAAAGCCTTCAGCTGGGGGTGAGTGCCTCAGGAGCCGGCTGTTCCCAGCTCCGGCGGGATTGCGGCACCGCTGTATCTGCCGTGTCACAGCCAGGCTCCGTTAGGGATCTCAGACCTGTCGCAGTTGGGAGCTGTGACTGTGTCTTTGTCTTTGTTTCAGCTTCCGCCCGGTTTTCCGCTTCTTTCAGTCCCGGCTTCCGCCGCCGTATCCGGTCCCGGCTTACCTTCCGTAGTAGGAGGGCAGGGAGGTGAGCTTCAGGCAGCCCCGGAACATGTCCTGGGACTTCTTCAGCCTGGTGGTGTCAAAGTGGGGCACGGTGGCCAGGCTGGAGCAGTTCTCAAACATCTCCTGCATGTTGGTCACGTTGCGGGTGTCGAAGAAGGGCACCGAGGTCAGGTGGAAGCACCCGTTGAACATGGACTCCATGGAGGTCACGCTTATGGTGTCGTACAGGGGAACAAAGGAGAGGTTCCGGCAGTTCTCAAACATGGAGTCCATGGTCAGGACGGAGGAGGTGTCAAACAGCGGGGCGGTGGTGAGCTCCATGCAGCCGAAGAACATGCCGCTCATGTTGGTGACGTTGCCGGTTTCAATTTCCCCCACTGTCCTGAGGTTCCGGCAGCCCCGGAACATCTCCTGCATGTTGGTCACGTTGTCGGTGTTCAGATCCCCGATCTCCTCCATGGCAATGCAGCCGTGGAACATGCTCTGGGCTGTCTGGGCGCTGTCCATTCTGAGGCTCTTCATCTGCTTGATGGATGAGCAGCCGTTGAACATGTTCTGCATGTTCTTCACCTGGGAGGTGTCCGGCAGGGCGAAGGTGGTCAGGCTGTAGCAGCCGTTGAACATATCCTGGGCGTTGGTGGCTTTGGGGGTGTTCAGCTTGGGCACTTCGGTGAGCATCTGGCAGCCGTGGAACATGGACTGCATGTTCACTGCGGCGGCCATGTCCAGCTTGGGGGCCCGCTTCAGGGCCGCGCAGTCCCGGAACATGTTCCGGAAGTCTGTGATCCGCTCTGTGGCGAAGGAGGGCAGATCCTCCAGGGCGGAGCATTTCTGGAACATGCCGTACAGTTTGGTGACCCCGGGTCCCAGGACAATCTGGAAGTTGATGTGCTGGAAACCCAGGCCGTAGAAGGGGCTGTTGGACTGCTCGTTGCCGTCAATGAACTGGGTGGGCTCAAGATCATAGTTCAGGAACAGGATATCCAGATCATTGTTGAGGATCCGGGTGGTGATATCGGTGGTGACCTCCTGGGGAGCGTCGAGAATGATGCTGTGCTCTGTGGGATGCAGTCTAGGTGCCATGGTTACTCCATCGGATTTCCGTACAGCGGGGCATATCGCTCCATTTTATGAAAAAATGTGATGTTTGCGGTGCCTGAGCCCCTTTTGACCGCTGCCTTTTTTGATATGGGTTACATTTTTGCCCTGTGATCCGTGGCAGAAGCTACCCTCCCGGGATGGCTTGGTCTGACGTCTCGGCCCCGGTTGCCGGCGGGTTCCGGCGCGGTTCCGGTGCTGTGCCCGGGACAGTTCCGGCGCATTGCCTGGGAGAGTCCGGGGCTGTTCTGGCGCAGTTCACGGGCGGTGCCTGGCGCGATCCCGGCGGCGGCAGGAAGGCCCGTTTTTTACTGCGATCTAATTTTCACCGGAAAAAAGTGCCCCCTGCTGGGCAATTCCCGGAAGGGCAGGGTAAACTGTCCCGGATCTCCCCCGCCCCGGCCCCGGTCGCCCCGGTCACTCGGAGTGTGAGTGCCTGACTGCCGGTGCGTGCCGGACGGGTATGTCTGCGTGCCGGAGGGCATGATGCCCGACAGATCCAGGGCTTCATCAGTCGGTTGCCAGGGCTCCGCCGGGCGGCATCAGGACTCCATCAGTCGGTTGCCAGGGTTCCGCCGGGCGGCATCAGGACTCCATCAGTCGGTTGCCAGGTCTCCGCCGGGCGGGCATCAGATCTCCGTCAGAAGGTCGCCAGGTCTCCGCCGGACAGGCACAGGATCCTGCTTCCGGACAGGCACAGGATCCTGCTTCCGGACGGGTACAGGATCCTGCAGCTGGACGGGCATCAGGGCTTGCGCCCATGCCCCGCTGTGCAGGCGTTCCTGAAGAGCCCGGATCTCAGGTCCTGGAACCCAGGTCCGTGGTCCAGGTTTCGGGAACGGTGCGGGGAGAAGTGGAGAGCAGATCCGGCGGGAGCCAGGCGCGACCGGACAGATCCCGGCCAGAAGGTGAGGAATACCATGTCAGAGGAAAAAGACGTCAGAGAGTCCGGTGCAACGGAGAATGCAGGGGATCCGGCGGGCATGCCGGAAGCCCGGGACGGCGGATCTGATGATCTCCGGGGAGCCGGGGAGGACGGTCTGCCTGAGGGTGAGGACGGCCTCACCGCCCAGGAGCGTGACCGCCGGCGGCAGATTGAGATTGACCGCTACATCATGCTGGATGACGAGGGCCGGAAGTCCGGTCTGATCAAGTCTGTGGTGCTGATCGCGGTGACCCTCATTGTGGTGGCAGCGGTGCTTTCAGTGTCCGTGGTGACCAGCATGCGCCAGGGGGGCAATGTTTCCGGAGCCTCGGAGAGCAACCGGAAGATCTTCCTGGAGACCTACACCAAGAAACTGGGCCAGAGCGGCAAGAACAGCCCTGAGGCGCCCTTTGACTACCGGTTCCAGGGCAACCGCTTCATGATCAAGATCAGCAGCCGGGATGCGGAGCCGCCCTTCAGCGGCGAGATCCTCCCGAAGGATCTCAAGGCGGAGGGCAGGCTGTTCATGGCCCAGACCCTGTGCCATGACGGAGCCGCAGTGATCCAGCGCCCCCTGGAGGTGAATGAGGTGGACTATCTTTTCTACCATGATGGTGAGCAGCTGTACACCGTCAGGGTGACCCAGGACAACTGCCGGAATCTCTGAGTCCGGTCTTCCCGCCGGAAAGGGCGGGAAGGCGGTCCAGGTTCCGGGTTTTGCCCCGGCTGTGCCCGCCCGGGCATGGCGGGGGATGCAGGTAAGACAGCTACAGGAAAGGGGGACATGATGAACATGGAAAGCCAGGTGCAGCAGAGCGACGACATTGCCAACTTTGCCAGCCGGATCACCCAGAAATACCGCCACTGCATGGTGGTGGATCTGGTGGAGGGGTCATGCTACTCCTGCGGTGTCCGCTCGGTGGAGGACAACGCCATGGATGATCCCTCCCCGGCGGAGTCCTATGACGACTGGCTGCGGATCTTCGTGGAGACGGAGATTGAACTGCCTGAGCAGTCCCGGATGCGCTGGCTCCTCAGTCCTGAGAACCTGCGCCAGTCCCTGAACGATCACCATTTCTTCATTTCCGTGTCCTACCGGAACCGCCGCCTGCCCGGGGATGAGTGCTGGCAGCGGCTCCAGGCGGTGCTGCTCCAGAGCGACAATGTGGGGATCCCCCAGCGGGTGATGATTGTCCAGGAGAAGATCAACGGCTCCCTGCTTTCCCGGGAGCGGCGCTTTTTCAACTGCAGCCTCTACGGGGTCATGCAGTTTGCGGTGAACACCGACGGTCTCAACCGCTGGCGCCGGTTCTCCTATCTCAACGTCAATGACGAGGCCCTGAGGATCTTCGGCTACACCCACGATGAGTTCTATGAGGGCATGCGCAACCAGCAGATCGATCTCATTGCCCCCTATGACATCCCTACCTTCATCGATCTGGTGTCGGGCCTCAGCGAGGTGGGCACCCGATCGGAGGTGCACCTGCACATCATCAACCGCTCGGGCTATGTGGTGACCATCGGCGGCGAGGCGGAGCTGTGCGTCAGCGACGACGGGCGGCGCTATATCCAGATCATCTTCATGGACGAGAGCCGGGATGAGAACAGCCGCACCGCACTGGCGGACATGAAGAAGGAACTGAAGGATCTCACTGACGCCATTCCCTGTGCGGTGCACCGCAGCCTCATGGCCGGGAAGAGCACCACAGAGTATGTCAGCCGGGAGTTCACTCTGCTCACCGGCTATGACTGCACGGATCTGAAGATCAATTTTGACGGTGTCTTCCAGAGCATCCTGGCTGGCCCCGATGATGTGAAGGCTTTTAATTCCGGCTTCAGCCGGGCCCTGACCACCGGCAAGAGGATCCCGGTGGACTTCAGCATCCGCAGGAGCGACGGTAGCACCGTGGCGGTGCGGGACTGGCTGTTTGTAACCCATGATCGCCAGGATCGCCTGTGGCTTTACGGCTCCATGATTGAGAACACCGAGGAGAAGATTGTCCAGAGCCGGGCGGAGAGCCTGGATGAGATGGTGCAGTATTATGCCCGGGGTCTGGCCCTGACGGGCAAGATCGCCGGTCTCATCACCTCGGGCAGCTGGCGGAAGAAGGCCGGAGATCGGAGCGAGGATCGGAAGTGCTGCTTTGCCGCCGCCACCGATCTGGTGGCCAAGGAGACAGGCTCTTCCGTGATCCACTATGCCATGTCCCGGGACGGCAGTGAGGCGGAGTGCGTCTATGCCAAGCTTACCGAGGACTGCGCCGAGCCTCCGGTGAACCTGCCAAAGGAAAACATCAAAAAATGCCTGGAAATGATGAAGGCCAGCGGCAGCGCCATTATCCCCAGCCCCCTGGTCCTCAAGTCCCTGGTGGGACCGGAGCTGGCATCCTGCTCCATTTTTAAGAATGCCGGAACCATCCTCATGATCCCCCTTGAGATCGGCGATGATCTGCCGATACAGTTCATGATCCTGCGGGATCCGGAGCCCTGGATCCTCCATCATGAGATCCCCGGGACTGTGGCTGACAACCTCCGGGCCCTGATGAGCGTGTTCTGATCTGCCCCGCCGGCGGGAGCGGAGATGATCCCTCCTGCCGGATCCTGAGAGAGCCCTGGCGCCGTTTTCCGGTGTCAGCGGATCTCGCGTCCTGCCCCATCTTTGTATATAATGGACTGGACGGTCTTTGGGTGGCTTTGCTGTAAAAGCCGCTGATTTTCTGTCAAATGTTTAATTTGTGTCATTTATTGATACTTTTGTTTTTAGGATTGGATCCCTGTTTCTGACACAGGAAGTGCTCTCTTTATGGCTAAAAACAACAGCAGGATGCGCAGCTTCGGACTGGTGGATCTTCTTAAACTGCTCTGCTACGCCTTTGTCTGTTCGGTGCTGGGTTTTGTGGTGGTGTGGTGCATCTTCTCCTTTGCCGACGGAAGCCCCGGGAGCGTGTGCGGGGAGCTGGGCCGCAGTTTCAGCACCAATGACACCTTCGAATATTCCCAGTGCAGCCTTTCCGGCGATGACGGGATCAGCCTGGTGCTGGATGTGAAGAAGGGCATGGAGGTTTATTTCCAGGAGATCCCCGGGGTGGTGACGGATGATGATCTGGCCCCGGATCAGCTGGATTACTACTGTGTGCAGTTTTTTGACCGGGTGCGGATCAACTCCCTGGATCTGAAGATCCGGGTGGACAAGAAGATCAGACAGCGGATCAGCGTGAACCGCAATGCCTGTGTGAGCTCCTGAGCCGGATTTCAGGAAAGAGCCGTTGGAACGGGACGGACGGCGGCAGGCAGGGAAGACGGATTGGAGATAAGGAACTGAAATAAATGATCTGGCTTAAGGGTTTGATGGTGCTGGCGGTGTGCCTGGCGCTCATGACGGGGGCGTATATCTGGAACCAGCGGACCCACGGGAACAGCCTCCAGGATCCTCAGGGTCAGAGTCAGGATCAGGGCAGGGCAGATGATCTGATCAAAGCCGGGGATGTGTGTGGGGTGATCCGCAAGGCTTTTCTGGAAAGTTCCAGCAGCACCTGGACCTTCACCGGCTGCCGGGCAGTCTCCCCGGAACGCCTGGACGTGAGTGTACGCTCCGGTGATCGGCCCAGGGAAGGGGGTGCTCCGGCGGAGTTTACAGCGGAGAACATTCCCCCCGCCATGGCGGAGACTTTCTGCGGGATCTTCTTCCGTGGCTTTGACAATATCACGGCGGTGGACTTTCATGTCACCGATGCGGAGAGCAAGGGTGATTTGCTGCTGTTTCACCTGGATCGGCAGATCTGCGGCAGCCGGATGCGGTCGGTGCTTGACGGCGATCCCGCAGGTACCGGGCAGTGAGGGCTGTCTGTTTCTCTTTTGCCTGCTTCCTCTTTCTTGGGATCTCATCCCGCCTCCCCCTCATCCCTTCCCATGTTCTGAAGATCCTTCATTGCGGTCCTGTTTCTCCGGGTCGATGATCCTCTTAGCGTAGACTCTGATGGTTACCGTTACCTGGTTGGCTGCGGTTCAGAAGAAAGGTCAGAAAGACAGAGACACCAGATTTCTGTTTTCAGTGATATTCATATTTTGCGAAATTCAAATCTGAATGATCTGTTCCCGCAGCAATATGACTGTGAGGCTTTCCGGATCAGCAGCGCAACGAGTGGTTTCGCCAGATCCTTACGGGTGCCAATATGTCGTATCTTGATCCCGATGTTATGAGGCTGTGAAACAATTTTCTGATGGAAGAACTCATGAGGTTCACCACTTAATTCCCGTAAAATTACTTAATTTAACCGGTATCTTGAAAGAAAATGAAGGTCCAAGCATCAGAATGGAGAAAGATGATCATGCATTAACAAATTCATATAAAGATAGGTTCATGTTGAAAAAGAAGTATTTTCAACAACAGTTAGATTACCTAGAAGCAAAAGATATTCGTTCTGCAGTTGAACTGGAAATTGAAGATTTAAGATCAAAATTTGGTTCCAAATATGATGATGCAATAAGTCAAGTTATGATTTACGTATCTCAATTGGAAGAAAAATTGAAACATTAAAGGTATGTACTTATGATTGAATTGCGGTTTATTCCAAATATTTCCGTAGGACCTTTTGTGTTTGGCACTGAACGCGAAGAAGTATGGAAAATGATGAAGAACGAATTTGGCACAGAGCGGGAGTTACCTACTTTTGAAAGAGAGTATTATAAATACCCTAATGTTTTCTTGGAATTTATTGAAAATAAAGGGTCTTTGCAAAATCTAGTTGGGACAGGGGAGAAGGCAGGTAGACGCCAGGCCCCTCCCATTAGGGTTTTGGGGGTGGAAGAAGTGTGGTTCCTATCTTACAATCAATATGTCCAAAAAAAGAAGGAACACACACTATGTACGATACTAT
>CACZLZ010000006.1 GCA_902782145.1 uncultured Aeromonadales bacterium
ACCTGTTCCCTTTCCGAACACAGAAGTGAAATGTCGTTGCGCCGATGGTCGTGTGGCTTTCGCCATGTCAGAGTAGGTAATTGTCAGGCACCCCTTTTGCTGCTATAGCTCAGTTGGTAGAGCGCACCCTTGGTAAGGGTGAGGTCGACAGTTCGACTCTGTCTAGCAGCACCACTCATTATGTTTCCTGCTTGGAAGTGAAATTTACTGCGGTCTGGTGATTCATCAGACCGTTTTTTTTGTCCCTGGGATCGGGATTCCGCTTCAGAGATGCTCCTAACTGATATGATCTCTGTCACAGATCAGAGGGAGTTTGTGGTTTTCAGGGCATATTCCCCGGTTCCGGGGCAGGGCGGGACTATGTACAGATCAGCCCCCGCCGGTGTATAATCTCAAGGTGTTCCGGTGGGGTGACAGGATCCTTTCCGGATGCTTCATCACCGCATGGTTTCTGACAGATGCCAGTTTCTGGCAACCGGTTGCCGGTGGGATGGCATGCACTTTTGATCGGAATTTGATCAGTTTTGATGCAGTTTCTGCATTGAGTAATTTGTAAAAAGGAAATTAAGATGTTCAAGAAATTAATGCTGGCAGCTATGTTGGCTGGTTCTTTCGGTTTTGCTGGTTGCGCTTCTGACGGCGCTTCTGCCGGCGGTGCAGCTTCCGGTGAGGGTGCAGCTGACGTTTTCGGCAAGCCTATTTTCCTGCGCGGTGAGATTTCCGATCCTGAGTGGGCTCCTCTCCCTGAACTTCTGGTCAAGAAGGTTGGCGATAATCAGTGGAAGGCTACTGCTGAGCTCAAGGTTGACTATGCTCCTTACAAGTACAAGTTCGCTGACAGCGCATGGACTCCTGGCACCAACTTCGGTTACAGCTCAGAGTCTGCTCCCGGCGTGTTTGAGTGGGGCGGCGACCCTATCATTCTGAACCCCAATTCAAAGTTTGAAGAAGTCAAGGTTACCCCTCCTGCCGATGGCAAGTATGACTTCTATATCGAGAAGCAGGGCGATAAGTTCGTTACCTACGTGAAGGAAGCTGAGTGATAATTCATTCCTCCTTTTTTTGCAAATAAATCCTCTGTGGCCGCGGTTGTACCGCGGTTTTTTGTTGCCAGGTGTCTCTTCCTGACAATCCAACGCTCTGCCCGCAGGCGGCACACTTCATCCCGCCACAGGGCAATTTCCAGGCCTCACAGGGCCCCTCAGTTATCTCCCTTTCACTTACCAGTTGGTGCCTGGCTGTTGTCCCCGGCTGACGCCTGGCTGACGTTATCAGCACTCGTCTCCGTTGCCTCAGCAGGCGAGTCACTGCCCTCATCGGGGGTGCCATCCGGCGTCCTAACATGTGCCCGGGGATGGAACCGTGAGTGGATCTCCTTGAGCCGCTCATTGGCTATGTGGGTGTAGATCTGGGTGGTGTCCACGCTGGCATGTCCCAGCATGATCTGCACGTCAAAAATGGTGGCCCCGTGGTTGAGCAGATGGGTGGCGAAGGAGTGGCGCAGGGTGTGGGGATGGATGCTCTTGCTGATCCCGCTTCTGATGGCATAGAGCTTGATCCGGTGCCAGAAGGTCTGCCGCACCATGCCGTTGCCGCTGGCGGTGAGGAACACCTTGTCTGAGTCCGTCATAATGGCACAGCGGGCCTGTTTGAAGTATCTTTCAAGCCACTCGGCGGTGGTGGTGGCAAAGGGCACCAGGCGCTCCTTGTTGCCCTTGCCGATCACCCGCAGGTAGTTTTCCTCCATGGTGAGGTTGTTCATGCTCAGCCCCACCAGCTCGGACACCCGGAGGCCGGAGGCATACATGAGCTCCAGCATGGCCTTATCCCGGAGCTCCAGGGGATCGTCAGGGTTGGGGGCATCCAGGAGGGCCTGCACCTCCTTTTCGGTGAGGTATTCCGGGAGTTTCTGGTGCTGTCTGGGGGAGTGGATCTTGGCCATGGGATTGTCATTCCTGAACTGCTGGGCATGGCAGAACCGGATGAAGGTTCTCAGGCACGACATGATGCGGTGGTTTGACCGGGGGTTGTATTTCTTCTCGGTGCGGTAGTTCAGGAACGCCTCAATGGTCTCCTGGGTGAAGGTGAGGAGGGTGGCCTGTTGGCCCTCGGGCAGCTCGTGCTCAAGGAATGCGCAGAAGGACTTGAGATCCTCATGGTAACTGTCCCGGGTGTTGGCGCTGCGGTTTCTTTCCAGCGTCAGATAGGTCAGGAACTCATCGGTGAGCCTGCGGTTTTCTTCGTTGCTGATCATGGGGATCTCCGGTAAAAAACAAAGCCCCCATCCCGCCGGGATGAAGGCTTCTCCACTGGGCCTGATCCGGGGCGCTGACTTACTTCAGCCCCAGTTTCTGTCCCAGATAGTGGATGTTCTCGCCACCGTTCACGAAGGTGGAGTCGTTCATCAGCTCCTTGTGCAGGGAGATGTTGGTCTTGATCCCTTCCACCACCAGTTCATCCAGTGCCTGGCGCATTCTGGCAATGACGTTGTTGCGGTTTTCTGCATGACAGATCAGTTTGCCGATCATGGAGTCATAGTAGGGGGGAACCACATAGCCCTCGTACACATGGGAATCCCAGCGCACTCCCAGGCCTCCGGGAACGTGGAGACGCTCAATGCGGCCGGGGGAGGGGATGAAGGTTGCCGGATCCTCGGCGTTGATGCGGCACTCCATGGCATGGCCGGTGATGTGCACGTCATTCTGGGTGACGGTGAGCTTCTCACCGCCGGCCACCAGTAGCTGCTGTTTGACGATGTCAATGCCGGTGATGGCCTCGGACACAGGATGCTCCACCTGGACCCGGGTGTTCATCTCGATGAAGTAGAATTTCTTCTTTTCATAGAGGAACTCAAAGGTGCCGGCGCCCATGTAGCCCACCTCGTTGCAGGCCTTGCAGCAGCGGCTGCCGATGTATTCCCGCTCCTCCTGGGTGATGAAGGGGGCAGGAGCCTCCTCAATGACCTTTTGGTTCCGGCGCTGCATGGAGCAGTCGCGCTCCCCCAGGTACACGGAGTTGCCCTGGCCGTCGGACAGGATCTGGAATTCGATGTGCCGGGGATGCTCCAGGAACTTCTCCATGTAGACGGTGTCATTGTTGAAGAACTGCCCGGCCTCGGTCTTGGCCAGGGCGATGGCGTTCTCCAGCTCGGATTCCTTGTAGACCACGTGCATGCCCCGGCCGCCGCCGCCGCCGGAAGCCTTGATGATCACCGGGTATCCGATGCGGGCGGCAATCTCCTTGTTCTTGGCGGGATCCTCACCCACTGGACCGTCGGAGCCGGGAACCGTCGGGACGCCTGCGGCCTTCATGGCTTTGATGGCGGAGACCTTGTCGCCCATCTGGCGGATGGTCTGGGCCTTGGGCCCGATGAAGATGAAGCCGGACCGCTCCACCATTTCGGCAAAGTCGGCGTTTTCGGAGAGGAAACCGTAACCCGGGTGGATGGCATCGGCGCCGGTCACCTCAGCGGCGGCAATGATGGCCGGGACGTTGAGGTAGGAGTCCTTGGGAGCGGGCTTGCCGATGCACACAGTCTCGTCGGCCAGCATCACATGCTTCAGGTTGCGGTCAGCCGTGGAATGGATGGCCACGGTCTTGATCCCCATTTCCTTGCATGCCCGCAGGATCCTGAGGGCAATCTCGCCGCGGTTGGCGATTAGTACTTTCTTCAGCATGGGGGGATCCTTATTCGATGATGAACAGAGGCTGCTCGAACTCCACCGCCTCGCCGTTCTGCACCAGGATCTTCTTAATGACGCCGTCCTTGTCGGAGGTGATCTGGTTCATCATCTTCATGGCCTCCACAATGCAGAGGGGATCACCCACCTTGACGGACTGGCCTTCCTCAACAAAGGGTTTGGCATCGGGACCGGAGGATCGGTAGAAGGTGCCCACCATGGGTGAAAGGAGTTTGTGGCCGGTTTCATTGTCGGCGCTGGGTGCTGCCGCCGTGGCTGCGGGGGCAGGGGCGGGGACGCTGGGAGCCTGGGGCACCGGCTGAATCTGGGGCGCATAAACGGTGTGCACCTGCTGCGGTTCGTAGGCGGCCGGAATGTTGCGCCGCACCCGCACGGTCTCACTGCCGTTGATGAGCTCGATCTCGTTGATGGTGGACTGCTCAACGATTTCGACCAGTTTCTTAATCTGACGGATATCAATAATCATGAGATTGCCTTTGACTCGCTGTGAATAAAAACATGAAAGAGGATGCGGGATCCTATTTCAACAGGATGGAGACGGCCCTGCGCAGGGCGTATTCGTAGCCTTCGGTTCCGAAACCGCAGATCACGCCGGAGGCGATGTCGGAAAGATAGGAATGATGCCGGAAGGGCTCCCGGGCATGGACGTTGGATATGTGCACTTCGATGAAGGGGATGGCGACCCCCAGGAGGGCATCCCTCAGGGCCACGCTGGTGTGGGTGTAGGCGGCGGGGTTGATGACAATGAAGTCATGGACGCCGGCGGCGCGGTGGATCATTTCCACCAGCTCGCCTTCCATGTTGCTCTGCCTGAACTCCAGGGCGACTCCCAGCTCGCTGGCCACCGCCATGAGCCTTTCCCTGATATCGTCGAGTGTCGCCGCACCGTATATTCCCGGCTCCCTCCTTCCCAGGAGATTCAGGTTCGGACCGTTAAGAACGAGAATGCTTTTGGCTGCGTTTTCACTCATATGGATGTTCCATCATGACGGAATAGAAGTGTCAGCGGTTCTGAACGCGTATCATTATATGTAGTATGAAAGCCTTTTTATAGTTTTATTTTGCCCGGCTATTTCATTTTGCGGATTTGGGGAGGGCTTCAGGGGCCCCGGAACGTGTTTTGGGGGCATTTCGGGGCAGTTTGCCCCCGGAAAACGCATTTTCCGGGTTTTGGCAAAGCTCTCCGGAATGGCGGAAAAGTTTTCTTGTGACCAGAAAATAAACTGCTGTAAAGAGTCCGCCGAAAGACTCCCGGGAACGTTATTACCATGCATTCCCGGAACTGGGGTATCGATTCCGGATCCTTTTCAGATCAGCTTGCCGGAATGGTACTCTCAGTAGCCGGACAGATCCTGGGCAGGTCAGTCGGCAGATCCGGCTCCTCCTTGCCCCCTGGGGCTTCTCGGTTTATAACAGCGCCGGTTTTTGCTAAAATACGCGCGGTTTTTACGTTTCACCTTTTGCTTTTAAGGCAATCACCGGAGTCCCGTTTCATATGGTAATGAACAAGAAGGAAATGAGCATCGCCGCTTACGATCCTGAGCTCAGCGCTGCCATTCAGAGTGAGAACACCCGTCAGCAGGAGCATATCGAGCTTATCGCCTCTGAGAACTACGCCAGCCCCCGGGTCATGGAGGCCCAGGGCACCCAGCTGACCAACAAGTACGCTGAGGGCTATCCCGGGAAGCGCTACTACGGCGGCTGTGAGTTCGTGGACAAGATCGAGACCCTGGCCATTGAGCGGGCCAAGAAGCTCTTCGGCGCCGTGTATGCCAATGTTCAGCCACATTCCGGCTCCCAGGCCAATGCCGCCGTCTATGCCGCCCTGGCAGCACCCGGGGACACCATCATGGGCATGAGCCTTGCCCACGGCGGTCATCTGACCCACGGTGCCTCTGTGAGCTTCTCCGGCAAGTTCTATCATTCAGTCCAGTACGGGGTCAACGATGACGGCGTCATCGACTATGAGGCCGTCAGGGTCATGGCTGAGGAGTGCCGTCCCAAGGTGATTGTGGCCGGGTTCTCCGCTTACTCGGGCATTGTCGACTGGAAGAAGATGCGGGAGATCGCCGACGCTGTGGGCGCTTACCTGTTTGTGGACATGGCCCATGTGGCCGGCCTTGTGGCCGCCGGGGTGTATCCCAGCCCCCTGCCTTATGCCCATGTGGTCACCACCACCACCCACAAGACCCTGGCCGGTCCCCGGGGCGGCCTGATCTTGACTGCGGTGGATGATCCGGAGCTCCACAAAAAGCTCAATTCTGCCATCTTCCCCTGCGGCCAGGGCGGTCCCTTGATGCACATCATCGCCGCCAAGGCGGTGGCCTTCAAGGAGGCCATGGAGCCGGAGTTCAAGGAGATGATGCGTCAGGTGGTGCAGAATGCCCAGGCCATGGTCCGGGTTTTCCTGGAGCGGGGCTACAAGGTGGTTTCCGGCGGCACCAACAACCATCTGTTCCTGGTGGATCTCATTGGCCGGGAACTTTCCGGCAAGGATGCTGACGCTGCCCTGGGAAGGGCCAACATTACAGTGAACAAGAACTCTGTGCCCAATGATCCCAGATCTCCCTTTGTCACCTCGGGT
Source organism: uncultured Aeromonadales bacterium (assembly GCA_902782145.1). GTDB lineage: Bacteria > Pseudomonadota > Gammaproteobacteria > Enterobacterales > Succinivibrionaceae > UBA2804. The sequence goes on from CACZLZ010000006.1 coordinate 6,286, forward strand.
CTCCGCATCGGCACCCCTGCCATGACCCGCCGGGGTATGAAGGAGGAGCAGGCAGTGCTCCTGGCCGGCTGGATCTGCGATGTGCTGGATCACCATGATGACGAGTCCGTCATCGCCGGAGTCCGGGAGAAGGTCATTGAACTGTGCCGCAACTTCCCGGTGTATGAAGGCTGATCCCTTTCTTTTTATTTGACAGGAGGCCCGCAGAGTTGATTTTTCGGCGGGCCTTTTTCTTTCAGGAGAGCGACTATGCACTGTCCATTTTGCGGAGCTGCGGACTCCAAGGTGATTGACTCCAGGCTGGTGGCTGACGGCTCTCAGGTGCGCCGCCGCCGGGAGTGCGTGGAATGCCGTGAGCGGTTCACCACCTTTGAGACTGCGGAGCTGGTGATGCCCCGGGTGATCAAGAATGACGGGGCCCGGGTGCCCTTTGACGAGGAAAAGCTGCGCAACGGCATGCAGCGGGCCCTGGAGAAGCGCCCGGTGGGCATTGAACAGATAGAGGAGAGCCTGAGCCACATCAAGGCCCGGATCCGCAGCATTGGAGAGCGGGAGATCCCGTCGTCGGTCATCGGCGAGTATGTCATGGACGCACTGCGGGATCTGGACGAGGTGGCTTATGTGCGCTTTGCCTCGGTGTACCGCAAGTTCACCGATGTGAAGGAGTTTGGCGATGAGATCGCCCGGCTCCGGGAAGTGAAGCTCTGATCGTGGAGGCGGCTCATGAATGCTGACTCAGCCATGGGAACCTCTCTCTGGAGCGATCAGGATCGGCAGCTGATGCGCCGGGCCCTGGATCTTGCCGCCCGGGGGCGTTTCACGGCGCCGCCCAACCCCTGTGTGGGCTGTGTGATCGTCCGTGACGGGCAGATCATCGGCGAGGGATTTCACGTCCGGGCCGGTGAGGGGCATGCGGAGGTCAACGCCGCGGCGGCCGCCGGAGGGGATATCCGGGGGGCGGATGTCTATGTGACTCTGGAGCCCTGCTCCCATTACGGCCGCACCCCGCCCTGTGCTGAACTCTTGATCCGGGGCGGGGTCCGGAGCGTCACCGCCGCCATGGGGGATCCCAACCCCCGGGTTTCCGGGGCGGGCTTCCGGATGCTGGAGCAGGCCGGGATCAGCACCCGGTGCGGGCTCCTGCGGGAGGAGGCGGAGACCCTGAACCGGGGTTTTCTGAAGCGCATGCGCACCGGGCTGCCCTATGTGCGCCTGAAGATGGGATGCAGCATGGACGGCAGGACCGCACTGCCTGACGGCACCAGCAAGTGGATCACCTGTGCTGAGGCCCGGCGGGATGTGCAGGCCATGCGGGCGGCCAGCAGCGCCATCCTGACCACCTCTGCCACGGTCCTGGCCGACAACCCCTCCATGAATGTGCGGCCGGCCGAACTGCCAGAGGAGATCCGCCGGATCTATCCCGGGGAGCAGGTGCGCCAGCCCCTGCTGGCACTGCTGGATCAGCACCGGCGGATCCCGGATGAGGCGGCGGTGCTGGCCCCGGGGCGTGAGGTGCTCCGCTTCACTGCCGAGCCCCGGGAGGGTGAGATCTTCTATGATGCTAAGCGGGAGGATGCGCTGCCTGCGGTGTTCCGGGAACTGGGGGCAAGGCAGATCAATGATGTGTGGATCGAGGCCGGCGCCCGGTTTGCCGGCAGCGTCATCAGCGCCGATCTGGCGGATGAGATCATCCTGTACCTGGCCCCGGTGTTTCTGGGGGCTGACGCCCGGCCCCTGGCAGGCTTTGCTGCTCCGGCTACCCTGGGAGCTGCGCCCTCCTACCGGATCCGGGAGACTGCGGCGGTGGGATCAGATCTGCGTGTGATCATGGAGAGGAAAAGTGTCTGAGACGGATCGTCTGGAGGAATTGGAAAGCAGGATGGCCTTCATGGAGAAGACCCTGGAGGATCTGAATGCGGTGGTGACCCGGCAGTCCCGGGAACTGGAGGAGCTCAGAACCGCCATCAGGCATCTTAGCGGCAGGCTCCGGGAGTGCACGGTGTCCAATGTGGCCCTGCCTTCGGAGGAGACCCCGCCGCCCCACTACTGATGAGCAGGGGATCATGATCAGAAGTTCATGATCAGAAGTGGGTGTATCCACCCTCCCGGGGCAGGGGATACGGGGTGCCCCGGAGCAGGGCTCTGATCCCGGGATCGGCGGTGATGCTGCCGATGCAGGAAGCCGGGATCCCGAGCTCCTGAGAGATCTCCCTGACGATCATCTCCTTTTCCGGCGGGGCTGTGAAGCAAAGCTCATAGTCGTCTCCGCCGGTGAGTGCCGCCCGGAGGGCGGTCTCCTCCGGGATCAGATCCAGATCCGGAGCCAGACCTGGGAGATCGCCGGGGGCAGGTGCCGCCGCTGCTGCCGGAACAGCCCTGGGGCAGAGGGGGATCTGCTCCAGATGTAGCAGAGCTCCCCGGCCGGAGGCCTCCATGATGTGCCCCAGATCGGCCAGGAGGCCGTCGGAGATATCCAGCATGGAGGTGGCGGTGCCCCGAAGCCGGATCCCGAAGAGGCTGCGGGGCTCAGGGTGGTTCAGCCGCCTGAGGAACTCCGGCGCCGTCTCCCGTCCCCGGCTCAGATCGGCGACTGCCAGGGCCGCCCCGCCCAGATCCCCGGTGACCCAGATCTGATCCCCGGCTCTGGCCCCGCTGCGGCGGATATCCTCCCCGGCTGGAACACAGCCCACCGCAGTGATGGTAATGGTCATAGGCCCCCGGGTGGTGTCGCCGCCGATGAGCTCGGATCCGGCTTTCTGCGCCAGTTCATCCATGCCTTGGGAAAAGGGCTCCAGGAAGCCGTGATCGGCTTCGGGCAGGGTCAGGGCCAGAGTGTGGAACAGGGGGGAGGCACCGGAGGCGGCCAGATCAGACAGGTTGACTGCCAGGCACTTCCACCCCAGATCATGGGGATCCGTGCCGGGGAAGAAATGCACCCCGGACACCAAGGTGTCCGTGGTTACGGCCGCATGACAGCCGGGGGGAATGCTGAAAAGGCCGCAGTCGTCACCGATCCCCAGCAGGGCACGGTTGGAGCCGGCGGCCTTTCGGAAATAGCGGTCAATGAGACCGAACTCGTTCATTAGTCCTTAAGCTCGTTCTTCACCACCTTGTCCAGGACGCCGTTGACAAACTTGTGGCTGTCGGCGGCGGCAAAGCTCTTGGCAAGCTCAATGGCCTCGTTCAGCACAATGCGGCAGTCCAGTTCCCGGTGATATAGCAGTTCATAGCAGCCGATGCGCAGGATGGCCTTGTCCACCTGATCCAGTTCAGCCATGGTGCGTCCGGTGACATAACGGCCCAGGATCTGATCCAGGGTGTCCACATGGCTGATCACCCCGGCCACCACCTCCCGGAAGTAGTCCAGATCTGCCTTCTTCTTCTCGCTTTCCAGGAACTGCTCAATAATGACAGCAGCATCGTTGCCGGTCATCTGCCATTCATAAATGGCCTGGGTGGCCATCTGACGGGCGTTGCGGCGCTCAAACGGCCTGACTCCCTTTCCCTTCTTCTCTGCGCTCACTTGTCCTGATCCTTTATCTGCTTCAGCACGTTGATCATCTCCAGGGCACTGAGAGCCGCCTCGGCGCCCTTGTTGCCCGCCTTGGAGCCGGCACGCTGCACCGCCTGGTCAATGGTGTCGGTGGTGAGGATGCCGAAGGCCACGGGAATGCCATGCTCCAGCATGACCTGGGCCAGGCCCTTGGCGCTCTCGTTGGCCACGATCTCGAAATGGTAGGTGGCTCCCCGGATCACGCAGCCCAGGGCGATGACTGCATCATACTTTTTGGTGGCGGCCAGGGTCTTGGCGGTCAGGGGGATCTCCACGGCTCCGGGTACCCGGACCACGGTGATGGCGCTGTCAGGCACTTCACCCTGGCGGTTCAGCACATCCAGGGCCCCGCTGAGCAGGTGCTCGGTGATGAAACTGTTGAATCGGGACACGATCACGGCAACCCGTGCGTCCCTGGCGGTCAGATTTCCTTCGATGGTCTTCACTGTAGTCTCCTGGCAGGTTGTTCAAAGGCGCCGCAGATTATAGCACACGCCGCCGGGGCGCTCACCGGCGGCGGGATCAGGACAGGGGCTGCAACCCTGGGCCGGGTGTCAGCCGGCAGGGCTGACAAAGGAGGTTATCTTCAGCCCGTATCCGGCCAGGCCGTTGTACCGGGTCTGGGTGGACATCAGGCGCATGCTGGTGATCCCCAGGCTCTTGAGGATCTGGGATCCGATCCCCACCCTCTTGGAATGTCCCGCAGGGATCTTCCGGGCGCCGCTCTGATCCTCCTCCTGGAACTGCCGGGTCTTCTCCAGAAGCACGTCGCCGCCGGTGCCGGCGTTGATGATCACCAGCACACCGCAGTCCCGGCTGATGGCGCTGAGGGCCTCACTTACGGAGAAGGACTGCTTCCGGCTCCGGTCGGATCCCAGCACATCGCTGAAATAGTCTGACAGGTGCACCCGCACCAGGGGCTCGGGGCACTTTGCTAGATCCCCGTGGATCAGGGCGAAGTGCGCCACTCCGAAGACGGTGTCCTGGTAGGAGATCATCCTGAACTCCCCCCACCGGGTGGGCAGGACGCAGCGGGACACCTCCCGGACTGTGGTCTCGTTCTTCATCCGGTATTCCACCAGATCTGACACGGTGCCCAGGAGCAGACCGTGGTTCTGGCAGAACCGCTCCAGATCGTCCCGCCGGGCCATGGTGCCGTCATCATTCATGATCTCGCAGATCACCGCCGCCGGCTCCAGACCCGCCAGGCGGGCCAGATCTGTTGAGGCCTCAGTGTGGCCGGTGCGCACCAGGACGCCGCCATCCTGGGCCATCAGGGGGAACACATGCCCCGGCTGGACAATGTCGTCCGGCCCGGCGTCTGGCGCCACCGCCGCCTGGACTGTGGTGGCCCGGTCAGCGGCGGAGATCCCGGTGGTGACCCCCCGGGCGGCCTCAATGGTGGTGGTGAAGGCGGTGGAGAAGGGGGCCCGGTTCCGGTCCACCATCAGCTCCAGGTTCAGCTGCCGGCAGCGGCTGCGGCTCAGGGCCAGGCAGATCAGGCCCCTGCCGTGCTGGGCCATGAAGTTGATGGACTCCGGGGTGCAGTGCACGGCGGGAATGATGATGTCCCCCTCGTTTTCCCGGTCCTCGTCATCCATGATCACCGCCATCCTTCCCTGGCGGAACTCCTCAATGATGTCCTCTGTTCTGCTGATGGTCATGCTTTGGCCTCCTAGAAAAAACCGTTGGCGTTCAGGGTCTCCAGCGTGAGTCCGCCGGATGCAGCCTGCGCCCTGCCTTCCGCACCGGTCCCGCCCCGGTCCTCCCGGATGGCGTGGAGCCGCTCCAGGTACCGGGCGAGGATATCCACCTCAAGGTTGACCTCATAACCCGGCTCCCAGGAGCCGATGCAGGTGCTCCTCATGGTGTGGGGGATGATGGTGAGGCGGAAGAGCCCGCTGCTGTCCAGGCTGTTGACTGTCAGGGAGACCCCGTCAGCGGCGATGGAGCCCTTCACGGCAATGTAGCGCAGCAGATCTGCCGGTGGGCGGATGAGAAAGTCGGTGGCGTCCCCCCGGGGCTGCACGGCACTCACGGTGCCGGTGGCGTCCACATGGCCGGTGACTATGTGGCCGTCCAGGCGCCCACCCATTTGCAGGGCCTGCTCCAGGTGGACCCTGGATCCGGGGCGGAGATGCCGGAGATTGGTGCGTCCCACGGTCTCATGGGAGGCGTCGGCGGTGAAGATCCGGGAGGCGGGGGCCATGGAGGCCACGGTGAGGCACACGCCGTTGACAGCGATGGAGTCTCCGAGCCTGACACCGCTGAAGTTGGTGTTGCCGCAGCGCACCGACAGCCTGAGGCCTCCGGGTGCGGGGAGGGTTTCCGTCACGGTGCCGATGTCGCCGATGATCCCTGTGAACATATGCTCTGGCTCTGCTCCTTGAATGCGGGTGCCGGGGGAATGCGGGGTGCAGAGAGGGGGATGGCGGGGAATGCAGAGGTGCAACCTGGGGACAGAAAGCCCCCGGAGGATCTGTGACATTCTCTTTCATCCGGACTTTACCGTCGGTACAGGAATTGAACCTGTTCTGCGCTGGGGCGCTCGTGGACTTCACCACCGGTATGGACTTGCACCGTTCCCTGAGAAACTGTCACTGGCAATTTTAGTACTTTGGGGATCCTGGCGCAACCGCCGCCCCGGCAGGGCCGTCCCGGACCCAGGGCGCCGCACATTCCAGGGGCAACCGGACATCCCCGGGAATATCCCCGGGGGAGCATGCTTCCGGATTTTAGGCAAATGGCAAACTATGATAGAATTTAATGCGGTTTTTTGCTCTGGGGAGACTCGTTCTCCCGGATCTGCGCCTGCCCCAGGCATTGCAGCGCTCCAGCAGGCGCCGAGCTTTCTGATGTTATTTGTTCAAGGAATCAACATAACCATGAGTAACCTCTTAAAATACACTGCCGCCGCATCCATGGTGCTGGCTTTCCTGGCAGGCTGCGACGGTGACGGCGACAAGAAGACTCCCTCCAAGCCCTCGGTTGAGGTCCGGCAGAGCACGGCCGCCCCTGCGGCCAAGCCTGCAGAGCCTGCCAAGACGGCTGATGCCGCCAAGGATAAGGCCGCCGCTGACGGCAAGTCCCTGGATCTGGGCTCACCCCTGAGAAACTACAGCTATGCCCTGGGCAGCACCGTGGGCGAAGGGCTGCAGCAGAACATCAAGGTGACCAAGGAGATGGGGGTTGACTTTGATGTGGAGTCCCTGAAGCAGGGCTTCATCGACGGGCTCAGCGGCAAGAGCCGCATGAGCAAGGATGATGTCCAGAAGAACCTGCAGGCTCTGGACAACGAGGTGCGCACCAAGGCCGAGGCCAAGGAAAAGGCTGAGAAGGACGCCAACCTGAAGGCCGGTCAGGAGTTCCTGGCCAAGAACGCCAAGGCTGAGGGTGTGAAGGTGACCTCCTCCGGTCTCCAGTACCGGGTAAATGTCCAGGGCACCGGTGACAAGGTTACCTCCAATGACGATGTGGTCTCCGTCTTCTACACCGGCAAGCTCATCAGCGGCAAGGTATTTGACACCAACGAGACCGAGGGCAAGACCGCACTGGAGTTCCCTGTGGGCGGCGTCATTCCCGGATGGCAGGAAGGCATCAAGCTGATGACCGTGGGCTCTGACTATGACTTCTTCATCCCCTCCGAGCTGGCCTACCGCGACCAGAAACTCCCCGGCAACCTGATCCCGCCCAACTCTACCCTGATCTTCCATGTCAGGCTGGTGGGTGTGAAGCATGCCGGCGCTGCTGAGCCTGCAGCAGCCGGAAGCAAGACTGATGATGCTGCCAAGAAGGCCGCTGAGGATGCAGACAAGAAGGCAGCAGAAGACGCAGCAGCCAAGAAGGCTGCCGCTGATGCCGCTGCTAAGAAGGCCGCCGAGGACGCAGCTCAGAAGGCCGCAGCTGATGCCGCTGCCGCCAAGAAGGCTGCTGAGGATGTTGCCAAGAAGGCTGCCGATGACGCCGCCGCTGAGGCCAAAAAGCTGGCAGAGGAGTCTGCTAAGGCCGCTGCTGACGCTCAGAAGAAACTGGAAGAGGCCCAGAAGGCCGCTGAGGCTGCCGGAAAGGCCGCAGGCACCCTGCAGGACACTGTCAAGCAGCTGCCCGCAGTTGACGCCGATGCCGCTAACTTCTGATCTGCCCCTGGGTATGATCTGCGGCATTGCCGCATAAGAATATGTGTCACGCTGACCTGTCCTTTGGGGCAGGTTTTTTTGTTTTTGGGGATCCTGGTTTTGGGTGGTAGGTGTCTGGGTTTGTGGTGGCTGGTTGCAGGATGGGCGGTGCCGGGAGGGTGTGAGGGGGCCATTGTGTCCGGAGATCGGACGGCTTTTGGGAAGCAGTGCGCTTCTGAGGCCGGGACCGGGGGAGTCGGGGACTGTCTCTGATCCTGGGGCATTTCCGGAGTGGGTGCCGGCCTGACACAGTGGAGGGGCTGCCGGCGGTGAAACGCCCGGGCCTGCCGGGCTGAGGGAGAAGGGGTGGCGGTCAGATCTGAACCGCCGGATCAGACCGGAGCCGAGATCAGAAGAAATCTGATCCGTGCAGAGCAGATCTGGTCAGATCAGCGGCGCTGCTTCCTGAGCTCCTTCAGGAACCCTTTGCTGTCATAGAAGCCGGACAGCAGGGTTGCGTTCCGGTTCTCATCGGTGAGCATTACCGAGGGCAGGCCCACCAGGTTGTAGTGAGCGGAGATCCGGCCGTTCTGTTCATCCGACTCACTGAGATCCACCCGGATCAGCAGGTAGTCCGCCAGTTCCCGCTGCACGGCACTGCTGGCAAAGGTCTCCTCCTCATAGCGCCGGCAGGAGGTGCACCAGGAGGCGTAGAAGTCGATCACAGCCTTTTTGCCGGGGCTCCGGTCCAGCAGATCCTGGATCTGCTCCAGGGAGGAGGCGCTCCGGAACTCCAGCCTGCCTGGGGCAGTGCCGTTCCAGTCCACCAGATACCATCCGGCCGCCAGCCCCAGGGCCAGGATCGCCGGCAGACATGCCAGGGTCAGGCGGGGCCTGACACTGTGCACGACGGTCATCAGGGCCGTGCCGCACAGTACGATGATCCCGGCGGGCAGGATCCATGAGGGCAGGATCCGGTCCAGGAGGATCAGGGGCACGCACAGGGAGAAGATCCCGATGAGGCGCTTGATGAGCTCAAGCCAGTTTCCCGCCCGGGGCAGCACCCGGCGTCCGAACAGCCCGATGGCCAGCATGGGCAGGCCCATGCCGATCCCCAGCATCAGGAGATCCAGGGTGCCGGTGATCACGCTGCCCTTCTGGATGGTGTAGAGCACGGATGCCGACACCGGGGCGGTGGTGCAGGGGGAGCAGATCAGGGAGGCGGTGACGCCCATGACAAAGGCGCCGGTGAGGGAGCCCGCATGCTGGTTGTCGGCGATCTTCTGCAGCCGGGAGGAGATGAAGGCGGGCACCTGGATGGTGAACAGCCCCAGCATGGAAAGGGACAGGATGATGAAGATGACGCTGAAGGTTATCAGCACCGCCTTCTGCTGCAGGAAGGCGTGGGTCTGGGCGCCGAAATAACTGGTGACCACCCCCAGCCCCGCATAGGTCAGGGCGATGCCCAGCACAAAGAACAGGGAGATGGCGAAAGTGCGCCGGTTCTCCTGGCCCTGGCTCTTCCGCCCGAAGAGCATCATGCTCAGGATGGGATACATGGGAAAGACGCAGGGGGTGAAGGACAGGGACAGACCCACCAGCAGGAACAGTGCCAGTTCCCGGGCGCTTCCCAGAAGGGAGCCCCCGGTCTCTTCCGGGATCTCCCGGAGGTGCTGCACCGGCTGGGCCTGGGGACCGGCAGGGGCGGCGGTTTCTGGAGAGCCAGCGGCGGCTACTTTCTCCGGCGCACTGCTGTCAGAGGGGAAGGGTGCGGCCACGATCAGGCGCTGGGGGGGGTAGCACATGCCCTCGGTGCATCCCTGGAAGGTGACGGTGACGTCCTCCTCCAGGGGGACGGTGATCGTCACGGGCACATAGTAGACCACCTGGGTGCCCATGAAGTCGTCGGTGTGCTCCAGGCCTCCGGGCAGATCCAGATCCAGATTCCGGCCGGAGGCGGTGACGGCACTGATCTTGGCGCGGTAGAGGTAATAGCCCGGAGCGGGGATCAGGCGGATCTGGGCCTGCCGATCCTGCTCATCCCGGGACACCTCCTTCCGGAAGGCCTCCGACACGGGCAGGTAGATCTTAACGTCCTGCTCCGGGGTGCCGGCGATCTGCAGATCGTCAAGGATCCCCTCGGCACCGGCGCTGCCGGAGAGCACCGCCAGGGCTAGGATCAGGATCAGAAATCCCCTGGGAAGCATGGGCGCACCTCCTCCTTTCTCCCGGCGGAGAGGCTCCCGGCGGGGGCTTCAGAAAGTTTTTGAAAATTTTTCCTTGAATTTCAGGCTGCTGACCATACATAGAAAGCAACGTTTAGAAGATATGGTAAAAACGGAGTTTTAAAATGTCAATTCGTCCATTACACGACAAGGTCATTATTGAAAGGGAAGAGAAGGAGACCAAATCTTCCGGCGGCATCCTTCTGACTGAGTCCGCAGTTCAGAAGTCCTCCCGGGGCAAGGTCATCGCTGTGGGCAAGGGCCGCACCCTTGACAACGGCCAGCTGCTCCCCATGTCCGTCAAGGTCGGCGATGTGGTCATTTTCAATGAGGGCTACAGCACCAAGACCGAAAAGCTGGACGGCAAGGACGTTCTCATTCTCTCCGAGAACGACATTCTCGCAGTGGTTGAGGACTGATGCCGGTTATCCCGTCAGTTCAGCCTGTTTTCTTTATTAAGAGGTTTTCAAGATTATGTCTGCAAAGGAAGTAATTTTTGGCAAGGACGCCAGAACCAAGATGCTGGAAGGTGTTAATGTCCTGGCTGACGCCGTCAAGGTGACCCTGGGCCCCAAGGGCCGCAATGTGGTTCTGGACAAGTCCTACGGCGCTCCCAACATCACCAAGGACGGTGTCACCGTCGCCAAGGAGATTGAGCTTGATGACAAGTTCATGAACATGGGCGCCCAGATGGTGAAGGAAGTCGCCTCCCAGGCCAATGACGCCGCCGGCGACGGCACCACCACTGCCACTGTCCTGGCCCAGGCTATTGTCAACGAGGGTCTGAAGGCAGTCTCCTCCGGCCGCAACCCCATGGATCTGAAGCGCGGTATCGACAAGGCTGTGGCTGCCGCTGTTGAGCAGCTGAAGACCATCTCCGTTCCCTGCAAGGACTCCAAGGCCATCGCCCAGGTGGGCACCATCTCCGCCAATGCCGATGAGACTGTGGGCAAGCTGATTGCCGACGCCATGGACAAGGTGGGCCGTGACGGTGTCATCACCATTGAGGAGGGCACCGGCCTTGAGGACGAGCTTTCCCTGGTTGAGGGCATGCAGTTCGACCGTGGCTACCTTTCCCCTTACTTCATCAACAAGCAGGAGAACGGCTCCGTTGAGCTCGAGGATCCCTTCATCCTCCTGGTTGACAAGAAGATCAGCAACATCCGCGATATCCTGACCCTGCTGGAAGGCGTTGCCAAGGCTGGCAAGCCCCTGCTGATCATTGCCGAGGATGTTGAGGGCGAGGCCCTGGCTACTCTGGTGGTCAACAACATGCGTGGCATCGTCAAGATCGCCGCCGTCAAGGCTCCTGGCTTCGGCGACCGCCGCAAGGCTATGCTGCAGGATATCGCCATCCTGACCAAGGGTACTGTGATCTCCTCCGAACTGGGCATGACCCTGGAGAAGGCCACCCTGGAGGATCTGGGCAAGGCCAAGAGAGTGGTCATCACCAAGGACAACACCACCGTTATCGACGGCGCCGGTGACGAGGCTGACATCAAGGCCCGGGTTGAGCAGATCAAGCAGCAGGTCAAGGACACCAAGTCCGACTACGACAAGGAGAAGCTCCAGGAGCGTATTGCCAAGCTGTCCGGCGGCGTGGCTGTGATCAAGGTTGGCGCTGCCACCGAGGTGGAGATGAAGGAGAAGAAGTACCGTGTTGAGGACGCTCTCCATGCCACCCGCGCTGCTGTTGAGGAAGGTGTGGTTCCTGGCGGCGGTGTCGCCCTGGTTCGTGTTGCTGCAGCCATTGCCGGCATCACCGGTGCCAACGAGGATCAGAATGTGGGTATCCGTGCAGCCCTCAAGGCCATGGAGGCTCCTCTGCGCCAGATTGTCACCAATGCCGGTGAAGAGTCCTCTGTGGTTGCCAACAAGGTCAAGGAAGGCCAGGGGAACTTTGGCTACAATGCAGCCAATGACACCTACGGCGACATGCTGGAGATGGGCATCCTGGATCCTACCAAGGTCACCAGATCTGCCCTGCAGTTTGCTTCCTCCATTGCCGGCCTGATGATCACCACCGAGTGCATGATCACCGACAAGCCCAAGGCTGAGGCTCCTGCAGCCGGCGCCGGCATGGGCGCTCCCGGCATGGGCGGCATGATGTAATTCTGTCCCTGACAGATCACGTCTTAAGCACGTTTAGCAAGGAAGGCTCCCGGATGGGGGCCTTTTCTTATTCCGGGGAAAGTCCCCGGACGCTCCGTGGCGGGTTCACATGTTTCTCCCGCCGCGGTGGCGGCAGGGGGCGTCCCCATGTATACTTATCCCGGGCCGGTGCCCATTCCCCCGGATCCTGGGGGCGGCGTCCGGTGGATGAACTGACGGAGGTGATTATGGATATGCTTGTGGAACTGATCCTTATGATCCCCCTGGCAGCCGCCCTGGCCTTCTTCTGGTTCAAGAACCGCCGCATGCGCAGCCACCTGTCCGAGCTGGAGTACCGGGTCAGGGCCTATGAGGAGATCATGAACCACAGCTCGGACATCATCTGGCTCAAGGATCGGGAGCGCCGGCTGCAGTTTGTGAACAAGTCCTACTACCACCTGTTCCCCCTGGTGGACAGCTTTGTGGGCCTCCGGGATGAGGATCTGGCGGACAAGTTCCTGGCCGACGGCTACCGCCGGGATGACGAGTATGTGATCAGAAACGGCAAGGAGTACCGCTACCAGGAGAATGACAAGGGCTCCGTCTGGTATGAGACGGTGAAAATGCCGGTGAAGGATCCTGACGGCACGGTGATGGGCTGCGCCGGCCTGGCCCATGACATCACCGACCGCAAGGAGAAGGAACTGAAGATCTATGAGATGGAGCATGTGGACTATCTCACAGGTCTGGGCAACCGCCACTCCCTGGTGACCGGATATCCTGAGATCCTCGCTGCGGCCCTGGAGAACGGCGTGGACACCTACATGATCATGATCAGCATTGACAACTTCAAGCTGGTCAACGCCTCCTGCGGCTTTGCCTGCGGCGATGAGATCCTGCGTCAGCTCTCCTTCCGCCTCCGGAACTTCGTCAAGAACCTCAAGGCCCGGGCCGCCCGGGTTGCCGGGGATGAGTTCTGCCTGATTGTGGAGAACATTCACCGCCGGCTCAACATCACTGAGCTTATGGAGAGCCTCAGGCGCCAGATCTGCGAGCCGGTGACGGTCAGCGGCAACACCGTGGCGGTGGAGCTGAGTTTCGGTGTCAGCACGGCCCCGGGGGACACCCGGGACTTTGAGGAGCTGTTCAAGTGCGCCGAGCTCTGCATCCGCTACGGGAAGAAGCACGCCCGCCACGGGGCCGTGTATTTTGCCGATATCTCCAACAGCGTGGTGGTCAGGAATGTGAAGATTGAGTGCGAACTGCTCAATGCCATTGCCAACAATGAGCTGACCATCGCCTACCAGCCCAAGATCAACGCCGATGACGGGCGCCTGCTGGGGGCCGAGGCCCTGATCCGCTGGCACAACCGCACCTTGGGGGACATTGAGCCCGGGGAGTTCATCGCCCTGGCGGAGGAGAACGGGATCATCATCGAGATCGGTTACTGGGTCATCGAGAAGTGCATCACCCAGAACCTGGAGTGGGGCGCCTGCGGCTATGAGATGAAGCCCATCTCCATCAACCTCACCCGCCGGCAGTTCCTGGATCCCAACCTCATGAATGTGGTGGCGGGACTGTTCACCAAGTACAACTATCCTCCGGAGCTGCTGGAGTTTGAGACCACGGAGAAGATCTTCTCCGAGAACTTCCTCCAGGCCCGGACTGCTGCCGAGTCCCTGCATTCCCTGGGGGTGACCCTCACCCTGGATGACTTCGGCACCAGCTTCGCCAACATGATTGAGATCACCTCCCTGTGTGTCAACACCCTGAAGCTCAAGCGGGCCTTTGTCCAGGACATTGACAGCAACCTGGGCAAGCAGGAGGTGGTCCGGACCATCTACAATCTCAGCCGCCGCTTTGAACTCCACCTTATCGCCGAGGGCGTGGAGACCAACCGGGAGTTCAACAAGATCACCGGCATTGGCATCAAGTCCATCCAGGGCTTCTACTACTCCCGGCCCCTCTTGCCGGTGGACTTCGAGAAGTTTATCGGCGAGAACCACCTGTAGCCCGCTGCCGGATCTGCGCCGGCGGCCGTCCATGCTGCCGGCAGGGCACCGGGATCATGGGCGGGGCTGGCTTGCGGGCCAGGGCAGGGAAGTACTGAAGATCTGGCTGGGCCTGGTGGCATGCCGGGCACCCGTTCCTGTGCTCCGCCTCCGATCCTGCACCCCGTCATCTCCCTTCCGGCATGAGCCGAAGTCTTTCTGGCAGCATTCCCTTTCTCATAACGGCACTCCGGATCTGATCTGGGCTCTGCTCCCCAGATGATCACGGCCCAGCCCCGTAACCGATCCCACTTCCAGCTCCGAACATCACCCCTTACCCTTACCCTCACCCTCACCTCCCGGCCCCTGTCATGTATGTGGATCTCCGGCACCGGCGCCGCATTGCCGGGAGAACCTCCTTCCCAGGCTCCGGGCTGGCCGCTCGGTGTGCCGTCCGCAACGGGATCGGCGGATCCCGGACCTCACCCTGAGAGCTGGTCACAAAAAAATCCCGGGCTCCTGGCGGGGAACTCGGGATGGTGCGGATCACCTGATCCGGGGGGGTCAGAAGATGTCGCTGGCCGAGGGCACGGAGTTACCGCCGCCCCCGGAGCTCCGGGTGCCGTAGTCAAAGTAACTGTTGCTGGCGCCGCCGGTGTAGACCGAGTGATCAGCAGGGTTGGTGCCTACCTCAAAGAACTCGTTCCGGGAGTTGCCGGCGCCGTCACCTACGAAGAGACCGGTGGAGCGGCTCACCCTCTTGGTGATCACCGTCTCCGGCTGATACACCGGGTTCACCGGGGAGTTCTTCATGTAAGGCACCATGAAGTAGTTCCAGATGGGCTGGGCGGCGGTTGCCCCGGATTCCCTTCCCAGGCTCCGGGCGTGATTGTCAAAGCCGATCCACACGCTGGTCACCACGCTGCCGTTGAGACCGGTGAACCAGCAGTCCTTGGACTCGTTGGTGGTGCCGGTCTTGCCGGAGAAGTCCTTGCGGTCGGGCATCGCCTTGGCGGTGCGCCAGCCGGTGCCGTTGAAGCCGCCCAGGCCTCTTTCAGCACCGCCGTAGATGCCGGTGTGCATCATCTCGGACACCAGGAACGCGTTGGCGTGGGAGAGAACCTGCCGGGCGATGCGGTGTCCCTTGCCGTCGGAGTAGGACACTGTGTCCAGCACATGATCCTCGCAGGTGGTGCAGGCGATCACCGGGTTGGCCTCATACAGGATCTTGCCGGTGTCATCCTCAATGCGCTGGACAATGTAGGGATGGATGAGGAAGCCGCCGTTGGAGATGGCCGCATAGCCCCGGGCCAGCTCCAGGGGAGTCATCTCCAGGGTTCCCAGGGCCAGGGGATCGTTCTGGTAGGCCTTGGGCACCGCAAAGCCCAGCTTCTCCAGATGGGCCACCACATTCTTCAGCCCCGTGGCCCGCAGCAGGCGCACTGCCACCACGTTCTTGGATTTGGCCAGGGCCTCCCGGAGGGTGATGGGACCGTCATAGGTGTTGGGGGAGTTCTTGGGATGCCACTTCAGGTGCTTGCCGGTCTCCCAGGATCCGATGGGCACGTCCAGCACCACGCTGGAGAGGGTGAAGCCGTGCTCAATGGCCGCAGAATAGATGAAGGGCTTGATGTTGGAGCCCGGCTGGCGCTTGGCCTGCTCGGCCCGGTTGAACTTGCTCTGGGTGAAGCTGAAGCCCCCCACCATGGCCCGGATGGCGCCGTTCTGGGGATCCAGGGAGACCAGGGCTGACTGGACTGCGGGGATCTGGGCCAGCTGCAGGACACCCTTCTCGTCGGTGTAGACATAAATCATCTGCCCCGGCTTGGCCACGTCCTTGGCTGAGCGGGGGGTGCCGGTGGTACGGCGGTCGGTCAGGAACCGGGCGGCCCACTTGATCCCGTCCCAGGGGATGACCCCGTGGATCCCGTTCTTGATGGACACGTCAATCTCCCGGTCGGAGACCTTGTTGATCACCGCCGGCAGCAGCTTGCTGACCGCCGGCTGACCCTTTAAATAGTCCTGGATCTGTTCCTCGTCCCAGGGCCGATCCTTGGAGGACCACAGCTCCCTGGCGGCGCCCCGGTAGCCGTGGCGGCGGTCATATTCCATGATCCCCTTGAACACCGCCTCGTCGGCCAGGGTCTGGACTTCGGAGTTCACGGTGGTGTAGACCCGGATCCCCTTGGTGGTCACCGCCTCGCCGAAGCGGTCGATGACCCGCTGGCGGGCCATCTCGCTGATGTAGTCGGATCTGAACTCGATCTCCGGGCCGTGGAAGGAGGCCACCAGGGGCTCGTCCACCGCCTCGTCGTGCTCGGCCTTGGTGATGTAGCCGTATTCCAGCATCTTGGCCAGCACCAGGTTCCGGCGCTCCCGGGACTTCTCGGGATGGGAGATGGGGTTGTAGGTGGAGGGGGCCTTGGGCAGGCCGGCCAGCACTGCCATCTCGCTGAGGGTCAGCTCGCTGAGCTTCTTGCCGAAGTAGACCTTGGAGGCTGCCAGCACGCCGTAGGAGTTGTGGCCCAGGGCGATCTTGTTCAGGTACAGCTCCATGATCTGATCCTTGGTCAGCTCCCGCTCCATCTTGATGGAGATGATCAGCTCCTTGAGCTTTCTCTCAAAGGTCCGCTCCCGGGTGAGGAAGAAGTTCTTGGCCACCTGCTGGGTGATGGTGCTGGCGCCCTGCTTCTTCTTCCGGGTTTTGGCGAACTCCACCGCCGCCCGGATGATGCCCACGGCGTCAAAGCCGGAATGCTCGTAGAAGCGCTGATCCTCGATGGACACGAAGGCGTTTATGAGCATCTTGGGGATCTCGGAGATGGACACGGGCTCACGCTTGATCTGCCCGAACACGAACATCAGCTTCCCGTCGCTGGAGTAGATGTGCATGGGAGTCTCAAACTCCACATTCTTCAGTTCGTTGATGTCCGGCAGCTCCCGTTCCATCTTGAGGAAGAAGACGCAGCCGCAGGCAATGCCCACGGACACGCACAGCAGGAGAAACCAGAAGGTGCGGCGGATAAAGGTCAACATATGCTTCCCGGTAAAGTCAGTGCGCCGGCGGGGCGGGGATCATGACACATGGAGAGCCCTCCAGAGGCCGCCGGATGTTCTGACGCCAATTTTACCACAGTTGCCATACCCTCAAAACCAAGCCCGGGACCTGGGCAGGGCAGGGGACCACCCGGTCCCGGCAGAGCCCTTGAAAGGGGCACAAAAGAACGGATTAGCAAGTTGCGTGCCATTTCCCGGAAAAGCCCCGTCTGCTCAATAAGCGGTCCAAATGCTCACCAAATCCGCAGTATCCGCCAAAAAGGGACATTTTGTTATGCTCGTCAAAATAGCGAGTTTTGAACAAGATCTGCTGCTAGACCTTTTGAATTTCCCGGCTAGAATAAAAAAATGTAGTATTTTTCACTAACAGCACGGATGCATTTATGCGTTATCTAGTAAACAAAAATCAAGGCAACTTCTATTCCATGATAGGAATAGACTTTGGTAGCCAGTCTATCAAGGCCGTTGCAATCAAAGGCAAGAAAGGCAGTTTCCAGATTGAGCAGTGCTCTGAAGTTCCTACTCCCAAGGGAGCGATAATGGATTACCAGATCCAGAATCAGGAAGCTGTGACCAAGGCTGTGGGAACCCTTCTCAAGCAGATGGGCGCCAAAACCAAGTATGTCGCCACATCAGTCTCGGGTTCCAATGTCATCAGCAAGATCATTCCAGTGGAAAACACCATTGACACGGACGAGGCGCTCCAGGACTTCATCAGCCGGGAGTCGGAATCCATAGTTCCCTTCGCCAACTCCGAAGAGGTGAGCCTTGACTACGAGATCGTGGGGCCCAACCTTGAGGATCCCTCCAAGAACGACGTGCTGATCAGTGCCACCAAGACCCAGAACATCCGGGACCGGGACATCATCCTGTCCGAGTGCGGGTGCGACGTGAAGGTCATCGACCTGTCCGTCCACGCCATGGGCCGGGCCGCCACCGCCCTGGTGCCTGAGCTGGCCAACACCGAGTCCAAGGTCTGTGCTGTTGTTGACATCGGCGCGGTGACCATGACCTTCGGGATCATGGTCAACGGCGAGATTGTCTACTCCCGTCTCCAGAGCTTCGGCGGAGACAACTACACCCAGTCCATCGCCCACTTCTACAACGTCCCCTACGAGGAGGCAGAGAAGATGAAGGTGCAGGAGCGCCTTCCCACCGATGCCAAGCATGACGTGGAGCCCCAGCACTTCTCCATGCTCTGCAACCAGATAAAGAGAAACCTGCAGCTGTACTCATCCGCATCCAACAACACCAAGGTGGATCTGGTGGTGCTCACCGGCGGCGGAAGCCTGGTCCCCAATCTGGCCGACTACCTGTCCAATCAGATCAAGAAGGAGGTCAGACATCCGAACCTGCTTGACCTGGCCCCCAATCTGAAGACCGACGTCTTCAAGCACGGCGCCAAGTACATGACCGCACTGGGTCTCGCATTAAGGAGCTTTGAACCATGTCAAATATAAACCTGTTACCTTGGCGTGAGGTGCTCAAGAGCCGCAAGGACAAGAGCTTCTACACCTACCTGGGCGTTGTCGTCGTGATTGCCGTCCTGTGCGGAATGGCAGGCTTCTTCACCCTGGACTGGATGATCGACCGTCAGGGCCAGCGTAATGCCTACCTTGAGCAGGAGATCAAGAAACTGGATGACAAGATCAGCAAGATCAGCACCCTCAAGGCTGACATCCAGAGCATGCTCCAGCGTATGGACACTATCAACCGGCTCCAGGAGTCCCGGAACCAGGTGGTCCACCTGCTGAACGATCTGCCCACCTTTGTCAGCAGCGGTATCTATCTTGACAAGGTCGCCTTCAAGGACGGCCGGGTCAACGTGAGCGGTGCCACTGAGGCCCATCTGCGCGTGGTCACCATGATCCGTGCCATTGAGGCCAGCACCTGGCTGAAGAACCCGGTGATCAAGGACATCGTGGCCAAGCGTAACAGCAACAGCGTGGTCGCTGCCGCAGCTGCCAAGTTTGGACTGAATCTCAACAACTTCGACATGTCCTTCATGGTTCCCTATTCCAAGGAGCAGACCGAAGTCACCAACAAGACCAGGGGTAGAAGATAATGGCTATTGACTTAAACAATCTGGATTTTCACAATCCCGGATCCCTGCCGCTGCCGGTGAAGTTCGCGATGCTGGTGGGTGTGTTCGCTCTCATCATTCTGGGCTTTGTTTGGTACCTGGCCTGGAGCGACGACTGCAAGATGGATGACCTGCAGAGGGCTGAGGACAAGGAGCAGACCCTGAAAAAGGACTTCTCTGAGAAGGCTCAGCGGGCCAACAACATCGAGGCTTATGAGGCTCAGAAGAGAAAACTTCAGTCCATGATCCAGGATCAGCTGAAGATGCTTCCCAACCAGAATGAGGTTGCCCAGCTGCTCAGTGACATCAGTAAGACCGCCACTGACAACGGTCTGAAGATTGAAAAGATCGAGTGGGCTCCCGAAATCGCCCGGGAAATGTACACCGAGCTTCCCATGAACATTGTCATAGTCGGTGACTATGAGAAGATCGGCAACTTCACTGCGGATGTGGCCAATCTCAGCCGTATCGTGGTTATCGAGGAGTTTGTCATCGATCACTATGCCAACAACACCGACAACCTGAAGATGACCATGGTTGCCAAGACGTACCGTTACAATTCTGGCAAGGATGGCGCGCCCGCGGTCAGGAAGCCTAACCAGGGAGGCAGGAGATAATGAAATCAAAACTAATTCCAGCTGTCATGCTGTCAGTTTCAGCACTGCTGCTGACCGGATGCGACGCTGTGGACAACAGTCTGCAGGAGTATGTGAGGAATAGCCTGAACCAGCCCACCCAGCCGCCTGAGCCGCTGCCTGAACCGGTGAAGTTCGAGGCCATGCCCTTTGAGCCCCAGACCGACCGTTCACCCTTCTCTCTGCCCAAGCCTGAGAACATTGTGGTGAAGCCTACCGGCAAGAAGAGTTCCGACTGCCTGCAGCCTGATCTCTCCAGGCCCAAGGATCTGCTGGAGCAGTTCTCCCTGGACAACCTCTCCATGAGAGGCACCTTCAAGGACGCTTCCGGCAAGCTCTGGGCCCTGATCAACACCGGATCCAGCGGAAGCCTGGAGCACCAGAAGGTCACAGTGGGCAACTACATGGGTCTTAACCACGGCAAGATCACTGCTGTCACCCCCAACGCCATTGAGCTTGAAGAGTACATCGGCAAGGGCGACGGCTGCTATGAGCTGAAACCCACTCAGCTTGAACTTACCGTCTCTAGCAGTTATGACAAATAATTTTTGGCAGGAAATATCATGAAATTACATTTATCAAAAATCGGCCTACTGGTAGGCATGGCAACTCTGGCTGGTGCATCTTTCCCTGCCGACGCTGCCAAACTTCAGAATGTCAAGGTCAACACCCTGCGCGCAGGCCAGACCGCCATTGAGTTCCAGTTTGACGGAGCTGTCCCTTCCTACACTGACGTGCTGAAGTACCGTCCCAATTATCTGCTTCTGAATGTCGCCGACTCTGAGAACGGCCTGACCAGCAACAACGTTCCCGTGAACCGCGGTGCGGTCCGTGACGTTACCCTGGTGAACTCCGGCGCCAACCTCCAGATGAGGGTGGGCCTGAATGATCTGGTTCCCTACAAGGTCACCCAGAAGGGCAACTCCCTGGTGGTGAATCTGGGCCAGAACGGTCAGACCATGGCAGCCCGGGCCAACTCCGGCGCCTCCTCTGCCGCAGCCATCAATACCATCAACAATGTTGACTTCAAGAAGCTGGACGGCACCACCGGCAAGGTGGTCATCTCCCTGGACAACAACTCCGCCGCTGTGGATGTGTCTCCCCGGGGCAATGCGGTCCAGATCCGCTTCAACGCCACCTCTGTGAGTTCCGACCAGCTGCAGTCCTATGACGTCAGCGATTTCGGCACAGTGGTAAAGGGCATTGCTGTCTCCCGCCGGGGCAACAATGCCGTGGTTGACATTGCCTGTAACAGCATGGTTGAGGTCCGCCATGATCAGAAGGGCAATAACCTCGAGGTTGTGATCAGCAAGAAGAAGGAGCCCCGCCAGGAGCTTCCCAAGTACAACGGCAAGCCCATCTCCCTGAACTTCCAGGATGTGCCGGTCAGAACTGTTCTGCAGTTGATTGCTGACTTCAACAACTTCAACCTGGTCACCACCGACACTGTCAAGGGCAACATCACCATCCGCCTGGACAGCGTGCCCTGGGAACAGGCCCTGGAGACCATCCTCCGGGTGAAGGGTCT
The DNA here is from genome assembly GCA_902782145.1 of uncultured Aeromonadales bacterium. GTDB lineage: Bacteria > Pseudomonadota > Gammaproteobacteria > Enterobacterales > Succinivibrionaceae > UBA2804. Next base: position 27,564 of record CACZLZ010000006.1, read on the forward strand.
GGACAAGCGCCTGGACGGCAACATCCTCCTGGTGGCCCAGGCCAAGGAACTGGCTGATCTTGAGCAGCAGAAGCTGGAAGGCAAGAAGAAGGTTGAGGAGCTGGCACCCCTGGTTCAGGAGTACATCCAGATCAACTATGCCAAGGCTTCTGACATCGCCAACCTCCTGGGCACCAGCAAGAACGACGCTAACACCGTCAACAACTCCATCCTGTCCCCCAGAGGCTCCGTCTCCATTGACGCCAGAACCAACACCCTCATCGTGAAGGACACCTCCGAGTCCATCGATCAGATCATGGAACTGGTTAAGAAGCTGGATATCCCTGTGAAGCAGGTGTCCATTGAGGCCCGTATCGTCACCATCGATGAGAACGTGACAGATGAACTGGGCGTCAACTGGTCTTTCGCTAAGGCCCAGCACAACAGCTTCCAGAAGGCCTTCCCCCTGGGTTCCAGCACCCTGCTTGATCCTTACGGCATGTCCGCAGACAGCGGCAGCGGCTCTGACAGCCAGCATTCTCTGGAACTTGATGCCGGTGACGTGAATCACGGTCACTTCATGAGTCAGACCGCCTTCAACACCACCACCCAGGGCTTCGGCATCTCCATCGGCAAGATCTGGGACAACGTCCTGGTTGACATGTACCTGTCAGCTCTGGAGTCCGAGACCAAGGCCGAGGTCATCGCCAGCCCCCGGGTCACCACCGCCAACCAGAAGCAGGCCCTGATCGAACAAGGTACCATGTTCCCCACTGAGGTCTCCACCTCCTCCGGCGCCACTTCTGTTGAATGGCAGAAGGCAGTGCTGAGCCTGAACGTCACTCCCCAGATCACCCCTGACAACCGGATCATTCTGGATCTGAAGGTGACTCAGGACACCCTGGGTGACACGGTCCAGACCGGTACCGGCTCTGCTCAGGCCATCAACACCCAGCAGGTCACCACTCAGGTCCTGGTGGAGAACGGTGAGACCATCGTTCTGGGCGGTATCTACCAGCAGAACATCACCAAGACTGTCACCAAGGTTCCTCTCCTGGGCGACATTCCCTTCTTGGGTGCTCTGTTCCGCTACACCAGCGACAAGAACACCAAGCGTGAACTGCTGATCTTTGTTACCCCGAAGATCATTGTGGACAAGCAGTAACATTCGCTCTTAAGTCTTAAATCTTCCAGGCCGGTCATATGACCGGCCTTTTCCATTTTCGGATCCGGCCCGGGGCCGGTTGCCTGCGCTCCGGGTGCACTTCACACTGATAAATGGTAGAATTAACTGCTGTATTCTGTCTTCTGTGTCCCCGGAGGTTTGTTTCCGTGGCGGGGCAAAGGACAGGGTGCCGGGTTTTATTTAGGCCTGATCCCCCGGGATCAGGAGTTGTTTTTTTTATTGTCTGCCACATGCACATGATCGGTGACGAGAGCATCTTCCTTGTGGGTCCCATGGGGGCCGGCAAGAGCACTGTGGGACGGCTGCTGTCCAGCATGCTGGGCCGGGAGTTCATCGACTCCGACGCGGAGATCGTCCGCCGGGCCGGCATGGACATTCCAGGGATCTTCGCCCAGCGGGGCGAGGAGGGGTTCCGGGAACTGGAGGCGGAGATCCTTGCGGATCTCACCTCCCGCCGGGGACTGGTGCTGGCCACCGGGGGCGGGGCGGTGAAGCGGCCGGAGAACCGGCAGTGCCTCATGAACCGGGGCCGGTCCTTTTATCTTCTGGCCACCCCGGAGGTCCAGTTTGCCCGCACCCGGGGGGACAGCCAGCGTCCGCTGCTCCGGAATGATGATCCCCTGGGGACGCTCCGCCGGCTGTTTGCTGAGCGGGATCCCCTGTACCGGGAGGCTGCCGGGGACGTGGTGGACACTTCAGGGCTCTCTCCCCGGCAGGTGGCTGAGAGCATTGTGGGTTTGCTTACCGTAAGGAAAGAGTCTTGAACAAGCTTACTGTGGATCTGGGGGAGCGGAGCTACGACATCATGATCGGCTCCGGTCTTCTCCGGGATCCGGCGATCTTCCGCCGCGTGATCCGCTGTCCACATGTGATGGTGGTGACCAATGACACTGTGGCGCCCCTGTATCTCGAAACCGTCCGGGAGACCCTCAGCTCCTTCTGCACTGTGGAAACCTGTGTGCTGAAGGACGGGGAGGTCTACAAGACCATGGATTCCTTCGGCCAGGTGATCACTGCCATGCTGTCCCGCCGCATGGGCCGGGACAGCACGGTGCTGGCCCTGGGAGGGGGCGTGGTGGGGGACATTGCGGGCTTTGCCGCTTCCGCCTGCCAGCGGGGCGTGGATTTTGTCCAGGTTCCCACCACCCTCCTGGCCCAGGTGGACTCCTCCGTGGGGGGCAAGACTGGGGTGAACCATCCCCTGGGGAAGAACCTCATCGGCGCCTTTTACCAGCCCCGTGGAGTGATCATTGATCTTTCCTGCCTGGCCACCCTGCCGCGCCGTGAACTTTCCGCCGGCATGGCCGAGGTGATCAAGTACGGGATCATCTGGGATGCGGACTTCTTCCGGGAGCTGGAGGATCGCATGCCTGATCTCATGGCCCTGGACATGGATCTCATGGCCCATGCCGTATCCCGGTGCTGTGCCATCAAGGCCGAGGTGGTGCGCCAGGATGAGCGGGAGGGCGGGATCCGCGCCCTTTTGAACCTGGGCCACACCTTCGGACATGCCATGGAGAACTTTGCCGGTTACGGCGTCTGGCTCCACGGGGAGGCCGTGGCCGCCGGCACGGTGATGGCCGCCACCCTGGCCTGCAGCCGGGGGCTCCTGGGTGCGGATGAACTCTCCCGGATCACTGCCCTCATGGTGCAGGCCGGGCTGCCGGTGACGCCTCCTGAGGGCATGACTGCCGCCGACTTCCTGGAGCTGATGAAACTGGACAAGAAGGTCCGCCAGGGTGTGGTGCGCTATGTGCTGCCCCGGGGGATCGGATCTGCCGCCGTGTTCGCTGATGTGACCCCTGAGGAGGTTGTCATGACCCTGGGACGGGTGCGGGGATGAGCGAGATCAAGCTACTGCCCTCCCAGAGTGAGCTCATAGGGCAGATTGAACGGGTGATCACGGCCAGACCCAGCTTCGTGGTGCTTAATGGCGAGGAAGGCAGTGGCAAGACCTTCCTCTCTCACTATCTGGCGGCCAACGGGGTCAGTCCCGAGAAGAACTACCGCACGGTGATCTTCCGTAGCAATCCCGATTCCACCGCGGCGGATGTCCGGGACTGCTTCATCAAGAGCATGTTCAATGCGGACATCTTTGACAAGAACGACGATCTCTCCGAGACCGCCAGGATGTTCGAGATCAGCCAGAAGAACTTCCTGCTGATCGTGGATGCGGTGGACTACTACGATCAGGACTTCCTGAACGAGCTTTACCGCTTTTATCTGAACTACGGCAAGCTTCTGGACTTGTCCGTGGTGGTGACCACCAGCCACCTGCTGGTGGATCTGATCACCCCACCTGACGGGGGGCGGCCGGATGTGTTTGAGGTGACCATCAGCTGCCTGAGCCCCGGGGAGAAGATCTCCCTGTTGAAGACCCTTATCGGCCGCAAGGTGGTGTCGGAGCGTCTTAGGGACATCTCCTTTGAGGAGCTGGCGGATGACTGCGGCTCCCAGCCCAACCAGATTGTGGAATTCGCCGAGAGGTTTGTGATGAACACCTTCAGCGGATCTGCCGAGGGTGTCTACCGCAGTGAAGCGGAGTCAATAGTGCCTAATGAAGACGGAGCACAGTTAAAAATGAACAAGGCTATATCCAACCCCAAAGGCCCGGGCAAGGCGGTGGTTATCTGCGTTGCCGTTATCCTGACCATCGCACTGGTGGGGGTCAGCTCCCTGCTGCTGAAGCAGATGCCGGCTCCCGGGGACCAGGATGAGGTTCTGGTGACCGTCCACACGGATCTGAACGATCCTGCCCGTCCCCGTCCCCAGGGGACCGACCGTGATCAGCAGACGGTGGTGAACAGCATGATCGCCGGGGAAGGCGACAGCCACGTCACTGGCGGGGAGTTTGACGACGGTGGCGATGATGTCTTCGGTGGCAATATCTCCGACGAGGCCCTGAAGCCTGCCGGGGATGATGATGACAATGGCTCTGAGCAGACCGCCTCCGCCGGCGAGGGCCCCGCCGCCCCGGACAGCACGGTCTCCGCCCCGGATCAGACCGCCGAGGTGAGCCCTCCGGTGACAACGCCCAGTGCCCCGAAGGCCACTGACAAGCCTGACACTGCCACCGCTGCCTCCGGAAAGGAGCAGCAGGCACCCGCCCCGGCAGCCCAGGACACCGCCGGCAGGACTGAGACCGCAGGGGTCACGAAGCCCGCCGACAAGGGGGAGACCACCGCTGCCGCCGCCGGCAAGAACGGATCTGAGGCTCCCGCCTCCCAGGCTACCAAGCCCCAGACTCAGACTGCAACTGCTGCCAAGGACAACCGTCCTGCCCAGCAGCAGGCCGGAAAGGACAGCACAGCCAAACCGGTGACCGCCGGCGGCCGGGATCAGAATGCCGGAAAGAACAACGGCGCCGCCACGGCTCAGAGCACCGCAGCGCCAGCCGCTCAGGGCACCACCCGGAGCACATCCCGGAACCAGACCCAGACCGCCGCCAAGGCCGGCGAGGTGCGGCCTTTTGTGGATGACAAAGCCGCCCGGCAGGCTCCCGGCAAAACTGCCGCCACCGGGAACTTTGTGGTGCAGGTGGCCTGCAACTCCAAGATCACGGATCTCCAGGATCGGAAGCGGAAACTGGGGGACAGCGCCTTCATCTATGAGCGCAAGCATGCCCTGAAGTATGTGCTGGCTGTGGGCTACTATGCCACCCGCCAGGAGGCCCAGGCCGCTGCCAGGAAGATCGGCAACGGGGCGTTCGTCAAGTCGGCGGACGCTGTCAGCAAGGAAAGGAACTGAGGGAAGGACGTGGCGTACAGATATCCCATACTGAAGTGGGCCGGGGGCAAGAGTGCCATCCTGGAGTCTCTGCAGGATTATTTTGGTCCGGGTGAGGTGTTTGTGGAGCCCTTTGTGGGCTCAGGTGTGGTGTTCCTGAACTGCGACTACCCCCACTATATCCTGGCCGACGGCAATGAGGATCTCATCAACACCTATCTTTTGGTGAAGGAGCAGCCGGAGGAGCTGATTGGGGAACTGGCCAAGATCTGGAAGGAGGAGCTACGCTGCAAGGAGTTCTATCTGGATCTCCGGGCGGAGTTCAACCAGGATCCCGGGGCCAAGTCACTGCGCCGCAGTGCCATCTTCCTTTATATGAACCATGCGGGTTTCCACGGCCTGTGCCGTTACAACGCCAGCGGTCTGTTCAATGTGCCCTTTGGTCCCGTGAAGCAGATCCTGCCCCCCTTTCCGGACGATAAGATCCGGATCTTTTCCTCTTGTCTCCAGAGGGCGGAGATCTACTGCCAGGACTTTGCCGCCACTTTTGCCATGGCCGGTGATCACAGCGTGATCTACTGCGATCCCCCCTATGCCCCCCTGACAGACACCACCTTTGACAAATATGACAAGGACGGTTTCTCCCTGGGAGATCAGATGCGCCTCCATGACGTGGTGGTGGATCATGTCCGGAAGCACCAGGATGTGAGCGTCTACATCAGCAACCACTCCACTGACTTCACCGAGCACCTGTACCGGGACGCCGACAGCGTGGATTATCTGATGGTCCGCCGGCGCATTGCCCGGGCGGCGGATGAGCGGAAGGATGTCCGGGAACTGGTGGCCACCTACACCAGCGCCGTGCAGAAGGAACGGACTCCCGTGTCCGCAGTCCGGATGCGGGTGGGAGCCGGTTAAAAGGTACCTTATGTTATTTTCACAATTTATCCGCCGTCCGGATGCGGGTGGGAGCCGTGGCATGAGAAGCACTTCCCTGATAGCGCCTTCAATCCTGTCGGCAGACTTCTGCCGCCTGGGGGAGGAGGTGGACAGCGTTCTGGCCGCCGGCGCAGACATGATCCACTTTGACGTTATGGACAACCACTATGTGCCCAATCTCACCGTGGGTCCCCAGATCTGCCGGGCAGTGACCTCCCGGATCAGCGCTCCCGTGGATGTCCATCTCATGACGGAGCCGGCGGAAAGCCTGGTGCCCGCCTTTGCCGAGGCGGGGGCTGCCTGGATCTCCTTCCATTTTGAGGCCTCCCGGCATCCGGATCGGACTCTGCAGCTGATCCGGAGCCTGGGCGTCAAGGCCGGGATCGCACTGAACCCGGCCACCCCCCTGGGATGCCTGGAGCACATCATGGATCGGCTGGACATGATCCTGATCATGTCGGTGAACCCCGGCTTCGGGGGGCAGCAGTTCATTCCTGAGGCCCTGAACAAACTCACCCGGGTGCGCCGGATGATTGATGAGGGTGGTTATCCGATCCGCCTGGAGGTGGACGGCGGGGTCAAGATCCAGAACATCGGCGCCATTGCCGCCGCCGGGGCCGACACCTTTGTGGCCGGATCTGCCATTTTCGGCGCCCCCTCCTATGGGGAGGTCATAAGCGCCATGCGCAGTGAACTGGAGAAGAGTGTTGGCTGCCCGGAAAACTGATCTGGCTGTCTTTGATCTGGACGGCACCCTGGCCGCCACAGCGCCCCAGATCGCACTGGCGGTGCAGTCCGCCATGCGCCTTGCCGGCCTCAGCGCTCCTACCCAGGAGGAGATCTGCCATTATATCGGCAACGGCGCTGCGGTCCTGGTGAAGCGGGCCATGGTGAACCGCATTGACTACCGGGAGGAGGAGATTGATCCCGGGATCTTTGCCCGGGTCACCGAACTCTACCGTCAGGAGTACCTGAAGGGTCTCGACCGGAACTTCACTCTCTATCCCGGAGTGCCGGAGATCCTGGCGCTTCTGAAAAGGGAGGGGCTGAAGCTGGCCTTGGCCACCAACAAGCCCGACTACTGCCTTGCACCCTGGCTGGCCGCCGCGGGCCTCACCGGGGTCTTTGACTTTGCATTGGGCAGCGGGGTGCTCCCCGTGGTCAAGCCGGATCCCGGGATCCTGCTTCATGTCTGCGGGAAACTGGATGTTCCGGTTGCCCGATCGGTGATGGTGGGAGACTCGGGCAATGACATTCTGGCTGCTAAAGCCTGCGGTATGCGCAGTGTGGGCATGACCTACGGCTACTGTTACACCCGGCCCCTCAAGGAGTTTGAACCGGACTTCCTGCTGGATGACTTCCGGGATCTCCCGGGGATCCTGCTGGCCTGATCTGCTCTCCGGTGGCAGAGCTCCGTCCTGCTGGCCTGATCGGCACTTCCTGTGGCAGTGCCCCGTCCAGCATGCCCCGTGGCAGGCTTCAGGAACTCCCGCAGCCACACCGGGTGCAGCCGGAGAAGCCTTTTCCGGATCATAGGGATCATCCGGATCAAGCGTCAGTTTCCTTCCTGCAGTAAGTTCCTCCCTCAGCCCCTTTCCCAATAAAAATCCCCGGTTTCCCGGGGATCATCTCATAAACTCTTATCGTGTCCAGGCTGCTGTCCTGGCGGGCGGTGCTGCCCGTTCAGCCCGGGAGCCTTCCCGGGACCTTCCCGTGAACAGCGCTCTCAGCTCCTGCCGGTGAACTCACGCACCGCCTCTTCCAGCAGATCCAGACCCGCATTCATCTCCTCATCGGTGATGTTCAGGGCCGGTGCCAGACGCAGCACGTTCTTCCCGGCCACCAGCACCAGGAGGCGCTTGGCGGCGCAGAGCTTCAGGAGTTCCCCGGATCTGCCCTGGTACTTATCGGCCAGGACGGCCCCCACCAGAAGTCCCCGCCCCCGGATCTGGCTGAAGCAGCCGGTGTCCTCTGCAATCTTCTGCAGCCGGGCAAAGAACTTCCCGCTCCGCTCCTTTACTCCCTGGAGGAACTCCGGCTTCTCAATGATGCTCATCACCTTGTCGGCCACGGCGCAGGCCAGGGCGTTGCCGCCGAAGGTGGTGCCGTGGACGCCAGGGGTGAACACCCGGGCCACTTCATTGGTGGCCAGCACGGCCCCGATGGGGAAGCCGCCGCCCAGACCCTTGGCGGTGGTGAGGATATCCGGGGTCACCCCACAGCCCATATAGGCGAACAGATCCCCGGTGCGGCCGCAGCCGGTCTGCACCTCGTCGAAGATCAGAAGGGCGTGGTTCTCATCGCACAGTTTACGCACCTCCCGGAGGAACTCCGGATCCCCGGGGATGATGCCTCCCTCCCCCTGGATGGGCTCCAGGACCACGGCGCAGGTCTTCTCGGAGATGGCCTCCCGGAAGGCTTCAATGTCATTGTAGGGCCGGTGGATGATGGCGGTGGGCTTGGGGCCGAAGCCGTCGGAGTAGTGATCCTGTCCGCCCACGCTTACGGTGAACAGGGTCCGGCCGTGGAAGGACTGGACGGCGGCCAGGATCTCGTTCTTGTCCTCACCGTAGTTGTCCAGGGCATACCGGCGGGCCAGCTTGAAGGCCGCCTCATTGGCTTCGGCGCCGGAGTTGCAAAAGAAGGCCCGGTCGGCAAAGGTGGCCTCCACCAGACGTTTGGCCAGGGAGATCACCGGCTCGTTGGTCATGAGGTTGCTCACGTGCCAGAGCTTGCCGCCCTGCTCCCGGAGGGTCTCCACCACTTCCGGGTAGCAGTGGCCCAGGCTGTTCACGGCTATGCCGCCGGAGAGATCCAGGTATTCCCTTCCCTCCTGATCCCACAGCCGGGAGCCCTGTCCCCGGACGGGAATGAATCCCGGGGGTGTGAACAGGGGAAAGTAGTACTGGTCAAACATGTCTCTGGTTATGTTGCTCATCTTTACCATCCTCAGTGAATGATTATGCAGTAATTATGAATTGTTATTCAGCTGAATGCAAGGGGTGTGCCGGATCCCTCCGGCGGCTCAAAAGAAAAAGGCACATGATGCTGTCATGTGCCTTCCGGTGGTTGCCGGCAGAAGTTATCTGGTGCCGTAAACCACAATGGTCTTGCCGTGGGCTGAGATGGAGCCCTGATCCTCCAGCATTTTCAGGATCCTGCCCACAGTCTCTCGGGAGCAGCCCACCAGCTGGCCGATCTCCTGCCGGGTGATCTTGATCTGCATGCCGTCGGGATGGGTCATGGCGTCGGGCTGATGGGCCAGATCCAGGAGAGCCCGGGCAATGCGTCCGGTGACGTCCAGGAATGCCAGGGCGTTGACCTTCTGGGAGGTGCTCTGGAGGCGGCGGGCCATCTGGGCTGACAGGCGCATGAGGATCTCAGGGTTGACCTGTATCAGTTGGCGGAACTTCTTGTAGGAGATCTCAGCCACTTCGCAGGGTCCCTTGGCTCGGACATAGGCGGTGCGCTTGGGCTCCTCCGACTCATCAAAGAGTCCTAGCTCACCGATGAAGTCACCCTGGTTGAGGTAGGAGAGGATCATCTCCTTGCCTTCCTCGTCCTTAATGAGCACGGCCACGGTTCCGGATATAACATAGTAAAGGGTGTCTGCCTTCTCACCGCTGTGGATGATGGTGCTCTTGGCCGGGTACTTCCTCTTGTGGCTGTGCAGTATGAACCATTCAGTCGTGGGATCTGAAATAGGCTTCCCTAATACCATATCCTTGTCCTCTTTTTTCTTCTGAGTCAAAACATGTGCTGCGGCGCCCTCTGTGGCGCACCCGAGCTCAAACTTGCAATCTGCGATATTATAACCAAAATCTTTCCCTATTGATAAAAATTTTGGCGCCCCGGATCCCGGCCAAACCGGGCTCCGGCCGTCCTTTGACGGCGTTTTTCTCCAGGATCTGGACATCCTGGGGAATGCTTCCGGGGGGCCGGGGATCGGCTTTCACCGGAGATTCCGGGAGCTCCTCCGGGGCGGACATGGCAGGTTCCATGCAGTGCGGCGGCCCGGCTTAAGGCGATATGCTGACGCAGATGTCCTGTCCGTCCGCCGGCGGCGCGCTTTCCCTGGGGCGGACAGGGGGATTTTGGACGACAGGCGGAAAGCGCGGCTTGGGCAGCCTGACTTCCGTACCCATAAAATGCTAACTGAAAAGACGGACAGAAAGCCTGTTGCCGTAAGGCTTTCTGCTCATTTTTAGGGGTGTTTTGCTGCGAAACGATAGTATCGTCTGCCGGGACCCGGGCAGGGGGGATTTTTTGAGGACAAAGGCTTAATTTGCTAAAATGTCCCCGTTGCAGCCCCGAGGGGGAGAGGAGGATTTATGGGTAACCAGCCCGCAGGCGAGACCAGCGGAGACGCCAGGTTTGACGCCATCAGACCCTACACGGATCAGGAGGTCCCGGGGGTCATATCCCGCATTGTCACAGATGACGCCTTTCTGTCCTCGGTGGTGGCGTTCCGCTTCCGGAGGATGCGCTTTCTCAGCGGTCTGCTGAAGCCCCTGGTGAAGCGCAACCTTATCCGCCGGTTCGGTCACATCAAGACGGTGGCGGTGTTCCAGGATCAGGTGGCCCGCTTCATGGAGGACATGATCAAGAGCACCACCGACGGGGTGTCCTTTGAGGGCTTTGACCGCCTGGAGCGGGACCGGGGCTACCTCTTCATCTCCAACCACCGGGACATCGCACTGGATCCGGCCTTCATTGATCTGGGGCTCCACCGGCAGGGCATGGACACTGTGCGCATTGCCATCGGCGACAACCTGCTGCGCACTCCCCTGGCAACAGATCTGATGAAGCTCAACCAGAGCTTTGTGGTGGACCGCTCCTCCAAGGGCCGGGAACTGCTGAACTCCCTGTCCACCCTGTCCGACTATATCCGCCTCTCCCTGGCGGAGGGGCATTCCATCTGGATCGCCCAGCGGGAGGGCCGGGCCAAGGACGGCAATGACGTCACCGATCCCGCCATCCTGAAGATGTTCCACCTGGCGGGGCGGCGGCTGAAGATCCCGTTTGCAGAATACATGCGCAGTCTCAACATTGTGCCGGTGGCCATCTCCTATGAATATGATCCCGGGGATCAGGACAAGGCCCGGGAACTGGTGATGACCGAGAAGAACGGCTCTTATGAGAAGTCCCGGCTGGAGGATATCGAGAGCATTGTGAACGGGATCCGGGGCTACAAGGGCCGGATCACCGTGCGGGTGGGGGATCCCCTGGATCGGGACTTCGCCTCTGCCGAGGAACTGGCTGGGTACATTGACAGCTACATCCACTCCCGGTACCGGCTGTATCCCAGCAACCTCATCGCTTTGGGAGATGACGCTGGCCTGGCTGCCATTGCCGATCCCCAGGAGGCCGCCCGCTGCCGGGAGACCTTCCAGGCACGTATGGCGGCGGCTCCCGAGGATGTGCGGGAGACCATGCGCCGTTATTATGCCCGCCCGGCAGAGAACCAGAAGGGATCCACCCAGGGACAGGATGCAGGGCAGGGAGCCGGCAGTCAGTCCTGATCGTTTCCCGGCTTTCCGGAAGGTTGCTGACACCAGGTGCCGCTTCCGGCGAACGGTCAGCTGATCTAATCTAATCTAATCTAATCTAATCTAATGAAGCAGGCCGCCCCCGGAGACATGCTCCGGAGGCGGCCTGTGTGATCTGGCAGCCGGATCCTTAAGCCATGATCCCTGCCAGTCCGGCCTCTTCAGCCTGATCCCTCAGCGTCCACTGGGATACTGGGAACCTTTGGGATCGCGGGACACAGTGCTCACAGCCGCTTCGGCATTTCATCTGCCCGGCTCCAGATGCCGCATTTCAGCGTTCATACCCCTCCGGCACCGATACCGTCTCTCACCTTCATCTGCGCAACCGCCGCACCGTCTCCTCATCTGCCTGGTCCCGTTCCGGCGTTCCGTCACGGGATTGGCGTGCCGTCATCATTGCACCGCTGATCCATCAAGGCTCCGCTGTGCTGTCGCGCCGCCGACATGGCTGCCCCGGGGTGCGGGCGGAGATCAGGTGAACAGGAACTGCAGGGTCTTGAAGAAGATGATGGCCAGCACCGCACCGGAGGGCAGGGTGATGATCCAGGAGACGAAGATGTTCCGGATCACGTGCAGATTCAGGGCCGCAATACCGTGGGCCAGGCCGATGCCGATGATGGCCCCCACCAGAGTCTGGGTGGTGGAGATGGGCAGTCCCGTGCCCGAGGCGATGACCACGGTGGTGGCGGTGGCCAGCTGGGCGGCGAAGCCGCGGCTGGGGGTCAGCTGGGTGATGTTGGTGCCCACGGTTTTCATGACCCGGTAGCCCAGGGTGCTCAGGCCGATGACAATGCCCAGGGCCCCCAGGGGCAGGATCCACCATTCCAGGATCGAGGGATCATAGCTGCTGTCAGCGGCGTGGCGGATGGAGGACACCACCGCCGCCAGGGGCCCGATGGAGTTGGCCACGTCGTTGGAGCCGTGGGCGAAGGCCATGGCGCAGGCGGTGATCACCATGAGGATCCCGAACACTCGCTCCACCTTCCGGTAACTGCGGCGGACCCGGGCCTTCTTCTTTTTCCGGTCATCCTTCTCCGGATCCGCATCAAAGTCGGTGCGGCGGATCACCAGCCAGCAGGGTAGCATGGAGAGCAGGGCTAGGATCAGGGAGATCAGCATGGTCTCCCCCACGGTGAGCTCCATGCCGGTGACGTGGCGCAGCCCCGTCTTCACGGTGATCCCGGAGATGATGAACACCGTCAGGGCGGTGTAGATCGGGGCCATGCGCCGGGCGTGGCGCATGGGGTGAAAATGGCGGAAGACGCTGCGCAGGACGCTGAGAAACAGCAGGTAGGCGATGACCGCCGAGATGAGGGGAGTGATGATCCAGGAGCCGAAGATCCCCCACAGTTCTCCCCAGTGGATGGCGTCCGCTCCTACGCTCACCAGGGAGAAGCCGATGATGGCTCCGATGATGGTGTGGGTGGTGGACACGGGCCACCCCACGAAGGAGGCCACCAGCAGCCAGGTGCCGGCGGCGAACAGGGCGGAGATCATGCCCAGGGTGAGGCTGAAGGTGTCCCCGCCGAAGGAGGCGGGATCCACTATGCCCTGCTTGATGGTGTTGGTCACCTCCCCGCCGGCCAGGAAGGCCCCCAGGAATTCAAAGATCGCCGCCACCACCAGGGCCTGCACCACAGTGAGGGACTTGGTGCCCACGGAGGTGGCCATGGCATTGGCCACATCGTTGGCGCCGATCCCCCAGGCCATGAGGAAGCCCAGGATCACCGCCAGGGTGAGGAGCAGCGCTCCGTGCTCTGCCAGGAGTTCCATCAGGCCCTCCCCACCATGACCTCAAGGGTGGAGCCGATGCTCTCGGCCTGATCCGCCAGGGCGCCGATCATCTTCAGAATGTCATAAAGGAAGATGGCGTCCACGGGGTTGAGGGTAGCCTCCAGCTGGTACAGCCGGTGACGCAGATCAATCTGGATGCTGTCGGTGTCGCTCTCGATCACGTCCAGCTCTTCCACCATCTCCTCCACCAGCTTGACTTCCTTCCCCCTGAAGCCGATCTCCAGCAGGTTCTCCAGCTCCCCGATGACCTTGCTGGCCAGGAGGGTGGCGTCCAGGCAGCGCCGGATGTAGCGCAGGAAATCCTCCCGGACCTCCTCGGGCACCTTCAGCTGGCGTCCCAGCACAATGCCGGCGATGTCCTTGGCCTGGTTGGCGATCTTGTCCTGCTGGGTCACCAGATGCAGCAGATCTGTCCGGTCCACGGGCATGAACAGCCCCTTGGGGAGCTTCATGCGGATGTTCATCTTGATCTTGTCCGCCTCCTCTTCCAGGGCCTTGATCTGCTGCTGGGTCTCCAGGGCCTCCTGCCAGTTGTCGGCATAGACTGCCTGGAAGAAGGGCACCAGGGCTGAGCAGCACTCATGCACCTTGCAGATGTGCTTGACCAGGGGCTTCAGGGGGGATTTGGCGAAGATGGACTGTATGAGACCGTTCATGGGGGAAACTCCTTGACCGGGGATCCCGGCGTGCTGTCATGATCTGGGTGCGGCGGCAAGCCCCCCGCCCCTTGACGGATTATAGCACTGTCCCGCCCCTGTCGGATCCGGGGAGGCCAGGTCAAGATCTTGAAGATGATGTTTGCCTCTCGTCCCGCCCCTGGCGGCTCCGGGGAGGCCTGCGGCGCCCCGGAATGTGGCGATGTTCACAAGGTTGCGGAATTGCGCTAAAATCCCCTCTCATTCATGGGGCGCCCGGGGGTTCCGGACGCAGGTTAGACACAGCCTGACGGCAGATTGCGGATGATGATGACGGACAGTGAAATTGAGGCTTATCTGAAGGATCACCGGGTTGATCCCTCCCTTCACACGGTGCGGGCCAAGCTTATGAGCCATGCCGCGCTGTCAGTGACCCGGGCCCTGAAGGGCGCCGGCTTCAGATCCTTCCTGGTGGGCGGCTGCATCCGGGACATCTTTATGGGCAAGGAGCCCAAGGACTTTGACGTGGCCACGGACGCCACCCCTGAGCAGGTCAAGGCGGTGTTCCGCAACCGGCAGGCCCGGATCATCGGCCGGCGCTTCCGTATTGTCCATGTGGTGTTTAACATCCCCGGCCGCTCCCGGGACCGTCGGCGGGGCGCTCCCCGCCAGGAGATCATTGAGGTGACCACCTTCCGGGGCGGCGCCGGCGAGGAGGCAGAGGCCGGGACAGATCGTGTGGTGGGCCGTGCGGGCATGCTGGTCCGGGACAACACCTTTGGCACCATTGCCACCGACGTGCTGCGCCGGGATTTCACCATCAACTCCCTGTATTTTGATCCCGAGGGCGGGATCCTGTATGACTTCCTGGGTGGGATCGGGGATCTCAGGGAGCGGCGCATCGACATCATCGGGGAGCCGGATGTGCGCTACCGGGAAGATCCGGTGCGGATGCTCCGGGCAGTGCGCTTTGCCGCCAAGCTGGACATGATCATGACCCCCCGCACCAGCGATCCCATGCACGATTACGCAGGGCTCCTGGAGGGGGTGTCCAATGCCCGGATGTACGATGAGATGAAGAAGATGCTGCTCACCGGCAATGCGGAGCGGACCTATGCTCTGATGCAGAAGCAGGAGCTGGCACAGCATGTCTTCCCGGGGCTTGAGGCGGCTCTGGAGGACCGGAAGGACGGCGCCGCCTTCAGGCGCTTTATCACCCTGGTGTTCCGGGGCACCGATCAGCGGATCCGGTCCGGCAAGGCTCCCAATGAGCGCTTCCTCTTTGCCTGCCTGCTGTGGCCGGAGTTCATGATCGCTGTCCGGGGATCCCTGGGAAGTGGCGATCCCGGAGCCTGGAGGCGCCTGATCACTTCCAAGGGCCTGCGCTCCGCCACGGATTCGGTGCTCCGCCGCCAGGCCGCCCACACCATGTATCCCCACTTTGTAGTGGATGACATTGCCGGGATCTGGCGCCTCATGGCCCGGATGCAGACGGTGACGTCCCTGGGGGATCCCCTCCTGGACAAGATCTGCGACGACGACTCCTTCATGCACCTGTACAAGGCCTGCTGCGACTTCCTTCATTACCGCTCCGAGGCCGGGGAGAGTGAGCAGGTGCGGAAGGCCTGCGATCTGTGGTTCAGGATCCTGGTGGATCGGGATCTGGAGATGCCCGGCCAGACCGGCAACTCCATGAAGAATGCCGCCACCGTGCGGGCTGAGGAGTCCCAGGATCGGCAGAAGCCTGCGTCTGCATCTGCGTCTGAAACGGAGGCCGGGGACAGCGCTCCCGCCTCTCCTGACGGCGCCGGGGCCCAAGAGATCCGGGAGAGTGCTCCGGAGCCGGGCTGTCAGCATGGGGAGCGGGATGAGGACGACGCCTCCGGGAAGTCCGTGCGTAAGAAGGCCGCTCTCCGGCGGGACGCTGCCGCTGCTGCCGGGGAATGGCCGTTCCAGGATCAGCTGGAGAATGGCGCCGGGGCAGTACAGAGCCAGGAGCAGGCGGAGTACAGCGCCGGGCCAGTGAGGTCCCGGGAGCAGATGGAGGACAGCGCCGGTGATGAGTCCCAGATCCTGTCCTCCTGTCCGGTCATGGATCCCGATTTCACACTGGTGCCGGGGGGATCCGGCCGTTTCCCCGACGGACTCAAGGGCGGCACGGTGGATCTGGCAGCAGATCCCCGGGAGGCCTTCCAGGAGGATCCCCTGCGGATCCTCCGCATGATCCGCATGGCCGTGGCCTTTGACGCCCGGATCATGCCCCGATCGGCCGATCCGGTCTACACCATGGGTGCCCTCCTGGACAGCGTGCCGCCACGGGACCGGTTTCAGGAGGTCAGGAACCTGCTCCTTTGCGGTCATTCCCGCCGGTGCCTTGAATATCTGCTGAAGTTCAATCTGCTGCGCTACCTGTTTCCGGAGCTTGACCGGATCATCAATGCCGGGGATGGCCTGAAGCGGGTTCGCTTCATCGGCTACGCTCTGCAGGTTGCGGACGCTGATCTTCAGGGATCCCGGGATCTGCGCCGGGCCGAGCGCCTGATCTTTGCCGCCCTGCTGTGGCCGGTGATGCAGGAGAAGATCGTCAACATCAGCGGTGAGAACTGGATCCAGGAGCCACCTCCCGCACCGGAGTGGCGTCTGATCGCCGGGGCTGCGGCCGATCTCCTGGAGCGCCAGTGCGCCAGCCTGTTGCTGCCCCAGGATCTGAAGACCACCATGTGCTCTGTGTGGCTCCTGATGCTGGACATGAGCGGCACCAGTGCCGCCCCCCAGACCCAGTGGGAGGTGTACAACAGCGAATTCTTCCAGACTGGATGTCAGCTGCTGACCCTCCGGGCACGCTTTGATCCCCGCCTGGCCTTTGCCGTGGAGTACTGGGAGCAGGTACGTGACCGTCTGGCCGGCTCCCGCTCTGGACAGGCTGCCGGATCTGCGGACATGGCCGAGTTTGAGGCCCTGCCGGAGGATCAGGTGTCCGGTGAGAGCGACGGCAACTCCGTGACTGCTGCCCAGCCCCTCTCCGACGGCGAGTACAGCAATGATGAGAGTTTCTTCTGAGCCCTCTGCTGATCTCCCTGCCGGAGTGACACCGTCTGTGACAGGTTTGTCTGCTCCTGATGCGTTTGTGACGGGTGCGTCTGTGACGGGGCTGTCCGTGTCCGGTGCTCCTGTGACCGGGGCGGCCGGGGAGAACTCCGGGATCGTCCGGGCCTATGTGGGGCTGGGCTCCAACCTGGAGGATCCCCTGGAGCATGTGCGCACTGCCTGCCGGGAACTGGACGGGATCCGGAACACCCGGGTGGCCGGCTGCTCTCATCTGTACCGCACGCCTCCCGTGGGCCCCCAGGATCAGGATGACTTTGTCAACGGCGTTGCCGCACTGGACACCTCCCTTGCCCCCCTGGAACTGCTGGACGCCCTCCAGGTCCTGGAGGCGGCCCACCGCCGGGTGCGCCTGCGCCACTGGGGCCCCCGCACCCTGGATCTGGATCTGCTGCTATACGGCGGCAGGATCATCACTCACCCCCGTCTGACGGTTCCCCATCCGGAAATGCGCCGCCGGGCTTTTGTCCTGGTGCCTCTCCGGGATCTTGCGCAGCAACTGGATCCGGATCTCCGTCTGCCCACCGGCGAGAGCCTGGAGCAGCTCCTGTCATCCCTTCCCCCCGGCGATTTGAAAATCTCCCCTGTTTTTCTATAATGACCGCCGGAAGCGTGTTTTTTTCATTCCGGGAGCGGCCATGGCCAAGACAACATTATCCACCCTGAGGGAATACAAGAAGGACGGGCGCCGTTTCGGCACCATCACCGCCTATGACGCTGCCTTTGCGCGCCTGTTTGACGAGTGCGGGGTGCCGGCTCTCCTGGTGGGTGACTCCCTGGGCATGGTGATGCAGGGCCGGGAGAGCACCCTGGGGGTGACCATTGAGGATGTGGCTTACCATACATCCTGCGTCAGCCGGGCTGTGGCCAACAGTCTGATCCTGGCGGACATGCCCTTCATGACTTATGACACCCCGGAGAATGCCTGCCGCAATGCTGCGCTGCTGATGCGCGCCGGGGCCTCGGTGGTGAAGATCGAGGGCGGCAGCTGGCTGTGTCACACGGTGGAATGCCTGATCCGCTGCGGTGTTCCGGTGTGCGCCCATCTGGGCCTCACTCCCCAGTCGGTGAATGTGTTCGGTGGCTACAAGATCCAGGGCCGCAGCGCCGATCAGGCTCAGCAGTTGAAGGAGGATGCCCGGGCCCTCCAGGATGCCGGTGCCGGTCTGCTGGTGCTGGAGTGCGTGCCGGCGCCCCTGGCCCGGGAGATCACATCCTCCCTTGCGATCCCGGTGATCGGCATCGGTGCCGGATCCGGCACTGACGGTCAGATCCTGGTGATGCACGACGCCTTCGGCATCACCCCGGGACGCACCCCCCGCTTCGCCCGGAACTTCCTCTCCGAGGCCGGAGATCTCCGGGCGGCGGTGAAACTTTACCTGGATGAGGTGGCCAGCGGCGCTTTCCCCAGCGAGTCCCAGAGTTTCTTCTGAGAACCTCCCGGAGCCCACCGCTCATCTTATCCCCATTCAGATGATCTGCGCCGCTCCTGTCCGTTCTTTCCCGGGCAGTGCGGCCCTGTGCTTCAGATCCCAGGGCGGCTTAGGTGCTGCCGCCATCATCCATCCTGCCGTCAGCCACAGACGCCACGCCGCCCTGTTTCCCCGGAGCCGCCGGTGTCAGCAGACATCCCCGCCGCTGTCAGCACATAGCCCCGCCGTTGGTCTGAGGACTCATCCCTGCCGCCGCCGCCGCCGCAACATCAGCCCATTCCCCCAGTCCTCCAGGCAGGCATCTGCTTGGCCATTCCCGCAGTCCGGCAATCCGCTCGGCCATTCCAGATGCTCGGTCCCAGCTCTGCCATTTCCGGAAGAACGCACCGTCGGCACTGATCTCCTTTTCCGGATCATCCAGAGCATGACTCTTCCCGGGAGAGGAGCGGTATGCTGCCCGGGCGTTCATCTCCTGGGAGATGACAGGGAGCGGGCGGGGCAGGGCAGGGAAGGGTAGGGTAGGGTAGGGTAGGGTAGGGCAGGGCAGGTATGTACCGGGAGACGGGCGGAGCCGGCTGGAGACTGCGGAGAGGGCGTGGCAGGGCGGGGCTGTCATGTCAGGTCATGCTCCTGGGAGTGCCGGGGCTTCCGGGTGAGCCCGGTCTCAGGTGAAGTGCTATAATGCCCCCGTTGCATTTCAGTTGCGGAGGAGGAGAAACACCGCCATGAGAACTGTGGAAACCATTGAGGAAGCCGTTGCGGCGGCAGCCGAGCTCCGGAAAAACGGTGCCACCTTGGCACTGGTCCCTACCATGGGGAACCTGCATCAGGGGCATCTGACCCTGGTGCGTGAGGCCAGAAAGCTGGCAGATCACACTGCGGTGAGCATTTTCGTCAATCCCCTGCAGTTCAACAACCGGGAGGATCTGCGCACCTATCCCCGTACCCCGGAGGCTGATCTGGCCCTGCTGGAGGCTGAGGGTGCGGATCTGGTGTTCCTGCCCCGTCCGGAGATCATGTATCCCCAGGGACTGGAGTCCCACACCACGGTCTTTGTTCCCGGACTTTCCGACATGCTGGAGGGGGCTCTCCGGCCCGGTCATTTTAGGGGCGTCACCACTGTGGTGTGCAAGCTGTTCAACATCTTCCGTCCCGACTGCGCCATGTTCGGTCTGAAGGACTTCCAGCAGGTGGCGGTGCTGAAGAAGATGGTCCGGGACATGTGCTTGGGCGTGCGCATTGTGGAGGTCCCCATTGTCCGGGATGAGGGCGGACTGGCCCTTTCCTCCAGAAACGGCCTGCTCTCTGAGGAGGAGAAGATCCGTGCCCGGAAGATCAGCCAGCGCATGTTCGCCGTCAGGGATGCGATCCTGGCCGGCCGCCGGGACTATGACGCATTGGCTGCGGAGGCCGCTGCTGATCTGAACCAAGTGGAGGGCTTTGCCACGGACTCGGTGGACATTGTGAATGCTGACACTCTGGAAAAGGCTGCCCCTGATACCAGGCGTGTTGCCGTGCTCATGGCAGTGAAGGTTGGACCCACCCGTCTTATTGACAGCGTTGCCTTTGATCTGTGATTGGTGGCGTTTCTGAGTCCGGAGCCTCTCTGATGCCTCACAAAGCCTTGCGGGAACAGGCTTTCCGGGGGGGGCAGAGCCGTCAATTTAGCGGGTGCGAATTTGGCAGCAGCGGCAGTGCGTGGGGGATCCTCCCGTTTCTGATTTCGGAGCCTCTCTGATGCCTCACAAAGCCTTGTGGGAACAGGCTTTCCGGGGTGTCAGAGCCGTCAAATTAGCGGGTGCGAATTTGGCAACAGCGGCAGTGCGTTGGGGCTCCTCCCGTTTCTGATTTCGGGGCCTCTCTGATGTCTCACAAAGCCTTGTGGGAACAGGCTTTCCTGGGGTTCAGAGCCGTCAATTTAGCGGGTGCGAATTTGGCAGCAGCGGCAGTGCGTGGAGGCTCCTACCGTTTCTGACTTCGGAGCCTCTCTGATGCTTCACAAAGCCTTGTGGGAACACCCTTTTCGGGGCGCCAGAGCCGTCAAATTAGCGGGTGCGAATTTGGCAGCAGCGGCAGGGCGTGGGGGATCCTCCCGTTTCTGACTACGGAACTTCTCTGATGCCGCACAAAGCCTTGCAGGAACAGGCTTTCCTGGGGTTCAGAGCCGTCAAATTAGCGGGTGCGAATTTTGCAGTAACGGCAGGGCGGGGGCTCCACCCGTTTCTGACTTCGGAGCCTCTCTGATGCCTCACAAAGCCTTGTGGGAACAGGCTTTCCGTGGTTCAGAGCCGTCAAATTAGCGGGTGCGAATTTCTGGTGCCCTGGCCTGAGTGCCCGCTTGGCAGCTCCCCCAATGCCGCCGGTTTGGCGTCCCTGGCCTGTGGCTTCATGTCTCCCGGCCTTCAACTCCCCGTAAGCCATTCTTCAGGTCCCTTCCTTTCTTTCCACGGCCTTCCATGCTTTATGCTGCTGGCCTGACCGGAGATCCGATCAGCGGTCACAGGGGGCTTTTTGCTGATTTTTATGTGATCAGTTTTTTTGAAAATTTGCTAGAATAGATCACAGTTTTTTGGCAGTCAGGACGGTTTCCCGTCCTTTTTTCCGGTTGCAGATGCAGGGAGCATGGAATGCAGAGAACAATGCTTTTGGGGAAGTTGCACAAGGCCCGTGTGACTCATGCCGTGCTGAACTATGAGGGATCATGCAGCATTGATCTTGATCTGCTGGATGCCTCCGGCATCCTGGAGAATGAGCAGATTGACATCTACAACGTGGACACCGGCGCCAGGTTCCATACCTATGCCATTGCCGGGGAGCGGGGATCCGGCATGATCTCCCTGAATGGCGCCGCTGCCCGGATGGCTGCCGTGGGGGACACGGTGATCATTGCCGCTTACGGGATCTTCTCTGATGAGGAGGCTCGGCACCATCATCCCCGTCTGGTGTATCTCAATGAGAAGAACCAGATCGTGCGCATTGGCAAGGCCATTCCGGTGCAGATGATCTGACATGCCTATCAGACTTGTGGCCGGCCTGGGCAACCCAGGGGCCGAATATGAGCATACCCGGCACAACACCGGTGCCGATCTGGTCACCGCGGCGGCAGATCGTCTCGGGATCCGCCTCCAGCCCTCCTCCCGCTTTCTGGGTCTTGCCGGCAGCGCCTCAGTTGCCGGATCCCAGCTGCATCTCCTGCTTCCCACCACCTATATGAACCTCAGCGGCCGCTCAGTGGCTGCCCTGGCAGGCTTTTACAAGATCCCTCCGGAGGAGATCCTGGTGGTGCATGACGAACTGGATCTGGAGCCGGGACAGGTGCGGCTGAAACTGGGGGGCGGTCATGCCGGTCACAACGGTCTCAAGAGCATCATTTCCTGTCTGGGCAACTGCCCGGGCTTTTACCGGCTGCGCCTGGGGATCGGCAAGCCCTCGGATCGCTCCCTGATGATCGGCTATGTCCTGGGGCGGCCCACACCGTCCGATCGTGAGCTGATTGCCGATGCCACCCGGGACGCCCTGGACTGCCTGGAGGCGGTGCTGGCCGATCCCCAGAAGGCCATGAACCGGATCAACTCACCCCGCACCCGGGACTGAACGCCTGGGGCGGGATCCTCATCTGTGCCCTGCCGGGCTGGGGATCGCCGTTTTCCGCCCGGCGCTGGGGCGCCACCGGTTCCCGGTCTCCGGAAACAACCGGAACTCTTGTAAACAAACGACAACTGATAAATAACTGACTTAAAGGAGAGGCAAGTGGGTTTCAACTGCGGTATTGTCGGTCTTCCCAATGTGGGCAAGTCCACACTGTTCAACGCCCTGACCAGGGCCGGCATCGAGGCTGCGAATTTTCCCTTCTGCACCATTGAGCCCAACACCGGTGTGGTGCCGGTGCCGGATCCTCGGCTGGATGTGCTGGCCGGGATTGATCACCCTCAGAAGATCGTCCCCGCTGCCATGGAGTTTGTTGACATTGCCGGTCTGGTGAAAGGCGCCTCCAAGGGTGAGGGCCTGGGCAACCAGTTCCTGTCCAATATCCGGGAGACTGATGCCATCGCCCATGTGGTGCGCTGTTTTGATGACGACAACATTGTCCATGTCAGTGGGCGCATTGATCCCGTCGGAGACATTGAGACCATCAACACTGAACTGGCCCTGGCAGATCTGGACACCTGCGAGAAGGCACTGTCCCGGGTGAGCCGCCGGGCCAAGAGCGGTGACAAGGCGGCGGTGACGGAGACCCGGGTGCTGGAGAAGTGCCAGGCGGTGCTGTCCGAAGCCCGGATGCTGCGGAGCCTGGTCCTGGAGCCCGAGGAGAAGGAGGCCATCAGAAGCATCTCCTTCCTGACCCTGAAGCCCACCATGTACATTGCCAATGTGGCTGAGGACGGCCTGGGTGGCAACGCCTACCTTGATGCGGTGAACGCTATTGCCAGCCAGGAGGGCTCGGTGGTGGTGCCGGTGTGCGCCGGCATTGAGGCGGAGCTGGCTGAGATGGATGAGGCTGATCGGGGCGACTTCATGCGGGATCTGGGGATCGAGGAGCCGGGACTCAACCGGGTGATCCGGGCCGGCTACCGTCTGCTGAACCTGCACACCTTCTTCACCGGCGGACCCAAGGAGGTCCGGGCCTGGACCATTCCCGTGGGCGCCACGGCACCCAAGGCCGCCGGCAAGATCCACACCGATTTTGAGAAGGGCTTCATCCGGGCCCAGACCATCTCCTATGAGGACTATGTCCGCTACAACGGTGAGACCGGAGCCAGGGAGGCCGGGAAGATGCGCTCTGAGGGCAAGGATTATGTGGTCCAGGACGGTGACGTGATGAACTTCCTGTTCAACGTCTGACATCCCGCCGCTTCCGGTGGAGGGCAGATTTTGCTCCCACGTCGGTAGGAACTCCCCCATCTGTTCTTGCGGCAACAATCCCAGGCCCCGGCAGGCAGCCCCTTCCGGGGCTTTCCGATCTCTGATCTCTGGTGGCCACTGAAAGTGGATGATGTTGTCAGAGATACATTTTCTGCTCCGGATCCGTCTGCGCTCTGTCGCCTGTGGCGCAGGAAACTCCCCGGCAAAACTTTCAAGTTATCTTATCTTCACGGGTATGTTGATAACTCATTTTCTGCCCACAAGTGCCGGTGGGAACAGGATCTGTCCGCAGAATGGCGATGCAGATATTCCGGAAAAAAGTCCTGATCCGGGGTTTTGGGGAATATTCCGGAGAAAATATTGTGCCGGCCATCCAACTGTCACATCCACTTCAGGCACTGTCTGTCCAGTGTTAAATCCCTTTCTCCTGCATCCTTAAGATTGGCCGTTCCGGATCCAAAGAACTTATGTTCACCATCTCCCGGAAACCTGATCTTGATAGTAACACCAAGATTGGTCTGGTTGCTCTGTAGGGACGGAGACAGGGGCTGAACTTCCTTCAACTCTCTCACTCACCCTGATCCAGGGGATGGATCTCGAGTTTCGGCAGTGACCTGACGGTTTCCACGGTTCTGAGACTCACGATGATGATCTTCAGGAAGAGGGCGAGGGGGTAGCGTTCATTGTGATGCTCCTTTCCCCAGAGGTTGAAGTCGTTGACGATCCCGGACTTCTTGTCCTCTGACACACATGCTCTCTCCACGATCCAGTCCAGGGCAGACTTCTTGTTCACCACATACTCCTGGGCCTCCAGGGGAATGCCGGTGATGGTGATGTCGCTGTTGTAGATCAGGGTGGTCTTGTCTTTGGCGGCGTTGCCAGTCTTGCCCGGGATCTTGCCCCACTTCATCTGCTGGACCGTGTAGTTGCCCCTGTCCTCACCCTTGATGGTGACTCCGGGATATTCCTCCTAATCTTCATAGTGTACATGCAGATCAGCAAGGGTGCGTCCTGCACTGACGAAGGACATGAACTGCCCGAAGGCTGCTACCCTGGGAATGCGGGGGAGTTCCTTCATGAGGTTGTTAGCGTATCTGGTGCGGTATTCCGGTGAGTGGAGGATGCCGTAGATGTAGTGGAAGATGTCGTCTTTGGTGATGGCAGTGCCTTCTGCGTCGTAGGGCTCCTGGAAGTGAGCGAGGGCAGCCTCCTGCTGTGCAGGCGCCGCGCAGTCCGATCCCAGTTCCAAGCTCATACTCCGGCTCCAGTCAGGCTGGATTGGCTTTTCTGCCGGATGTGCGGGCAGGAGGATGCTGGCAGCACTCCTGCGGTTTGTGACCCTGATCATATAAAGGACATTCTGTGGCGGAGAGACGGCTGTTTTGCGGTGGATGGCTTCATACGGATACGCAGAAGGCAATATGTGTTTGGGTTCAAAGATCTGCTGATCAGATCTGCCTGCCGGATAGACAGGTCAGGGTAACAAAGGTAAAGTCTCTGTCCAGTGTTGTTCTGTGTCGTGGGAAATCAGAAAGTGTCTCCCCCCCCCCGGAACGACATTATATGACGTTACTCTTTAGATCAAAGCAGGTTATTTTATGAAAAGCAATCTCAGATATACTGCCCTAGCGTCGGCAGTTGCCTTTGCGCTGGCCGTGTCCGGATGCGGCCATCACCACCACCATAACGACGGGGATGACAATGCAGCAGTTGAAGTGGAAATGGAAGGCCAGGTTATTGACGGCTACCTTGTCCAGGCCCGGGTCTGTGCGGATCTGAACCGGAACTTCAAGTGCGATGATGATGAGCCCTTTGGCACCACCGGTGACAAGGACGGCAAGTTCTCCATCAAGTCCAAGGTGAAGGATGCCCTGCTGGAGAACACTCCCTATGAGTGCCTCATTGACGGCAGCTGCACATCTCCCCTGGCTTTCCGTATCCTGGCCATGTCCACCAGTGACACCAAGAACATCACCCTGGGCAAGGATTCAGCCCTGACCACCCCGGTTCTGCTCTCCACACTGGTGTTTGTCAGCCACGAGAAGCCTGATGACTGCGCATCAGCCTCCTGTGTGCGCTCCTCCAGCCGGGTGACTCCTTTCACCACCCTCACTGACATGTCCCTGGGCTCCAAGACCGGAGGCACCGATATCTATGCTGTGACTGAGGAGGACTTTGAGGACAGTTTCGAGCAGGTGGCCGATTCCTTGGGAGTCGATCCCGAGGTGGCCAAGAGCGACTACAATGACACCTCCAAGGTCACCGACGAGACCAAGAAGGCGCTGATTGCCGGCGAGGTCACCGTCCGTGCCGGTCTCATCCCCCAGAACGCCGAAGAAGCCCAGGAGCGTCAGGCTGCCGAAATGACGGTGGAGGATGTGGTCAGCACCACTGAGACCCTGAAGGAGGATGTGCAGACCATCGCCGACAACACCTCCACCGACGATCTGTCAGGTATTGCCGATGCCCTGGACAGTTACACCGACGATTCCCTGAAGTCCATTGTCAAGCTGGCCGGCCATGACTCCGACGAGTTCAAGTGCGGCGTCACCAAGCGCAAGAATGTCTACTGCTGGGGTGCCAACTCCAGTGGCAACCTGGGTGATCCGGCGGTGTTCCCCAAGGACAAGGACGGGAACCCGGTGGAGAACGGCTATGCTGTGGTGGACAATTTCAGTGCCACCCCGGTGGCGGTGAAGGTGTCTGAGGACACCCTGCTGTCCAATGTGAAGTCCATTGACGCCGGCAACGGCCATGTGTGCGCCGTGACTTATGATGGCTTTGTGTACTGCTGGGGTGCCAACTACTACGGCCAGGCCGGCACCGGCTCCATCAGCAAGGACACCAGCCGGGTGTTCTATGCCCAGAAGGTGGTCAAGGGTGATCAGGATGTGAAGGGCGATTACCTGAAGAACATTGACAGCGTCACCCTGGCCCACAATGCCTCCTGCGCCATCACCAAGTCCGGCGAGGTCTACTGCTGGGGCGAGAACACCGTCATGCAGCTGGGCGCCGCCCATCCGGACAAGGAGATCAAGACCGCAGTCGGTGAGAAGTCCCTGGAGGGCATCGATATCGGCGATTTCCTCAAGGCAATCCCTTATCCGGTGAAGGTTGAGTTCCCAGCCACCGTGGCCAGAGTGAATGAACTGACGGCGGGACTCTGGACCTACTGCGCTCTGGTGGAGAATGTGGACACCACTGATCGGCACAATGTGTTCTGCTGGGGTGATGACACCCGGGGTGTTGTCTCACGGAACTGGATGCAGTATCAGAAGGAGTTCCTGGAGAAGTATGCCGGCACCCTTAGGTTCGAGGATCAGTCCGATCTTGCCGATCCTGAAGGAAACCAGCCCTGGAGATGGCATATTTACGACCAGGGCCTGGAGTGGCACCCCCTGTTCGGCGCCCCGGTGACCGCCCTCAGGACACTGTACAAAGATGGGGAAGAATTTGAACTGAATGATGTGGTGCGACTCGGGATCACCGGCTTTGACAGTTCCCTGTATCTGGAGCGGAAGGACGAAAAGGATCCTCAGTGCTACACGGGATCCCCCTGCATCTGGGGCCTTTACAACGATGCTCCCAGGGCTGACGCCTTCTGGACAGCGGCGGTTCCTGCAACCCTCGACAACAAGAAGGTTGCTAGACTGGATATGAATCCCGAGGGTAAGGTGTCCTACGTTCTCACCGAAGGCGGCCAGCTTTACGGTCTGGCTGACAGCGAGGGCAATGTCTACGGGATCTATGGCATCGGTGACACTGCAGAGGACTTTGTGTTCTCCACCTGGCTGGAAGATGAGGAACTTGACGGCAACTGGAGACCATATCTCTTTGTCCAGCCGGCTCTCAAGAACGTCATTGATGTCTCGGTGGGCAAGAGATCTGTCTGCGCCACGGTGAAGTCCCCTGACAGCACAACCGGCACCGGAACCGATCTCTACTGCTGGGGTTCCAGCACTTTCGGCCAGATGGCCTTTGACAACGGTGACGGCGGCTTCAGTTACACCGACACTGCTAAGCAGTGGACCGGCTATTCCGCAGTCAACAAGTTCTTTGACAAGGCAACCCGCATGGAGAAGAAGCCCCGGAAGGTTGATCTTACCAGTGCGAAGTAACGTCTGACTGCGGTCTGAACATGAGAATGAGCCTGCCTGGTGCAGGCTTTTTTCGTGGTGTGGACCAGTTCCGGTCAGGGAGCGGTTCTGAACGACTCATTTTTGAGCGGTCACACGGGATCCCCCTTTACAGGATCATATGTGCGGTGTATCATAACAGCGTTTTCAGACGAATGCGTCCTTAGCTCAGTTGGTTAGAGCATCACCTTGACATGGTGGGGGTCGGAGATTCGAGTTCTCTAGGACGCACCATTCCAGTTTCCTTTCTGTAAAGATTTTTGAATCTTTCTTTTTGACATCCGCCTTTCACGATTTCAGATCCTGGAGGGCACCAGTCTCCCCTTGGTTCAGTTCCTTTTCCTCTTTCTGTGCGCCTCTCTGTGCCTTTTTTCTGCTGTCCCTGCCGGAACATCGCTGTTTCCTTGCCTAGACGGCCGAGGGCGGCCTGGAGATTGTAATGATGACACAGATCATGGAGATGGGCAAAAGAATCGGAAAAAGGTGGCATCATCCATTCCCTCTTCCTATACTGATTTTGAGGTGGAGGACTGCCTATGTTTATTGTCGGCTTTGATTACCGAAAAGCCTGTGAAGCAGACAAAAAAAGGCTTCTTAAGTTACTGGTTTTTACCGTAGTTTTATTTCTCTGCATGATGCTGGCACGCATCTGGATCATGGTTTTCCCGTTTATCGAGACCGAAACCATGTGGGGAGATCTCTATAACCTGTTCGTCTGCTGCGGCTTTGGGGCATGCTTCATTATTCCTTACTGGCTTCTTTACCGACACAATTCAAGAATGAGTCAGAACGGCAGTCAAAACAACAACCCTAATTGAAGAGGTAGCGTCCGGTCTTACTGCCTGTGTGCTGTGGGAGAGTTGGGAGTTCATCCGGTCCTGACCGAAGTTATTGAATAACCATTGATCGATCTTGGTTGCATTTCAGAAAGGCTTCTGAGCATCATGGGACCTCATTTGAAGAATTTTGCTGGCAATAAGGTGATCTGCACAGAGACCCTATATTCAAAGACGGCAACAGGTAGTTCAAGATACTTCGAGTTTTGAGGGGGAGGCGTCATGGGAGTTCTCATCCTTCTGGTTTTTGGCTGGATCCCCATTGCAATTGGCGCATACCTGATCTGGAAGATTGAGTCATCAAGACCTGTGGGAGACCTGATGCCTATTCTGGACAGAAACGGCAACCGAGTTCTGGGTGATGACAACCTTCCTCTCTATGTTGACGAAAAAGGGAAGATCTTTGGCTACAAGTATGTGAAGCGCTTCGTGGAAAAGAGACAGCGGGCATCAACGCTCAAATGGATCTTTCTGGGCTTGCTTTGGGGAATGCTTGAGGAGCATCAGAAGTGGGGACGGAGGAGATAAAGTATTGTGTTCAGCGGCAAAGAGTGGAAAATGGTCACCTATTCGAGTGATTTCTGATCGCCATTCCCCTCATCCCAAAATCGCCTTCCCATTCCATCCCCTCTGCCGGAAGCCTCCGTCAGAGGGTATTGTGTCTTTCCACGGCAACCCTCAGGTCCTCTGCTTCAGTCTGCCTCTGCTAACGGTGACCGACCGGGTGTGCAGTCCAGGATCCGGGATGAATGGACTCATGATGTGTGCAGTCAGGCGTACATCCAGTCAGGGAAGGCTGGCGTCTGTGGGAATTGTTGTCCCGGGGCAGTGCCCATGGTGGGGCTGTCCCGTCAGGGTGCAACAACAGGGTGATGTCAATCCGGCGATCTGTCCCGGTTCCCAAGGGACTGCTCAGCCTGTTTCACAGGGATTAGTTTGGGGGACACCGCAACAGCAGCAGTTGCTGAGGGTATTCCGCTCCGGGTGAGGTGTGTCTGAAGTTCACCGCACCGGGTCAAGTGTATCGGAGACGTCTCACCGTATCAGGAACTGAGTCCTCCGCCCAGATCCCGGGGTCCGGCGGCTCTGTCACCGATCCCGTGATCCCAGATCCTCAGGCGGAATGATGATGTCCTCAGTGGGGATGGCCTGAGGAGTGAAGGTGGCAACGGCATGCCTGAGCAACTCTTCGGGATGTGCTCCAATGAGATCATCCGGCACCTTCTGGCCCAGGCACCGCAGGGCGGCGATCAGGTTTTTCCCGGGGCATTCCGGAGACACCGGGGGCGCCAGGTTCTGCTTGGAATACTTGTGCTGGGGATCGGCCAGGATCAGGGGCAGGTGCAGGTAGCCGGGAACCGGGTAGCCCAGGGCATGCATCAGGTTCATCTGCCGGGGGGCCACCGGCAGCAGATCGGCGCCCCGGACAATCTCAGAGACTCCCTGATCGTGATCATCCACCACTGAGGCCAGGTTGTAGGCCGGGGTGCCGTCAGATCGCAGCAGGATGAAGTCTTCGCTACTCTCCCGGGGAGCGGCGGTGATCCGGCCCCGGATCACGTCATCCAGGGCACATACGGTCCCGGGGTTCCGGAAGCGCATGCTCACCCGGGCTGCCTCCGGATCGGCTCCGTTCCGGCAGTATCCGTCATAGATCCCCCCCAGCTCCCGGATCCTTTTCCGGCTGCAGGAGCAGGGATACACCAGATCCCTCCCTTTCAGCTCCGCTAGCACCTGCAGGTACCGCTCCCGGCGGCGGCTCTGGCAGATCACATCTCCGTCATATTCCAGACCGTGGGCCTCCAGAACCCTTAGGATGCTGTCCGTGTGCTCCGGGCGGCAGCGCTCCTGATCCAGATCCTCAATGCGTACCAGCCACCTGCCCCCAAGGCTCCGGGCTCTGAGATAACTGCCAAGGGCGGTGCAGAGGGAGCCCAAATGCAGCTCCCCCGAGGGTGTGGGGGCGAATCTTCCAGTGTGCACGGGTGTCTTCCTGATCATAAAA
Source organism: uncultured Aeromonadales bacterium (assembly GCA_902782145.1). Lineage (GTDB taxonomy): Bacteria > Pseudomonadota > Gammaproteobacteria > Enterobacterales > Succinivibrionaceae > UBA2804. Next base: position 57,750 of record CACZLZ010000006.1, read on the forward strand.
AAGACAGGGCGGTCCCCTGAGGAGACCGCCCCTTCGGATGGATCCGGCAGAGTCTTACTCGGACTTCTGCTTTTCCTTGATCTCGTCCAGTTCCTTGCAGTCCACGCACAGATCGGCGGTGGGCCGGGCCTCCAGGCGGCGGATGCCGATCTCGGATCCGCAGTGGCGGCAGTAGCCGAAGTCATCGGTGTCGATGATGGCAAGGGTCTTCTCAATCTTGCGGATCAGCTTGCGCTCACGGTCCCGGGTTCTGAGCTCCAGGGCGAACTCCTCCTCCTGGGAGGCGCGGTCCACCTCATCGGGGAAATTGGCAGCCTCGTTCTTCATGTGATCCACGGTGTTGCCCACCTCCTCCCGGAGCTGATCCCTCCAGGCGGTGAGGATCCGGCGGAAATGATTCCGCTGGTTCTCATTCATGTACTCCTCGCCGGGCTGCACCTCATAGGGCTCGATGCCGGCGATGACGGTGGTGGGTTTTCTGCGTTCTTTAACAGCCATGTTGTTCTCCGTTGTACTGTCGGTGCGGATCTGCCTGCAGGTGCCCGGGGAGGATCAGATCCTCCCGGCGGCACTGTCCGCCGGCGGCGCATGCTTTTCACGGTCCGGGGCCCAGGCGCCCGCCCGTGCTAAAGACGCTATTATCCACATATTGCAAAACAATTCCATTGCGCAATTCAACTTTTTGGCATTGCGCCTGCAATCCGCCCGGCGGCCGGTGCCGGGTGCGGGGTGGGCAGGGTAGGGGAAAGATCCTGGATCCTGGAGACTGGCCCTGATTTGATCTGTGCCTGATCTGTCCTATCTCAGTTCAACTCCGATCGGATTTTCAGATCAGAACAGAGCAGTCCAGTTCGGTTCAGGCCAATCCAGTGCATCCCGGTGTCAGCCGTCCCTCCCGGGCTCCCGCCGGGAGCCGGACCTGTCCTTCTGCTCACCGTGGACTGCCGTCTGCAATCCCTTGCCATTCCCCTTAACTTTCCCTTACCGGGTCGCTGTCCTGTAATCCAGGGGATCCTCGGCCCCGTTCAGCCTGAAGGCCCTGATCCGGTCCCGGCAGGTGCCGCAGACGCCGCAGGGATGCTCCCCGCCCTCATAGCAGGACCAGGTGAGCTCATAGGGGACCCCCAGCTCCAGGCCCGTGCGCACAATGTCCGCCTTGGTGCTGCTGATGAAGGGGGCCTCCAGGATCATCCCGCCCCCGGTGCCCTCCCGGATGGCGCCGCCCATGAGGCGGACAAACTCCGGTGAGCAGTCGGGATAGGCGCGCCCCGCCGCATCGTCGGCATGGGCACCGTAGATGATCCGCTCCGCCCCGGCACTCTGGGCCCAGGCTGCGGCGGCGCTGAGCATCAGGCCGTTGCGGAAGGGCACATAGGTGGACACCAGCCCTCCGGGACGGCCCTGGAGCTGTGCAGCGTAGTCCTCATGGGGAATGTCCTCAGATGAGTGATCCAGGAGGGAACTGGTGCTCCGGGCAAAGCAGCAGGAGAGATCCAGGTGCTCCAGGGCCACCTGGTAGTGGGCGGCCACGTCCCGGGCTGCCCTGACTTCCCGGGCATGCTTCTGGCCGTAACTCACCGACAGGGCCAGCACCTCCCCGGCGCCCAGCTCCCTGACCGCCAGGGCCAGGCAGGTGGAACTGTCCAAGCCTCCGCTGAGGAGAACCACGGCTTTCACTGGGCACCTCCGCAGTCTCCGCTGTTCATCTCCAGGGTCTGGATGATGTTGCCGCCGTCATCCAGGAAGCGGTACTCCAGCTCGTTCACCAGGCTGGTGGCGTTCATCAGGCCGCACAGCATCGCCACGCTGCCGCTGTCTTTCTTGTCCAGTTTCCGGACATTCTCCTGGAATTCCTTCCTAGGAGTCAGGGTCAGAACCAGACGGCCGTCTTTAAGCTGGCATTCCCCCTTTTTATAAGGAGACCGCTCGCCGGCGATGTTCTGGTTGCAGCTTTCCTGGAATGCAGCCTCCCGGGCATGGCGCCGCCGCTCCTGATCGGCCCGGGCCTTGTCCTGTCCGGCCTCACTGCCGGCTTCCTCGCCGGAAACTGCGGGGACTACCGCATCCTTCACGGTTGCTGCCGGGGCGGCCGTATCCACGCCGGAGGGTGCCGGGGCTGCAGTGCTGCCTGTGGCAGCGGCGGCGATGACGGGGACCAGGAGCAGCAGGGATGCTGCCAGTGTATTGCTTATGTTCATGTGGGAACCTCCTTGGGTTCATTCTATCATGCCCCGGTGAGGGGCGGGACGATTTCGGGCGGGGACGAGTTTCAGGTTGTGGACGATTTCGGGCGGGGACGAGTTTCAGGTTGTGGACGATTTCGGGCGGGGACGAGTTTCAGGTTGTGGACGATTCCGGACCGGGACGGTTGCAGATCGGGGGAGGTTTTAAGTACGGGTGTATTCGCAGAGCGGGGCAATTTCAAGCCGGGACCGCTTGCCTGCCGGGGCGGGTACCCATCAGGACAGGATACCCGTGTCCTGACATGCTTCCCGCGTGGGGATCCCTCATGAAATGACCGTCTTCCGGTGCGGGACTGTCTCCCGCCCGGGGCGCACCGTCTGCGTCGTTCACAGCCGTAGGGATGAAGTCATGAGCGTCAAAGCGGTACCGTCTCCCGGGGCGCTCCGTCAGCATCAGCGCACGCCGTCCCAGAATGACACCGGATGGCGCACTGCCGGGTATGCTCCCGTGGCAATTTTGCCGGAACTGGGTATAATGTGACCTAGTGCACGTTTTTAGGGGGATCCATGGCAGGGGCAAAGGGCAGGACCAAAGCCAGAGGCAGAGGCAACGGGAGCGGTGGTGTGTCCTGGACCCGCCGGCTGCTGCTGGCGTTTCTGGTATGCAGCCTGCTGGGCATGGCGGTCCTGGGTGTCTATGTCATGTATCTGGACGCCGAGGTGCAGCGGCGCTTTTCCGGGGAGAAGTGGAAACTTCCCGCCTGGATCTACTCCCGTCCCCTGGAACTGTACCGGAACCAGCGTCTGACTCCGGAGCAGATGGAGAATGAACTGAAGATGCTCCATTACCGGAAGGTGAAGGATCCCTCCGGTCCCGGGGAGTATGCGGTGAACGGCAGCCGGATGGTGATCATCAAGCGCCCCTTCCGCTTCTATGACGGGGAGGAGCAGGAGCGGGCACTGTTCCTGACCTTCTCCGGCGGCCGGGTGGCCACCCTCCAGGACGCCAACACCTCCCGGAACCTGGCCTTTGTCCGGCTGGATCCCATCATTCTTGACCGCATCACCGTGGGGGATGAGGAGGATCGCATCCTCATCCGCCTGCAGGAGATCAACCCCAGGCTGGTGCAGATCCTCCTGACCATCGAGGACAAGAATTTCTACGAGCACAACGGCATCAACCCCCTGTCCATAGTCCGGGCGGTGATCGCCAACTTCCGGGCGGGCCGGCGGGTCCAGGGCGGCTCCACCCTGACCCAACAGTTTGCCAAGAACTTCTTCCTCACCCGGGAGAAGACCTTGATGCGGAAGTTCAAGGAGGCGCTCATGGCGGTGATCATCGATGCCCGCTATGAGAAGAACCAGATCCTGGAAGCCTACATGAACGAGATCTATCTGGGGCAGAACGGCTCCAGCGGCGTGTACGGTTTCGGACTGGCCTCCTATTTCTATTTCGGCCTGCCCGTCAGCGAGCTGGATGTGGAGCAGATGGCCATGCTGGTGGCGGTGGTGCGGGGACCGTCCTATTACAACCCCTGGTCCCATCCGGAGCGGGTCCGGGAGCGCCGGGACATGATCCTGCGCAAGCTCATGGACGAGGGGATCATCACCTCCGATGAGTATGAGAAGTACGCCTCCCGGGAGATCCAGGTGGTGCCCCGGGGCAAGCTGGCCTATGGCCGCACCCCGGCCTATGTGGATCTGGTGAAGCGGGAGCTGCGGGCCCACCTGGGGGACAGCGTGCTGGGGGAGTCGGGACTGAAGATCTTCACCAGTTTTGATCCCGTGACCCAGCGGGCCGCCGAGGAGGCGGTGGAGAAGATCGGGGGCGAGTTTGCCCGGAAGACCCCGGAGATCGAAATGGCCATGGTGGTGGCTAACTGGCACAAGGGGGAGGTTACCGCCCTGGTGGGGGGACGGAACTTTGCCCGGGGCGGGATGTTCAACCGGGCTCTGGACGCCCGGCGTCCTGTGGGCTCCACCATCAAGCCCCTGGTGTACATTACCGCCTTTGAGGAGAAGAACTACCAGCCGGCCACGGTGATCAGCGACACAGATCTCACGGTGAAGTTCGGCTCCAGCAGCTGGCGTCCCCGGAACTTTGATCACCGCTACCACGGCCGGGTGTTCCTGTATGACGCCCTGGCCAAGTCCCTGAACATTCCCGTGGTGCGGGTGGGGGTTGACGTGGGGGTGAAGAGGATCGTTGCCCGCCTGGGACGCCTGGGGATCGGCGGCGAGGTGTCCTCCTATCCCTCCATGCTTCTGGGCACCACGGAGATGACCCCTATGGAGCTGACCCAGATGTACAGCGTCTTTGCCTCCCAGGGGTACTACAAGCCCCTGACGGTGATCCGGGCTGTGGTAAATGACGACAGCGAGATCATCTACCAGCCCTCCGGGGAGGCGGAGCAGATCTTCACTCCCCAGGACTCCTACCTGCTGACCCAGGGTCTGATCCGGGTGGTGCAGAAGGGTACAGCCCGGTCACTGCAGGACGTGCTGGGAGGCCGGGAGGTGGCCGGTAAGACCGGCACCACCGACGGCAGCAAGGATTCCTGGTATGCGGGCTTTGACAATGACGAGGTGTCGGCAGTCTGGGTGGGCCGGGACGATAACCGGCCTACCAGTTACACCGGCTCCACTGGTGCCCTGCGGGTGTACCGGGAGTTTGTCCGGCGCCGGGGAGTGAACGGTATCGTTCTGCCCATGCCCGAGGGGATTGTGAGCCAGCGTTACAGCTCCTCCGGTGTGCCCATTGCGTCCCGCTGCCGGGACAGCGGCTCCTTTGTCATGCCCGCCAAGGCCGCAGCCCTGGGCCCGGTGTTTGACTGCAACTTCGACAACCCCTACCGGGAGCGCTGAACTGCCGGGGCAGGGCCTGCTGAAACTCCGGGGCAGGGCTCACCGAACTTCAGGGCAGGGAGTCCCCGGCCTCAGTTTTCCGCAGGAGCTGAGGTCTCCCGGACCAGGGACTCTCCGGAAGGCACGCCGGGGAACTTTCCGATCTGGCACCTCCTGCAGACATTCCGTCCACCCTCACTGCACGCAGTCCTTCCTGTCAGCCTTCATCTCTGCCGTCTTCCTTCCGCCTTCTCCCCTTGTCCGCACTTCTTCTCCGGGGCGGCGCAGATGCCTGAGCCCGGTGAGGCACAGGTGTGCCCGGGTCAGGATCCGTGCTGACCTCTCAGCAGGGAGAGCCCTTAGCATAGATCCCTCAGTGGGAGGAGTTCTCAGCAAGGGGATCTTTCAGTGGGGGAGATCTCAGCAGGAGGAGTCCTTAGGGTGGGTGAACCCTCAGCGGTGGATCCTTCAGCGGGGATACAGGCAGCCCAGGATCCGCTCCCGCCGGGCGCCGGTGGCACTGGGCAGGTTTCCCGGCAGGCGCCGGGTGAACCGCATGGCCAGCCAGGCAAAGGCCAGGGCTTCCACATAGTCGGGATCTGCCCCCAGGGCCCAGGTGTCTGCCAGGCGGACGCAGCCTTGCATGGTGCGGCCCAGCTCCTCCATGAGCAGGGGATTGTGGGCCCCGCCGCCGCAGACATAGGCTTCGTACTCCTGGCCGCCAGCAGTCTGATCTGCGGCCCGGCCGATGGTTTCCGCCGTGAAGGCGCACAGGGTGCGCAGCAGATCCTCCGGTGCAGGTGCGGGGCTGACGGTGGCCAGCACCTCTTCCAGCCATGCCGGGGAGAAGGTCTCCCGGCCGGTGCTCTTGGGGAAGGGCAGAGCCAGGTAGGGGTGCTCCAGCAGCCGGGACAGGAGATCCTGCCGGATCTGCCCCTGCCGGGCATGGAGGGCATCCCGGTCCCAGGGCTCGTTCCAGATCCGGCGCACGGTGTGATCCATCAAGGTGTTGCCGGGGCCGGTGTCAAAGCCCGGCACCTCCGGGAGAGCATGATCCAGCACAGAGATGTTGGCTATGCCACCGATGTTGATGATGATCCGCAGCTTTGCCGGATCCCGGAAGACGGCGCTGTGGAACGCCGGCACCAGGGGGGCGCCCTGGCCGCCGGCGGCCAGATCGGCCGCCCGGAAGTCGCAGATCACGTCAATGCCCGTGAGCTCCGCCAGCAGGGCTCCGGATCCCAGTTGTACTGAGAACCCGGCTCCGGGTCGGTGGCGCACGGTCTGACCGTGGGAGCCGATGGCTGTGACCTCTTCGGGGGCGATCCCGGCCTGGTTAAGAAGTCTGGTCACGCCCCCGGCGAACACCTGGCTGATCCTGACCGCCAGCCCACCGGCGGTGTCCAACTCATCCGCCCCCGGGGCGCAGAGGCGGTGCATGATCGGAAGCATGTCCCCGGGCCAGGGCTCCCCCAATGCGGCCACAACTTTGGGGAGATCTCCGGAGAAGTCTGCCAGCACCAGATCCACCCCGTCCATGCTGGTGCCGGACATGATCCCGATGTAGAGCTCCTTTCCTTTTCCGCTGCTGTCCACGGTGACACTCCTTCTGTTGCTCTGTCTGTGCTGTTCGTTCCGTCCGCTCTGTTCATTGCGATACGATACGTTCTGTTCTGATGTCTGCTGATCTTCCCGGGGCTGTTCCAGGATCCAGCGAACCGCCGGTCGGTTGTCAGTTTGGGGAGAAACTCCCGGTACTGCCGGCAGTCCAGCGATCTGCTTCCTGGACTGTCGACCGGCGGACTCCCGGCGTCGGCTGTCCAACGGATCTGTTTTTGCGACTGCCGTATTCCCTATGCCTAATGGAGCTGCTCCCGGATCTGGTACTGCCGGCTTGCGGCGGGCAACAGATCTGCTTCCCGTGAATGCCATGCTCCCTGTGCCAGGCGGATCTGGTCCCAGATCCGGGACTCCCGGCGCCGTCGGCGGAACCCCTGCGGGGTGTGCTATAATACCACGGTTTTTTGCGAGTTTTTGGTGAACACCGTTTCTGGAAGGTACAGCATATGGCAACCACTGAAGAGGCCCTGGCGGAGATCCGGCGGGGATGCGACGAGATCCTGCTGGAGAGTGAGCTGGCGGAGAAGCTGAAGGAGAACCGCCCCTTAAGGATCAAACTGGGCATGGATCCCACCGCCCCTGACATCCATCTGGGACATACAGTGATCCTCAACAAGCTGAGGACCTTCCAGGAACTGGGCCATGAGGTCTACCTGCTTATTGGCGACTTCACCGCCCAGGTGGGAGATCCCACGGGCAAGAATGCCACCCGGCCGCCCCTGTCCCCGGAGAAGATCAAGGAGAATGCTGCCACCTATGCCGAGCAGGCCTTCCGGATCCTGGATCCCGACCGCACCCACATCGTCTACAACTCCGAGTGGCTGGGAGAACTGGGAGCCGCTGGCATGATCAAGCTGGCCGCCCATCAGACAGTGGCCCGGATGATGGAGCGGGACGACTTCAAGAAGCGCTATGCCGCCGGGCAGTCCATTGCCATCCATGAGTTCCTCTATCCCCTGCTCCAGGCCTATGACTCCGTGCACCTGAAGGCGGACGTGGAGCTGGGAGGATCCGATCAGAAGTTCAACCTGCTCATGGGCCGGGAGCTGCAGCGGGATATGGGCATGCGCCCCCAGTGCACTCTGACCATGCCCCTTCTGGTGGGCCTTGACGGGGTCAAGAAGATGTCCAAGTCCGCCGGTAATTACATTGGCGTCCATGACTCCCCGGATGACATGTTCGGCAAGATCATGTCCGTCAGCGATGATCTCATGTGGAACTACTTTGATCTCCTGTCCTCCCGGACCACGGCGGAGATTGCCTCCCTCAAGACCCAGGTTAGGGAGGGAGCCAACCCCCGGGATATCAAGGCGGAGCTGGCCCGGGAGATCATCACCCGCTACCACACCGCCGCTGACGCCGCCCGGGCGGAGGAGAACTTCGTGAACCGCTTTGCCAGGAACGCCATCCCCGAGGATGTGCCGGAGGTGACCCTGGCCGCCCAGGACGGGGAGGGGATCCTGGTGTCCGTCCTGCTGAAGGAGGCGGGCCTCGTGTCCTCCACCTCTGACGGCCTGAGGATGCTGCGCCAGAATGCGGTGCGCCTGGATGGCAACACCGTCACCGAGGAGAAAATGCGGGTTCTTCCCGGCTCTTCGGGGGTCTGGCAGGTGGGCAAGCGCCGCTTTGCCCGGATCACCGTCAGGTGAGCGCGGGGTGCCCGGACGGTTGCAAAATCCGGGGCTTCTGCTATAATCCTGCTGTTTTCCGGATCCCGGTCCCACCTGCTGGTACGCCCGGCGGGAAGCCCTCCATGAGGGAGGTGCGCGGCCGGAGTTCAGAGCTGTCCTCGTAGCTCAGCTGGATAGAGCACGCGCCTCCTAAGCGCGGGGTCGGAGGTTCAAATCCTCTCGGGGACGCCAGTTTTCCGCGGCGGAAGGGCCTAGATGCTTCTTCCGCCTTTTCTTTATGCGCCGGAGGATATCCGGAAGGGGATGACATGAAGGTTCTAATCATCGGTAACGGCGGCAGGGAGCATGCCCTGGCATGGAAGACCGCCCAGTCAAAGCACGTGAAGGAGGTCATTGTGGCCCCCGGCAACCCCGGCACGGCCATGGAGCCCAAGACCCACAATGTGGACATTCCGGTGTCGGATATCAAAGCCCTGGCAGACTTTGCTGAGCGGGAGCATGTGTCCCTGACCATTGTGGGCCCGGAGGCTCCCCTGGTGGCGGGCATTGTGGACGAGTTCCGTGCCCGGGGCCTGAAGATCTTCGGCCCCACCCGGGACGCCGCCCGGCTTGAGGGCTCCAAGTCCTTTGCCAAGGAGTTCCTGGAGCGCCACGGGATCCCCACAGCCCGCCACCGCACCTTTGAGGATCCCGCTGCCGCCGAGGCTTATGTCCGGGAACAGGGGGCACCCATTGTGATCAAGGCCGACGGCCTGGCCGCCGGCAAGGGGGTCATTGTGGCCGCCACGGTGGACGAGGCCGTGGCGGCGGTCCGGGACATGCTGTCCGGGGACGCCTTCGGCCAGGCAGGGCGCCGGGTGGTCATTGAGGAGTTCCTGGAAGGCGAGGAGGCCTCCTTCATTGTCATGTCCGACGGCGAGCATGTGATCCCCATGGCCACCAGCCAGGATCACAAGCGGGTGGGGGACGGGGACACCGGCCCCAACACCGGGGGCATGGGGGCCTATTCCCCGGCACCGGTGGTCACGGATCAGGTGCATCAGCGGATCATGGATCGGGTGATCCTGCCGGCGATCCGGGGCATGGCTGAGGATGGGTGCCCTTATACCGGCTTCCTCTATGCCGGGCTGATGATCGACAGTGAAGGCAACCCCCGGGTCATTGAGTTCAACTGCCGCTTCGGGGATCCTGAGACCCAGCCCATCATGATGCGCATGAAGTCAGATCTGGCCCAGCTGTGCCTGGCCGGGACCGAGGGCCGCCTGGGGGAGTGCTCCTGTGAGTATGATCCCCGGCCCGCTGTGGGGGTGGTGCTGGCCGCCCAGGGCTATCCCCAGTCCCCCCGGAAGGGCGACGAGATTGTGAGCCTGCCCTCCGTGCCACCCCGGGACACCATGATCTTCCATGCGGGCACCGCCGTGCGGGACGGGCGCCTGGTGACCTCCGGGGGGCGGGTGCTGTGCGCCACCGCCCTGGGCTCCAGCGTCCGGGACGCCGCCTCCCGGGCCTATTACCTGGCCTCCCAGGTGAACTGGCAGGGCATGTTCTTCCGCCGGGACATCGGCTACCGGGCAGTGGCCCGGGAAGAGGGCAGGGATGCTGCGGCTGGCAGCCTTTGATCTGGACGGCACCCTCTTCACCAGTGCCTCTGCGATCTCCCCGGGGAACCGGGCGGCGCTGGATCACATCCGCCGCCTGGGGGTGATGACGGTCATCGCCTCAGGCCGGCCCTATGAGGTGATCCGGCAGGTGATGGGATCCCTGGACCTGGACTTCGCGGGCAGCTACTGCATTGCCATGAACGGCGCGGCGGTCATGCGCTGCGGGGATGATGCGGAGATCGCCGGGCTCACGGTGACCGGGGAGAGCGTCCGGGAGGTGGCGGAGTTTGCCTTCTCCCAGGGGGCTGAGGTCCATGCCTTCTCCCTTGAGCGGGGGCTGCTGCTCAGCGCCCTGAACCCCTATTCCGCCAAGGAGTTCTTCGGAGGCCTGGTGCCCTACACGGTCACGGACTTCCTTAAGATCCCCGCCGGGGAGCTGTTCCGGAAGGTGCTCATGGCTGCGCCCCCGGAGATCCTGGATCGGGCGGCCGGGGTGGTGCCGGAGGGGATCCGGCGCCGCTTCCGGATGATCCGGTCCCTGCCCACACTGCTGGAGTTTCTGGATCCCGCCGCGGGCAAGGGCCCGGCCCTGGAGCGCCTGGCGGGGATCCTGGGGGTTGCGCCCTCTGAGATCATCGCCTTTGGCGACGAGGAAAATGATCTGGACATGCTGCGCTTTGCCGGTACCGGGGTTGCCATGGGCAACGCCTCCCCGATCCTGAAGGGCATGGCGGACTATGTGACCCTGACCAATGATGAGGACGGGGTGGCCCATGCCCTGTACCGCTTCTTCCCGCCCCCGGGCGGAGGTGCGCCGCACCTGGTGCGGTCCCGGATCCCGGGATGATCCTCCCGGGCCTTCTTCTGTATTCCTTTTTCCAAGCAGGTTATTGCCATGACCAACACCAATGAGGCCCAGGGGACCTCCCGGGGGCTGAAGGCGTCATCCTGGAAGTCCTTCACCGGATACATGTCGGCCCTGAAGCGGCTGGTGGTTCCCTTCTGGAAGTCCCCGGACAGCCGCATGTGCCGCTTCCTGCTGCTGCTGGTGGTGCTCTTCAGCGGTGCCAGCGTCTTCCTGGCCAAGCAGTTCAACACCTGGTACAACGACTTCTACAATTCTGTCCAGAACTATGATCTGGACAGTTTCTGGTGCGAGATGCTGATCTTCTCCGTGCTGGCGGCCTTCCATGTGTACACCCTGGTGACCAACGTCTACATCAAGCAGAAGATCATGATTGACTGGCGTCACTGGCTGAGCAAGTACTTCATGCACCGGTGGCTGCAGAACGGCGTCTTCTTCAAGATGCAGTTTGACGAGCGGATGGTGGATAACCCGGATCAGCGTATTGCCGCGGACATCAACGAGTTTGTGGATCTCACCTTCTCCCTGACCATCGGGATCCTGACGGATCTGGCCTATATCATCACCTTCTCCCTGGTGCTGTGGGATCTGTCCTCGGCGGTGGATCTCACTCTGGGGGACACGGTGATCCACCTGCCGGACGGCTATCTCTTCTATATCGCCCTGGGCTATGCCGTGCTGGGCACCGTCCTGGTGTATGTGGTGGGCCATCCCCTGATCCGGCTGAACTTCCTGCAGCAGCGGGTGGAGGCTGACTTCCGTTATTCCCTGGTGCGGGTGCGGGAGAACTCCGAGTCCATCGCCCTGTACCACGGAGCCCAGGAGGAGTTCGGCTATCTGGAGCAGAGTTTCGGCCAGGTGGTGCGGAACTACTACCAGCTGATGGTCAAGGGCGTCCATGTGGGCTTCATGCGCCTGTCCTATAAGCAGGCCTCGGTGGTCTTCCCCTTCATCATTTCCGCCCCCCTGTATTTCGCCAAGGTCATCAATCTGGGGATCCTGATGCAGATCGCCTCCGCCTTCGGCCATGTGCTGGACTCCATGTCCACCATTATTGACAACTTCGCCTCCCTGGCACGGTGGAAGTCCGTCACCGACCGTCTGGTGCAGTACAACAGCCACATGGAGAACGCCGAGGAGCTGACCACCGTGGAGGCGGGATCCGCGGGCACCAGTTTCCAGGTGTCAGATCTCATGGTGTCCACTCCGGACGGGCGCACATTGATGATGGAGGGTGCCTTCACCCTGGCCCCCGGGGATGCGCTGCTGATCCGGGGACCCTCGGGCTGCGGCAAGTCCACCATGTTCCGGACTATTGCGGGGCTGTGGCCCTTTGCCTCGGGCAACATTGTCTATCCTGACGGGGAGCCCCTGTTCCTGAGCCAGAAACCATATATTCCCCTGGGATCCCTGCGCCGGGCCCTGTGCTATCCCCATGCCCCCCTGCCGGATCACGTGGTGGTGCCGATCATGGAGGCGGTGCGCCTGGGGCACCTGATCTCCCAGCTGGACTCCGAGATGCCCTGGGGGCAGATCCTGAGCCTGGGTGAGCAGCAGCGGGTGGCCTTTGCCCGGGCCATGCTGATCCGTCCCCGGGTGCTGTTCATGGACGAGGCCTCGGCCTCCCTGGACGAGGATCTGGAGAACCAGTTGTACAGTGAGCTGCGCAGCCGTCTGAAGACCTCGGTGATCATCAGCGTGGGTCACCGCAGTTCCCTGAAGCGCTTCCACAACCGCTTCCTGGAGTGGGCGCCGGAGCTGGTGTGGCACATCACCGACAATCCGGACTTTGCGGAGGAGGGATCCTTCTCCGAGAAGCGCCGGGAGCAGATGGAACAGATGGACGGGGAGTCCTTTGAGCGCTTCCGTCAGGGGCTGGTGTACCGGAAGGAGCACAATCCACCCGTGAAGCCCAGCCTGCTCCGGCGGTTGCTGATGTTTCTGGGCCGGTCATAAGGCCCTGATCGGAGGAAGTGAACGGTGGAGCTGACAGAGGCCATGGAGGAGCTGCGCCTGGGCAGCTATGATGAGGCGGCAGATCTGTTCCGGGATGCTGCGGAGTCGGGGAATCCCGACGCCTGCGACTTCATGGTGCAGATGCACCTGGCGGGCCTGTCCGGCCGGATCTCCCGGGAGGATGCGCTGCATTATGCCATCAGGGGGTATGAGCTCCGGTCCCGGGACTCCTGCTTCCATTTGGGATCCATGTACCGCTCGGGCTTCCTGGGGGAGCCGGATCCGGCCAAGGCCTGGGAGTTCCTGCTGGAGGGGGCGGAGAAGTTCGGAGATCTCAGGTGCCAGCATGAACTGGGGGAGATGCTGCGCCTGGGGGAGGCCGGCGGCGGACCCCGGGTGGACGAGGCGGTGCGGCATTACAGCACGGCGGCCGCTGGGGGCTATTATCCTTCCCAGTTCCGGCTGGCCCGGATCTTTGAGCGCCGGGTGCCGGACTTCGGGGTGACACTGGAGTTCTACCGGAACTCCGCGGAGAAGGGGCATGCGGATGCCATGCTGCGCCTGGGGGAGATCTACCAGAATGGGATCCGGGTGGAGAAGGATCCGGCCCAGTCCATGAGCTGGTACCGGAAGGCCGCCGAGGCGGGCAGCCGGGAGGCTTTCTTCCATGTGGCCCGCTGGCGCCTGCTCACTGAGGAGGGCGCGGGATCCGGGGATGATGCCGGGCCGCTCCGGGAGCGCCTGGAAAAGGAATGCAAGGGTAAGGATGCCGGGGAGGCACTCTATCTCCTGGCGTGCCTGGAGCTGGCCGGGGGAAACACCGGCGCGGCCCGGGATCTCTTCCGCCGCTCCCTGGAGGCAGGCTGCCTGCCGGGGATGGTGCGCTATGCCGCCCTGCTGGCCGGTGAGGGCGGATCAACGGGAGAGGACGGACTGATCGGTGAGGGTGACTCTGCTCAGACTGGAAAGAGGGAGCAGGCCGGGAACGGCTCCCAGATCGGAGACGGTGATCGGATAGACGGGGAGCAGGATGAGGCCCAGGATCAGGAGCAAGATCCGGTCCGGGCCTTCGCCCTGCTTCATGCCGCCCGGATCGCCGCCCTTTCCGGGGCACCGGGGTTCCGGGCCCACAGTGAACTTATGTCCCAGGAGACCATGGTGCGCCGGTGCGAGTCCCTGATTGCTGATCTCCTGCCTGAGCTTTCCGAGGAGCAGCGCCTCCGGGGGGAGCGCCTGGCGGATGAGACTGCGGGACGCATGTTCGGGATCCGGGAGCAGGGTGCTCCGGGAAGTGAGCAGGAAAGGCAGGGACAGGCGCCCGGGAAGGGCGCAGATCCGGCCCGGGATCAGGGCCCGGCTTAGCTTAGGATAGTGACCAGGCTCCGGTCTGGATCATGAGCTGGGTCGGAGTCAGATCTGGATCCCGATCCCGATCCGGAGAAAGAGAGGAGCCCAGGACACCCGCTGACAGATCGCCCGGCCCGGCCGGTTGCTCAGTTTAGGGGGTATCAGGGAGGGGTACCCGGGATCCGGAGTTATCCGGGGCTCAGATCTTCTCCCCGGGTTATCCATGGGAACAGCGCCGGGGGATCATATGCCGCCCTTCTGGCTGAACAGGCCGCCGCTCTGGCTGATCAGGGCGGCGGCCTTGCTGATCATTGCGATCAGGGCGATCCTTCTGCCATCTCACACAGCTCGCACAGCATTTTGTAGGCCTGCCGGGGGCTCAGATCGTCGGGATCGGTGCTCTTCAGGCGGCTCATGATCGCCTCCTCAGAGGAGAACAGCTGGGCCTGCACCGGCCGGTGGCTCCGGGCGACAGTGCTAGAGCCCCGGAAAGCGGCAGCCCCCTCTTCCAGGGAGGCCAGCCTCTTCCGGGCCCGCTGGAGCAGATCCTCCGGCAGTCCAGCCAATGCGGCCACCTGGATCCCGTAGGAGCGGCTGGCGGCCCCGTCCTGGATGGCGTGCATGAAGATGATCCGATCTTCGTGCTCCACGGCCCCGAAGTGCACATTGGTCACGTCAGACCGCTCCTCCGGCAGTGCGGTGAGCTCAAAGTAGTGGGTGGAGAACAGGGTCAGGGCATGGAGATCTGCCAGGTACTCCGCTGCCGCCCAGGCAATGGCCAGGCCGTCAAAGGTGCTGGTCCCCCGTCCGATCTCATCCATGAGCACCAGGCTCCGGCTGCCGGCATTGCGCATGATGTTGGCCGTCTCCGTCATTTCCACCATGAAGGTGGATCTCCCCGAGGCCAGATCATCCGAGGCTCCGATGCGGGTGAAGATCTGATCGATGTCCCCGATCACCGCCGCCTCTGCCGGCACAAAGCTTCCCATATAGGCCATGAGCACGATGAGCGCCGTCTGGCGCATGTAGGTGGACTTGCCTCCCATGTTGGGGCCGGTGACGATCTGCATGCAGCGGTTCCGATCCAGCACCGTGCTGTTGGGCACAAAGGCCTCGCTGATCACCTTCTCCACCACCGGGTGCCGGCCCTTGGCGATCCGGATCTCCCGATCCATGGTGAGGCGCGGCCGGCAGTAGTTCCCGTTCCGGGCGGTCTCCGCCAGGGAGCAGAGGGCGTCCAGGGTGGCCACCCAGGATGCGGTGTCCTGGAGATCTGCCAGGCTTGGCATCAGGAAGTCAATCAGCGCCTCATACAGCTCCCGCTCGGTTTCCAGGGCGGTGGCCCGGGCGTTGAGGATCCGGTCCTCCAGCTCCTTGAGCTCCGGGGTGATGTAGCGTTCGCTGTTCTTCAGGGTCTGGCGGCGGATGTAGTTGGGGGGCACCTTGGAGGTCTGGCCCCGGCTGACGTCGATGAAGAAGCCGCTGACGCTGTTGTAGCCCACCTTCAGGGTGGTGATCCCGGTGCGTTCCCGCTCCGCGGCCTCCATCTGCTGGAGCACGCTGCCGCATCCTGCTGAGAGGCTCCGCAGCTCGTCCAGCTCCGGGCTGTAGCCGTCCCGGATCACGTCCCCGTCCCGGATCAGCAGGGAGGGCTGATCGGCAATGGCCTCGCAGAGCCTCCGGTGCAGCTCCTCATAACTCCGGATGTGCTCCGTGAACTCCCCGGCGGCGGACATGGTTTCCCCGATGATCTCCCGGATCCGGGGCAGGGCCCCCAGGGAGGAGCGCAGGCGGCACATGTCCCGGGGCCGGATGGTCCTCAGGGCCAGCCGGGCCAGGACCCGCTCCATGTCTCCGGCCTCGTCCAACAGCTGCCGCAGCTCCCCGGGATCCGGGGAGCCCATGAGATCCTCCACGGCCTGCAGCCGGAACTCAATCTCCCGGCGGTCCCGGAGGGGCTGCATGATCCATCTTCGCAGGCGCCGGCTGCCCATGCCGGTGGCGCAGTGATCCAGCACTGCTGCCAGGGTGTTGTCCCCGCCCCCGGCCAGGTTCACCGTCAGCTCCAGGTTACGCCGGGAGGCGGGATCGATCCTGAGGAAGTCGCTGTCGGCCAGGAGCCGGAGCCCCCGGACATGGGGCAGGGGACCCTGCTGGGTGTTGCGCACATAGCCCAGAAGGCATCCGGCGGCAGCCAGGGCAACCGGTGCTTCCTCCACACCGAAGCCCTTGAGGCTTGCGGTGCCGAACTGCCGGCACAGACCCTCAATGCAGCTGCGGAGCTCAAATTCCCAGGCGGGCCGCCGGCGGAGTCCCCGGGAGAGCCCGGTGAAAAGATCCCCGGGCAGATCCTCGGAGTACAGCAGCTCCGCCGGGGCGATGCGGCTCAGCTCCCCCCGGAGAAACTCCTCTCCCTCCCCCTCCTGGATGTAGAAGTCCCCGGAGGACAGATCCATCACCGCGAGGCCATAAGGCCCCTTCTTCTCCCCCCGGCAGGCGCAGGCGATAAGGTTCTCCCCCCGGTCCCGGAGCAGGGCCTCGTCGGTGACGGTGCCCGGGGTCACGATCCGGGTGACCCGGCGCTCCATGGGTCCCCGTGTCTTGCCCGGCTCCCCGATCTGCTCGCAGATGGCCACGGACTCACCCTTGGCCACCAGCTCTGCCAAATAGGAGTCCACGGAGTGGAAGGGGATCCCGGCCATGGGGATCTCAGATCCGGTGCCCTTCTTGCCCCGGCGGGTCAGGGTAATGTCCAGGAGTGCCGAGGCTTTCCGGGCGTCGTCAAAAAAGGTCTCATAGAAGTCTCCCATGCGGTAGAACAGCAGCATGTCGGGGTACTCGGCTTTTATCTTATAATACTGCCGGAGCATGGGGGTGGCTTCGGGATCCTCCCCGGGATCGGTCCCGGCCCCGGGCGTCTTCCCCGGGGCGGCCCCGGGATCCGGGACGCTGCCGGATCCTTCCTCATCGGCACTATCGGCGGGGGATCCGGCTTTGCCGGCCTTATTGGCAGGAGAGCCGGGGGACTCTGCCTCTAGGGTGCCCATGGCGGGCCCATTCTCCCCCGGGGCGGCCTTGGGGCCGCTGGTGACGCTTCCGGTCCGATCGCTGACCGGGGATGGAGTCTGCTCCTCCCCGCCGGGAAGGGTGTCTGGTGCTTGCTGCTTTTTCTTCATGATCTGCTGGCGTTTGTCCGTAAGGTCAGTCCGGCTTCCCGCCGGACGGCCTGATCCGGCGATCTGCCGGTGCTGAATGTACCGGCGTTCTGCCGGATCGGGTGTCTGCCCGGCGTCCTGCCGGTGTTGGATTTTACCGGCGTTCCAGCCGGTCTGACTGTCTGCCCGGCCTTCTGCCGGTGCTGATCTCTGTCCGGCGGGAGCCGGTTTGCAGGTGGTGTTTCCTATGAAAGATCGGGGATCTATTATAACCCAGCGTCCGGATGATGTCCCGGAGGCGGAGCTGGGGGCCTTTCTGGCTGCCCACGGACTGCATGTGACCACTGTGGAGTCCTGCACCGGGGGCGGCATTGCCCAGGCCCTGACCCGGATCCCTGGCAGTTCCGGGTGGTTTGAGCAGGGCCTGGTGACCTATTCCAATGAGGCCAAGAGCCGCCTGGCCGGGGTGGATCCCGGGATCATTGAGCGCTATGGCGCCGTGAGCCGGGAGACGGTCTGCGCCATGGCCCAGGGGGGACTCACCTCCTCCGGGGCGGATCTGGCCATTGCCGTGTCCGGGATCGCCGGGCCCGGCGGCGGGACGCCCGATAAGCCTGTGGGCTCCGTGTGGACGGCGGTGGCCGGCCGGGGTGTGGGCACAGAGGCGGTGCTGTCCCGGTTTGACGGAGATCGGGACACGGTGCGAGCCCGGACTGTGGCCTTTGCCCTGGAGCTGGCCCTTAAGATGGCCCGGAGGATGGTTGTTGAAACAGGACATAAAGAGACATAATAAAACCTTATATCTCTGAAATAGTTAATTTCATGGTGAACTGATAAATTATTTTGCTGAAAATGAAGTTTTGGGTATTGATCTGGACTTCTAAAGCATGTATTATGGCGTAAAGTGAAGCACGGGCGCCAGGGATGGCTTCTGCACCCCTTCCAGGTGAGCCCGGACACAGGCTGAAGGTAACGGTTGCTGACTGAAGGAGAAGGCACAATGGATGAGAACAGGGCCAAGGCGCTTAAGGTCGCCATGGATCAGATTGAGAAGCAGTACGGCAAGGGCGCCATCATGCGCCTGGGGGACAACAAGATCGCCGATGTGGAGGCGCTGCCCACGGGCTCCCTGTCCCTGGACATCGCCCTGGGCATTGGCGGTCTCCCCTGCGGACGTATCGTTGAGATCTTCGGACCGGAGTCCTCCGGTAAGACCACCCTCACCCTGGAGGTGATCTCCGAGGCCCAGAAGCTGGGCAAGACCTGTGCCTTCATCGACGCCGAGCATGCGCTGGATCCCATCTATGCCGCCAAGATCGGAGTAAAGGTGGAGGATCTGCTGGTGTCTCAGCCGGACACCGGCGAGCAGGCCCTGGAGATCTGCGACATGCTGGTGCGCTCCGGATCAGTGGACGTGATCATTGTGGACTCCGTGGCGGCCCTGACCCCCAAGGCGGAAATTGACGGTGACATGGGCGACGCCCATGTGGGTCTCCAGGCCCGGCTCATGTCCCAGGCCCTGCGGAAGCTCACCGGCAGCATCAAGAATGCCAACTGCCTGTGCATCTTCATCAACCAGATCCGCATGAAGATCGGCGTGATGTTCGGGAACCCCGAGACCACCACCGGCGGCCAGGCCCTGAAGTTCTATTCCTCGGTGCGTCTGGATATCCGCCGCATCGGCTCCCTGAAGCAGGGCGAGGAGATCATCGGTTCCGAGACCAGGGTTAAGGTGGTGAAGAACAAGGTGGCACCGCCTTTCAAGCAGGCTGAGTTTGTGATCCTCTACAACCAGGGCATTTCCAAGGAGAGCGAGATCCTGGATCTGGGGGTGAAGTGCGGGCTCATTGCCAAGTCCGGTGCCTGGTTCTCCTACAAGGGGGAGAAGATCGGCCAGGGCAAGACCAATGCTGCCAAGTACTTCAAGGAGCACCCGGAGGTGTCCGACGAGGTGGAGCGCCAGATCCGGGAGCAGATGCTGAACCGGGAAAACTATGACGGTGATATCGGCGGCGCCGCCCTGGAGACCGAGGAGGACGGTGACTATCCGCCTCCTCCGGAGATGTGACCGGGAACGGGGGACGTCCAGACTCTGCCCAGGAGCAGGACCGAGCCGGCCAGGGGCAGCCCTGGCCCCAGGCCAGTCTCCTGATCAACCATCCTCTCAGGTTTCTGAGCCGGCCTCAGGGTGCCGGCCGTCAGATGCTGAGGGGATTTTTAACACCTGCCAGACACCGGGGATGGATTTCCTATTCCTGTGGGGCAGGACAGTCCAGGGAATGGCTTGGCAGGTCAGGGCAGAGCGGCAGGGAGTGCCGCCTGGAATTCTAAAGAGCGGTTCTTTGTTCCGGTCCTGGAAAGGGACCTGGGAGCCAGAAAAGGAAAAGGGCGGTCAGAATGCTTGCCTCCATTGAAAAAAAGACCCTTGAATATCTGAACGCAATGCCCAAAAGCCTCCGCAAGGGCAAAGGCCAGTTTTTCACCCCGGGAAAGACGGCCAGATATATGGCGGAGATGTTTGACCTTTCCTCGGGGAAAGATGTTTACACCCTGCTGGATCCAGGTGCCGGAACGGGGATCCTGTCAGCGGCGGCAGTTGAGGCCTTGCTGGCAAGAGAACCGCATGCCGCCGTTTCCCTGACCTGCTATGAGACTGATCAGGCAGTGCTTCCGCTGTTAAGAGGCAATCTTGAAGATATCAAAGGTGTGCTGAAGGATCGGTTTGCTTACCGGATCATCGAAGAGGACTATCTGTTATCCCAGCCCTTTGAAGGTGAAGACGGGGCAGAGGAGACGGATAAGTCCCCAAAGTACGATTATGTGATTGCCAATCCGCCCTATCTTAAAATTGGCAAAAATGATCCGGTGGCCCAGGCGATGGCAAAGGTGGTGCATGGAGCGCCTAACCTCTACTTCCTGTTTGCTGCCATGTCACTCCACAACTTGGCCGCTGACGGGCAGATGGTCTATATCATTCCCCGCAGCTGGACTTCCGGGGCCTATTTTAGCCAGTTCCGGAAATATCTGCTTTCCAGAGGAAAAATTGTCCAGGTGCATCTGTTCACCAGCAGAGACCGGGTCTTTGAGGCTGAGCAGGTGCTTCAAGAAACCATCATCATTAAAATCAGAAAAACAGAGAAGACGCCAGATTTGGTCAGGATCACATCCACAAACGGCAATGAGGATTTTGATCACGCTTCTTCTTTTTATGCCCCGTATGATGTCGTTGTCTCTGGTGATGAGTCATATGTTTATCTGCCGGTGAATGAGAGTGATATTGCTACCATCCAGAAGGTAAATAAGTTTCATTCAACACTGACTGACTCAGGCTTGAAAATGAGGACGGGTATAGTTGTTGATTTCCGCCAGGAAGAAGAACTTAGGCATTCCCCTGGTGATCATGTTCTGCCGTTGTTCTTCAGCCATCACATCCGTAATGGAAGAGTTACCCATGAACCAGAGGTTAAAACCTGTGAATGGATAATGGACCGGAAACCAGGCCTCATTCAGAAGAACAAGAATTATGTTTTTGTGAAGAGATTTACTGCCAAGGAGGAACCTAGACGGCTTCAGTGTGGCGTGTTTTCTCCTTCTGACTTTGAAGATTATGAATATATCGGTACCCAGAACAAGATCAATTTTGTTGACAGAACTGACGGGGAAGAAATGGATACCCTAACAACTTATGGGGTTTTTGCGCTTTTGAATTCCACTTTATTTGACTCTTTTTACCGGATACTGAATGGCAGTACCCAGGTGAACAGCACTGAACTCAACCGCATTCCCTTTCCTCCTTCAGGGATCATTCAGGAGATTGGTGCCAGGGTTCTGGATTCCGCTGATCTGTCAACCGGTAACTGCGATCGCATCATTGACGAGGTTGCCTATGTCAAAGATTGATGAGGCAAGAGAGGTACTGGCCAAAATCGGCATGCCGGCAGATCAGCAGGGGGATATTTGCTGCCTCAGCCTTCTGGCTTTAGCCGGTCTCGGGCCCCAGGATGGCTGGCTTGCTGCCACCAGATGCTGGCTCAGGATCCATGACATTATCGAGTTCATAAGCCTCAATTATGGGGTTTCCTATGCGGAAAATTCACGGGAAACTTTCAGAAAGCAGGCTATGCACCCCTTCAGGGCTGCGGCGCTCATCGAGGACAACAATGTTGCCACCAACAGTCCCAATTACATGTACCGCCTGACGCCAGAAACACTTATCCTTCTCAGTTCAATTGGATCTGAGCATGAGGCTGCTGCCCTTGCGGAATTCTCCTGCAATCATGAAAAACTGACTGATGTGTATTCATCCAGGAAGAAGATGACCTTGCTTCCGGTGCAAATCAATGGCATTGATTTTTCCCTGTCAACAGGCGGGCACAATGAACTGCAGAAGGCGGTGATTGAAGACTTTGCGCCCTGTTATGCTCCTGATACTGAGTGCCTTTATCTTGGCGATACTGCCGACAGGGATCTGGTGAACAATGCCGGGAAACTCAGTTCCCTGGGCTTCCAGATCACGGTTCATGGAAAGCTCCCGGATATCATTTTGTACAATGAAACCAAGGACTGGCTGTATTTCATCGAAGCGGTCACGTCTGTGGGGCCGATTGATCCCAGGAGACTTGCCGAAATTAACGGGCTGACCAGCAATGTGAAGTCAGGCAAGATCTTCGTGACCGCCTTTGCTGATTTTGACCTTTGCAAAAGGTATCTGTCTTCTCTGGCATGGGAGACCTATGTGTGGATTGCCAGTGCACCGGAGCATGTGATCCACCTGAACGGCGACCAGCCTCTGTGCCCGCGGTAGCGGCAGGATCCCGGTTTTGGATTTTGCGATTGAGCCTTTTGACGCAGGTGCCATCATATCGGCTGATCAGTGTGGCGGCAGCCAAGGGCGGTGTCTCCTGGTCACATGGGACGAGGGTCAAATGGAGTGAGGAAATTTATGGCGTCTGAGGAGGCGGACAGCATGATGGGAGAAGACTGGGAGGCGGATGACACCCTTTCAGGCGGTGACACCAGCTCAGGGAGCATCGGCTCCTCTCCTGGCACCCCCAGCGGTGGGATCCGGGAGGCGGTGGACTATGTCCTGTCCCTGGTTGCCCGGAAGGAGTATGCCGAGTCGGAGATCCGGGAGAAGCTCCTGCGCCGCTGGGATCCCCGGTGTGCTGATGAGGCCCTTGCCTACTGTGTGGCGCAGGGCTATGTTGACAATGCCCGCTATGCTTCCATGTTTGTCCGCTACCGGGGCCGGAACCACTATGGTCCGGTCAGGATCCTCCGGGAGCTGGCCGCCCGGGGGATCCGGGGGGATGCGGCAGATCTTGCCCTGGAGGAATGTGAGGTGGACTTCGGGGAGGCGGCGCTGGAATATGCCCGGAAGAACTTCCGGGACGGGGATCTGTCCGATCCCGCCTGGAAGGGAAAGGCGTTCCGCCGCATGGCCGGCCGGGGATACACAGCCGACCAGATCCGGTATGCTCTGGATGCCCTGAAGGAAGAGATTTCTGACAGGGACTGCTGAGGTCGTTCTTCCTGTTTGAGTTTCCTGGCGGTTCTTCCCCTGTAGTTTCGGGAAGGCACATGCGGGCTCCGGGGCGTTTTCCACAGCATCAGGCGACTAGCAGTGTAGAAATGAATCGAGGTGAGCCTGCATAAACTGAGCTGAACTGAAGGAAAGTCATTCAATGGGCACAGTCTGCAGTTCGGGTGGACAGTCACCTGGTAGCAGTGTAAGGTCTGAAATGGTTACCAGCCGAGGGTAATACGCCACCAAGGTGACTGGGGATTCACTCCTCCTGAACCTCTGTCGACTGCTTCTTATTTCACCCACACGGGACACTGCAGGATGATAACTCGATGCCCTTGAAAAAGGTCGGCTCGCCACTGGAGAGTCCTGCATGGTTTGGTGCCAGCTTGTTTGGGAACTGCTCCGTGATCCAGGTTATTTTGAGCTCTAATTTTACCCTTCAGACATAGAAACTGACCTTTTACACTGCGTACAGGGTGATGGTGAGTGAGAAGGCTGCAGGAGGTAGCAAACTATGGGGAAACCGATTTTAGATGAAGCTGCAATGTTGCGACTCCCTTGCGGATGTACAACTTTGTCAAGGATCAGAGAACAAAATGCAATTTATGTAGATAAAACTGAAATGGTAAGTTCTCTGGCCAAAAACTGCTTCAGACCAGTATTTCTCTCAAGACCGCGGCGTTTTGGAAAATCGCTTCTTGTATCAGTGTTTGAATCCCTGTTTTCCAAGGGTTTGGAAGATTTTAAAGATCTTGCAATAGAAAAAGATGCTTACTGGAAAAATGAGAAGACATATAAGGTAGTTCGTCTTGATTTTTCTCAATATGCCACGGTGGATGTAGAAACCTTTAAATCGTCACTTACCCGCGATATTCAGGGAGTGTTGCTGGGTAAAAAAAGGCAGGAGCTTACTGAAGCAGAGAAAACATTATTACCGAATGATGTAATAAAAGATTATGCTGATGAAGCAGAAAGCGGAAGTCTGGTACTGCTGATTGATGAATATGATGCACCTATTACTCACAATCTGAACAAGTCAGAAAAATTGCAGAAAATGATAGATTTCATAAGTTCATTTTTTGCAACGATAAAATCGTGTGAGAGGGTGTTCAGATTTGTTTTTATAACAGGTATTACCCGGCTTGCGCATGTAAGTCTTTTTTCCATGTTTAACAATCTGCTGGATATTGCGGTGGATGATGACTACTCATGCCTTCTTGGAATAACAGAGGATGAACTGCACAATTACTTTGATGCCTATGTCAGAAATGCAGCGGCAGTGCTTGACATGAGTAGAGAAGAGGTTTATGCCAGGATGAAATCCTCTTATAACGGATTTCAGTTTACCATCAATGCAGATGAGACTGTATATAATCCGTGGTCAATACTTTCTTTTTTAAGTAATCCAAAGGCTGGCTTTGCTAACTACTGGTATTCCACCAGCGGAGGAACTCCCACCCTTCTTGTGAAGTATCTGCAAAGAATTGAGAACCTGGATTTGTTTAATATGCTGAGGTACAGGGACAACTCAAATGAAGTTGAAGGTACAGTGGTGAATAGTCGTTCTCTGCTGTCTAAATCAGAGCCGGACCAGATCCCAGTGGAGATGCTGCTGCTTCAGACAGGTTATTTTACTTTGAAGAAGAAAAGCAGGAGCAGGGCAAGGCTGGTAATACCGAATGATGAGATCGGCGAATCGCTGATCAATCTTTCCCTGGATATTCAGAATTTAATGCCGTCAGAGACTACACAGGATCAGATTTCCTTACTATGTGATCTGCTGGATGAAGGAGATATGGAATCAGTATTCAATCTGTTCAATACTCTGCTTTGCGAATGCGTCAGTTCAAATTCAAAGGCATTCAACGATGAGAATACGATACGTGATATTATATATTCTCAGATCCCTCAGGAAGAAATCAATAAGGCAAAGGAGGTGATAAATTCCCATGGATATTCAGATTTGGAGCTGAAAACACCCAAAACAAAACTGGTTGTAGAGTTTAAAAGGATCCAGGAGAGCGGTGGAGAGGAGTCAGCCATAAAGGACGCTATCAGCCAGATGCGTACACATCATTACGGTGAAACAACTGATAAAAGAAAACTGATAAGAGTAGTGATGATAATATGCACTGCAAAGAGATGTCTCACCGCGTACAGAGTAATGGATAGCCGTTGACATTGAATGTATAGGGGGTCTGAAATGATTTTTCATGACCCCCTAAGCCTTAGGCATATTACAGGCGGAGGAGCACGTTAAGGATTTCGTGGCATGTTCTGGATCCCGTTGGAAAAGATCACGGCAGTATCCTGATCATGTACTGATTGTCTAGGGCTGCCCTATTCTTTAGCTGGCAGGACCTCTGATGAACAAACCCTTGCTAAAGAGGACTTAGCCAGGCTCTGTAAACTTGAGCAGTGCACTGTAGCATAGGAGCACTGCATATTTTGTTTTGAGCCGCCACATGTGGATCTGCGGGTGTGGACTGGTGAGGGGTGTGGTCAGTCCCACCTCCTGCTCGATCACGGCGACATGAGCCCGGGCGGCCTTTCCTGAATCCTGTTTCTCAGCCCTGCTCAGGATCTCTGAAGCTGCTGTGCAGGGGAAGCACCACGGTGATGAAGCTGGCCTCCACATCAGATCTGAACTCCGGGGGATTGGATCCGTTGTCCTTCATGGCCTTCTGCATCCGCTGGATCCCCTTGCCGTCGCCCCGGGCGAGGCCGTAGGCGGCCAGGAAGTCGGGCAGCCGGCGGTTGTTGTTGAAATCCCCTCTGAGCCTGCCGGCGGCAAGATCGCTGTCGGTCACATCGGGTCCGGGGGTGCTGGTGATCAGAATGCTGTCCGGAGTCACCTCAACGGTCACCGGGGTGTCCTCACCCGGGCTGTACAGCCGGTGGATCACCGCATTGCCCAGAGCCTCCGCCAGGGCCTCCCGGGGATAACTGTAAATCTTCTTGGGCGCCTTGGCTCCTTCGGGCAGGATCTCCCGGGTGCTGATCACCGTGCTTTCCAGATGCTTCAGGGCCTCTGCGAGCTGTCTTTGGAGGGGACCCTGGAAGATCTTCTCCTGACCGCCGGCGGTGATCCGGATCTCCGCATTGGGGAAGTACCGCTCCGGGTGCTGGCTGAACATCAGCAGGGCCGCATTCACCGGCAGTCTGCCGGCTTCGGTGTCCGCCACCAGATCAATGGCACTGAGAACCTCGCCGGGACCGTCACTGTGCAGCTCCTCCAGCAGTTCATCTGCGCCCTGCCGGGTCAGGAACTCCTCCAGGAGGCTCTGGTCAACGGCTTCCTCTGAAGCCTGGTAGTTCAGGCTGTCGTCGGTGGGGGCCAATGTCTGGACGGCGTCCAGGAACTCCATTTCCCCGGCGGTGGCCCTAACGGTGCGGCCCTTGCGGCGCACCCAGCAGATCATGGCCGGGGAGTCATCGTCCAGATCCGGGGGGCTGGTTTTCTCCGGGCAGAAATAAGGGCGGTCATTGTCCCCGGGCACGATCACCGCCACCACATCCTTTGCGCCGTGGTAACTGTGCACCGCCGCCGCCGGGGTGTAGCAGGGCTTGATCAGGGAGCACCGGTCCTCCAGCTCATCCATGATCCGCTCAGCCTCCCCGGGCGCAAGTCCCGGAACGGATGCGGCGCCCTTTTTGCCGGGCTCGGCGCCGATGATGATGATCCCGGTGCCCTGGTGGCGGATGTCGTTGGCGAAGGCGGTGATGGTGTGGAGCACCGCATCGGGATCCCAGGCGGGGAGGAACTCCTGCCTTGCGGGATCTGCCATGCCGTTGTCGATGATGGAGTCGATGTCATAAAGACGATGCATTTTGCTAATCCTTCCGGTGAGCCTGTCATGACATGTCTGCCATTAGGGCTTCTGCTGATAAAATAATCATCATTCTAACAGAGAACCAGGAGCCCGGCAGAACACTTTTTCCCCTGCGGGAGAGCTGACTCACGGTTTTTCCCCGGGGATCTTCACGGGATCCGGCGGGTCGGCAGGGACTTTCCGCCCTCGGCCTTCCCGTCTTATTGAGCCGGTATTGATCCGGATTTCCCGTCATTCCGCACACTGCATTCCCGTCATCCCGTGCACTGGTCTCCCGTTTCCCCGAGCCTCCCGTTCTTTCCGCCTTGCCTTCCCCCTCCCGGCGCCGGGTGAAACGCCCCGGGCCCTGTGATAGAATAGCCGCTGTCAGTCCGGACCCTCCGGGTGCCGGCGCCAGGGCCCTTCCCGGAGGGGAGCGGGGCACGGCGGATCGGCAGATCGGGCTGGCAGAGGCAAAGCAAGATCCAACAGGAGGGCCATGCCCGGCGGCATGGCAGTATTTCCCCATGACAATGACAACGTCGGAGATCAGGAGAGCCTTCCTGGAGTTTTTCAGCTCCAAGGGCCACCAGGTGGTGGAGTCCAGTTCCCTGGTCCCCCACAATGACAAAACCCTGCTGTTCACCAATGCGGGCATGAACCAGTTCAAGGATGTGTTCCTGGGCAAGGAGAAGCGCTCCTACACCCGGGCCACCACTGCCCAGAAGTGTGTCCGGGCTGGAGGCAAGCACAACGATCTGGACAATGTGGGCTATACCGCCCGGCACCACACCTTCTTTGAAATGCTGGGCAACTTCAGCTTCGGGGACTATTTCAAGAGCGAGGTCATCCCCTTCGCCTGGGAGTTCCTCACCCAGGTGCTGCACCTGCCTGCCGATCGGCTGACGGTCACGGTGTACCAGGAGGATGACGAGGCCTACGGGATCTGGCGTGACCGGGTGGGCCTGCCTGAGGAGCGGATCATCCGCATCGGCGACAACAAGGGCGCCCGCTATGCCTCGGACAACTTCTGGCAGATGGGCGACACCGGCCCCTGTGGCCCCTGCACGGAGATCTTCTATGATCATGGTGCTGAGATCTGGGGCGGCCCTCCGGGATCACCTGAGGAGGACGGTGACCGCTTCATTGAGATCTGGAACATTGTCTTCATGCAGTTCAACCGCCTGTCCGACGGGACCATGGAGAAGCTCCCCCGGCCCTCGGTGGACACGGGCATGGGACTGGAGCGCATGGCTGCGGTGCTTCAGGGGGTCCACAGCAACTATGACATTGATCTCTTCCGGGATCTCATCGCCTACATTGCGGACATGCTCCATGTGGCAGATCACACCGACAAGTCCCTGAGGGTTATTGCTGATCATATCCGTTCTTGCGCCTTCCTCATTGCCGATGGGGTCATGCCCTCCAATGAGGGCCGGGGCTATGTGCTCCGGCGCATCATCCGCCGGGCTGTGCGCCACGGCCGTATGCTGGGGGCCCGGGATGTGTTCTTCTGCCGCCTGGTGGGCAAGCTGGCGGAGCTCATGGGGGACTCCTATCCTGAGCTCCGGCAGCAGCAGGTGGTGATTGAGAAGGTCCTCCGGGCCGAGGAGGAGCAGTTTGCCAAGACCCTGGATCGGGGCCTGGCCCTGCTGGAGGATGCCCTGAAGGATCTGGGGAACTCCCGGACATTGCCTGGGGATCTGGTGTTCCGGCTGTATGACACCTACGGTTTCCCTGCTGATCTCACCGCTGACGTGGTCCGGGACCGGGGGTATGTGATTGACAGTGCCGGCTTTGACCGGTGCATGCAGGAGCAGCGCTCCCGGGCCAAGGAGAATTCGGATTTCCGGGTGGACTACAACCGTCAGCTCTCCTGCTCCACGGTGACCTCCTTTGAGGGCTACGGGAGTCTCACCTGCCAGGGCACGGTTACGGAGCTGTTTGACAGCGCCAGCGCACCCTGCGGGGAACTGGCTGCGGGCAGCCAGGGCCTTCTGGTGCTGGACGCCACCCCCTTCTATGGGGAGAAGGGCGGTCAGACCGGTGACACCGGCGTCCTGCGGACTGCGGGCGGGGCGGAGTTTGCCGTCACCGGATCCCGGATCGTAGGCAACGCTGTGGTTCATGAGGGCCATGTGGTGTCCGGTGCCTTCAAAGCCGGGGATCAGGTTACAGCCAGCGTGGACACAGATCGGCGCCAGGCCATTGCCCGGCACCATTCCGCCACCCATCTGCTCCAGGCGGCCCTCAGGAAGGTCCTGGGTGATCATGTGGCCCAGAAGGGATCCTTTGTGGATGCAGATCGTCTGCGCTTTGACTTCTCCCATTTTGAGGCGGTGAAGCCTGAGCAACTGGAGCAGGCCGAGCGGCTGGTGAATGCGGAGATCCGGGCCAACCATGAGGTGGTGACCCGGGTGATGTCCCTGGAAGACGCCCGGAAGACCTGTGCCATGGCACTGTTTGACGAGAAGTATGATGATCAGGTCCGGGTGGTGTCCATGGGGGACTTCTCCATGGAACTGTGCGGCGGCACCCATGTCAGCCGCACCGGCGACATCGGAGCCTTCCGCATTGTCTCCGAGGGCGGCATTGCCTCCGGCGTCCGGCGCATCGAGGCCCTGGCGGGGGCGGCCGCTTCTGATTACTCCCTGGAGCAGTCCGGGGAGATCAGGACTTCCTCCCGGCTTCTCCGGGGTGACGGCTCCCTGGCTGACCGGATCCGCGCACTGCAGGCCCGGGAGAAGGAACTGGAGCGGGAGATCGGCCAGCTGAAGGGCCGGCTTGCCGCCTCGGCTGCCAGGGATCTGCTGGCATCTGCCGTGGAGGTGAAGGGTGTCCGTCTGCTCACCGCCGAGATCCGGGACATGGATGAGAAGGGCATGCGTGCCCTGCTGGATGATCTGAAGGGTCGCCTGGGATCGGGCATTGTGGTGCTGGGTCTGGCACTGTCACCGGACCGGGTGAGCCTCATCGCCTCGGTGTCCCAGGATCTTACCTCCCGGATCCGGGCCGGCGAGCTGGTGGGGGCCGTGGCCGCCCAGGTGGGCGGCAAGGGCGGCGGACGCCCTGATCTGGCCCGGGCCGGCGGCACCAGGCCGGGGGATCTTCCCAAGGCCCTGGGATCGGTGGCCTCCTGGCTGGAGGAGCGCCTCTGAGAAGCCTCAGAGAAAATGACTGTGAGCCCCTGACGGAGATCCCGCCGGGGGCTTTCTGTATCCGTGCCGCCGGGGGGGGTCTATATCAATTCCCCCGGGGATTTTCGGCAGTCAGAGGCACCAGGAGGGAATGCTCCAGATGTTCTCGTCCAGGGATCGCAGATCCGGTGTCATGCAGATCACACCGCCAGTGCCAATGACGGGCGCCGGAAGGTTCCTCCCCGCTCCTGCATCTTCCAGTTCCTGAGGAGAGGCGGGCGCCGTGAGAGGGAAGTTCCTCAGTGCATTCTCCGCGTGCGGCACCATGCTGACGGCCAGGGGGTGAACGGTTCTGTCTGCATAGAGGGCAAACTGCATTTCCCTCCGGCGGCGGCCCTGGCAGTGGAACAGCGGCGGTCGTCTGCCAGTATGCAGGTAGCTCCGGCAGATCTCAGAGACTACCCAGGTTGCGAAAAACGCGCTGCTCATGACGCTGCGCTCCAGGACATGGGCGCTGCTCCAGCCCATTAGGTGGGCGCAGAGTCCAGTGTCCAGGAAAAACATCAGCGGGGCCCGGGTGATCTGCTGGGTTGATGTGCAGGTGGTGCAGGGAAAGGGCTGGATCAGGGTCACTATGCCACTGGACACGAGGATGGACAGCCATTTTTTTGCTGTGCGGGCTGTGATCCCAGTTTCCCGGGCCATCTCCCGGCAGTTCACGGGGTTTGCGGTCCGGGCGGCGGCTACCTGGATGAACCTTATGTAGGCTGTTTCGTCAGCCGCCGGATCCATCAGATGGAGTTCATGGCTGAGATGGGTGTCAAGATAGGCTTCAAAAAACTGCTCCCGGTTGATCCATGGGCTGGCGTGGAGGAGGGGTACGGAGCCCGTGAAGATCCGGCTGAAGATCCCGGCGCATGTCCGGGGAACAGCCTCTGCCGCCCTCCTTGCCAGGGACTGCGGATCTGGAGTGAAGGCTCCGGGCGACCTGTTGTCGAGTTCGGCGGCTCCCAGACCCAGCATTGGCACGATCCCCGCCCGTCCGGCCATGGACTCGGAGACACCTGGCATCGTGGGGAATGACAGGGAACTGGTAAGCCAGAAGTCACCGGGCTGATGGTGCTGATCGGCCAGGATCTTGATATAGGGGAAGAGCTGGGGTGCCTGCTGCACCTCGGCTATCAGCACCGGCGGCGTGTGGCGCTGTAGAAACAGTTCCGGGTCGGCCCTGGCCAGCAGGCGGGCTGAGGGGTGATCCAGGTTCACGGATCTCCGATCCTGCGCCGCCAGTTTGGCAAGAAGGGTTTTCCTGCCGGACTGGCGCGGTCCTGTGAGCAGCAGCACCGGGAAGGTTTCGCTGACACTCCGGACTGTGGCCTCCAGATCTTTTCTGATGAACACTTAAGACTCCACCTGCTTTGCAATGCCCGGCGGCCGGGCTGGATCTGATCATGGCAGGAGTTTCCCGTCAGCAAAAGGCAGGCGCACTGGGAGTGTGACGGAAACAGTGAAGACGGTCCAGTGCACAGTACAATGAGGGAGGACTTTCGTAATCAGGGGATGCTGTGGCGCACCTGGAGGGATTCGAACCCCCGACCAATCGGTTCGTAGCCGAGTACTCTATCCAGCTGAGCTACAGGTGCTTGGGAAAGGAATCAAAGGAAATCTTATGGCGCACCTGGAGGGATTCGAACCCCCGACCAATCGGTTCGTAGCCGAGTACTCTATCCAGCTGAGCTACAGGTGCGTGCGATGGCGGATAGAGAGGGATTCGAACCCTCGATGCAACTTGTGGTCGCATGCTCCCTTAGCAGGGGAGTACCTTCGGCCTCTCGGTCATCTATCCGTTTCAACGGTGATAATGATAGCCCCTTTGCCGGATAAGTCAAGCACCATTTGCCGGGCCCGGGCTTATCCGGACACCGTGTGGTCAGAGTTCAGACACCGGGAGGGCAGGGCGCCCTCCTGCTCTCAGGAACTGTAGCCGGGCCTGGCAGGAGCCCGGGATGCTATCTGTGAGGGGCATGGACCTGGGAGGCAGGGATGGCTCCTTGCGTCCGGGGGCAGGGGATCTGGGAGTCGGACGGAACTCCGTGTGTGCTGGAGGGCAGGGAACCAGGGAGACGGAAATGAGTCTGTCGTGCAGAGGCCGTGTCCAAGGAGGGCGGTGGAGGGAGTTTAAGGATCAGGTGTTGCTCCGGATCGGGATCTAGAGGCGGATCCAAAGACGGTAAATGAAGTGCAGTAAAGGGAGGGACTGACTGTGAGAGTGGCGGGATGGCGCGGATCTGATCGGCCTGATCGATCTGGCGTGACTGATCGGATTGGTGCCGGATCAGCCCCGCTGTCCGGTGCCGGATGTGCCGCTTCCCTGGGAGAAGGGACCGGTGCCGCCGTTCTGGATCTCCGGCTGGATCTTCTGGTAGATCTCCTCCCGGTGAACTGAGACATTGCTGGGGGCATCAATCCCCAGGCGCACATGGACGCCCTTGGCACCCAGCACGGTGATCTTGATGCCGTCACCTATCACCAGGGTCTCACCGATCCTGCGGGTCAGGATAAGCATGGCAACTCCTCATTCCCTCTATGCCGCCGGCGCCCGGCAGCGGAACTAATATCTGAGATCATCATACAGAAAAGGGGATGGTTTGAGAAACGTTTTTTGGCGCCCAGGAGGGCTGGTTACGGTGATAGCCGCATAAGACTGTCATCCTGGCATGATTTTTCCTTGCGTCATGGCAGGAGAAAATATCATGAGCATATCACTGCAAACCAACATGGCGTCCATCCGCACCCGGCGGAGCCTGGCCGCCTCCACCCAGCGACTGGACCGGACATACGGCCAGATGGCTTCGGGGCAGAGGGTCAACAGTGCCCGGGACGATGCCGCAGGTCTTCAGATCTCGGACCGGATGACCGCTCAGATCAACGGCATCAGCCAGGCCATGCGTAACAGCATGGATGGCATTTCCATGCTCCAGGTGGCAGAGGGCGGCTTGCAGAGCATCACCGACTCCCTGCAGCGGATCCGGGTTCTGGCGGTGCAGTCCGTCAACGGCACCAACTCTGAGGATGAGCGCCAGGCCATCCAGCTGGAGGTTGCTGAGCTGAGCGCGGAGATCAACCGGGTGGCCCGGGAGACCACCTTCGGGGGCAAGAAGATCCTGGCCGGGGAGCATGACTTCAAACTGGACAATATCGGCAGCACCATCAGTCCCTACAAGACCTTGAAGCCTGTCATGATCTTTCCCATGGGCGCCGATCACAGCACTCAGGGGGTGATTGACAAGTATCATGAGTCCATGTCGGTTGACTTCCAGGCGGGGGCCTATGCCGGGAACCTGGTGGGGGTGGATTTCGGGATCAGGTTTGTGGGAAACCTGTTCCATTATGATGAGTACGATCAGTTCGGCTGCACCTATGGCGCCTTCGGCTCCAATGTGAAGACTTTCCTGGGCTTTGATCTGAACTCCATGTACCTGGCGGTGCTGTCCAACCCCAACACCATGGCCACCCGCTTTGTGGAAGAGTCCGAGCCCCTGGCATTGCACACCACGGGCTTTACCGTGGGCAGTGACGGCTTTGCCGCATTGGATGTCAGCACTCCCCAGGCGGCGGAGAAGGTGCTGGACTATGTGGACAGCTTTATTGCCGCGGTGGACTCGGGCCGGGCGGAACTCGGCGCTGCCCAGAACCGGCTGGAGTCCGCAGTGCGCAACCAGGCCAGTGTGGGTGAGAATGTCAGCGACGCCCGCAGCCGGATCCGGGACACGGACTATGCCCGGGCCACGGCGGACATGAGCGTCCAGAACATCCTCAAGCAGGGTGCCGTGAGCATTCTGACCCAGGCCAATGAACTTCCCCAGATCGCCATGACCCTGCTGCAGGCGGCGGCCTGATCGGTGTGCTTCCGGGACAAGGCCTGCTGAGCCCATTGCGGATCGCTGGCGCCAGGGATCTGCCGGCGCACTGGCAGAAGTGCCCTGAGGGGTGACGGAAGGCGCCTGCTGCGGCTCTGAGGGAGAAGAACTACCTGACGCGGCGGCTGGCGTCATTTTTCCGTCAGTAAGTCCGGGGATCTGCCATCCCGGGATCCGTTGCCCCGGGCATCCCGCCGCTCCCCCGGCACCTGTCCCCGGCGGCGGTGCTGTGCCCCGGGCTCCCAAGTGGGGGAACTGCCCCGTTCCGGGGAACAGGGAACTGCGCCCCATTCTGCTTCATTCCGACCCCCTTCCTCGCCATTCCCAGCCACGTGCCAGATCTTCTGAACGTGTCACCGCCTCGGTTTCCGCCACTTGCACTGTCTCCGTTTCCGTCTCCTCACCCTGCCTCGTGGTTGCCGTCCTGGACATGTTGCCGGCTCCGGATCAGTTTCAGTATCCCGCCTCCGGTCCAGCCTCTGTTGTCACGCCCCGTCTCAGCTCTCTGCTTGGGAGACCCTCTCATAAGCCTCCGGTCCGTCCCTGGGGAACATGGCGGCTTGGCTTTGTCCGGCGTCTTAAGTGGGGAAAAGCGCGCCTGCCAATAAAAAGTTTGCGGATCTGCCATGGCGGACTTATAATCCGGATTAGCAGGCACTGCGGGGATCCCGGGTGACCTTTCTTCAGATCTGTGCCGGCCGGCACCCGGCGGCGCATTTTCCTGCACGGCGCTTACCCGTGCGTGCGGCAGGGAACAAATCTTTTTTTTATTGGTAACAGCAGCAGGATGAGAACACGTCTTGCGAGGGGCGGATCTTTTCCCACCGGAAGGTGATCCCGTCTTTCCCTGCTGCCGTGCGTATTGTTCAGCCCAATTCGAGATGGGCAGAGCTAATAGCCAGGAGGCATTCAATGGAAAAACTGTCAGGTGCGCAGATGGTTGTGCGCGCCCTGGAAGATGAAGGCGTGGAGATGGTTTTCGGCTACCCCGGCGGTGCCGTCATCGATATCTATGACGCCCTGTATTCGGCCAAGAAGCTCAGACACGTTCTGGTGCGCCATGAGCAGGCGGCGGTGCATGCCGCTGACGGCTATGCGCGCTGCACGGGCAAGGTCGGCGTTGCCCTGGCCACATCCGGGCCCGGTGCCACCAACTGTATTACCGGCATTGCCACGGCATACATGGATTCCGTTCCCATGGTCATTATCACCGGACAGGTGGGCAAGCCCCTTATCGGTTCTGACGCCTTCCAGGAGGTGGACACCGTGGGGATCACCCGCCCCATCGTGAAGCACAGTTTTCTCTGCTCCTCCGCAGCCGAACTGCCACTGATCATCAAGAAGGCCTTCTACCTGGCTTCCACCGGCCGGCCCGGCCCGGTGCTGGTTGACATTCCCAAGGATGTCCAGAACCCCCGGAACCTGTTTGACTACGAGTATCCCAAAGAGATCTCCATGCGCTCCTACAATCCCACCAGGCTGGGTCACAAGGGGCAGATCAAGCGGGCGGTGAAGCTCCTGGCTGAGGCCAGAAAACCGGTGCTGTACGCCGGTGGCGGCATCATCCTGGCCAATGCCTCTGAGCAGGTGCGCGCACTGGCGGCCAAGTTCCGCATGCCTGTGGTCAGTTCGCTGATGGGTCTGGGCGCAGTCTCCGGCCATGATGAGAAGTTCCTGGGCATGCTGGGCATGCACGGCACCTATGAGGCCAACATGGCCATGCACCATGCAGATCTGGTGCTGGCAGTGGGCACCAGGTTCTCCGACCGTTCAACCAACAATGTCAGCAAGTTCTGCCCGGAGGCGAAGATCATCCATATTGACGTGGATCCTGCCTCCATTTCCAAGACCGTCCGGGTGGATATCCCCATTGTGGGATCCATTGACATGGTGATCCCCCAGATGATGGGCGATATCGAGGAGCTGGGCCTGAAGCCCGCAGCTGACGGGCTGGCCGACTGGTGGTCCCAGATCAGCACCTGGCGGCAGAAGAATTGCCTGGCTTATGACCGCAGCAGTTCACTTATCAAGCCCCAGGCGGTGGTGGAGGCGGTTGATCGCCTCACGGAGGATCCGGTGGTGGTGTCCGATGTGGGCCAGCACCAGATGTTTGTAGCCCAGCACTTCAAGTTCGACAAGCCCCGGAAGTGGCTTAACTCCGGCGGTCTGGGCACTATGGGCTACGGCCTTCCTGCCGCCGCCGGCGCTCAGGCGGCCCTGCCCGGAGCTCAGGTGGTGTGCTTCACCAGTGACGGCTCGGTGCAGATGAACATCCAGGAGCTGGCAACCTGCATGGAATACCGCCTGCCCCTGAAGATCATCATTCTGAACAACAACGCCCTGGGCATGGTGAAGCAGTGGCAGAAACTCTTCTACGAGGGCCGGCTCAGCCAGACCTGCAGCCCCGAGTACATCTCGTCACTGCCGGACTTCGTGAAGCTGGCGGAGGCCTACGGTCATGTGGGCATGCGCATTACCCGTCCCGACGAGTTGGAGGACGGACTCCGAAAGGCCTTTGCCATGAAGGACAGGCTGGTTCTGGTGGAGGTGCTCACCGATCCCGAGGAACTGGTCTATCCCATGACCATCAACGGCGGCGCCATGTGCGACATGAGACTGAATGACACGGAGACCACATTATGAGACATGTTATTTCGGTGCTTCTTGACAATGAGTCCGGTGCCCTGAGCCGTGTTGTGGGCCTGTTTTCACAGCGGAACTACAACATTGAGACCCTGACGGTGGCTCCCACGGATGACGTCACCCTCTCCCGGATCACCATCGTCACCAAGGGCGATGACGAGCAGGTGGAGCAGATCACCAAGCAGCTGCACAAGCTCATCAATGTCCTCAAGGTGTGCGATCTGGCGGACGCACCCTTTGTGGAGCGGGAGATCCTCCTGGCCAAGTGCCGGGCGGCAACACCGGAGATCCGGGCGGAGATCTGCTCCCTGACGGATATCTTCCGGGGGCAGATTGTTGATGTGACCAGCGAGTTGTACACCATCCAGATGGTGGGCTCATCCGACAAGATTGACGCCTTCATCAGCACCGCCGGGAAGACTATTGAGCTCATCGAAGTGGTGCGCTCCGGAGTGTGCGGCATTGCCAGGGGAGAGCGGGCACTGCGTGCCTAGCGCCTCAGCGCCGGGGGGAGATCTGTTCTGGGAGCGGATCTCCCCTTTGTTTTTGCGGCTGCTGACGATCCCGGGAGACTCCCTGCATGCCGGAAAGATGCCCTTGAGGCGACGCCGGCGGCGGTGCCAGTGCCGGTGCCGGTTTCACTTCTGCCGGATGCCGTGCCTGGGCACCCCGGGCGGCAGAAGCTCACGGGCAGGGAGCCCGGTGAACAGGCGGCCGCCTGTGCCCGCAGAGCGGGACTGGGTTAAGATCAGTTGGCTATCGGTGGAGTCCGTCCTGACGGGTTTCCTTTCCGGTGTCATTTCCCCGGGCCGCACTCCGGGGGTGGGGATTAGATCATGAAAGAAAGTGTTGTCAGAAAACTGGAGTCCCTCTGCGAGCGCTATGAGGAGGTCCAGGAGCTGCTGGGGCAGCCGGATGTGGTTGCCAGCCAGGAGAAGTACAGTGCCCTGTCCCGGGAGTTTGCGGGCCTTACGGAGATCGTTGGGGGCTTCAAGCGTTACCGGACAGCCCAGGACAATGTCCAGGGACTGGAGGAAATGCTGGCGGGGGATGATCCTGAGCTCCGGGAAATGGCCCAGGAGGAGATTGACAGCGCCCGGTCTGAGCTGGAGGCTGCCGAGAGGGATATCCAGATCCTGCTCATTCCCCGGGATCCCCGGGATGACAGCAACTGCTTCCTGGAGATCCGCGCCGGCACCGGCGGCGACGAGGCGGCCATTTTTGCCGGGGATCTGTTCCGTATGTACAATTATTATGCTGTGCGCAAGGGCTGGCATGTGGAGATCATGAGCCAGAGCGACGGCGAGATGGGCGGCTACAAGGAGATCATCGCCATGCTGTCCGGCACCGGGGTGTACGGGACCATGAAGTTTGAGTCCGGTGGCCACCGGGTGCAGCGGGTTCCTGAGACTGAGTCCCAGGGCCGGATCCACACTTCAGCCTGCACGGTGATGGTGCTGCCGGAGGTGCCGGAAGCCGAGGCCCCGGAGATCAATCCTGCCGATCTGCGCATTGACACCTACCGCTCCTCGGGCGCCGGGGGACAGCATATCAACAAGACGGACTCGGCCATCCGGATCACCCATCTGCCCACGGGCATTGTGGTGGAGTGCCAGGATGAGCGGTCCCAGCATCAGAATCGGGCCAAGGCCATGAGCGTGCTGTTGGCACGGCTCACCCAGTTGGAGGAGGACAAGCACCGTGCGGAGGCGGATGCCGCCCGGCACAGCATCCTCAGCTCCGGTGACCGCTCAGACCGGATCCGGACCTACAACTATCCCCAGGGCCGGGTGACCGATCACCGGATCAACCTCACACTGTACCGGCTGAATGAGATTCTCAGCGGCGATCTGGATCAGATCCTGGGACCGGTGCTCCAGGAGTACCAGGCCGATCAGCTCTCCCGCATGTCTGCCGAGGGCTGAGGATGATCCTCCGGGAACTGCTGGGGCAGTTGCGGCAGCAGCTGGCTGCGGCGGGATCCCCCTCTCCGGCGGCGGATCTGCGCTGCCTGGCCTGCCATGTGCTGGGGTGCAGTGTCAGCATGCTTTATGTCCAGGACTCCCAGGAGGTACCCCCGGAGGCCACATCCCATCTGGAGGAACTGGTGCGTCGGCGCTGCGCCGGGGAGCCGGTGGCCTACCTCACGGGCACCCGGGCCTTCTGGTCCCTGGAGCTGGCCTGCCGTCCCTGCACCCTGATCCCCCGGCCGGATACTGAGACCCTGGTGGAGGAGGCCCTGAAGCGGGCGCCCCGGGGCGGGCGGGTACTTGATCTGGGCACCGGCACCGGCGCCGTGGCCCTGGCCCTCAAGACCGAGCGGCCGGATCTTCAGATCACCGGCACTGACATCAGCATGGAGGCGGTGGAGCTGGCCGGAGAGAATGCCCGGAGGAACGGGCTGGACGTGTGCTTTGCCCAGGGCTCCTGGTATGAGGCGGCAAAGGGCAGGTATGATCTCATTGTGGCCAACCCCCCGTATATCCGGGAGGATGATCCCCACCTGTCCCGGGGGGATGTGCGCTTTGAGCCCCGCAGTGCCCTGGTTGCTGGGGGCGGCGGGCTCAGCGATCTCCGGGCGGTGATCGCCGGGGCTCCGGGCTACCTGACTGACGGCGGCTGGGTGCTGGTGGAGCACGGCTGGGATCAGGGGGAGCAGGTGCGGGAAATTTTTGCCCTGCACGGTTACCGGGAGATCGGGACCGTGCGGGATCTGGGCGGTAACCCCCGGGTTACCGGAGGATTGTTTTTCGCAGGAGGTGAGACCACATGAACTGCAAACAAGTTAGCATAGGCGGGATCACCGCCGCCAACAACAGACCCATGATCCTTTTTGGCGGGATCAATGTGCTGGAGTCCTGGGATCTGGCTGCCAGATGCTGTGAGGAATATCAGCGGGTGACATCCAAGCTGAACATTCCCTATGTGTTCAAGGCCAGCTGGGACAAGGCCAACCGATCATCAGTCCATTCCTACAGAGGGCCGGGGCTTGAGGAGGGTCTGCAGATCCTTTCCCGGCTCAAGAAGGAATTTGGGGTCATGGTGATCACTGATCTTCATGAGAAGGAGCAGGCCGCCCCGGTGGCGGAGGTTGCCGATGTGCTGCAGCTGCCAGCTTTTCTGGCCCGGCAGACGGATCTGGTCAGTGCCATGGCGGCAACTGGAAGGCCGGTGAATATCAAGAAGCCCCAGTTCATGAGCCCCTCCCAGATGTCCAACATTGTGGAGAAGTTCCAGGAGTGCGGTAATGATCAGGTGCTGCTCTGTGAGCGGGGATCCTGCTTTGGCTATGACAACCTGGTGGTGGACATGCTGGGCTTCGGTGTGATGAAGAAATGCTCCGGGGGGGCGCCGGTGATCTTTGACGTCACCCATTCCCTCCAGTGCCGTGATCCATCAGCCGCAGCTTCCGGCGGCCGGCGCTCCCAGGTGCTGGAACTTGCCAGGGCCGGCGTGGCCGTGGGCATTGCCGGACTGTTTCTGGAATCCCATCCGGATCCGGATCATGCAAGGTGTGACGGTCCTTCGGCTCTTCCTCTTTCCAGGCTTGAGGACTTCCTGTTCCAGCTGAAGGCTCTGGACGATCTGGTCAAGTCCTTTGCCGAGGTGGACACCAGCTGCTGAGGCGGGTGAGCCTCATGTTGCGGATCATAATGCTTCCGGACAGGAAATAGCACGGCGTCCGCAGTTATTCCTGCTCCGCTGAAGGCATCACATACCTTACCTTCTACCTCATGCAGTGGCACGCTTTGGTTTAGCGACTGGAGCGTGCCCTTTTTTTTGGGTGGAGTAGGGGGGGTGAAGGTTAGCATTGGTTGGCTGCAGGATGCGAGAAGTGATGTGATCATGAATTTGTGGAATTGTTGATCATGATTTTGGAGAATGGTGGTCATGATTTGGGAGAATGATGATCATTATTTTGGAGAATTGCGGTCAAGATTTTGGAGAATTGCGATCATGATTTTGGAGAATTGCGATCATGATTCTACAGAATAAGTTGTCAAGTTTTGGAGAATGGGTGATTAAGAGTTTTAGACCAGTAGTGACTATTTAGTATATTATGATGCCCGTTGAATAGCAGGTTTTTAATTGGCGTATAGAGGAATTAAATTGTTTGGAAACTGCTTCAGCAGTTGATTTCCACGGATACATGAGATCTGGCCTCAACTACGGATCTCAGGGCGGTAACGCCTACTGCTTCGGCAACGGCAACCTTGGTC
>CACZLZ010000007.1 GCA_902782145.1 uncultured Aeromonadales bacterium
CTCAGGACATAGGGCCGGTCAGTAAGTTTTAGCCTTCGGAAAAAAACCAGAACTTTCGCAAAAAAGCCCTTGACAGCGCCTCCATTTCCACATAGGGGTTCTGAATGGGGGGATCATGAGGATGTTCAACGAGGGCAATTTCTGCAGATGCCACCGCATCTGTCCCAGGGTTTCCCCCTGGGACGCGGGATCGTTTTAGCCCCCGAAGATCACGTAGGGATTCCCGTTGAACGCTTCCACCATGGCTTGGAAGATACTGACTTTGTGCTTTTTCGCCGTGCTGAGGTACGAGTTTATCATCACGTAATCCTTGGCGCCTTCCTCTGTTCGGAAGCAGCCAATAACCTTCACCTTTGTCTTCAGGTTACGCAGGGACTGTTCTGCCAGGTTGTTGTCAAACGGCACACTAAAGTCGGTGAGGAATCGCCACACTTCGTTAGTCTTCTCCAGCAGCCGCAGTCGAAGATTTTCCTCTGTTGTTCTTTTCCGTCTCCCTTTTTTACCATCTTTTCCAGGTGGCGGCGCTGGCGGCGGCTCCGGCTTATCAACGAAAGGCACCAGTTCCAATATCTTACGGTAAGCACTGATGTACTGGTTTATCGTCTCCTCAGGGAGGCTTGTTTTGCCTTCAGCGATTGCCTGCTCCTTATTCGCTTTGGCAGTCAGCAGAAGCTCCTTTATCAGAATGGGCCAGATGACTTCGTAGTTTTCATCAACCCCTATCAGTTCACGTTCGATGTGTGAGTTGCACGTGCCATGAACCTTGACATTGACCAGTTTGTCATAGACCTTGTAGCAGTCATGAACCAGCGTGCCCTTTATCTTTGTAAGGACCCCTTCTTCCTCTATTGCTGCCCACCCGCGGCTTTTGTGCACATAGAGATAGGTGCCGTTGCCGTTGCAGACAGTGTGTACCCAGTAGTTCTCACCGTTCACCCTGATGGAGGTTTCATCAGCATGACACACTGGACTATCAATGAGATCTGACTTGATCTTGCCATTTACGACTTCGCTGACCAACTGAGCAACCTTCTTAACCATGCCCTTCAGAGTTGCCGGCGACAGTTGGCACCCGGTGAGGCTGCCCATGATGTCATGCATCTTGCTGAAACTAACCACCGAATAGTTGTTCAGCAGTCCAGCCAGCACTGCAAACGAGTTGCCGTACTGGCGGTATCCTCTGATAACTTCGGGGAAGGCACCTTTGCTGTCAGGGTTTCCCAAGGGACAACCACAACAGCAACACACACGGTGCTCAGTTATATGGGTGATGACCTTAAGATCAATAACATTGCGCTGCTCTTTCGTTTGAGTGAGGATCTTGTTCTTGGTGCATTCATCTCTGTTGGGACAGTTCTGGCAGCAGAGAGGAAGATGATTCTTTACCTCATCCGGCTCATGAGGCAACTCCATATGATGTCCTTTATGGCCCGGCTGACCGCCAACGTGCCGTCCAGTATCCTCCCGCAAACTGTGACTGTTGGGTCTGGTGGTGCCTCCTCCGCCACCTTCCCCATCGTCCTTTTTATCACCCTTGTTGTGACTCTTTCTCGATCCCTTCTTAAAGCCATCAGTTGAAGGCGGCTTGCTGCTGTTGGTGGAGTTTTTGTTCTTCTGCTCCTCGAGCTCGTGGATCCGGTACTTGCTCTGTTCGAGCTCATTCTCCAGTTCAGCGATGCGGGTGACCTGTTTGTCAATAAGGACCGTCTGATCTTCAATGTGGGTGTTCTGCTCGTCAATACGGCGCTTCAGTGTGGCAATGGTATCACGAGCTTCCTTCAGAAGGATCAGAACATACATGATGGGTGTGAGAAGAAAGCACGCCATACTGTCCCAAATTGATGGGTCAGTGCTTTCGTTACTCTCCTGAGTAAGATGATCTATTTGGTTTATCAGATCATCAATATCCATCATGAAAACCCGCGTATTCAGTACCCTCCCTAATCTGAAGGTAAACCAGACTAGAGGCAATTAAGTCAGAACGAAAGAACCATTACTCCTCATCCGCATTGTTCATTATATTCCAAACTCAATGATAAGCAATATAAATTTGCAAGATTTATTATAAATGTGATGAAGTCTAGATATATAAGAAAGTTCCTACACCTTTTAGTCGGAAGGTGGAAAATGTTACAAAACTGATCAGTCAACCCATTGAAAGGAGAATAGACCAGATCAGCAATTCGGTTTAGCAAGCTGATCTATATCTGATCAGATCAGAAACAGAGACTGGTTACTTATCTATTAATTAAGACTAGCCAATTTGAAATATCAAAAGTAGTGACAGTGATTAATGAAAAGAGGGGGTGAACTGATCTGCCTGTCGAAGCATGATAGGTTGCAGGAGGTGGGACGATGGACTGGGTGACAGGAGGGAGACGGCTGGAAAACTGTATGGATGCGAGGATGGTGGTGGTTTAGGGGGGTGACAAATGATGACCTAGGTGGCATGATCGGAAGACCCCCAGAGGTGGGGGTCTGAATAGTTACGACAAATATGCTCAATTGACGCATCATCAACATCAACAGTCTCATTACTCAGGTGTTTCTCAAAATATGAAAGAATAATCCTTCCCTGATTTCCTTTGAACATACTATAAAATTGACATGATGCAACATCATTTCTAAATTCTTCATCAGAAGGGAAAGCCACGCTTCCAGAACTTTGACATAGTGCAAAAGTAAAGTTCTGCCGATAATTGTTTTTTACTAATTCATTTCTTCGATGATAGCGCTGAAGAATAAGGGAAGCTTCTTGATAGCCAATAATTTGGTTTCTAACCCTTAGCCTGAAAAGATATGAAGCCAAATCAGACAGCAACTGTTCGTAAAGATCCGCATCGATCTCAGAGTTTCTGTACTGGTTATGGATATACATTATCGGGATACTGGCAGACATTATGTTTAGTTCAACCAGTATTTGGTATATAAGGATTGACGATTTGCTTAGAGGTCCCTTTTTAACAAAGCCAGAGAACAACTCAGCATAGTCCTTTAGATCCTTCAAAAATGCTTCTTTGCTAAGTTCCGGGTTATTTTCAAAGTACTCTGTATATGCGAAGTATAAGGTCTTTGTATTAATATGGCTTCTCCTGCCTTCAAAGATGAGGGCATCAGACTCCTTCTTCATGCACAAATAACAAATCAAGAACACTTCCAAGTTTGATCCGATATCGTTCTTATTTATCACCTCAAGGCACGATTCGATCTTTTTCCAATAATTATTAAACAGCAAAACTTGTTTGTCATAATCAGTCGGCATCAGTAAATAGTTTCGGATCAAGTCAGCATTGGTAAGGTTTTTCCCGGTGGAGTTAAGCGACTCAAATATCTGCTGCGGATTCTCACCTTCTAATACAATATTCCCCATTATTAGATATAAAACTGAGTTATGGAGTTCTGATACAGAATATTTAGAATTTGAAACTAACAGTTTGAACAACTCATAATTTTTATAAACTAAGGATTTTTTATCTGTCTCGCTTAATTCACTGAGAT
This sequence comes from uncultured Aeromonadales bacterium, assembly GCA_902782145.1. GTDB lineage: Bacteria > Pseudomonadota > Gammaproteobacteria > Enterobacterales > Succinivibrionaceae > UBA2804. Next base: position 3,499 of record CACZLZ010000007.1, read on the forward strand.
GACCGTCAACAATCTTATTAAAAACACCCCTGTCATATTCTATAGGGATCAATTTGTATTTCTGTTGTTCATCATAATCTTCATTTATCAGAAACTTTTTAATTATTCTCTTTTTAAGAATTTCATCATCTGCAAGATCATATAACGCCTTAACGAGCAACATTAGGGATGTAATACGTTGCTGGCCATCTATGATCGTATACTGGGGACATTCTGGATTTGCCCGATAACTGGTGCACACAATAGAGCCGATAAAGTGGGTACAATACTCACCTGTTTCTTTTTTCCTTTTTGCAATCTTTTCAAGATCACAAAATATCTTTTGGCAGTTATTTTTAGTCCAACTGTAACGTCTCTGATAAACCGGAATACAAAAATTCTTGGTACCATCCACCAGTTTGCCAAAATCGGTCTTTGTAATTTCCATATCTGTATCTCCGGTATTTCAATCGAATAGCAGAAAGGCGGGGAAAACCCCGCCCTCCGGCAAACAGCAGACCAGCATGAACGCCCGGCCTACTCCTGGAACAGTCCCACAAAGATCCCGTCGATCTCCAGGGAGTCATGGCTGAGATCCACCACAATGGGGGACATCTCATCATTCTCCGGCATGAGCCACACCGTGTCCCCGCTGCGACGGTAGCGCTTCACCGTCACATCACTCTGGTTGACCCGGGCCACCACGATCTGGCCGTTGTGAAGCAGGCTGGGATCAATCCGGTGGATCCCGATGAGATCCCCGTCCAGGATCCCGGCATTGATCATGGAGCAGCCCCTGACCCGGAGGAAGTAGTCCGGGGTGCAGTCGAACATGGCCGGATCCACCTCCAGCATCCGCTCAAAATGCTCCGGGGCGTTGATGGGACTGCCGGCGGCCACACAGCCCACCAGGGGCACACGGATCCTCCGTCCGGAACTCCGCCGGCAGCTGCGGCCCAGGCTGATAACCCTTCCGGAGAGATCCTGGCATTCCTCGGTTCTCACAGCGGCTGACTGGTACATGGCATCCTCCCTGCAGACGGCATATGTTCCTCGCAACTTGCTCACAACCTGCGGCACAGCAATGAGCCTGCACCACAAAGCGCCGGGAAAGATTGTAGGAAGATCAGACCCCAGGCTCAATCAGCAGGTTGCCGATATGTGACGCAAATCAGCAAATGACATGCCACGTCATATATCCCATAAATGACCTGCAACCAGACACGCCGTCCGGGAATGAATGAACGCGTTTGACATCAGAAGATACGGAATCACAGGGAGGAAGGAAGCCTCTGGGCCGACTGCAGGCGGGGGAATGCGGAGGCCTCAGATCCCGGCGGCGCCGGCAAAGCCGCACTGCCGCCAGGCTTCGTAGATCAGGATGGCGGCGGCATTGGCCAGGTTGTAGCACCGGCTGTCCGGCACCATGGGAATGCGGATCCTCTGCTCTGCCGGCAGGGAGGCGACAAAGTCATCCGGCAATCCCGAGGTTTCCCGGCCGAACACCAGCACGTCATCCATGGCAAAGCAGGCTTCGGAAGGCAGGGCGGTCCCCTTGGAAGTAGCGGCAAACACCCGCCCCTGCTCCGGCATGGCAGCCAGACACTCCTCCAGGCTGTCATAGGAGCGCACCGCCACAAACTCGTGGTAGTCCAGACCCGCCCGGAGGAGTTTCCGGTCATCCAGCACAAAGCCGAAAGGCCGGATGAGACTCAGGGTGGATCCGGTGTTGGCGCACAGGCGGATGATATTGCCGGTGTTGGCCGGGATCTCCGGCTGAAAAAGGACAACGTTCAAAACATGCTCCCAGAAGGCTCTGTCAGGGGGATCCCTCTTCCTGTCCGTTTGCGGCCGCGCCGGGAAGGGGCTTCTCCAGGACAAACTCATAGGGGATGTCCGGCGTCGAGCTCAGCAGGCGGTAGCCCAGGTGGCGGCAGAGGTTGTGCACGTCCCGCACCGAGGCGGGATCGTCCGCCAGGGCCTTCAGGATCCCGCCCGGAGACATCTCCCGCATTTTCCGCCGGATCAGCATCAGGGGCTCCGGGCACCTAAGGCCGGTGAGATCCAGCACCTCATCCGGCTCCGGGACATAACCGGCACCGCTCTCACCTGCCCCGGCCGGAGAAGGAGTGTTTGCCAAGCTCACCGGTGATCCTCCCTGCCAGAAGCCGGAGCTCCCGGATCCGGAGCCGGCGCCTCCGGAGCCGGCGCCCCAGGCTCCTGCATGCCGGATCTGCCGGCCACCTTCTGCGCAAGATCCGCCAGCAGCCGATCCGCCTTTTCCAGGATCATGGCGGCGGTGATCCGCTCCATGGCCCCGGGGATCCGGACCCGGGTGCGCCAGGGCAGTTCCTCCGGGGAGCGGCCGTATTCCTCCCGTGCCAGCTCCTCATAGACGCTGACACAGTACTGCCGATCAAGGTAGGGGCCCACCCGGGCGGGATCATGGGTGGCATACAGGCCGATGACCGGCGTCCCGGCGGCATTGGCCATGTGCACCTGGGCGGTGTCGGCGGAGATGAGCAGATCCGCCAGGCGCACACAGGCATAGCATTCCGGAAGGGAAGTCCGGCCCACCAGGGACGTGATCCCGGGGCAGCGCTCCTGGAGAGCATCCTCCAGGCGGCGCTCCGCCTCCGACCGGCCTCCCAGGAGAAACACCCGGAGCCCCCGGGCCAGCAGCCCGGATGCCACCTCCAGCAGGGACGCCAGGGGCCAGTTCTTGCTCTCCCGGCTGGTGCAGGGTGCCAGCAGTGCCGTCCTGCCGGTCCCCTGCCCCAGCAGTTCCCGGCCCCGGGCCAGGACATCAGCAGGAATTGTCAGATCCCACCAGGGCACCGGATCCGGCACCCCGCAGGCGGCGGCAAAGGCCATGAAGCCGTCCACCACATGCCGCCCGCCACCGGAGGGAATGCGCCGGCCGGCAAACAGCCACTGCAGCTCACGGGACCGCTCCCGGTCAAAGCCCACCCGCAGATCGGCCCGGATCCCCAGGGACGCAAGGCTGGCGCTTAAGGCATACTGCATCATGAGCAGCACATCAAAGCGCTCCCCTGAGAGACGCTTCCTGAGCTCCAGGGCTCCCCTGATCCCCTTGTGCCGGCAGATCACAAAGTCCACCCCGGGAAGCAGGGGAGTCAGCAGTGCCGCCCCCGGAGCACTGATGATCCAGGTGATCTTAGCGTCCGGAAAATGCCTCATCAGGGCACCGGCAGCCGCGGCGGCATTGATGCAGTCGCCGATGGCCGAAAGGCGCAGAATGCAGATCTTCATGAATACCCCGGGATCACAGGCAGGGATCCGGGGCACTCAGCCCCGGAGGAAAAAGATGTCCGGACAGCAGGGGACTACTGGTAGACATAGTTGGTGAAAAGAACCTCCTGGATGAGCCGGCGGCCCTCAGTCTCCTGGAAGAACTTCTCCATGCGGCTCTTGCAGTCGGAGATGATCTGGGCCTGGCCCTCCCGGGTGGAGATGGTCTGGAAGTCCTTCTCCAGAAGGGTAGTAATGACAATGTCCCGGAGCATGGGGGCATGCAGAGTCACCACATCCTTGTCCGCCGGGTTTTCTGTCATGATCTCCACCTTCACCCGGACATAACCCACCCGGTTGCCGGTGTAATTGTAGTTGGTGACAATCTCCGGAGTCAGGGCCACATAGGAAATGTTGCTCACCGGCGGCTTCTCATCCTCGGCCTTGTGGCCTGAGGCCAGGGCGCCCCCGGCCAGGCCGGCGGACAGCAGAGCGGCAAACAGGACTTTGGTAAGCTTCACAGGATCACCTCCTTCTGACGGATCCATCAGTCTCAAGTCTGGGGCGCCGGCTTTCCGGCACCCGTCATGGCAAAGCAGAATATGTGCCCGGGGGCTCCACCCCGGCTCTCCTCCCGGGATCAGCGCTCCTGCCCGGCACCGGCATTCCCGCCGGGTTCCAGGCAAAGGCCGGGCTCACTCCGGCTCAAAGTAGTCACTGGGGATCCGAGTCCGGATATCGGCGGTGCAGATGGCGATCACCAGTTCGCTGATGGGGGTCATGCCCTCAATGTCAAAGGTGATGCTGTCCCCGTCGGCGGTGATCTGCCGGGCATAGCCCAGTTTCTCCATGCACGCCACCAGCCATTTCAGGGTCTCCGGGTTGCTGAACTCCGGGGCCAGCTGCATGTGGGAGTCAAAGCAGATCCGGGACAGCGCCTTCCGCCACATATCCTCCAGATCATCATAGGCAATAACGCTGTTGGCATTCACCAGGGAGAAAAAGACACCATAGCGCAGAAGGGTCTCATTGGCAATGGCGGTGAGGATGGCGATCTCCTCGGTCATCTCCCGCTTGATCTCATAGCAGCCGTTGATCCGGGTGATCAGCTGCAGGTGACTGAAGGCCCGGAGCACCCGGTTCACATAGGGCTCCAGATCCTTCCGCCGCACCGGCACATACATCTCATTGTCAAAGAGATCAAAGATCAGCGACACCGAGCGGAGAAGTTCGTCATGGGACAGCCTGACCGACAGCTTGATCATCTTCAGGATGAAGGACGGGAGGATGAACAGGTGCAGGATGTTGTTGCGGTAATAGGTCAGCTGCAGATACTGCCGGTGCAGCAGGGACACTGTCGCCACACCGCTGTAGGTCTCCACGGAGAACTTCCTGAGGATCAGGGCATGGCTCACCAGATCCTCGGGACTCAGGGGCGGAACCGAGGTGTAGCGGTTGGCCGGGGAGAGTTTCAGGATATCGCAGATCAGCCCCACCACCGTCCGAAGCCTGGTGACCTCCACGGTGTAGTGCTTGCAGGACAGGAGCACCAGAGCGCACAGGTTCACCCCGTTGAGGGCGGCGGCGTCATTCATGCTGTACATGATCCTCTCGGCCATGGAAGACACCGCCCCGTACAGCCAGGAAGGCTTAAACCCGCCGGAGGGATCAATGCTGCTGCGCCAGGCGGCGTTGTAGTCGTCCAGGAAGCGGGTGACGGTCACCGGCTCCCCGAAGCACACATAGCCGTGGCCGCAGTTCCTCAGTTTCCGGAAGATCCCGAACATCTGCCAGACATTCTCCGCCTGCTTCTTCACTCCCCGCATCTCCCGGGTGTAGGCCCCCACCTCCATGACATGCTCATAGCACAGGTACACCGGGACAATGGTGATGGGGCGGGAGATCCCCCGGAGCTGGGTCTGCACCAGCATGGACAGCAGCCCGGTGCGGGGATGGAGCATGCGCCCGGATCTGGAGCGTGTGCCCTCGATGAAGAACTCCATGGAGTAGCCGTGGGAGCAGAGATAGCTGACATACTCCCGGAACACTGTGGTGTACAGCCGGTCGCCGTTGAACTTGCGCCGGAGGAAGAAGGCCCCGCAGCGGCGGATCACCGGACCGAAGGGGAAGAAGTTGAGGTTGATCCCTGAGGCCACATGGGGCGGCATGAGGCCGGAATTGAAAATCACATACTGTAGCAGCAGATAGTCCATGTGGCTGCGGTGGCAGGGGATGTATACCAGTTCATGGCCCTTGTTGGCCAACTCCCGGACATTCTCGTCCCCGATCTTGCTGATCCCCCGGTACATGTGATCCCAGACAATCCGCATCAGGCCGTTGACCCGGGTCAGGAGGCTGTAGGAGATGTTGGCGGCAATCTCGTCGATGATCTTCCGCACCTCAATATCAGCGGCGGCAGGATCCGGCGCCTGGGACACGGCCTTCCGGACATTGGGATTGGCGGTGATCTCCTCGATGAGATCCGCCCGCAGTGGCAGCCGGGGACCGTGGGAGGAGTTCACGGTGCGGTAGAAGTAGAGCCGGGCAAGCTTCTCCAGGATCCTGAAGGAGCGGTCCTCATCCGTGGTGTCCACCCGGGCCATGAGATCCAGGAGCATTACCGGCCGGGAGATGAACAGGGTGTGGAAGCGTCCCCGGGTGATCACGTTCTTCATCCGGTTCCAGGCGCTGGTGAGCTTCAGCTGGTTGATCTGGGATCCCCCCTGGATCCCGGGGCTCCGGTTCCACACCGAGGGCACGGAGATCAGCTGGATGGAGGTCTGGGGGGTCTCCATCTGGGCCGCCAGCCACTGCCGGAAGATCCGGTTGCAGATCTTGCGCCGCACCGCACCCCGGTTGGAGAACAGGGGCGTCTTGTAAAGGTAGAGGTAGCGGGGAAGGCGGCGGCCGTTGAGCACCAGGGGCCTGAAAGGGGACGGCAGGGAGACGGTGCGGCTGATGAAATGCAGAGCCAGGAGATCGCTGATGGAATTGGTCTTGAGGATGTACACCATGGGCTTGCCGGTGTCGATCCTAAGATCAGAGACCGGATCTGCCGGGATGGTGACCGACCGCACCAGCAGCCGGATGGGCAGATAGAAAATGACTTTAAGCAACCAGGTAAGCAAAGCACAGGCCTCCGCCGGTGTTGTCTCTGACCAGAGATCCGGCCGGGAGAAGCCTGCCGCCAGCCCCCGCCGGGATCATCCCACATTCATTGTTTCACAGGAAGGCGCAAAAAACAAAGATTCAGCCTGCAAAACGGGAAATGGGCGGAACCCTGCCGAACGCCCCACGTTTTGCAAGCCTTGGACGTGGCATAAGCAGCCGGATCACATATAATTGACTGAAAAGGGATCAATGCCGGAGACTGAGGCCGTGGAAACCAAGGAACTTGAGCTACCCAAGCAGCGCTACATCATCAACACCAGGATCTGCCCGAACTTCACCCCCCAGATGTTTGATCCCTACTACTGGATCAACCGGGGCAGGATCCTGAACACCTCCAGCGGCAGGGGCACGGCCTACTTTGTGGACGCCGGTCCCGGGGGGCACTGGGTGCTCAGGCACTATCTCCGGGGCGGGCTCATGGCCCACTTCCTGAAGGATCGCTACATGTATCCCGGGCGCAGACTCTGCCGCCCCTACCGGGAGTTCAGGCTCCTGGCGGAGCTGCTGGAGAAGGGGCTGCCGGTGCCGGAGCCCGTGGCCGCCCATGTGAACCTGGACTACTACCCCCTGGCCCGCTATGACATCATCACCCGGCGCGTCGACAACAGCCGGGATCTGGCCGCGGTCATGGCCGAGCGGGATCTCACCGATCAGGAGCTGGAGCGGCTGGGGGAGGCCCTGGTGCAGCTCAGGGACAACAAGGTGCACCACCGGGATCTGAACATCCGCAACATCCTCCTGGACGACAACGGCAAGTTCTGGTTCATTGACTTTGACCGGGGCTCCCTAGGCGGTGACCACTTCGGGGAGATGCTGCAGCGCCTGCGCCGCTCCCTGGCCAAGGAGAAGACCATCAAGGGCAGCGCCTTCAACTGGAATGATGAGCGCTTCAGCCTGATCCTCCGCTCCTGCTCCTGAGCAGGAGATCGATCTGCTCCAGGGTCCGCTCCGTGGCCCCCTGCCCCGCCGTCACCACTCCCAGGGCGGCTGCCCCCATCCGGCGCCGCTCCTCCTGATCCCCCAGAAGGCGCACCAGGGCACCGGCCAGCTCCTCCTGATCCCCGGCCAGGAGCAGTCCCCCCTCCTTGCTCATCTTCTGGGTGAACTCCCGGAAGTTCCGGTAATGGGGCCCCATGATCACCGGGCGGCCCAGTGCGGCCGGCTCCAGGGGATTGTGGCCGCCGATATCCGCAAAGCTCCCGCCCATCACCGCCAAGTCTGCGGCGGCAAACAGCTCAAACATGCGCCCCATGGCGTCACACACCACCACCGGGGATCTGCCTTTGATCTGTGTCCCCTGCCCGTTCTCCTGATCGTTCACGGGATCATTTCCCGTCAGGTTCCCGGATCCGTTCGCCGGCAGTTCCTCCAGCACTTTCGCCGGCGCATTCCCGGACCGATCCTCAGGCACCGGCACCTGCTCCTGGGCGCTCCCCCCGACCAGATCCCCGGACTGCTCCCTGTCGTGATCTGCGATCTGATCCACTGCCTGATCCCCGGCCGCCCCCGGCAGCAGGGGATCCAGCTCTGACAGCAGCACCGACCCGGCAAAGCGCCGCCGGGCCAGGGCAGTCACCGCAGCAAAGCGCTCCGGATGCCGGGGCGCCAGGAGCAGCACCGCCCCGGGGTGGGAGGCCAGCACCTTTTCCTGGACGGACAGCATCAGCTCATCCTCCCCCTCGTGGGTGGAGGCGGCTATCCACACCGGTCCCGGACCCAGGATCCGCCGCAGCGCACCGCCCCGGAGCCGCTGCTCCTCAGGGGGGACAATGTCGCACTTCACTGATCCGGTGACCTGGATCCCCCGGACCCCCAGGGACCGGAAGCGCCCGGCGTCCTCCTGGTTCTGGCAGAGTACCAGAGAAAGGTGATCCGCAATGAGGTAGGGGAACACGGGACCAAGTTTCCCGTAACGGCGGCAGGATCGCTCGGACATCCGGGCGTTCATCAGGATCACCGGAACCTGGCGCCGGCTGCAGGCGGCCAGCCAGTTGGGCCAGAGCTCCGTCTCCATGATCACCAGGGCACAGGGCCGGATCCGGGACAGGAAAACCGCAATGGCATGGGGATAGTCCAGGGGAGCGAAGAGATGGGACACAAAGTCCCCGGCCTGGCGGGCCCGGGCGGCGCCCGTGGCGGTGGTGGTGGTGATCACCACCTGGAGTTCCGGATGGCGGCGGTGGAACTCCCGGATCAGGGGAGTGGCGGCGGCGGTCTCCCCCACGCTCACGGTGTGGAACCACACCACCCCGCGGCAGGAGGGATCCGGAGTGAACCGGGGAAAGCCGAAAAGCTCCCGGATCCGCCAGCCGTAGCCCTGGCGGCCCTTCCGGGGCACAAGGAGAAACAGGACCACCAGGGGCAGCAGGAGATAGCCCAGAAGGGAATAAAGCCAGCGGAGCAGGATCACCGCCCCGGCTCCGTCCCGGCAGCGTCCCGCAGCAGCTCATCCAGCTCCTGCTCCACCCGGGCGGGGGTGATGCCGGTGAGGCACTCGGTGGTGCCCCGGGGGCACTCCCTCTTGAAGCAGGGGCGGCAGTCCAGATCCGGCATGAACACCGTCCGGGCCCGGGATGTCAGGGGCGGGGTGTAGTCTGTGGTGGAGGAGCCGTAGATCGCCACCAGGGGCATCCCCACGGCGGCGCTGACATGCATCAGGCCCGAGTCATTGGTCACCACCGCCCGGCAGGCGGACAGCAGATCCACCACCTCAGGCAGTGTGGTCCGGCCGGTGAGATCCTGGCAGGATCCCCGGAGATCCTCCGGCAGGTGCTCCCGGATCTCCGCCGCTGCCGGGGTGTCCTTGGCGCTGCCGAAGATCCGCACGCCCCCGCCCCGGCGGATCCAGGAGGCGGCCAAGGCGGCAAAGGAAGCGCAGGGCCAGCGCTTGGCCGGGCCGTACTCGGCCCCGGGACAGAGTCCCAGGATCCCCGTCTCCGGAGCGGAGGGCTCCATACCCAGACGGGAGAGGATCTCCCCGGCCTTTTCCGGATAAGAGATGAGGACTGGCTCCGGACAGGCCTGACGGGACACGTCGGAGATCTCCGCAGGCGCAAAAGCCAGGGCGTTGTAGCGCTGCACCATCAGGGGCAGGCTCTTCTCATGGCGGTAGATCTGGTTCAGGAGGACGAAGCGCTGCTCCCCCAGCCAGCCCCGGCGCCGGGGGATCCGGGCCAGGGCGGGGATCAGGGCGGACTTCAGGGAATGGGGCAGGATCAGGGCCAGATCAAAATGACGCTCCCGGATCTCCCGGGCACAGCGCATGCGGCCGGCAAGCCTGAGCTGCCCGTGGCCGAAGGGGTTGGGAATGACACCGGTGATCTCCGGCATCCGCTCCAGGAGCCCCTGGCACCAGGCGGGGGCAAAGACGGTGATCCGGCAGGAGGGATCCCGGGAACGGAGCCGTTTCAGGAGGCTCTGGGCCATGACCATGTCGCCGATCCACGAGGGGGCGACCACCAGAATGCTGCTTCCCAAGCCTGAGCCTGCCTCTGCCACCGTCTGTTCCTCCCAGGGCCAGGCGCCCGCACCCTTCCCCCCGGAAAACCGGCCCCCGAAGGCCATGTCCGGAAGGGGGTGCAAGGCGCAAAAATACTGATCTATGGTATAGTACCACAGGCAAAACAGGAGCGCGCAATGATCCCCATCATCAAAATCAACGATTACCAGCAGGCCCAGAAGATCCTGGAACGGCTGAAAAAGGATCTGCGCCGTCACGTGCAGCTGGACACAGAAGAGGACGGCTACTACGTGATCTACATCGAGGAGGCGGAGGCAGAGGCTGCCGGCCGGGTGGTGCAGGCCTTCATCAGTGATCTGAAGGAGCAGGAGCGCCACTTCCGGGAGGAGAACCGGGCGGCCTGGGAGAGCAACGGCCAGGCTCTGGACCGTACCCGCACCCCCCGCAAATACCGCAGCGTCCTGGGCTCCGTGACTGAGACCGCAGGACCGGTGACCCTGGGGGTGTCGGCCCTTACCCTCCTGGTGTTCGCCGCCCAGTGCGTGGCCCCGGACCGGATGATGCTCCTTTTGGGATGCCCGGGATTTGACGGCGGGGATCCCCTCACCTGGCACAAGCTCCTCACCCCGGTGCTACTGCACTTCGGGCTGATCCACCTGGGCTTCAACCTGGGGCTGTGGATCTGGCTGGCCGGCCGCATTGAGCGCTTCCTGGGACATGGCACCCTGCTGGCCCTGCTGATCCTGGGATCCCTCATCCCCGACTACACCCAGCTAACCCTCACCGGCCCCGCCTTCGGCGGCATGTCAGGCCTGGTCATGGCCCTGATCAGCTTCTGCTGGATCGTCTCCGCCCTGGCCCCGGACCGCTACGCCCCGGTGAATGTGCCACCGGGGTTCATGATCGTCACCGTGATCTTCGCCCTGCTAGGGCTGGCTGACATCATTCCGGGGATCAGCACCGCCAATGCCGTCCACCTCACCGGTCTGCTCCTGGGAGGCGCCTTCGGGCTCTACCATGCACTGGTGCTGAAGGGCGCCTGCCGGAGCGTGCCCCGGGAGACGCCCCCGTCAGAGGGCTGATCCCCCCTGCCGCCAGGGAGCAGATCCCGGGCCGCGGGCGGCGCCGGTTGAGTTTTTTTCATTATTAAAGCATAATTATTCAGTGCCCGGGGAGCCGGGCATTTTCACACCCCGCAGAAAGAACCCCAGAGAGAACCCAGGCAGACATCATGACGCCAGCAGTCAACGCCCTCAAGGCCAGCAAGATCCCCCACACCGTGTACTCCTATGAGTGCGGGGTGGATCATGACTTCGGGCGCCACACCGCCAAAATGCTGGGCCGGGATGAGGATGCGGTGTACAAGACCCTGATCTTCCACTGCGACAAAACCTATGTCACAGCGGTGATCCCCGTCAGCTGCACCCTGAACCTGAAGCAGGCGGCCAAGCTTGCGGGACTGAAGAAGGCGGAGATGGCCCGGCCCGAGGACGCGGAGCGTCTCAGCGGCTATGTGGTGGGAGGGATCAGCCCCTTCGGCCAGAAGAAGCGCCTGCCCACTATCCTGGACTCCGAGGCAATGCGCCACCAGGAGATCCTGGTCAGCGGCGGCCGGAGAGGCCTGACTCTGGGGATCAGCCCTGGGGATCTGGTGTCCTTCCTTCAGGCCAAGGTGGGGGAGATCACCGATCGGCGGAGCTCGGGCAGCCGGGACGGCGCCCAGTGACACCATCCTCAGCCGGGGATCGAAGAGCAATGATCAACAGGGAGACCAGAGAATGAGCGTCTGCAAGGCAGTGTTTCCAGGATCCTTCGATCCCCTAACCTTCGGTCACATTGACATCATCCGCCGGGCTGCAGCCATGTATGACGAACTGGTGGTGGCCGTGGCCGCAAGCCCCAGCAAGCACCCCATGCTCTCCTTGGAACTCCGGGCTTCCCTGGCGGCGGAGGTTCTCAGTGACATGGAAAACGTCTACGTGGTGAGCTTTGCCAACCTGATGACCGACTTTCTCCGGGACATCGGGGCCCATGTGCTGGTGCGGGGGGTCCGCTCCCCGGTGGACTTCCAGTATGAGATGAACCTCATCCACATGTACCGGACCCAGCTGCCGGAAATTGAGGTGGTGTTCCTGCCCACCAAGCTGGAGTACTCCTTCATGTCCTCCACCCTGGTGCGGGAGATCGCCATTCACCGGGGCCAGGTGACCCAGTATGTGCCCCCGGAGGTGTCTCAGGCTATCGCTGACACCCTGAGCAGTAAAAAGTAGATCGCTGTCCCTGGACAATTCTCTGGATCCTGCCCCCGCACCGGGGGCAGTTCTCGTTTTCCCGCCCGTAAACCTTAAGACAGTCCGCAAAGGCCCCCCGGGAGCCGTCCACCTGGGCGTAGTTCCGGATGGTGGTGCCCCCCCGGGCGATGGAGTCCTCCAGGATCCGGCGGATCTCCCCCACCAGGATCCCGCACTCCTCCAGGCTCACCTGATCCCCCCGCCTCAGGGGGCTGATCCCGGCGGCATGCAGAACCTCACTGGCGTAGATGTTCCCCACCCCCACCACAATATCCCCCTTCATCAGGGCAGTCTTCACCGGACTCCGGCTCCGGGCCAGGCGCTGGTGCAGGTACTCCCCGGTGAAGCCCGGCTCCAATGGCTCCGCCCCCAGAGAGGAGAGGATCCGCATCTGCATAGGATCTCCGTCAGTCCACAGCAGGGCGCCGAAACGCCGAGGATCCCGGTAGCGCATGATCCGGCCGTCATCCAGGGCCAGATCAAAGTGATCATGCTTTCCCGGAGGCTCAGCGGGATCCGGGAAGCTCAGGTGCCCGGTCATGCCCAGGTGGATCACCGCCGTCTGGCCTCCGGACCGGATCAGGATGTACTTGGCCCGGCGATCCACCGCCTCCACCCGGGTGCCCTCAAGGCGGGCGATCTCCGGAGGGACGGGAAAGCGGAGGTGCGGGTTCCGCACCGTGACCCGCTTAATCCCCCGGCCCACCAGCTCCCGGCGCACACAGCGGCAGGTAACCTCAACTTCCGGCAGCTCCGGCATTCTCACCTCCCGGGCACAGGCCCATAACTTCATCCAGGCGGCCCACAGCCGCAAAACAAAAAAGGCACCGCCAGGGTGCCCTCCGGATCCGTGTTTCCCGGATCGCGCTCTGCCGGCAAGCCGGCCGGACGCAGGATCTTACTTGATCTTGCCTTCCTTGTAGATCACATGCTTGCGCACCACGGGATCATACTTCTTGATCTCCATCTTCTGGGTCATGGTACGCTTGTTCTTGGTGGTGGTGTAGAAATGACCAGTGCCTGCAGTTGAGTTCAGGCGGATCTTCTCACGGGTTCCCTTTGCCATTTGATTCTAACTCCTCAAATCTTCTCGCCGCGGGCGCGCATATCAGCCAGAACGGCATCAATACCAACCTTGTCAATGATGCGCATGGCCTTGGCGGTCAGACGCAACCTGACAAAGCGCTTCTCACTCTCCACCCAGAAGCGGTGGAACTGGATATTGGGCAGAAAACGGCGGCGGGTCGCATTGTTAGCATGGGAACGGTTGTTGCCCACTGCCGGACGCTTTCCGGTAACCTGACATTCTCTTGACATGTTAACTCCAAAAATTGAAATTCGTCCTTGTCAGCCCGAGGCTTGCCACCTGGTACGGCTGACAGTTGAGGCGGACAGTCCTCCCAGGGATCATCATCTGTTCCTGAGGATCCGCACTGCCAAAATTTGTGCGACAAGTCCCGTACAGGGCTCACCGCCTGCAAAAACCAGAGCATTATATCACAAGGATCACATTGCTCAAACAGATGTTTGATCCTGATCAGAAAACCGCAGTAAGGGCTTCCCGGATGCTCAGATCAGTTCCAGAAGGCCATTTGAAGGTCAACCAGCAGCTGTCAGAGATCTCATCTGATCATGACACGCCCATGAAAAAGGCCCGGAGGGAAGCTCCGGGCCGGGATCCGTGCTCTGCCCCACAGGGCAGAGCACGGAGGACAATCAGCGCTCGTAGAACACCGGAATGGTGATGCCGGCATCCTGCAGTGCCTTCTTGGCGCTCTCCAGGTACACAGCGATGACGGTGAAGTAGTTGGCGTTGCTGGTCCAGACCTTGATGGACATGCGCACAGCATGGTTGGTCAGGGCCTCAACGGTCACTGAGGGAGCCTTGGACTGATCCACGATATCCATGCCGGCGGCAACCTTCTCCAGGATCTCCTTGACCTTGGCGATGTCGGAGTCGTAGGCCACATTGATGTTCATATCCACCCGGCGGTCAGGCATTCTGGACACGTTGACGATGTTGCCGGACAGGATGGCGCCGTTGGGCACGATCACCTGCTTGTTGTCCACGGTCAGCAGGGTGGTGGTGAAGATGCTAACTTCCTGGACGGTGCCCTCAGCGCCCCCGGCGATGATGTACTCACCAACCTTGATGGGACGGAAGAAGATCAGGATGACGCCGGAGGAGAAGTTGGACAGGGAGCCCTGGAGGGCCATGCCGACGGCCAGGGATGCGGCACCGATGATAGCCACGAGAGAGGTGGTCTGGATCCCCAGGTGATCCATGGCGGCGATGAAGAAGGCCGCCAGGGCGACGAACTTGGCCAGCTCGCCCACAAAGTGGCTGATGGTGGGGTCGATCTTGCGGTTGTCCATGATCTTGATGAGGATGTAACGGACAAACTTGGCCACCACGAAGCCGGCGATCAGGATCAGGATGGAAACAGCCACCCGGATCCCCATGTCGATCAGGAAGGTCTGATGGGTCTCCCACCATTTCATGGCCATGGACAGGGACTCACCGGCCTTGTCCGCCATGTTGCTCACAGTAGAAGCAGTAGTATCTGCCATTTGAAAATCTCCAGTAAAAGTCATTGGGTCCCGTCAGCTAGTGCCGGTGTGTCCGAAGCCGCCCTGCCCCCTTGAGGTTTCCTCAAAGCTGTCCACCAGCCTAAATTCAGCCTGGATCACCGGCAGGAAAACCAGCTGGGCGATGCGGTCACCCGCATTCACGGTAAAGGGTGCGCCGGACCGGTTCCACAGAGACACCATCAGGGGTCCCTGGTAGTCGGAGTCAATCAGGCCCACCAAGTTTCCCAGCACAATGCCGTGCTTATGTCCCAGGCCGGAACGGGGGAGAATTGTAGCACAGATCCCAGGATCCCCGATATGGATCGCAATTCCCGTAGGGATGAGCACCGTCTCCCCCGGGGCGATGATCCGGAACTGCTCCGGGAGCATGGCCCTGAGATCCATGCCCGCAGATCCCGGGGAGCCGCGCTCCGGCAGGGGGAATTCCCGGCCAATGCGGGGATCAAGTATTTTGAGATCAATGGCTTTCATGACTGCTCCTGATGACGGTTGAAAAGTTAAATGGGTGAACGGTAAATGATGATGGGAAAATAGTAAGGAGAACAGGGGATCCGGCAGTGTGGGGTGCAGCGGCGCAGGATCCCGGAACAGAACGGCATGCGCACGATCCGCCCCGCCCCCGGCTCCGGAACCCCGGGATCCGGAGAGTTGCAGTCCTGCGGTGGATGGCGGCGAGGATCCGCCGCCCGGCACCTCACACCGGGGCGGACTCACGGCTCTGCCGATCCAGGAGATCATTGATCTCACTGATGATCCTCAGGGCCATGTCCTCCTTCCGCATCCGGGGCAGGCTCACCTCCCGGCCGTCCCGGAAGATCATGAGGGCCGCATTGTCCTCCGAGCCGAAGCCGGTCTCGGTGGATGACACGTCATTGGCCACAATAAGATCCAGATCCTTGGTCGCAAGCTTGTGCCGGGCATACTCCGCCAGATGCTCCGTCTCCGCGGCAAAGCCCACCGCCAGGACGGTGTCCAGACCGGCTATGGTCCGGATGATGTCGGGATTGGGCACCAGGGTGAGCTTCAGGGACTCCTCGCCGCACTTCTTGATCTTGTTCCTGGCGGCATGATCCGGCCGGAAGTCCGCCACGGCCGCACAGCCCACAAAGCAGTCGGCCTCCTTGGCCTCCCGCCAGGCGGCGTCCATCATCTCGGCAGCCGTGCGCACCGGAATAAGATCCACCGCCGGGGGCGGATCCAGGGTCACCGGTCCTGAGATCAGCCGGACACGCCACCCCAGCATGGCCGCCGCCCCTGCCAGGGCATAGCCCATCCTGCCGGAGCTGCGGTTGGTCAGGGTGCGCACCGGATCCAGGGGCTCCTCCGTAGGTCCGGCGGTGATCACCATGGTGCCCCGGATCTGGCCGGGACGCAGCAGGAGATCCGCGGCCTCACGGAAGATCGCCTCCGGGGCGCTCATGCGGCCCGGGCCGCTCTCCCCGCAGGCCTGCCAGCCAACATCAGGTCCCACAAAATGCACCCCCCGCTCCCTCAGGGTGCGGATGTTGGCGGCGGTGGCGGGATTCTCATACATGGCACAGTTCATGGCCGGCGCCGCCAGCACCGGGATCCGGGCGGCCAGAAGGCAGCAGGTGAGCAGGTTGTCGGCGATCCCCCCGGCCATCTTGGCCAGAGTATTGGCCGTGGCCGGCGCCAGGATCAGGAGATCCGCCTCCCGGACAGAGCTGATGTGATCCACAGAGCCGCCGGAGGGGAACAGATCCCGGAGCACCTCCGCGCCGCTGAGGGTTGCCAGGGTCAGGGGGGTGATGAACTGCTCTGCGGCAGGAGTCATCACCACCCGCACCCCGGCCCCGGCCTTCCGCAGCAGCCGGATAAGCTCACAGCACTTGTAGGCCGCAATGCCCCCGGTGACCCCCAGCAGGATCCTTTTGCCCTTCAGATATTCCATATCACCTCCCTTGCCCGCTCCGGCGCCGCCGTAAAGCCCGGACACAGCGCCGATCCGAGCCACAGGTCACCGGTGCCCTGCCCCTCACGGCATGACTCCGGCATGCGCCCGGAAAAAAAAACGCAGGGCACAGGCGCACTGCCGCCCAGCCCTGTCTCATCCGCCCCGGCGCCGGCACTTGCCAGCCCTGGGCATGTTCCGGCGCCCCGCGGGACGCCGACCCGCGCCTCACACGTGACGGCGCAGATCCGGCAGCCTGGCGGAGAGCCGGGGCACCGGCAGATAGCTGTCCTTCAGCCTCTGATCGTGAATATAAGTGTTGTCGATGTGGATCCGCCAGTTCCGGCCCAGCTTCTCCTTCAGAAGGGCGACAATCCGGGCATAGCTGTAGGCATCCTCGGCATTGCTGTCCACATGGAAGAGGCCGTACCAGCGCTCGTTGATGCAGCGCATGATCACCCCGGCGGTGTCCTCCAGATAGGCGCAGGCGGGGATCCAAAGCTCCGAGCAGGTTACCCGGCCGTTCTTCTCCTGCTCCTGATCCAGGTGGTGCACCATGTTGTTCCCCTGGCCGTCCTCGCCGATCTGCCAGCCCAGGCGCAGGACGCAGGACTTCATGCTGGCGTTGCGCACCGCCTGCTCGCAGCGGATCTTGTACTGGCCGTAGGACTCATTGCTGTCGGTGACGTCGCTGATGACATAGGGGCCGTTGCGGCGGTTGCTGTACACCATAGCGGTGCTGGTGAACACCATGGGAATGGAGTTGATCCCGGCAAAATGGGACAGGAGCCCCGCCCAGCGCTCCGAGCCGTAGGCCAGGTGGACAATGCCGCACAGATCCATCCGGGAGAGGAACATGTTGCTCTCATAGAGATCCTCGGGATCCACCACCTTCCGGGGCCAGGGAATGATGTCATAGCCCTGGGAGCGGGCCAGATCCGCCACCCGGGGTCCCACCGTGCCGTGAAGGCCGGTTACAAGCAGTCTTCGAGACATTTGATCCTCCTTCTTCCGCCGAGACGCCCGGTCCTCAGGCCGGGGTCACGGCAGCGTATTTCCGCCGGTACTCCCGGACCGCCTCCAGGCTTGCGCTGTCGGTGCCCATCTCCTCCAGGTGGGCCACCAGATCATCCAGCCGGATGATGGAGACCACCCGGACCCCCAGATCCCGCTCAATCTCCTGGATGGCCGAAAGCTCGCCGGTGCCCCGCTCCTGGCGGTCCAGGGACACCAGGACCCCGGCCAGCTCCGCCCCGCCCCCGCGGATGATCTCCACGGAGCCCCTGACGGCGGTACCGGCGGTGATGACGTCATCCACCAGCATCACCCGGCCCTTCAGCTCTGATCCGATGAGGCTGCCGCCCTCGCCGTGATCCTTGGCCTCCTTGCGGTTGCAGATCCAGGGCACATCCCGGTGATGGATCTCCGCCAGCTGCACCGCCGTGGCGGAGGCAATGGGGATCCCCTTGTAGGCGGGGCCGAAAAGGGCGTCATACTCAATGCCCGAGTCCTCCAGGGCGGCGGCATAATAGCGGCCCAGGCGGGCAAGATCGCCCCCGGTGCAGAAATGACCGGCATTGAAGAAATAGGGGCTGATCCTGCCGGACTTCAGGGTGAAACTGCCAAAGCGCAGCGCATTCCGGGAAAGGGCGAACTCAATGAACTCCCGCTGATAGTCTTTCATGATGATCTCCGCTGTTGCCGTATCCGGCGGCATGGAACCTGCTCCGGGCCCCGCCGCAGGCGGAGTCCGCCGGCGGATCCCGGAATCTCCCGGGGCAAACCGCCGCATTTGGTGTATTATATCAGCATGGGATCTTATCCGTCAGTACAGGAGGCAGCAGCAGTGATAAGCAGCATGACAGGCTATGCGTCAGTGGAGCGCAGGACCGCCAGTGGGACCCTCATCTGGGATCTGCGCTCAGTGAACCACCGCTATCTGGAAAACTACTTCAAACTGCCCGACAGTCTCAAGGGCACCGAGGCGATCCTCCGGGAGCTCCTCCGCTCCGGTCTGGATCGAGGCAAGGTGGAGGCCACACTGCAGTTCAGACCCGCCGGCACCGCCGCCGGGGTGAAACTCAGCCCCGCAGCGCTCCACGCCGCCGCCATGGCCCGGCTCCTCCGGCAGGAACTGGGAGAGGACAGCGCACTGATTGATCCCGCCGCCATCCTGGCCCTGCCCGGGATCCTGGACGGGGA
Source organism: uncultured Aeromonadales bacterium (assembly GCA_902782145.1). Lineage (GTDB taxonomy): Bacteria > Pseudomonadota > Gammaproteobacteria > Enterobacterales > Succinivibrionaceae > UBA2804. The sequence continues at coordinate 22,358 of CACZLZ010000007.1, forward strand.
CACCGATGACGACTCCCTTAGGAAGGAGGCGGAGGACAGTTTCCGGGAGGCTCTGGCTCAGCTGAAGGAGGCCCGGAAGCGGGAGGGAGCGAAACTGGAGGCGGTGCTCCTGTCCAAACTGGAGGCTGTGGAGGCGGAAGTGGCCCGGATCCGTGCCCTGATGCCCGAGATCCTGGCCTGGCAGCGGGAAAAACTGACCAAGGCCCTGGAGACGGTAAAGTCCTCCACGGATCCCTCCCGGGTGGAGCAGGAGCTGATCCTGGTGGCCCAGCGTCTGGACGTGGCCGAGGAGATGGACCGGCTCACCGCCCATGTCAGCGAGGTCAGGGACATTCTGCGCCGGGGCGGATCCTGCGGCCGGAAGCTGGACTTCATGATGCAGGAGTTCAACCGGGAGACCAACACCATCGCCTCCAAGTCCATCAGCACCGGAGTCACCGCCTCCGCCGTGGAACTGAAGGTGATCATTGAGCAGATGCGGGAACAGATCCAGAACATCGAGTAAGCCTTCCGGGGATCCCGGGAAACTCACTCCCGCCGGATCCCGGACATCCGGTTCCACCGGAACCATCAGCGGAGCACACAGCCATGAACTTTGCGGCCAACCTGTTTATCATCTCGGCAGCCAGCGGGGCGGGGAAATCCACCATGCTCCGCCGCCTTTTTGCGGAGCTTTCCCCAGTCAGCCCCATGAAGTTTTCCGTCTCCCACACCACCCGGGCCATGCGGGAGGGGGAGACCAACGGGGTGGAATACCACTTCGTCACCCAGGAGCGGTTCCGTGAGATGATTGCGGAGAATGACTTTCTGGAATGGGCCGAAGTCTTCGGCAACTATTACGGCACCTCAAGAAGCGCCGTGGAGGAGTGTCTGTCCCAGGGAACCGACGTGTTCCTGGACATTGACTGGCAGGGGGCGCGGCAGATCCGGAAGGTCTTTCCCGGAGCCCGGTCGGTGTTCATCCTGCCCCCTGGTCTGGATGAGCTGAGAAGGCGCCTGGAGGGCCGGGGGCAGGACAGCCCGGAGATCATCGCCGGGCGCATGGAAAAGGCCCGGGGTGAGATTGTGCATTATGACGAATATGACTATGTCATCGTCAACGACGATCTGGACGAGGCCTGCCGGCAGCTGAAAGCGGTGGTCACCGCGGAGCGAACCCGCCTGTCCTGCCAGAAGATCCGCCAGGCGGATCTGATCTCCCGGCTCCTGTCCGGATCCTGACTTCCAAAGTTCCCGGCGCCGCCGCCGGGGATGAACCTGACGCCCCTGCCCCGGAGCCTCAGGAGGAGGAGGAGGAGGAGACAGATCCGCCGGCGCTGTTCTCAGCGTCAGGCGGAAGGAGTTCCTCCATCTTCGGGGTGTTCATAATGGCATCGTCCGTCCGGGGTTGCAGCTCCCGCCGGGCATCAAAGCTCCGGTGCTCCGCAATCTCCGTGGGCCAGCCGTTCTCATTCTGGATCCTGACCTCTGCCATAAGCTCCGATCCCCTGAGGTAATGCCCCGCCAGCCAGCCGTCGGGCAGTGTCAGGATCAGTTTGCCGTCCTCCAGGGTGAAGACAAACTTGGGGATGGTGCCCTCAGTGCGCCGGATGCACATGATGATGGCAAAGCGCAGGATCCGGGCCAGGCGGCAGGCCTGCTCAAAGGACACCGCATGCTGCCGGCGCAGGGGCTCCAGTTTGAAGCCGTCCCGCTGATTGTAAAGCAGGGCCGACAGCAGGAGCTTCTGGGCCAGGGTGAAGCCCGGCATGTCAATGTTCTCCACGATGTAGGCCGCATGCTGGGGCGCCCGGCGGTACTCAATGCACAGCCCCAGTTCGTACAGCGCCGAGGCCCGGCACAGGATCACCCGTCCGCAGCTGTCATCCAGATCCCAGAACTGTCGCATCTGCTCGAAGATCTTCATGCTCACCGCCTCCACCCGGCGGCCCTGCTCCGGATCCAGCTGGTAGCGGGAGATCATGCTGCTGACGGTGCGCAGCTGGGCGTCCCCGAAGACGCCGCCGGTGAGTTGGCTGCTGGCGGCAATCATGCTGTACACCAGACCCTCCCGGAGGGCCCCTCCGGCCATGACCAGTTCCCGGATCCCGAAGATCCTGAACAGCGCAATGAGCACCGCCAGCCCCGAGGGGAACACCGCCAGCCGATCCGGCTCCAGAGAGCAGATCTGGAGGCGGTCCATGCTACCGCAGGCAACAGCCTGCTCCATGAGCTCCAGAAGCTTCTCCAGGGTCACTGTCTCGCACTGGCCCTGGGCAATGATGATCTCCTGCAGGGCCTGGAGGGTGCCCGAAGCCCCCACGCAGATCCCCCAGCCCAAGGAGCGGTACTCCTGGGCAATGCCGGAAAAGATCCTCTCGGCCTCAGCAATGGCCTCGTCAAAGTTGCTCCGGGAAAGCTGCCGATCGGCAAAGAAACGGTTGAGCCAGGTGACACAGCCCAGGGGCAGGCTGTTCATGAGCTTGACGTCCACCCCCTCACCCAGAATGATCTCGGTGCTGGCGCCGCCGATGTCGATCACCAGGCGGTTGCCGATGCCGCTGGAGGTCCAGGACACCCCCTGGTAGATGGTCTGGGCCTCCTCAAGGCCGGAGATCACATCCACCCGGTGCCCCAGGATCTCCTCGGCCACCCGGACAAAGGTGGAGGAGTTCCCGGCGATCCGCAGGGTGGCAGTGCCCACGATCCTGATGTTCTCCGGGGGAATGTCCTGCAGCTGCTCGGCGAAGAGTCTCAGACAGTCCCAGCCCCGCTCCATGGCCTCCCGGCTGAGCATATTGTCCTGATCCAGCCCCGAGGCCAGGCGCACCCGGCGCTTGACCTTGGAGACCACCCGGATGGCCCCGTGGATCTGGCGCACCACCAGCATATGAAAGCTGTTGGAGCCCAGATCAATGGAGGCAAACAGCGGCGAAGACTGGCCGCTCTCACCGTCGTCCATAGCCTCTTCCCCTCTGGGTCCGGGTGCTATCCCGTCCGCTTCCGCTGCGGCCGGAGGAACGGCGCCGGGAATCTCCGCCGCCGCTCCGGGATCGCCGTCCCCGGTCACCGGATCCGCCGGATCCCCCGGGGCGCCGCTCCGGCCGGTCAGCGCCGTAATGAACCACATGGCGCACCACCGGAGGCTCCATCAGGGCGTCGGGATCATAGTCCGACACCGGGATCTTGTGGCGGATGTACTCCTCAATGCGCTCCAGGTTGCACACATACTTCTCACAGGCGAAGGAGATGGCCTTGCCCGTCTCCCCCGCCCGGCCGGTGCGGCCGATGCGGTGGACGTAATCCTCGCAGTCATCCGGCAGATCATAGTTGAACACATGGGATACCTTGGGGAAGTGGAGACCCCGGGAGGCCACGTCCGTGGCCACCAGGAAGTCCAGCTCCCCATCCATGAACTGCTTCACCGTCCGTGTCCGGGAGCTCTGGGGCATGGAGCCGATAAGCAGCCCCGCCCTCAGCTCATCCGCCTCCAGATAGGAGAATACCCGCTCCGCACAGGCCCGGGTGTTGGTGAACACCATAGCCTTGTCCGGCCACTCCTCCTCAATGAGGGTCAGCAGCAGGGGGATCTTGTCATCCAGGGAGGGGAAGAACATCTCCTCGGTCACAGTGTCCGCCGTGACATGATCTGCCGCGGCAGCAGACACGGACACGGGATCATTCATGAAATCATAGGACAACTCCTGCACCCGGTAGCTCAGGGTGGCGGAGAACAGCATGCTCAGGCGTCTGTCCGGTGCGGGCAGGTGGCGGAAGATGAAGCGGATATCCTTGATGAAGCCCAGATCAAACATCCGGTCGGCCTCGTCCAGGACAAAGTAGCGGATGCGGCTGAAATGCACCACGTGGCTGCGGTAGAAGTCGATAACCCGGCCCGGGGTGGCAATGAGGATGTCATTGCCCTGGGACAGCCGCTTGCGCTGGATCTCCAGATCCTCACCGCCGTAGACAATGCCCACCTTGAAACCCAGATGGCGGTTCACCGCCTCGGCGTCACTGTAGATCTGCTTGGCCAGTTCCCTGGTGGGGGCCACAATCAGTGCCTTGGTGTAGTCCCGGGCAGAAAGCCGGTTCTCTTCACGATCCAGGAGAAGATGATGGAAAATGCCCGTCAGAAAGGCCAGGGTCTTGCCGGTTCCCGTCTGGGACTGGCCCTGGACATCCTGGTGGCTCACCAGAAGGGGCACCACCTTGGACTGGATCTGGGTACAGTGCTCAAATCCCAGGGAGGACAGCGCCGCTACCAGCTGGGGATGAAGACCGGTTGAGGCGAAGGTGCAACCGGTCAGCAGGTTCTCAGACATTGCTCTTACTCTCTTATCTTACGCTTTCTTCTATTGTTTTCACTTCAGACACACTGTTTATGGTAACACCATAAACGGCGCCATACAAAGAGCCCGCCGGAGGGAGCGTTCCAGGCCCTGGGATCAGGGATCGGGTACCCGCGGAGCCATCTCCCGGGACAAGGCGGCACGCCAGGATCCCTCACCCTATCCCGCACCCTTTATAGGACTCCCGGCCCGGGTGTGAGATGGTTGGCAGGTCACCCCCGGGCTTGTTCACAAAGGCCGCCCGATCCTTTACAATGCCAGAAGCCGGCAGGATCTGCCCACCCCGGTCCGATCCGGAAAGGCAGACCCCGGAGAGAGTCCACAGAAACTCCCGGCACCCCGGAAATCACAAACCACAGGAGACAGCAAATGGCAGACATCATTGAAGTCAACGACGGCAATTTCGCCGAAAAGGTAGAGCAGGCCGGCAAGCCCGTCCTGGTGGATCTCTGGGCCCCCTGGTGCGGTCCCTGCCGCTCCATGGGCGAGGTGCTGAAGGATGTGGCCGCCGCAACCGACAGCGTGACCATCGCCAAGCTCAATGTGGACGAGAACGAGGATACCGCCGCCCGGCTCCACGTCTCCAGCATTCCCCTGCTGGTGCTCTTCAAGGACGGTCAGGCCGTGGCCAAGAGCGTGGGACTGATCCCCAAGGACAATGTCCTGAAGTTCATCAAAGACAACCTCTGACAGGAGCAGGACTGTTCCCAGTCATCACAGCATGATCCGGAAGGCCGGAGTCGGCGTCACATCCGCCCGCAGGCCGCCCGGTCAGACACCGGAGCCCGCACAGCAATGCGGGCTCTTCCATCTCCGGACCGGGAAAGAAATGATGGCACCGAAATGACCGAAAAAAATCACCCGATTCCCCATGAGGGAGGAGGATTTTGCCAGCATCATCAACTCTGGCGCCGTCTACGTGGACAAGACCGGATCCCTGCGCCGGCTTCTGACCTCTGGCACCTCCGTTCTCCTCCTCACCCGGCCACGCAGGTTTGGCAAAAGCCTCACCCTGAACATGATCCAGAACTTTCTGGAGATGAACTACAGCGATCCATCTGACCGGAGCCGATCCGAAAAGCTTTTCCAAAATCTCACAGTTTTCAAAGAGGACCAGGAACTCTGTGAGCAGTTCATGGGGCGCTATCCGGTAATCACTATCTCCCTAAAATCCACAGATGGTCCGAATTTCAGTGCCGCCGTAGTCGGTCTGCTGGGTGAACTTACCCGGCTGGCGGAAAAATTTGAGTTTCTGCGGGGCTCCGCCAACCTTACCCCAAAAAACACCCGTTTTCTGGACACGATCACCGATTACGCAGCTGGGGATAAGCCGCTGTTCACCAGTGACGGCACTCTTACTCCCCTGGCCCGAGGGCACATCACCGGCTTTCTCAGACAACTGACCGATCTGCTACACAAAGCCTACGGAACCAAAGTCTACCTGCTTATTGACGAATATGATGTGCCTCTGCAGAAGGCAAGGCTCAAGGGCTACTATGAGGACATGCTGGATCTCATGAGAGGCGTCCACGCCACCGCCCTGAAAGGCAACAACAATCTCGGTCAAGCATTTGTCACCGGATGCATGCGAATAACCTACCAAAGCATATTCACCGACGCCAACAATTTTGGCTGCAGCAATCTCCAGGACACCACCTATTCGGATCTGATAGGACTGACACTAGATGAGGTCAAGGCTCTGCTGAACACATACGGTATGTCAGACCGTCTGGCTGATGTCGTCAAATGGTATGACGGCTATCTTTTCGGCAACGATCAGATGTTCTGTCCCTGGAGTGTCCTCTGGTTTCTGGCCCAGGCCCTGAATGGCAGGAACAATCCCCGGACTTTCGAGCCGCAGAATTACTGGATCAACACTAGCGGCAACGACATTGTTGAACTCTGTATGAGACACCCCAACCCCCAGGACTCCTGGAGAATGCAGAACCTGCTGAACGGCGGCGTTGAAGCTGTCAGCGCAAGTGAATTCACCACCTACCCAGAAATCACCACAGACACCGATTTTGACACCTTTGCCCTCATGATGCTGCACACCGGCTATCTCACCTATGCCCGAAACACTTCTCCCATCCAGAGCATGGAGAAGGAAACCGCATCCTCAGATGAGCAATCCCCGAAGAAACTGATCCTGGTGAAAATTCCCAATGAGGAAGTCCGGGACTACTTCCGCCAAAAAGCCCAGTACCTATTCAGCAAGAACAACCCGGTCTGGGTCCAGCAGGCCTGCCAACTGGGAAATGCTCTGTTTGCCGGGGATGTTGCCAGCAGCAAAGGTGTCATAAACCAGATGCTTATGATCTTCATCAGCATCCGGGACACCACCCACGGAGAGAGTTACTATCATGGCTTTCTGACCGGAGTGCTGGGAACCATAGTTCCAAAGGGCGTGAACCTGAAATCCAACAGTGAAAGTGGCAGCGGGTATTCGGACATCATCCTCAGACGGCCGAACGATCGGACGGCAGTCATCCTTGAACTGAAAAAAAGCACTGACGGCAGCCCAGCCGCCATGGAAAAGGAATGCCGCCAGGCGGTCAACCAGATCGACATGAGGCAGTATGACTTTGATCTGCGGCAGGAGGGCTACACCACCATCAGAAAGTACGGGATCGCCTTCTGGAACAAAAACTGTGAGATCCTAATGGCGAATTGACTCCGGAGAGAGGGTCCGTCTCTCCCTTCTGGCGGCTTGCCCAGCACGCCTTCCAGGGGAGACAACGCAGAGACGGCATCAAAGCATGTCCTCCTGCTCCAAACTGCCTGATATGGCCGTCCACCGATTTTGCTGTGAAATGTGTTCCGGATCATATATAATACAGCGGTTAAATTCCGGCCCTAGTCTCAGGGCACGCAGATAAGGATTAAGGAACCATGGCACGCATTACAGTTGAAGACGCCGTACAGAAGGTGGGCAACCGCTTTGATCTGGTACTCCTGGCAGCCCGCAGGGCACGGCAGATCGCCATCGGCGGCAAAAAGCCCCTGGTGGACGAGGAAAATGACAAGCCCACCGTGATTGCGCTCCGGGAAATTGAAGAGGATCTCATCTCCAAGGAGACCCTGGATCGTCTGGATCAGCAGACCCAGGATCTCTCAGAGCCCATCTCCGGTCTGGATGATGGTCTCGTCACCTCAGATAGTGACAGCGAAGATCAGGAGCCGTCCCCGGAAATCATTGCGGAGCCCGCTCCGGAGCCTGCTGAGGAATAAGATAGAAAGCCGATCCCGGACCATCTTTCCGGTTCCGGATGGCTCACTGGCCGCCTGGCGGAAAACAGGCGGCTTTTTTTCATGCCCGCTCCTCAGGCATCCGCGTCCATAAGTTCCCCGCCACCCCTTCTGCCCACTCAGAAGCGGACAAATCCCGCCCCGTCAACGGACTCCCAGAACCTAACATGCCCTCCCTCATCCTCATCCTCATCCTCACCGCACCAGCACCAGCATCTGCCCTCCTGCCGCGACCTCCGCCAGAAACCGTCAGTTGATCTGATCCGCCCCAAAAACCGGCGCCTGCCCCGCTCCTCGGTCATCCCCCGGACGGCACTCCTCCTGCCAGATCCGCAAACAGCCCTCACCTCCCCTGATCTGCCGGCAGCTATTTTGTGAGGTAGCGCAAGCCTTGGGCTTAACCAGCCCCTGGCTGTTAGAGTCCGGTAACCGGCACCGGACTGGCTAGCCTCCGCTAACTGAAACCGCAGAAAACCATGACACCTGCCAGGGCCGCTGGCTTTCTGCTCCCGGAACACCCGCAAAGCATCCGGGAATTTTTACAGTGACAGGATTAACATTCCCTAACAAAACTGTATAATGTAACCGATTATAGTTATCCGTGACTAACTGACAGCCGTGACAGCAAAACGTGATCCGGCTAAAGATCAGCAGCCGCGGCATGAAAGCAATACAGAGAGACAACCATGCTTTTGAAGAATCTGAAAAACGGGCAGCGGGGTCGCATACGGGCCATTCTGTCCAAGGGGCTCCACTGCCGGCGCCTCTGCGAAATGGGCTTCCTGCCCGGCACCGCCTTCAGGATCCGCCATGTGGCTCCCCTGGGCAGCCCCATTGCGGTGGAGCTGAGAGGCTATGAGGTCATCATCGGCAGCAGGGATGCTGAACTGATTGAAGCGGAGGCTGTGGAATGAAAGCCTGTCACTGCGGGTGCGAAGTGGAGCAGGTCCAGGGAAGCACCTCCCCCAAATCTGAAATCAAGAACGCCGACGCCTCCCATGTGGTTCTGGCCGGCAACCCCAACTGCGGCAAGAGCACCATCTTCAACCGCCTGTGCAACCTGCATGTCCGCACAGGAAACTATCCCGGCGTCACAGTAAGCCGCCATGTGGGAACCGTCAGCCCCAACACCCAGCTGGTGGATCTTCCCGGCACCTACTCCCTGAGCAGCGCCACCACTGATGAGCAGGTGGCCAGCAATGAGCTTCTGGACAACGATGCAGAGTTCATCGTCAACGTCATTGACGCCACCTCCCTGGAGCGCAGCCTGTTCCTGACATTGGAACTGAAAATGCTGGGCGTTCCCATGCTGGTGGTGCTGAACATGTGGGACGAGGTCAGGAAGCGCCACATCAGCATCGACACCGCCAAGCTGTCGGAGATGCTGCAGACCGAGGTTCTGCCGGTGAGCTGCGCCACCGGTGAGGGCATTGAGATCCTCCGGGAGAAGATCAGAAACCACCCCCACGGCATCGTGGAGCCGGTGTATCTGGGCGACTCAGCAATCCGGGATGAACTGTTCCGGGCTGTCAGCGCCACGCCGGATCTGTACAAGCCCCATGCACTGTTCCATGCCCGCTGCGCCGTGCTGGGCGACCGGTACCCCACCGACCTGGACAAGGTTCCCGAATGGGCTGAGAGGATCAAGGAGATCCGCGACAAGCTCACATCTGACGGCAAGACCGTGTACCAGGCCGCCGCCGAGGACCGCTACGCCTTCATCAGCAAGATCATTGCAAATTGCCTGGGCACCGGAGAGGCTGCAGCCGCCGGAAAAGAGCAGGCAAAGGCCAAGGGACTCACCGACAGGCTGGACAGCGTGGTTCTGAACCGCTTTGCGGCCTTCCCGGTGTTCCTGCTGATCATGTGTCTGGTTTACTACATCTCCGTCACCTGGATCGGCACCATTGTCACCGACTGGACCAATGACACCCTCTTCGGCGACACAGTGATCCCGGCAGTGAAGGACGGCTTGGCCTCCATCGGCGCCTCCGACTGGATCTGCGCCCTGGTAGGAGACGGCATTGTTGGCGGCGTTGGCGCGGTGCTGGGATTTGTGCCCCAGATGATCATCCTCTTCGCCCTGCTGTCCCTGCTGGAGGAATGCGGCTACATGACCCGCGCCTCCTTCATCCTGGACCGGGTGTTCAACACCTTCGGCCTCAGCGGCCGGGCCTTCATCCCCTACCTCATCGGTTCCGGATGCGGCGTCCCCGCCCTGATGACCGCCAGGACCCTGGGATCGGAGAGCGAGCGCAGGATCACCCTGCTCACCACCACCATGATCCCCTGCGGCGCCAAACTGCCCATCATCATCGTATTCTCCGGAGCAGTGTTCTCGGATGTTCCCTTCTTCGCACCCTTGATGTATGTGGCCGGCGTGCTGCTGGTGATCATCTCCGCCCTGATCCTGAAGAAGTTCAACGCCTTCAAGCAGTCCGCCTCCCCCCTGCTGCTGGAGTTGCCCTCCTATCATGTGCCCATGCCTCGGATAGTAGCCCTGTCAGTATGGCACCGGGTCAAGGGATACATCATCAAGGCCGGAACCATCATCTTCCCCTGCGTCACTGCACTGTGGCTGTTGACCCACATAGGGTTCAGCCATGAGGAGCACCGCTTCATGATGCTGGAGGACGATCAGACCGGTGAAAGCCTGGTGGCTGACACCCTGAAGCCGGTTTCCGGGATCTTCGCCCCGGTGGGCTTTGACGATTACCGCGCCTCCGTGGCGGTGATCACCGGCCTGCTGGCCAAGGAGTCCATTATCAGCACCATGGCGGTCTTCAGCGGCGCCGAAGATCCGGAGGAACTGGATGAGGATGCCACCGAAGAGGAGGTGGAACAGGCTGAGAACACCTTCTATGAAGCAATCAGGGAAAACATGTTCGACATATCCCACCGTGGGACGGCCGGGATCTTGGGAGCACTGGCCTTCGTGATCTTCAACCTGTTCACCATCCCCTGCGTTGCCGCAGTGGGCGTACTGAGAAAAGAGCTCGGAAACCGGCGTCTCTTCTGGCAGGCTGTGTGCTACCAGTTGGGATTCAGTTACGGCGCCGCCCTGGTGGTGTACCAACTGGGACTGCTGATAACCGGAGCCGGAGCCTTCGGTCCCTGGACAGCGGTGGCTCTGCTGTATCTGCTGGTTGTGGGCTGGATCATTTTCCTGAAGAAGGCCCCCGCAGAAGAGGAGGAGCCCAAACTTGAGCATATCCCCTTCAGGTCTGAGACCTGAGCGGACATGAACGGTTCAGACTGATCCAAACCGCCGGAACTGCGGTTCCGGAACGCACTGAGAGATCCCCTCTCTGCCTTGGCAGGGAGGGGATTTTTGCATGGAGTTCCGGGAGATCAGGAGGCTATGGTGAGCAGCCGCAATGGATGGACGGCAGGGCAGGCAACAGGGTGATTTACCGGCAGACCGGCATTTCACGGGTTCAGTCCAGGCACTCCTGGCAGTCCTCGCAGAAATCCGGATCCTCGTCCGGATCCTCACAGTCCTCACAGTCAATGCACTCATCACGGACAGGCTTGGGCTTAGGCTTGGGTTTAGGCTTGGAGCTGCCAAAGAGGGCTATCTCCAGCGTTGCCGGCGGCGGCGAAGCCCCCAAACCCGCCGGTACAACCAGGCCGGGAACACCTCTGTCTCCTGGCGTCATTGAAGGAACGGGATCCGGAAGAGCAAACTCACCGGTCAGTTCCGGCGCCTCTGTCCAGGATCCTGCTGCCTGCGAGATCTCCCGGGAAAAGGCCGGTCCGGTCAGCAGCGCCGCCGTCAGGCCTGCCAGACCCACTCCCCGCACAATGCGCAATCCACCGCCTGCCGTCATCATTCATCCTCCCTTCATTCGTCAGAGCCATGGTCACACCCTGTCCTGTCCGGTCCGCCCCAAAGAAGACAGCGCCGGACCTGTGACAGGTGTCAACCCCGGAGGGCCGATCCCGGCCAAGGATCCCCCATCTTCACTGAGTGATCTTCTGCAAGGCACCCGGTCCTGCTATCAGTTGCCGGAAGCACTGCCCGGCGAATCACCGCCCGGCTGCCGCCGGGACCAGCCCGTAACGCCCTCCAGGTTCAGAAGCCATGCCTTCCGCTCCAGTCCCCCGGCATAGCCGGCAAGCCTTCCCCCGGCGCCCACCACCCGGTGGCAGGGGATGATGAGAAGAAAGGGGTTATGCCCCAGGGCGCTGCCCACCGCCTGGGCGGACATCCGGGGGATCCCCCTCTGTCCGGCCAGGATCCCGGCGATCTCCCCGTAGGTCATGGTGTTCCCAAAGGGAATGCCCCGCAGGATCTCCCAGACTGCCCGGCGGAAAGGGGTGCCCTTCAGGCTCAGTGGCGGGATGAACCCGGGATCCCGGCCACTGAAATAGATGTCAAGCCAACGTATGGCTTCTGCAAACACCGCCGGCTCCTGCTCCCCGCCGCCAGAAGCAGTTCCACCGGTTCCAGACAGCGGCATGCCGTCAAACCAGAGTCCCGTAAGGGCAGTGCCGTCACTGGCAAGGGTGATCCCGCCCAGGGGTGAGTTGTAATGACGGGTGCAGATCATGCGCCTCCCCAGCCATGCAGCCATATTGATCCTCCCATGGCACAGCACTGAACTGAACTTAACTTAACTGTACTGCTCTGATCTATCCGGTCCGATCTGCCCTGCCGGCTGAGAGCCGTCAGGATCACCGGATCCTTAAAACGTCCTCCCTCACCCGCCGGCGCCCTGATGGATCAGCCGCCCATCCGCCACGTCAGAGAGTACAATAACCCAGACCCCGGGGAGAACGGAACCGATGCCACAGCACCCACCGCCTCCCCGTCCCTTGCCGATCCATTGCAACGGAGCGCACCATGAATGCAGACAGCAACCGTTTCTCCTTCCTCCGGGGCCGGAGAGTTCTTGTCACCGGGGGCACCGGCTTTGTGGGCCGGCACCTGCTGCCCAGGCTGATCCAGGCGGGAGCCGATGTGTCCTGCCTGACCCGCCCCGGATCCGGCGCCGCCGGCAGCCTGCCCCGGGAGGTGCACCGGAAACCAGGGGATCTGGAAACCGGCGAAGGCCTGCAGGAGGCCCTGGAAGGCAAGGATCTGGTGATCCACATGGCGGCAAAGCTCTTCGGACTTAGGCCCCTGGATTATCTGGCCAGCAATGCCGCCATGGCCCGTAACCTGGCCCAGGCCCTGGGGCGGCTCCGGGCAAAGGGCCGCCTGGGCGGGGATTTCCGGCTGGTGCTGGTGTCAAGCATGGCGGCCACGGGTCCCTGGGACAGGGAGCCCGGGGCACCGGATGACGCTCCCTCCGTCCCGGTATCCGCCTACGGCTGGTCCAAACTTCTGGTGGAGGAGATCCTGGGGCGGGAGCTGGGGGACGCCATGGTGACCCTGCGACCCCCCATCATCTACGGCTCCGGCGACCGGGGACTGCTGCCCATGTTCCGGGGCGCCCGCCTCAGGATGGCCTTCTGTCCCGGCTGGCACCGGACCTTCCCCGTCAGTGCCGTCCACGGGGATGACATGGCGGAGGCGGTGCTCTGCGCCTGCCGGCCTGAGGGAAGGGGGATCTACCATGTCAGCAACGGCGCTATCCACTCCATGGAGGAATTCTACCGCACCATGGGGGAGGCGGTGGGCCAGATCCTGGGCCGGGAGCGCCGGGGGATCCTGGTGTTCCCCGTGCCCCTGCCCCTGCTGTCCGCCTCCGCCGGGATCTCTGCCGCCGCCGCCCGGGCATGGGATCAGATCCTGCGGAAAACCGCCGGCCACGGGATCCGATCCTTCCCCCAGTGGAACCCGGACAAATGCCTGGAGGCCCGCCAGGGGGGCTGGATCTGCAGTGGCTCCCGGCTCAGGGATGAACTGAGCTTCAGACCCCGGATGAGCCTGGAGGAGGGAATGCTGGAGGCAGCCGCAGGCTACCGCAAAGACGGCTGGCTGTGACTGGAAAGAAGGAAGGATAAGGCGGCAGGATCAGCGCCAGAGCAACAGTGCCAGGATGAACCGGCGGAGCAGTCCGCCGGCTCTGATGCTCAGCGCCAGCCGGCCCGGGAAAGAAGGCACCCGCCCATGTCCTCCGGCCGGATATCCCGCCGGATCATGTCCCCGGCCCCGGCACCCGTTTGCCAGATCACATAGGGGGTGGCAGTCTCCCCGGAGCGGATCAGGGACGGCAGATTCGGCAGATGATCCCCGTACCAGCCCAGGATCCCGGGCCGATCAGCGCCGGCAAGCCCGTCCCGGAGCCGGCCCAGCATCTGATCGGCATGTCTTAAGTGCTCCAGGTACCGGCACACCGCGGGATCCAAATCCGGAAGCATGGGGGCATCCCCTCCGGGAAACTCCCGGCGCAGGCGCCCCGGCAGCCACGGTCCGTGGCTTTCCATGGTGATGGCAAAGCAGAACACCGGCCCCTCACCCTCATGGATGAGATCCAGCATGGCATCAGCCACGCACAGATCTCCCACATAGGGTCCCCAGTTCTCCCGGCGGGGGAAGTTCTCCAGGGTGACAAACTGATCAAAGCCCATGTTGGGCATGGCCCGGTTCCGGTAGAAGAACTCCCGGTGGAAGGGATGCAGGCACAGGGTCCGGTACCCCAGTTTCCGGAGATGGTGGGCCAGGGCCCACACCGGATGACGCAAAGCCCCCAGATAGGGGTAAAAAGCGTAGGTTCCCATGGATGAGGGGGGCATGCCCGTGAGGACCGCGTATTCTGTCCTGAGGGTGTAGGCCCCGAAGGCCCGGGTCTGCAGCAGGCCGCTCTGACCCTGGCTGATAAGGCTGTCCCAACAGGCCAGCACATCCGCCGGCACGGCAGCGGAGAACACCCGGGGATCGCAGAAAGACTCGGCCTGCACCAGGAAAATGTTGGGCAGGTGACCGTCTTCTCTTCCGGAGGTGCCGGTCAGGATCCCCGGGCCAGCGCTGTTCCCGGCACCGATCTGGGGCTCCTCCCGGGATCCCGGCCCCCCGGTCCCGGACGCCCGGGGAGCAGAAGACAGATCAGAAGGCCCCTCCGGAGCCGGGGGAGTTTCCCGGGAAGATGAGGGATCCACCGAAGATCCGGAGACTGTGGAAGGGGAAGGAGAAACTGAGGGCGGCAGCGCCGGGCGCCAGGCGGTGGCATCCGGAGGCAGGGGAAAGCCGTCCGCGTCCTTCCGGGGCACCGGGGGATGGGCCAGGTGCCAGAGGCCGTGGAGCAGCGCCGCCCCCAGGGGGCCGAACTGCCGAGCATCCTTCCGGGGATCAAACTCAAGCCGGAATGGGGCCAGGGCCCGGGAGGTGATCCGGCGCCCGGGCGGGGTCAGGATCAGCAGCAGGCAGCAGGGCTCCGCAGCGGCTACCACCCACCATAGGGCCGCCGGCGTCTCACGGCAGGCGACGATCCAGAGGGCGCCAGCCAGGGTGCCCCAGATCAGGATCCCCAGCAGGATCCACCCGCAGGGCAGAAAGGGAAGATAAAGACTGGGAAAGCGGATCACCTGCCAGGCCAAGGCCAGATCCGTGATCACCAGGGGCTCACCCCGGAGGGCCCGCTTCTTGGCGGTGTTGGCCACCCGGAGGGCTAGAAGGATCATGGTGGCCAGGATCAGGGCGAAGGCCGGGCGGCCGCTGAGGCAGTACAGGGGGGCAAAAAGGCCGGAGGCCACCAGGCAGGAAGACAGATCCGCAAAGCACGGCCGCCAGGGAAGAGTGCCCTCAGAGGCTGATCGGTGCAGGATCACGGCCACGGGCATAAGCCCGAGGCAGAAAAGGAAAGCGTTCAAGAAGGATCCGCCACCGGCAAGACATAGAGATCACCCCGATCATGCTTCTCCGTCAGGGGCGGCTTGGCAACCAGCTCCCGCACCGGGCGGAAGCCCTGGCGGCGGTAGAAGGACACCGCCCGGGCATTGTCCCGCCAGCAGAAAAGACTCACTGCGGAGCACTCCAGGCTCCCGGCCCAGAACCGGGCATACTCGATCAGGGCGTCCGCCATGCCCTGCCCCCGGAAATCCTCCGCCACCCACAGGGTGTTGACATAAAGGCTTCCCGGCTCGCTGATCGTCAGCAGTTCCCGGAGGGGCTCCAGGCGGGAGGAAGGCACCATGTGTTCCATGAGGTTGGGGATCCCCTGAAGTTCTGCGGGATAGGCGAACAGCAGCCCCGCCAGGGCACCGTCAACCTCCGACAGCACGCAGTTGCGGAAACTGTAATGGGAGGACTCGTCCCTTAAGGCCATGGACAGGATGTTCTCCACCCCGATCCCCGGCAGCAGCCCCCTCAGCAGGGTATCCACCACATCCGGGGACACCTCCCGGATCTTCTGTGCCAGGACGGGGGCATCCTCCGCCGTTGCCGGACGGAACTCAGGCTCGTCTGTCATGTTCATCTCCCTTTGTCACTCCCATGCGCTCCAGGGAGGCCGACACCGCGTCCATGATCCCCTGGGTGGAGTAAAAGTTGCCGGGAACCAGAGCGTCATGGCGCAGCACCCGGAAGAAGTCCCGCATCAGCTCCGGATCAGGCGCCGGCAGGCTCTTCCAGAAATCCGCCAGGGACATCTGGGAGGCATTCACCGCCAGCCCCGGCATGGCATAAATGCTCTTCCCCAGGCAGTACACGGGCTTGTTCATCCGCAGCGCCGACATGCCGATGGTGCTGTTGCACAGCACCAGCCCCCGGGCCTTCCGCAGCAGGGGACCGGGGTTCACCCCCTCCACAAACCGGAGCCGCTCCGAGCAGCCCGCCGCCCGGCCCAGGGACCGCATGTAACGGCGGTAGTTTCTGAGACCGTTGTCCAGGGGATGGTTCTTGAACACCAGATAGGATCCGGCCGGGGCGTTCCGGGCAAAGTCCGTGATGACCATGGCCATGCATTCCAGCATGCCGGTGAAGGGTGAGTGGCGCCGCACCTGGGAATCTGCGTCCAGTTGCAGGGGCATCAGGTAGAAGGGCACCCCGCCCCGGAGCAGTGTCCGGGTCACCTCCAGGCCGTGGCGCCGCCGCTTGTGGCGGTTCAGATAGCGGGGAATATGCCCCAGGAGCTCCCGGCCGATGTTGTAGGGACGATGGGTACGGTAGCGGTGGAAGTAAGGCCAGAGCACCACATTGCCGATGTGGTTCCAGGCGGTCTTGAGAACCCGCCCCATCATGGGGTTGGGGGCCAGGGAGGGCACCGGCTGCCGCTCGCCGGCCAGGGCCCGGGCCCGGCGGCGCACCTGCCCCGGGGTGTGGGGAAGGGAGGAATAGGCGTTGACGCCTCCCTCCTCCAGGGTGACAAACCCGGGACGGAGGTAGCCCTCCTCATACACCCAGATCCGGTTGCCCCGGAGCCGGGCGATCCAGATGGCTTCCCGGTGCAGGGGACGCCAGTCCCCCATAAGCACCAGATCCGTCACCCGGCAGGACTCCATAAGCTCGGCCACCCACAGGGGCCACTCATACACATGGCCCCGCCAGCAGTGGGTGTTGCCGGAGGGCCAGAAGAACACGTCGCCCCCGCAGAAGTTGATCCGGTGCACTGCGCACCCGGCGCAGGCCAATGCCTGCCCCAGTTCCCGGAAAAAGGGACTCAGTGGCCCCTGGAGGAACAGGAAGGAGCGCTCTCTGTTATCTGGCATAGGTGGCGGCTCTCTTCCGGGCCGCAGGGAGAGCTTCAGCGGCCGCATCCACAGCAGTCCTGATCTCCTCCGGGGTGTGCATAGCGGAGATAAAGAAGCGCAGGCGGGCCTTGCCCTCCTCAACCCCCGGATAAATCACCGGCAGGGCCAGGATCCCCCGGTCCCGCATCTCCTGGGAGAAGACTGCGGCAGACAGGGAGTCCCCCACCATCACGGGAACCACGGAGAAGCCCTGGCACTTGCCGGTGTCCAGGCCCCGCTGCCGGGCCAGCTCCATGAACAGCCGGCCATTCTGGTGGAGGCGCTCCAGGCGCTCAGGCTCAGCCAGCATGATCCGCACCGCCTCCGCCGAGGCCGCCGCCATGGGCGGGGGCATGCCCACGCTGTAAACAAAGCCCGGGGCCCGGTATTTCAGGAACTCCACCAGGGCGGCCGATCCGGCGATATAGCCCCCGCAGCCGCAGAAGGTCTTGCTCAGGGTGCCCATCCAGATATCCACATCCTCAGAGCGGATCCCGAAATGCTCCCGGACACCCCTGCCCGTGGCCCCCAGCACTCCCATGGAGTGGGCCTCGTCCACCATGAGCATACAGCCGTGCTGGCGCTTGAGCTCCAGAAGCCGGGGCAGATCGCACAGGCACCCGTCCATGCCGAACAGGCCCTCGGTGACGATAATGGCCCGCTGATGGCTGTAGCGGTGCTCCTCCAGAAGGCGGGCCAGGGCCTCCATGTCATTGTTGGGATAGGAGTACCTGGCAGCCCCGGACATGGTGGCTCCCAGGAGCAGGGAGTTGTGGCACAGGGCGTCATGAAAGATCACATCCCGGGGCCCGAAAAGGCACCCCAGGGTGGACATGTTGGCCGCGTGGCCGCTGACATAGCAGATGCAGTCCTCAGTGCCGCAGAGATCTGCCAGGGACTTCTCCAGGATCCGGTGGGGCTTGCGCTCCCCGGCGGTCAGACGGCTGGCCGAGGCGGACATGCCGTACAGCCGGGCCGCTTCGTCGGCAGCAGCCCGGATCCGGGGATCCCCGTTCATCCCCAGATAGTCGTAACTGGAGAAGTTCAGCATGTCCCGGCCGCCGATGCTGGTGTGGCTGGTGGCCAGGCCGTCGTGGAGCACGTAGTAAACGTCCTCCAGCCCCGCCTGGCTGGCCACAGCCTTTTGGACCCGGATCTCAGTGTAGCCGGGCATAGTGTCAAAGCGCAGCCACTCCGGGGGGATCTGCCGAACGGCAGCACGGCTCTTCACCGGAGCGGCGGCGGGGGTGCGGCTCTTCATGGCCGCCAGCAGCCGCTCCTTCTCCTCCCGGCTGATCCCGAAGCGCTTCCTGACCTCACTCATGGCGTTCTCCGGCCTCCTTGAACACCCTGCTGGCAAAATCCTCGCTCAGGTTCACATTGTGGCTGAGCTCCATGGCCGAGCGCAGATCCCCGCTCCCGGCGTCCTCCCCGCTGAGCAGGGAGATGATCCTGCCCGCCACATCCCGGATGCTGGACCCCGCAGTGAGGCCGCCCATGAGGGATCTGCCCTCCAGGCGCTCCTCCAGGGCCACCATCAACTCCACGGACATCAGGGAGTCCATGCCCATGTCCGCCAGGGGGGTGCCAGTCTTCACTGAGGATGCAGGCACCCGCATGATCCGGGCCACAGTGGCAGTGATGATCTCGGTGATCCGGGCCAGAGCCTTCTCCGGGGGTAGTGTCCGCACCAGGCTGCTCAGGGACTCCTCCTGGGTGTCCCCGCCCTCGTCCTCCACCCTGAGGGGCAGGAACCGGGGGGTTCTCCCTGCCGGCAGCCGGGAAAGCCGCTTCCAGTCGGCAATGAACAGCGCCGGGGCGGGATCCCCGCCGCCAGGCAGGCGGGACAGTGCGTCCAGGGCGTCAGCGGCGGCCAGGGGCGCAATGCCCGTGACCCGGATCAGGGAGTCCAGGGTCTTCTGATCCCGGGTGAGCATGCCGACGTCACCAATGGCACCCCAGCCCACGGCCAGCCCCGGCAGGCCCATGCTCCGGCGCAGTGCGGCCAGACCCTCCAGGCCCATGTTGGCCGCCACATAGTTCACCTGTCCCGGATTGCCCAGGAGGGTGGTGGCGGAGGAGTACATGACAAAGAAGTCCAGTTTTTGATCCAGGGTGCACCGGTGCAGGCTGAAGGCGCCTCCCAGCTTGGGACGCAGCACCCGCTCCAGGCGCTCCGGGGTCATGTCGGCCACCATGCCGTCATCCAGCACGGCGGCGGCGTGGATCACGCCCTTAAGGGGTGGCAGATCCTTCAGGGCCTCCTTAAGGGCAGCCCCAAGACCGGCTTCATCCGCCACATCCTGGGCCACAGGAACCACCGGTCTCCTCTGCCCCGCCGGCAGGCCCAGGGTGGCAAGCTCCGCCACTGCCTCCCGGCTCTCGTCCGTAAGGCCACGGCGGCTCATGAGGATCAAGGCCCCGGCCCCCATGACGGCCAGGCGCCGGGCCGTGGCGAGACCGAAGCCTCCGAGGCCTCCGGTGACCAGATAACTGCCCTCCCGGCTCACCGGCAGTGCAGTCCCCGTCAAGGGAGCGGCAGCTCCGGCATTCACCTTCGGGGGCTCCACCACAATTTTGCCCACATGCCGGGACTGCTGCATGGCCCGGAAGGCATGCTCGGCCTCTCCGGCAGCATACACACTGCAGGGCAGTGGCCGCAGCTGGCCGTCGGCAAAGAGATCCATGATCTCCCGGAAGATCCGCTGTCCCTTCTCCGGGCGCTCCCGCATCAGCTGATCCACGTCAACGCCGAAGAAGCTCACGTTGTTCCGGAAAGGTCTGAGGCGCAGGGGACTGTCAGCATAGAAGTCCCGCTTGCCCAGCTCCAGGAAGCGTCCGAAGGGTCTGAGGAGCCTGAGGCTCTGATCCATGCCCTCCCCGGCCAGGGAGTTGAGGACGGCGTCCACACCCTCACCGCCGGTGTCCGCCAGGATCTGATCATGGAAGGACAGGGAGCGGGAGTCATAGACATGCTCCACTCCCATAAGGCGCAGCATATGGCGCTTGTCCTCGTTGCCGGCGGTGGCGTAAACCTCCAGATCCAGGCAGGAGGCGATCTGCACCGCCGCCAGGCCCACGCCGCCGGCGGCGCCGTGGATCAGCAGCCGCTCCCCGGGCTCCATCTGGGCCAGGTGGCGCAGGGAGTACCAGGCGGTGAAGAAAGCCACCGGGACCGTGGCGGCCTGGGCAAAGGTCCAGTCCCTTGGAATGGGGGTCACAGCCTGGAAGGTGGTCACCACATGGCCGGAGAAGCAGCGGGGGCCGAAGCACAGCACCCGTTCCCCGGGGGTGACATCGGTCACCCCGGGTCCCACGGCATCCACCACACCGGCGCATTCAATACCCAGCCCCGGACCGGAGAAGCCGCCCTCCAGGGCCTCCTCCGGCAGCATGTTCATAGCCCACATCACGTCCCGGAAGTTCAGGCCCACGGCCCGCACCGCCACCCGGACCTGGCCCGCACCGGGCTCAGCCAGGGGGACGCTCTGCCAGCGCAGAGTCTCCAGGTGCCCCGGGGACACGCAGTCCAGGCGCAGTGTCCCGCCCCGGGGATCCGGGGCGGCCCGGTCAGCGGTCCTGCCGGAGCGCAGGACATAGCGCTCTGCGCCCCTGAGGATCACCTCCCGCTCGGCGGAGCGCTCCAGCAGCTCCCGGAGCACAGATCCGGCCACCTCTCCGGCCCCGCCGTCGGGATCCAGACGCAGATCCACGCAGGAGATCTCCAGCTTGGGCATCTCATTCATAATGACCCGGGCGGCACCCAGCACCGGGGCCTGGGAGGGTCGGATCTCCCCGGCAGTGTCCCCGGGGCAGACCATGGCACCCCATGTCAGCACCCGGACAGCGGCCTGGGGGCTGCCGGCGCGGCTCCATCCCCGGGCCATCTGGATAAGGGCGCCGCTCTGGCGGCCCGCCTCCTGCCAGTCAAGGTCCTGAGCGTCCAGGGCCAGGGCATCCACACAGCACACCGGGATCTTCCGAGCCGCCAGGGACTCCCAGACTGCCTGCCAGTCCTCGGGATCCTCAGTCCGGCACTGCCAGGAAGTGCCCTCAAGAAGCAGCTGCTCCCCGGGGGCAAGGCGGATCACCTGATCCCCCCGGGCGGCGGCTTCAGCAGCCAGCCGATCCAGGATCTGACGGATCCCGTCCGGGGTGCCGTCACCGGCACACAGGAGCCACAGGGAAGGAGCCGATCCCGGATCCCGGGTTGCCGGGGCAGCGGCGCCGGGGGCGGCCCGGGCCAGGAGCAGGAACCGGGGCACTGCGGGATCCGGGCGGATCTCCTCAATCTCCCCGAAGCCCGCCTGGGTCAGGGCCCGGCGCCATTCATCAGCCTCCAGGAGCCGGGACACGGTGTCCGTCCCGTCCTGGGAGGCCACCCACCAGGACTCGTCCAGTCCGCGGATGAGATCATCTGTGATGTTGGGGCCGCTCTCCGCCAGGATCAGGACGCCGTCATCCCGGAGAGCCTCCCGGCAGCGGCTGAGGGCCGCGGGAATGTCGTCAGCCAGGTGCAGGCAGTGGAAAGCCACAGCCACATGGGCGCGGATCTGGGGTGAGGATACGGCGGGATCCCACTGCACCACCTCCAGAGGGGCATCAGCAGGGGCGGTGTCCAGACCCTCCAGGGCCAGGCGCAGCTGGCGCAGATCATTCTCCCCGCCGGCGGCCAGGATCCGGCAGTGACGCCTTAGATCCCCGTCCATCAGGCGGCCCAGGCTCGAGGAGGTGGCACCAATCTCCAGAATGCTGGCGGGACCTTCCGCCTCCCGGAGCAGATCCCGGAGGGCCAGACCGCAGAGACAGTCATCCATGCGGTACTCCTGGCGCCGGAGCTCCTCCCACAGGTGGCTTGCGGCCGGGATCATCTCCCCGTTCTCCATGAGGGTCCGCCGGGCGGCGGCCAGGAGCATGGCCAGGGCCGAATCCTCCGGGGCGTCGGCCCCCAGGGTGCACCACACGTCCGCAAAGGACGGCAGGGACTCCATTACATCCTTCCCCCGGGAGGCTGCCAGTTCCTGGAGACGCACCGCAAGCTCCGGATATCTGAAGCCCGCATCCCCAGCGGCAAAGTCCCGGGCCAGAGCCAGGACCGCCATCTCCCTGAGGGGCAGGATCTCATCCCGGTGCCGGATCCAGGCACTGTCAGATGTAAGCTCCCCGGCCTGCTCCCGGAGTTCCCGGGCTAGGCTCCCGTTGCCGGGCAGACCCCGGGGAACAGGGCTTCCCGGATGAGGCCGGGGCACCGCCTGGGTGGCATAGGCCAGCGGACGGGGCGCAGCCAGCTGCTCCACGGTCCGGGCACGGCCACCCTCCAGACGGAGCAGCTCGCACCCCTTGCTGTCCAGCAGACTGAGATCAATCACCACCGTGTCCCGGGAGCAGCGGATCCGGCGCAGTCGGGCAAAGGCCGGACGGCCGGAGCGCAGCAGGACGCAGCGGCTGAACCAGTAGGGTAGCCGGGGAGCCGGGCACTCCTCCATCATGGCCGGGGGGATCAGGGCGAAGATCAACTGCAGTCCGCCGTCCAGAAGAGGCGGCGGCACCAGCATGCCCTCCTCCCATGCGGGCTTTGCACCCTCCGGGGAAGGCAGGAACCGGGCCAGGATCTCATCATCCTGCTGCCAGCAGTCCGCCACCGGGCGGAACACCGGACCGTAGCCCATGTTGGCCCGCCGGGTCAGGCGGTAAAGCTCCTCCGCGCCGACGACGGCGCCGAACTTCTCGGGATGAGCCGGATCCTCCAGGGAGGCGGGGGAGAGATCCGCATGGATCATCCGGGCCCGGGCATGGAGGGTCCAGGGTTCATCCCGCATATAAGGACGGGACAGGATCCGGATCTCCCCGTCAGTGTCGCTGACGGTAAGGCGCAGCACCATCGGCTGCCGCTCCCGGAGGATCACAGGCCGGAGGATGGCCGTGTTGCACAGAGCCACCTGCTCACCGCTGCCGGACACTTTGCCGGCGGCAGCCAGGGCCATCTCCAGGAAGGCGGCGGCAGGATAGTAGACCGCATCCCCCACCCGGTGATCCCCGAGCCAGGGGCTGCTTTCCAGATCCACCACCTGCTCCCAGACATTCTGGGAGTGGAGCTTCCGTCCCAGGAGGGGATGATCCCCGGCGCTGGTCACTAGATCCTGGCACTCAGGGGTGGGCGCCAGGCGGCAGTCCTCATTGTTCCATGGATAGGTGGGCAGGGGGATGTCCGCCCCGGGCTCAGGGAAGTGGCAGGACATGTCCACGGGCCAGCCGTGGATCCAGGCGTTGCGCCAGGCGGTGTCAAACTGCCCGGCGCCGCTGTTCCGGGACAAGGTTCCCCCCACCCAGCCGTCCAGGGATCCTCCCTGGGCGCAGGCGGCCTTGTCCAGGCCGCTGCGGAGATATCTGAGCAGAATGCTGTGGGGGCCGATCTCCAGGAAGTGGCGCACACCCAGCTCCAGTGCCGTCTGCACCGCCCCGTGGAAATTCACGCTCTGGCGCACATTCTCCCACCAGTAGGAGGCCGGGGTGCCCCCCAGCTCCTCCCGTCCGGTGACAGCGGAGATGAAATGCAGACGCGGCCGGCAGATCCCCAGATCCGCCAGATCCGCCAGCAGCTCCTGGCGGATGGGATCCATCCGGGAACTGTGGAAGGCATAGTTCAGGGGCAGCATCTTGAAGAACACATGCCGGCTCTTCAGCTCCTCCCCCAGACGCGCCAGGGCCTCCCCGTCGCCGCTGAGGGTCACCGCATCCGCGGCGTTTACGCCGGCGATCTCCACCCCCGGGTAGCGGGCGCAGAGATCCCCCGCCTCGGCGGCGCTGACACTGGCCGCAGCCATGCGGCCGGCGCCGGCGGTGCTCTCCTGGTGCATGCTGCGGTAGTAGATGATCCGCACCGCATCCTCCAGGGACACGGCGCCGCAGTACCAGGCCGCAGCCACCTCGCCCACGCTGTGGCCCAGGGCCGCATCAGCCCGGATCCCCACCTGCTCCAGGGCGGCACACAGGCCCACCTGGATCAGGAACAGCAGCTGCTGGGCCACATCGGTGTGGGCCATGTCCTCATCAGTGGCCATCTCCAGCAACTCCAGCAGATCCTTGCCGGACAGGGGGCGCATGAGATCCGCCACTTCCCGGGCCCGGGCGGCAAAGGCCTCATTGGCCATCATGGCCCGGCCCATGCCCGTCCACTGGCCGCCGTTGCCGGAGAAGACAAAGGCGGTCCTGACCTCCCCGGTGCCGGTGGCCACGGCCTCACCGGTGCTGATGGCGGCCGATCCGCTCTCGGATCCGGCGGCAGCGGCCCTGAGGGCTGAGGCCACTTCCTCAGGGGTGGCGCCCTCGGCCACCAGGCGCCGGGGCAGCTGATCCCGCCGGGTGACGGCGCCGCTGGCCAGATGGTAATAATCCCCGGGGGCGGCGGTGATCCGGTCCGCATAGGCTGCGGCCAGTTTCTTCAGGCTCTCGTCGCTCCGGGCGGAAAGGAACATGGGGGGCACTGCCACCTGGCAGGGACGCTCAGATGGCGTCCGCTCCGCAGCCTCCAGCAGCAGGTGGCCGTTGGAGCCGCCAAAGCCGAAGGAGTTGATCCCCACCAGGGGCAACCCACCGGTTTCCGGCAGGGTCTCCATTTTGAGGGGGAAGCGCAGGTTCAGGCCCTGGCAGTCAATGGCCGGATTGATGTTCTTCAGGTGGATCTGAGGCGGGATCCGGCCCTCCCGGAGCACCAGCAGGGACTTCATGAGCCCCGCCATGGCGGAGGCGGTCTCCAGATGGCCCAGGTTGCACTTCACCGAGCCCACCCACAGGGGATCAGTGCGGCGCTGGCCCAGGGCCCGGCCGATGGCGGAGGTCTCCACCGGATCACCCACCGCCGTTCCGGTGCCGTGGGCCTCCACATAGGCCAGGCGGGCGGGATCGCAGCCGGCAGCCTCATAGACGCCCCGAAGCAGTTCCTCCTGGGCGGCGGCGCTGGGCAATGCAATACCCTGGGTGCGGCCGTCGCTGTTGACGCCGATCCCCCGGATGACACCCAGGATCCGGCGGCCCTGGGCCAGAGCCTCACTCAGAGGCTGCAGCAGCACCAGGCCGCCGCCCTCGGAGCGCACATAGCCGTCCCCGGAGGCGTCAAAGACCTTGCAGCGCCCACCGGGGGAGAGCATGTGGGCCTGGGAGAAGCCCACAAAGGGATAGGGTGCCAGCAGCACGTTCACGCCGCCGGCCACCGCCAGGCCCGTGCCCCCCGCGGCCAGGGTCATGCATGCCTGGTGCAGGGAGTGCATGGAGGAAGAGCATGCCGTGTCAATGGTCATGCTGGGGCCGTGGAAGTTGAAAATGTAGGAGATGCGGTTGGAGATGATGCTCAGGTTGGTACCTGTCATGCTGTAGGGGGTGGTGGCGCAGATATCGTCGGCATGGACAGTGCCCCCGTCAGGGGAGGCTGCGCCCACAAAGACGGCGGTGTCAGAGCCCCAGAGGGTTGACGGGGGGATCCCCGCATCCTCCATGGCCTCCCAGGCCAGCTGCAGCAGCAGCCTCTGCTGGGGATCCATGGCCTCGGCCTCGGTGCGGGAGATGCCGAAGAAGGAGGGATCAAAGCCGTAGATATCGTCCACAATGCCGGCGCTGACGCTGACGGTGCGCCCGGGCATGTCACGGCGGGGGTGAAGGTAGCGGGAGGTGTCCCAGCGGGTCAGGGGCACCTGGGTGACCATGTCCTGTCCCCGCTCCAGCACGGACCACAGGCTGTCCAGGGAACGGACGCCTCCGGGAAGACGGCAGGCAGCACCGACAATGGCAATGGGAAAACTGATATATGAACTCAAAACTCTTTACCCCAGTTCATTTCTGCAATCGCGTCTGACATTCCCGCCGGCGTCCTGCCGCCGGGGGAGACCGGATCCCGGAAGGGCGGCATCCGCCGATCCCGGGCATCCGGTGCGGTGATGGATCCTGGCATGAACCTGACGGCGCCAGGACGGTCCCCGGTGACCGGAGGGATGCGGTGCGGCTGCACCCGGGATCCGGAAGGGGGAAATAAAAAAACAGCCGGAGACAGCCGGCACTCTCATGCTCCCGGGGGAGCACCGGGATCACTCAGGCAGCTCCGGGGGCAGATCGGTGATCCCCGAGGCGCGCATGGCGTTCACAAAGCCCCGGTAGAAGCCCCGGCGGGTCTCCAGGTCCACCTGGGGATACTGCTCCTTGGGAACAAAGGCGATGCGCTCTTGGGTCAGGGCATCCCTGCCCAGCACCGACACCCAGCGGGGATCATAACTGCGCTCCGCAATGGTGTCATACTCCATGACCTTGTCCATGGCCAGGCGCAGCTCGTCCAGATGGGTGGCCGCATACTGCCCGATGGCCTGTCCGTAATAGGAGTTGAGCCGGGTGAGACCGTCCTTGACAGTGGGATCCAGGGACTTGTTGGCATCCGACCGGGCCCTGAGCTGGGCGGTGAAATGCCAGAACATGGCGGCGAAGGGCTCGTTCATGTTCATGACCTGATCTGCCAGGGCCATGAGCACGGGAGGGGTGAAGTCGTTGGGATGGGACAGCACCGTGTTGATGGTGGCGCTGTCGCCGGCCTTGATGGAGCCCACGATCACCTCGGTCTGGGCGCTGCCCAGGGTGGCGAACTCCCCCCGGTAGACCCCCGCGGAGCTGTCCTGCTGCCGGGTGGCAGTGTCCATGGTGGGGGCGGTGATCTTCTCGGACCGATGCTCCACCACACAGCCGCACAGCAAGGCGGCTGCCATTGCGGCTGCTGCCGCTGCAAGCTTAAACCGGAACATTGTACTTCAGACTCAGTTCGATGCCCCCGTCCAGCACCACGGCCTTCTGGATCCCCACCAGCTGGCACAGGCGCCGGTCCCCGATGGAGCGCTGCAGGAAGTCCGAGGCGGCAACGGCCCCGGAGAAGTCCACCGTCAGCACATCCTCGCCGTATATGAGTTTCACCCCGTTGCGCAGGGTCCGGTTCAGATCCTTCAGCAGGAAGTTGTTCACCAGGGTCATGATGGCCCCGGTGATCATCTTCTGCAGGGTGTTGCCGCTCATGACCTTCTTGTCGTTGATGCAGAACACCACGCAGGACTTCCGGTTGTCATGGACCCACTCGGCGATCTCCGCCCGGATCAGGAAGCGCCCCAGGGAATGCTCCACCATGCAGTCAATGACCCCGCTGCCATAGCAGTTGATGTCCACGGACTTCACGGACTTGAAGGATTCGCTTTCCCGGATGCTGGTGCCGATGAAGGAGTTGATCAGGGCCTCAGAGATGAAGAGCCTGCCGTCAACTATCTCCGGCAGGGCATTGGTGGTCCAGATGTTGTGGAGGTAGGGGACATACCGCCCGACGCCGGGATCCACAATGGCCGGATCGTCCCGGTTCTCCAGCAGAAAGTCCGCCACGGCGTTGACAAAGCGCTCCGCCTCCCGGGGACGCTGCTCATAAAACGCCCGGACAGTTCCCATCACCGTCTTGATATCCATCAACGCTCCGCACCACCCCTCAGAATGCCCGCACCACCCGTCTCCCCGGTGCCCTGATCCCGCCCTTCCAGCGGGACTCCGGACAAAAATCATTCATGGGAAAAACCAGCCCGCAGACTCGGCTCAAAATAGCAGAAACCACCAGAAAAATCAAAAGAAAACACCAGCCGGAAGCGCCGGCGCTGACACGTGTCCCGAATGCGTCCCGGACCGGGGACGCAGGCGCATTTTTGCCCCTGTGGAGGAAAATCAAAGGTAGTATAATGGCACTGTTTTTCCACTGAATCTGGAGTCATATGCATCAGATACTGCTTTTGTGCGGCGGCGGAGGTTCCGAGCACGACATCTCACTGAAAAGTGCCGAATACCTGGCCGCCAAGCTTTCCTCCTTGGACAACGTGATCCTGCACCAGGCCGTTCTGCAACCGGACCGCTGGGAAACCCCGGAAGGCAGACCCTGCACCCTCAGCAGTAGCCGCCAATTCACCGTCCAGGGCGGCGAAGGGACCGTCATTGACTATGCGGTGCCCTGCATCCACGGGTGCCCCGGAGAAACCGGTGACATCCAGTCATTCTTCGAAATCATCGGTCTGCCCTACCTGGGCTGTCCCCCGGAGGGTAACCGTCTGTGCTTCAACAAGGTGTCCACCAAACTGTGGCTCAGCGGCCTGGACGTGCCCAACACCCCCTATGTGTTCCTGCCGGTGAACAGCCCGGCCTCACACGCCAGGGCCTTTCAAGCCATGCGTAAGTGGGGCTGCGTGTTTGTGAAGGCCGCCAGCCAGGGCTCCTCCGTTGGCTGCTACCGGGTGGATGAACTGAAGGATCTGGAAAAGGCGGTGAACGATGCCTTCAGATATTCCAGCCAGGTCCTGGTGGAGAAGGCCGAAAAGGCCAGGGAACTTGAGGTGGCGGTATATGAGTTCCGCGGCGAACTGGTGGCCACGAAGCCCGGTGAGATCCTCACCAGCGGTTCCGGCTTCTACTCCTTTGACGAGAAGTACAGCGCCACAAGCAGCACCGGAACCGCTGTGGAGGCCGGGGATCTCACTGCCGAGCAGCAGGAGAAGATCCGGGACTACGCCCTCAGGGCCTTCCGGGGCCTTGGACTCCGGGATCTGTCCCGGGTGGACTTCTTCCTCACAGCCGAAGGGGAGATCCTGCTGAACGAGATCAACACCTTCCCGGGCATGACTCCCATCTCCATGTTCCCCAAGATGATGGAGCACCGGGGAGACAGTATGGCCGAATACCTCAACGACCGCATAGCCAGCACCCTGAAGAACCGCTGATCCGCCCGAAAGAGACCCGATGCCCGAGTCCTGACCGGAAGTTTCGGCAAACACCAGAGAGGCGCCCCGGGCGCCTCTCACCTTCCGGGTTTCCGGATCCTGACTGCGTCTCCCGTCCTGCCATTGCGGCAGATCACCCTGTCCTCATCTTCCATACCAGCGTCCTCCTTGCCTGCTGACAGCCAGGTATCTCCATCCGGTCTGCGGGAACCACCACCCGTCATTGGTCAGTATTTTTTCTTAATTTTCTGACCAATACACGATGTTGTCACATCTGTTCCGCCATGTTTTTCCCTCACAGCCTGCCTCCGCTGTATTTGCAGGATTTCCTCCGCAACAGTAACAGAACTATCTGGCACCCTGAAGCCCAGAACAAACCTTCGAAGCCACAACAATTTCCCAAACAAGATCCATATCATAAAAATGACTACAAGTCAGTGACTTTAGGTCATAAAACACTATAATCTTCAGGAAAGTAATCCGGCTCACTCTCTGTGAACACCAGGAAAGGAAATTGCCCGAAGGCCCCCCTCTTGGAACGGCTCGGGAAAGCCACAGATCATTTTCTCGGCACCAATGGCTTCAGCACCCTGCCGGCGGATGAGATCACCGCAACAGGTAACCTTCTATGTGAACTTCCGCCACACGGAGGATTTGGCCGCTGCCATCTGCCGGGAATATTTCACAGGTATTGTAGCCAGGATCTAGCCATTGGCAGAGGTTGCCTGAAGGATCAGCTCCGGTTTTACATGCGGGAATTTATGATCGCCGTAAAAAAAGGGGATCAACTTCTGACCGGAGCGGATCAGAAGCGCTGCGGGACCCGGAGGGCACTCCGGAAACTCTGACAGCGCCAAGTGGCAGTTGTTTTTCAGCACCTTCTGGTATCTCAGCTCTACGGCATGATGCTTTCCTGGCATGTGTCCGGCAGCAACTCTTAACCGGCAGACAGGGCTGACAGGTTTTCGGATCTTCAGACGGCCTTGGGAAGGCATGTCTGACGTGATCCTGAGGTTATTCTTGATACTGGACAATGAGGGATCTGCTATGAAATATGTGAAGCTTGGCAAGTCTGGAATGGATGTGTCCCGGATCTGCCTGGGATGCATGAGTTTTGGCAAGCCTGGTCCGGAGAACGGCGTGTTTCCCTGGGCCCGGGATTATGACGGGGCCAAGGAGATTTTCCGGGAGGCAGTGGAACTGGGGATTAATTATTTTGACACCGCCAATGTCTACCAGAACGGCTCATCCGAGGAGATCACCGGCAGGCTGATCAGGGATTTTGCCCTGGACCGGGATGAGATCGTCGTTGCCACCAAGGTTCATTTCCCCATGAGGGAAGGAAAGCCTAATGGCGGCGGTCTTTCCCGGAAAAACATCATGACTGAGATTGATCACTCCCTGAAGCGCCTAGGACTGGACTATGTGGATCTGTACCAGATCCACCGGCTTGATCATGAAACCCCCATGGAGGAGATCATGGAAGCACTTCACGATGTAGTCAAATCAGGAAAGGCCAGGTATATCGGGGCTTCAACCATGTTTGCCTGGGAGTTCGAACGGCTGAACCAAATAGCGGAAAGACATGGCTGGACAAGGTTTGTCTCCATGCAGAACCAGTACAACCTGATTTACCGCGAGGAGGAGCGGGAAATGATGCCATTGTGCGCCGACCGGGGGATCGCAGTGGTTCCCTGGAGCCCCCTGGCCGGCGGCAGAACGGCCCATCCCTGGGGGACCGAAACCGGCAGGACCCGGGTGGACCAGGTATCACCAATGGTCTGGGGAAGCACCGACGCCCAGGACAAGATAGTGGTGGACTGTCTGGAAAAGACTGCGGCAGATCTCGGACACTCCATGGCCCAGGTGTCCCTAGCCTGGATGCTGTCAAAGCCCTTTGTCACCGCACCGATAGTGGGTGCCACCTCCCCCGTCCATATAACGGAGGCGGTAGCCGCCTTGGATATCACCCTGACTCAGGAGGTGATACAGAAACTAGAAGCCCCCTATGTGCCTCACATAAAAACCGGAGCTTTCTGAGCCGGAAGACATCTGCAGATGTGTCGGCTCCATGACTGAAGAGATGTTAGCAGAGGACATGACAATGCCCAGAACTCTTGTGATTTTCTATTCCCGCAGAGGACAGAACTATGTGGACGGAGCCATTGTGGATCTGCCCCGGGGCAACACGGAAACCGTAGCAGGTTATATTGCCGAAGCCGTGGGGGCGGATCTTTTCCAGGTGGAAACCGTCAGACCCTACAGCCCGGACTACACCACCTGCACCAGAGAGGCCAAAGAGGAGCTCCGGAGCCACGCCCGTCCGAAGCTGCGAGACTGTCTCACTGACATTTCGGGATACCACAACACATTGTGGTGGCCGGTCCCTGCTGGTGGGGCACATATCCCTGCGGCATCTTCACCCAGCTGGAGCAGCTTGACTTCACGGGAAAGATGATCTTCCCGCTGATGACCCACGAAGGCAGCGGTCTGGGCAGCGCCGTCCCGGATCTCAACAGGTGCTGCCGGGGAGGGGAT
Source organism: uncultured Aeromonadales bacterium (assembly GCA_902782145.1). Classification (GTDB taxonomy): domain Bacteria; phylum Pseudomonadota; class Gammaproteobacteria; order Enterobacterales; family Succinivibrionaceae; genus UBA2804. Next base: position 53,862 of record CACZLZ010000007.1, read on the forward strand.
ATCGGTCCCGGGATGGCCATCAGGGGATCAAAGGTCCGTGATTCACGGGAAGAGGTTGTCGCCTGGGCCCGGAGCCATCTGCAGTGACTTGCCGGAATCCCGGCAAGTGCCGGAAGGACTGGACATAGGAATTATAGGAGAGAGGCAAAATGGACTATGCAGAACTTGGCAGCACCGGCATCAGGGTATCACGGCTTTGTGTCGGCTGCATGTCATACGGACAACCGTCAGAAAAATTCCACATGTGGACCCTGGACTATAAGCAGACCCGGGAAATGATTTCCCACGCCTGGGATCTGGGGATCAACTTTTTCGACACCGCCAATATCTACTCTTTTGGCAGCAGTGAGGAATACCTGGGACGGGCTGTCCGGGATCTGGGGATCCCCCGGGACAGAGTAGTCCTGGCCTCCAAGGTCTATTTCAATGAAGGATTTCTCTCGAAGGAGGCTATTTTCCGGGAGATCGACGGCACCCTCAGACGGCTGGGTACTGACTACCTGGATCTTTACCAGATCCACCGCTTTGACTACAGCACCCCGCTAGAGGAGACCTTGGGTGCCCTTGACAGCCTGGTCCGGGCCGGCAAGGTGCGGACCATCGGAGCTTCAGCCATGTTCGGCTATCAGTTCCACAACCTGCAGATAGCCGCTGAGCAGAACGGCCTCACTAAATTTGCCACCATGCAGAACCACTACAACCTTCTTTACCGCGAGGATGAAAGAGAACTTATTCCTGTCTGCCGGCAGTACGGGGTGGCTCTGATCCCTTATTCCCCTCTGGCCGGGGGACATCTGACCAGGAAGGAATGGGAATCCGGATCCATCAGGAGCACCACCGACAAGGTCATCAGGCAGAAATATGACCATGCCCGGGAAAATGATCTGGCAATCATTGCCCGGGTTGATGATCTGGCTGAAAAACGGGGCGTGTCCATGACCGAAATCGCCCTGGCCTGGCTACTGCACCGTGGGGTCACGGCCCCCATTGTCGGGGCAACCAGACCACAGCATTTTGATGCCGCAGTCAAGGCAGTCAGCCTCAGACTGACAGAGGAGGAACTGTGTTCCCTGGAGGAGGTATACCTGGCCCATGAAGTAGTCGGGGCCGTCAGCCAGAACATCAGCTTCAGCAAATAGGCTGCCGGAAACAGTCAGGTCAAAAAAGAAGCCGCCGGCCTCTTCAGCAGGTCAGCGGCTTTTTGCTGTCCGGACAGCGATCCCGGTGCTCATGGGCGTACCGGCGGGATATGACACTTACGGATCTGCCCTTCCTGGCAGGATCACTTGCCGCTGGCGGAGGCGGGAGCGTTCTTCATGAAGTCAAAGAACTCCTCGTTGGTCTTGGTCTTGGCCAGGTTGCTGATCACCATCTCAGCAGCCTCGATCTCGTCAATGTCATGAATGTACTTGCGCAGCACCCAGATATTCCTGAGTTCGTCAGGACGCAGTAGCAGCTCATCATGGCGTGTGCCGGACTTGGTGATGTCGATGGCCGGAAAGACCCGCTTCTCCGCCACCCGACGGGACATGCGCACTTCCATGTTGCCGGTACCCTTGAACTCCTCGAAGATCACCTCGTCCATCTTGGAGCCGGTGTCAATGAGGGCCGTGGCGATGATGGTCAGGGAGCCGCCGTTCTCAATGTTCCGGGCTGCGCCGAAAAACTTCTTGGGCTTGTGCAGGGCGTTGGCATCCACACCGCCGGACAGCACCCTTCCTGAGGGCGGGGTCACGGTGTTGTAGGCTCGGGCCAGACGGGTGATGGAGTCCAGGAGGATCACCACATCCTTGTTGTGCTCCACCAGGCGCTTGGCCTTCTCAATGACCATCTCGGCCACCTGCACATGGCGGCTGGCGGGCTCGTCAAAGGTAGAGGCCACCACCTCGCCCCGGACCAGGCGGGTCATCTCCGTGACCTCCTCGGGACGTTCGTCAATCAGCAGGACGATGAGCACGCACTCGGGGTTGTTGCTGGCCAGGCTCTGGGCGATGTTCTGCAGCAGCACGGTCTTGCCGGCCTTGGGCGGGGCCACGATAAGGCCGCGCTGACCCTTGCCGATTGGGGAGGCCAGATCCAGGATCCGGGCGGTGATATCCTCCCGGGTGCCGTTGCCCCGCTCCAGGCGCAGCATCTCGTCAGGGTGGATGGGGGTCAGGTTCTCAAACAGCGTCTTGCGGTTCTGGTTCTCCGGCTCCCCGTTGATGGAGTCCACCTTCAACAGGGCGAAATACTTCTCGCTCTCGGACTTGGGGTTCCGGATCTTGCCCTCAATGGTGTCGCCTGTGCGCAGATGCAACTTGCGGATCTGGTTGGGGGACACGTAGATATCGTCCGGGCCGGACAGGTAGGAGGAGTCGGCGCTACGCAGGAAGCCGTAGCCGTCCTGCATGATCTCCAGAACGCCGCTACCGTATATGTCCTCCCCGTGATCGGCGTGGGCCTTGAGGATGGCGAAGATCAGATCCTTCTTGTAGGCCCGGGAAACCTCCAGCCCCATTTCGGCGGCCATGGTCTGTAATTCGTCTACGCTTTTGTTCTTCAGCTCAGATAAGTGCATCATGGTAAGAAAAGAATCAGTGAATGTGAAAAAACGGAATGAAAAATGCCGGGCCAAATTTCAAGCAGACAAGGATAACCTTCCGTGAGGACACGGTGCGTTCCGGAACAGACAGGCTGGCTTGGGGGATTGAAACTGTGAACGGACAGAATTGATTTTTGACAGTGCTCATTATAGGTGCAAAGCCCCGTCAAAGCAAGCGCCGCCCCTGCACCAGGACTGCCGGAACGGGATCACTTCCCGCCCCGGGCGGCGCAGTCGGCCCGGGTCACTTTCCACCGGGCAACCCCGTGGCCGCCGCTACTGAAATCCAGGGTGACATGATCCACCTGGGACAGCAGGGAGGCCAGATGGGCGTTGGCGCAGTAAGCCTCCAGGATCCGGCCCTTCATGGAGGCAAAGCCTCCCAGCCGGTCCCCGTCCACATCAAAGCTGTGGCGCACCCCATCCCGCCCCTCGGCATCCACCCGGATCAGGGAGCCGAAGCTGGTTTTAATGGGCAGCTTCGGGGAAAGCATGGCCACATGCCGGGCCACGGGATCATCCTTCCGGCTGTCCCGGGCGCCCTCCGGGGCGTCACCGCCCTTGCCGCCCTCGCCGGCCGGGGTGTCATGGGCGTCTCCCGCTTTGCTCCCCCGATCATCCCCGGCTGCAGCCGGCGCTCCCTGGGGAGGATCCCCTTTTTCCGGAGCCTTTTCCGGGGATCCGGCAGGCTCCTCCCCGGTCCCGGGCTCAGGCTCAGAGCCGTCCTGATCTCCCGAAGGCGCCGGGGCCTCCCGGCTGTTCTCACCGGAGGCGCACAGCTCGGCAGACACCTCCATGCCGAAGAGGAATTCGGATCCCCGGTAGAAGGAGATGGTGATCCGCTCCAGCTTCTCCAGCATGGCCACCACCTCGCTGTTGGCGCACTGCACCGTGGCCATGTGGTTCACCACCTGCTGCCGGTGGCTGAGGTAGAAGTCTACCTTGTCGGGATCAATCCGGTGGTAGTAGTTGATCTGCCCCCGGGGCGGGCTGGTGTCCTCATAGTTGTAGGTCACCCCCACCACGGTGGTGTCGGTGGTCTTTATGGGGATCCGGCGCTTGATATCCTGGACCAGGGACACGATCCCCCGCCGGTTCAGTTTCCCGTCCTTGTAATAGCCGTAGACGTCAGACTCCACGGTGATGCCGGAGGTGAACATCCGCGCCAGGACATAGATCATGGCAAGGATCAGGATCGTGACGATGGTTTTTCCCATATGCTATCCCCGGCAGCGCCGGAGCCTCACTTCTTTCTCTCCCCGCCCGGCAGTTTCCGCAAATTGGCCATCTGCAGGCTGAGACACATCATCTTCTTCCCGGCAAACTCCACCCAGATCCGGGAGAAGGCCCCGCCGGTCTGGAGGCGCCGCACCGTGCCCTCCCCGAACTTCTGGTGGAAGACCCGGTCCCCGGGGCGGAAATCCGGGGTGGCGGCGGCCTTGTTCCCGGCGCCGCCGGCGCCCCCCAGGGTCACCATCCGGGGCTTGGGTGTCTCCGGGGCGGCCTCTGGGGCACCCGGAGGTGTGCCCGCACTTTCGGTCCCGGCACTGCCGGTTTTTCCTGTGCAAACGGTACTTCCGGCTTTTCCTGCGCTGCCGGCATTTTCAGTTTTTCCTGAACTGCTGATACTGCCGGGTTTCCCCGCACTGCTGCTGCCGGCTTTTCCCACACTGCCGGTGCTGCCGCCGGCAGCGCTGGTTCCCGGCATGCTCCGGAGACCTTTCCGGCTCCGGGGGAAAAGGGAACTGTCACTGCTCAGGGTCCGGACGCTCTCCCCGGAAAGATAGCGCATGAAGCTGCTGCTGGTGGTGGGGGTCACCTGGCCGAAGAGCACCCGGCTGCGGGCATAGGAGAGATAGCAGCGGTTCCGGGCCCGGGTTACCGCCACATAGGCCAGGCGCAGCTCCTCATCCTGGGCGTCGGCACTGCCCTCCTGGAGGCTGAAAGCCCGGGCTGAGGGCAGGATCCCCTCCTCAAAGGCCACCAGGAACACCGTGTCAAACTCCAGGCCCTTGGCGGCATGGATGGTCAGCAGGTTCACCCGGTCGCCCCCGTCCTCCTCGGACTCCTCTGCAGACTCCGTCTCTAGGGAGGCCTGCTGCAGGAACAGCGCCAGAGCCGACAGGCCGTCCCGCTCTTCATCGTCGGGGAAGGGGAAGAGGGCGCAGGAGTTGACAAACTCCTCCAGGTTGCCGGTGCGGCTGCCGTCGTCATACTTTTCCCGGGACTCCTGCTCCTGGTAGCAGGCATAGAGGCCCGACAGCTCCATGACATTCCGCACCACGTTCTCCAGGGCCTCCCCGGCGGCATCCTCCCGAAGCTTTGGCAGCAGATCCAGCAGGGCGGCCAGGCCGCTGCGGGCCCGGCCCGCCACCAGTTTCTCCTCCAGGGCCGCCCCGGCCGCCGCCAGCATGCCGATCCCCCGGGAACGGGAGAGGGCCTCCAGCACCTCCAGGGAGCGCTTCCCCACCCCCCGGGGCGGCATGTTCACCACCCGGAGGAAGGCTGCGTCATCCTCGGGATTCACCAGCAGCCGGAGATAGCCCATGAGATCCCGGATCTCCTGGCGGTCAAAGAACCGGCGGCCGGCCAGGATCCGGTAGGGGATCCCTTGGGAGGTGAGTTCGTTCTCAAAGTTGCGGGAGATGCTGTTGAAGCGGTACAGCACCGCCATCTGGCTGTAGGGGATCTGCTCCTCCTGGTGGAGGGTGCGGATGATCCGGACCGTCAGGGCGGCCTCCTCAGTGGCGGAGACGGAGCTTAGGATGGTCACCGGCTCCCCGCCCTTGCGATCGGTCCACAGCTCCTTGACCTCCCGCCGGGGATTCAGGCTGATGAGATCATTGGCCACATTCAGGATGTGGCTGGTGGAACGGTAGTTCTGCTCCAGTTTGACCACCCGCACGTCCGGCACCATGTCCCTGAGGGAGAGCATGCACTCCGGCCGGGCACCCCGCCAGCTGTAGATGGACTGATCATTGTCCCCCACGGCGGTCACATGGGTGTCGGGGGTCATGAGATCCATGATCAGGCGCAGCTGGATATCATTGGAGTCCTGGAACTCGTCCACCAGGATCTCCCGGATGAGGCGGTGCAGGCGGAAGCGCACCTCCTCGCACTGCTCCAGCAGCTCGCACACCCGGAGGATCAGTTCGGCGAAGTCCACCATGGCCAGCCGCTGGCAGGTCTCCTCATAGCGGCGGTAGATCTCCAGGAGCATCCCGGCGGTGCGGCGCCGCTTGGAGCCCTCCGCCAGCTCCGGCATGATATCGTCGGCGCAGGCCTGCCAGCGCCGGCCCTGCTCCTTCATCTTGGCGATGAACTCCGCCGCCTCCCGGACAAAGCTCCGCACCTCCGCTGGACCGCCGAGATCCAGGGGGGATCCCTCCTCCGCAGCCGCATCCCGCACCAGGCGCCGGATCAGGCTTTCCCGGTCGGCCTCGTCCATGATGGTGAAGCCCGCAGGCAGCCCCGCGGCATCATGGAACTGCCGGAGGATCCGGTTGCACAGGCCGTGGAAGGTACCCATGAGCAGCCCGCCGATATGGATGCGGCTGCCCACGCTGGCGGCGATCCGCTCCTTCATCTCCGTGGCCGCCTTGTTGGTGAAGGTCACGGCCATGATCTCCCCGGGACGCAGGCCCTCCACCCGGATAAGGTAGGCGATCCGGGCCACCAGCACCCGGGTTTTCCCGGATCCCGCCCCGGCGTGGATGATCATGTTGCACCTGGGGGCGGTCACCGCCTCCATCTGCATGGGGTTCAGGCCCTCGTCAGCAGATGAGGGATCAGTCTTCCCGGTGGGATCAGTCGTCTCTGTCATAGGAGAACCAGCTCCAGCTCCTTCAGGCTGCGGATCACCAGATCCGGCAGCAGCCGCACCCGCTCCGGGCGGCAGAAAAGTCCCCGGGGGCAGATCATGCAGGTCTGCATGCCCGCATTCCGGGCCCCCAGGATATCGGTTTCAGGATCGTCCCCCACATGGAGGATCTGCCCCGGCTCCACCCCGGCCAGGGCAGCGGCCTGGGCAAAAAGATCCGGAGCCGGCTTGGCCCGGCGGCCCCCGCCGGCCATGATGCAGCTACGGAAGAAGGAGGAGATCCCTGTGCGCACGGGATCCATGTTGCCGTTGGACAGGGCCACCAGGGGGTAGCGCCGCCCCAGGTTCCGCAGGATCGCAAAGGTCTCCGGTGGGATCCGGAAGGCGGAGCGCACCTGAATGAAGCGCCGGGTCATCAGCTCCCCCTCCCGCCGGGCATCAGCAGGGGCCAGACCGGCATCCAGGAAGATCCGGGTGAGGATCTCCGCCCGCAGGAGGGTGACGTCATGCTCCAGCTCCGGAAACTCCCGGAGCACCATGCGCCGCACCCGACCGGGACACAGCCGCAGCTCCGAAGATCGGAGCATGGGGTGGCACGCCAGGGCGGCCTCATACCAGCTCTCCGCGGCGGCGATCACCGGGGTGTTGTCATACAGGGTGTCGTCCAGATCAAAGGTGACCGCCCGGACAGGACCCAGGGTACGGTAGGATCTCATGAGCCGGGGCTTTCCGTGCTCCCGGTCAGCCCGGCCATCCGGTCCCGGGGATGGAAACGGTGGTAGCTGCGGGCGATGGAGGCCAGATCCGCATGGGTGTAGAGCTGGGTGGTGGAGAGTTTCTCATGGCCCAGCATCTTCTGCACCGCCCGGACATCCCCGGAGTTGTTCACCATGACCGTGGCAAAGGAATGCCGGAGCTTGTGGGGGTGCATGCGCTCGGTGACCCCGCGGGCGGCGGCGTAGCGCTTAAGCCTAAGCTCCACATTGCGGGGGGTGAGCCGGGCCCCGGTGCGGCTGACAAACAGCGCCGTCTCCTGGGCCGGGGTCCGGGCGTTCCGCAGGGGCAGGTACTCCTGCACCGCCTTAAGGGCCGCCTCCCCCAGGGGGACAATGCGCTCCTTGCTGCCCTTGCCGGTGACCCGCACCGTCTTGTCCTCTGTGTAGACCCGGTCCAGATCCAGATCCGTCAGCTCCGACAGCCGGAGCCCCGAGGAGTAGAACAACTCCATGATGGCCTGATCCCGGTAGGCCAGGAAAATATCCTCCTCCGGCCCGTGGCCGCCGTTCTCCCCGTGACCGCAGCGTATTTTCTGATCCAGCATGAAGGTCATCTGCTCCTCCCGGAAGAAGGAGGGCAGGCGCTGGCCGATCTTGAGCCCCGGCACCGTCATGGCAGGATCGGCCTGGACCAGCTCCTTCAGGCACAGGAAACGGAAGAAGCTGCGCACCGCCGCCAGGCGGGTGTCCGTGGTGCCCGGAGCCAGGCCCGCCCGGTTCTGGCTCATGACAAAGCCCCGGACATGGGTCATGGTCACCTGCTCGGCGCAATCCACCCCCTGCTCCGCCAGATAGGCGGCAAAGATCTCCAGGGCGCTGCGGTAGGTCTTCTCAGTGCGGGGGCTCAGCCCCCGCTCCGCACGCATGTAGGTGCAGAAACGGTCAAAAGCTTCCTCAAGTCCTAGCACAGTCACCTCCGGTCACTGAAGCGCACAAACCTGGGCAGCAGCAGGGCGATGTAGTCCGCCAGCTGCTCAATGAAAAAGGTGTCCAGGTTGTCGTGGTAGTGGCCCGCGTCCGCATGGCCGAAGGCCAGCAGCCCCATGTCGCCATACTCTCCCATGCGCACCAGGGCCCTGGAGTACAGCAGTTCGTCATCGGCGAAGATGATCCGCCGCTCCTGGGGGGTGAGCTTGCCCATGCTCACCTTCTCCCGGCGCATGATGTCATTGCACACAGAGGAAAAGGAGCCGATGTCCATGACATAGGGCTGATCCCCGGGATCCTGGAGATCCAGGACCATGTCCCCGTTAAGCCACAGCCGGGTGTTGGGAATGAAGAGGTAGGCCCGGCAGCATTCGTTCAGCAGATCTGCCAGGGCATGGACAGAGCCGCACTGGTAGAGATCGTTGTAGAGGCCGAAGAAGGTCCGGAAGATGTTGGCGTTGTGGCAGGCGATGCTGTTCACATCATGCATCCGGGCGGTCAACTGCCGGATCTGCTCCTTCAGGCGCTTCTGCTGGGCTTCCACCAGGGAGATGGAGCCCCGGACAGGATGGGGGATCTCCACCGCATCCAGAACCTCGGGATGACGGATGAAGAAGGCGGGATTGGCAATGAGATAGGAGGCGATGTCGTCCTCATGGGCGGGCCTGAGGTTCAGTTTGCGGGATGATCTGGGGGACTTGTTCTCTTCTACCATGGGGATCTCCGTCTTGCAGTCTCTGGGCATGGCTTCAAGGACAGATCCAGAGGGATCCGCCCGTCCCAGGGGATCTCCCTGGGAATGAAAAACCTGGGTGCGCCGGGGATCCGCCGGAGGATCCCCTAGCCGTCACAGCTCCACCTCGCCGTCAAACACCGGGGTCACCGGCACCTGGCAGCAGATCTTCCCGCTGCCGCCGCCCCAGGACACCCGGAGAAGCTGATCCCCCAAGCGCACCTGGGGTGCGGGATCCAGCAGCCCCCGGGAGATCCCGGCCAGGGCAGCGGCGGCAGCGGCCACCCCGATCCCGGCGCCGCTGAGCCCCGTCAGGCGCACCTGATCCCGGGAGACGATCTCATACATGCACGCCGCGCAGCCCTCGGGGAAGCGCTCATGGGCGGCCAGGCCCGCACACAGCCGGTCGGCCTCGCTACTCCCCTCACCGGCCGCCCCGGCGCTGTCACCCCCGGCGTCCACGCTTTCGGCGGCACAGAAGGGGGTGCCGAAACGCATGGCGCTGCACAGCACATTGCGCCCCTGGGACTGGAGAATATAGATCTTCTCGGCGCTCTGGGCCCGGAAAGGCACTGCGGCAGGAGCAAAGTCCGGGGGATCGGCCCACAGATCCACTGTGCCACCGGCACCGCCCGCAGCCCGGATCCGCCCCCACAGGGAGCTGAAGCCCAGCTCCGTGCCGAAGGCCAGGGACTTCTGCACCGCATACACAGCACAGGCCGCAGCTGCGTCAAAGCAGTCCCGGGACTCGTTGCCCCGGACGTCATAGATCCTCAGGTGGAAATCCAGTTCCGGATCATAGGGCGGCTCGATCAGGGCCAGGCTCCTGAAGCCGATCCCCCTTTTCCGGTCGGCCAGGCGCTGCACCGTCACCGGGCTGACATACACCCGCTGGGTGACGGCGTCCATCACCGCATAGTCCTCCCCGGCCACCAGGATCTTGGCAAAGCGCGCCTTCATGCCGCCACCGAGCCTCCGGGCATCTCAGCCGGCGCTGACACCGGACAGGAGGATCTCATGGCGCCACAGATCGTCCAGGGTCTCCCGGCTCCGGATCAGCTGCTCCTGATCCCCATACACCATCACCTCCGCAGCCCGGGGCCGGGAGTTGTAGTTGGAGGACATGGAGAAACCGTAAGCTCCGGCGGAGAACTGGACCAGCAGATCCCCGGCCTTGACTTCCAGTTCCCGATCCAGTCCCAGGAAATCCCCGGACTCGCAGATAGGGCCCACCACCGAGCAGTGCCGGACCGGAGCGGCACCCCGGCGCACCGGGGCGATGGCCATCCAGGCCTCATACAGAGCGGGGCGGATCATGTCGTTCATGCCCGCATCCACCACGGCAAAATCCGTTTCGGCGCCCTTCTTCACATACTCCACCCGGGTCACCAGGATCCCGGCGTTGCCCACCAGGGAGCGGCCCGGCTCCACCAGCACCGTGAGCCCCAGGGAAGCCAGGCGGCTGTTCAGGGACTCCATGTAAGCGGCGGCGGAGACGCAGTTCTCATCCCGGTAGTTGATCCCCAGGCCCCCGCCGATATCCAGGTGATCCAGATGGGGATGATCCGCCTTCAGGCGCCCGGCCATGGTCACCAGGGTCTCCAGGGCCTCCATGAGGGGGCCGGTGGTGGTCATCTGGGAGCCGATGTGGCAGTCAATGCCGGTGACCCGGATCCCGGGGAGCTCACCGGCGCGCCGGTACAGCTCATAAGCCTCCTCCACAGGGACGCCGAACTTGTTCTTTTTCAGGCCCGTGGAGATATAGGGATGGGTCTTGGGATCCACATTGGGGTTCACCCGGACGGCCACCGGGGCGGTGGCGCCCATGGATGAGGCCACCTGGGAGATCCGCTCCAGCTCCGGGGCAGACTCCACATTGAAGCAGTAGATCCCCTGCTCCAGGGCAAAGCGGATCTCGTCCTCCCGCTTGCCCACGCCGGAGTACACCACCCTGCCGGGATCCCCGCCGGCCTGGATGACCCGGGCCAGTTCACCCACGGAGACAATGTCAAAGCCCGCCCCCAGGGAAGCCATGAGCTGAAGCACCGCCAGGGAGCTGTTGGCCTTCACCGCATAGCAGATCCGGTGGGGGATCCTGAGGTTGTCATCATATTCCCGAAAGGCGCCCTCCAGGGAGCTGCGGGAGTAGACATACAGGGGCGTGCCGTACTTGGCGGCCAGATCTGCCACGGAGCAGTCCTCCGCATGCAGCTCATCTTGCCGGTAGGTGAAGTGATCTGAATATTCCATGGTGGTAGTTCCTGAAAATGCAAGAAAGATCCGGGGCTCCCCGCCGGGATCCCCGGCTGTTGATCATGGTGCCCCGTCCCGGTCCCCGGGGGCTACCCCAGGTGCAGCGCCGGTGGATGATGTGTCCCCGGTCCCGGGGCCCGGGGCGGTCCCGTCCGGGGACAGTTCCCGGCCGGCGGGAAGCTGTTCCTGCTCCCGTACCTCATCCCCGCTCCGGATCTGACCGCTGTCCTGGGACACCTCCCGGGACCAGACACTGTCATGGCGGACCGGGGTGGTGCCGGGCATGTACAGGGGGCCCCTAAGGCCGCAGCCCCAGAGGCAGCAACAGGAAAACGCCAAAAGGCACACCGGCATGAAGCGCATATCAGATCTCCCGTGGAACCTGGGCACGCCGCCCCGGGCGGCGGCGGGATTATAGCACCGGACAACAGAGGGCCGCATCACTTATCACCGGCCCGGTAGCAGTCCACCTTCAGCTCCCCGCTGCTGCGGGTGAGCATGTAAAACTGGGGCACGGCGAAATGGGTGCTGTTCAGCCGGCCGGCCCCGGGGAGCTGCTCGGTGAAGGTGCGGCTGATGCTCCCCACCAGTTCCCCGCAGTCCTGGCCGCTGTTCATGTAGGACTTCATCTGGTTGTTCTCGTCCAGCACATAGACAATGCACCCCTCCGGGGACTGCTCAAAGAAGAACTGCACCACCCCCTTGCTGGCATACTGGTAGATCTGCTCCAGGAAGGGGCTGCTGCCGTTTTCCCGGGCCATCTCGATCTCCATGGCATGGATGGACTGCATGAGATCCAGGGAGTCCCGCAGGGGGGTGATGGTGACATTCTTGTGGTTGCGGATCACCGAATAGCTGGTGCTACCCATCATGAACACCATGGAGGAGTTCCGCTCCCCGGTGGAATGAGCCACCAGCAGGAGATCCTTCAGCAGATCCTCCACATGCTGCCGGATGATCCCCGACAGGAAGCGACTGTAGCAGAGCACGGTGAACCGGGGGATCCGGGACACCGAGGTGCCCGGGCGGCGGATGTTGAGCATCTCGGTGATGCCCTGGATGATCTCCTTCTCCCCCTGGTAGCGCTTCACGTAGATCTCCCCCCAGGAGTTGCGGAACACCACGTCAATGGAGCTGAGCAGGGACTTCTTCTCCTCCCCCACGGACAGCACGTCGATGTTGCTGAGATCCAGCTCCTTCCGGTCGGTCTCCAGGGTGACATCGGCGGAGACATTCAGCAGCAGTATGAGATGCTTGAAATACATGGGTCCCACCAGATCCCGGTTGCTGACCTCCCTGCCCCACAGGGAGCTGCGGTTCTTCAGCAGATCCTCCGCCAGGGTCCTGAGACAGGAGGCCTCCCCGGCCGGGGCCCCGCCGGAGATGCTGATCTCCGTGTCAGGGGTGAGCACTCCGTTGCCGATGGCCCAGCAGATCACGTTCACGGGATTGCGGTGGAAGTAGACACAGCGGCGGCGCACCAGATCCAGGGGGGCCAGGGTTGTGGGATACAGGTACCAGCCCGAGCGGTTGATCCCCCCGGGAGCCACATACACCAGGGAGATGTGCCGCTCCTCCAGGTTGGGGGCGATATTCAGGTTCACCCGGATGATCTTGTCCCGCTTGGGCTCAAAGGCGGTGCTGAGCTTCTGGGTGAGGATCTGGAAATCCGTCACGTCAATGGGGGAGCCCATCTTGTGGGCCCGGTTGGAGAAGGTGCGCAGGCGGTTGCTGCACTGGAGCATGATCCGGGTGACCAGGCGGTAAGCCTCACTGACGTCGTCGATCTTCCAGTTACTGTTGCTGCGCAGGTGGGCGGCGGCCTTCTGATCCATGGAGCAGCGCTCCACAAAATCATGCACCAGGTTGATCCGCCACTGCATGTAGGCCGAGGGTTCCTTCTCGTCAATCCCCGCGGCGATCTTCATCAGAAAGCAGGCCTTGACCACCTCCGGGCGCTCCAGATCCCCGATGCAGTTCAGGTACTCGATGATCCGCTCATAGGCGGTGTAGTAGGAGTCCATGGACAGATCATAACTGTCCGAGTGCTGCATCCGCTCCCGGATCTGGCAGGCCACAAAGCGCACGTCAGGGTACTCGTAGGCATAGGCCTCCATGAGCATGATCTTCAGCACCGCCTTATAAGGGGAGTCCACCGCCTTGTACAGTAGCCACATGGCGGAGCCGAAGAACTCCTTCACGGGAATGTCATTGATCGAGCCCAGATCAAACCACTCGGAGCTGCGGATCTTGCCGCAGAGGAACAGGGAGTTCACATAGTTGTTGTAGCTCTCCTGGCTGGTGTCGTACTCCTCGGGGACCAGGTACCAGGCCAGCTTCTTGCCGGCCATCCACAGGGAAGAGCGGTAGAACTCCTCCAGCAACAGCAGGTGGAGGGCGCTACCGCAGTTCTCCCCGTCCACGCCGGTGGTGCTGTCCCGACGGCGGAACTTGTTGTCCGGGATCAGGAAGAAGTTCACGTCCACACCCTGGTTCTGGGCCACATTGGCCACCACCCCGCATTTCTGCTCCAGCTTCTTCACATCCTCCCCGGGCATCAGGTGGGAGTAGCACACCCAAATATCCAGATCCGAGGAGGCCGACTGGCCCACGGAGGAGGTGCTGCCCATGCAGTACAGGGAGACGATGGCGGGGTTTTCGATGTAGCTGATGATGTTGCAGTTGCCCACGCTGCACATGGTGTCCAGATAGTCCATCTGGCTGGGGGACATGGAGAAGTTGCAGATCCCGTGGGGGGTGTTCCCCGGGACGAAGCCCGGGAGGATAGGATGGTTGTAGTGCAGCAGCACCGGAATGACAGAGAAGAAATGCCGGGCGGTGGGACTCATGGCGGCCACGGCCCGCCTGGTGCGGTCAGCGGTGATCTTTGCGAGGCGATCAATTATCGCATCCAGGGGGACGCCATCCTGCATTTGTCTATTCAACCGCCTTCTTCAGATTGATGCTGGCCTTCTCAAACAGGCGCTCAGCCTCGTAGCAACGGGAGATCTTCACATAGTCGTCGCTCACCGGGGCGATGGCGATGGCCTTGCGGAAGCGCTCAATGGAGGAGGGATAATCGCAGGCCGCCAGGAACTGGTTGGCCAGGGCCCGGTAGAGCTTGTCCTCGGCAAAGTCCCGGTCCCGCCGGCTAGCTTCCAGGAGGATCAGGTAATTGCGCACCGCCGGCAGCGCCACCTCGCAGCGACTGACCTCATCCAGCATGCTGTCCATGTCCGCCTTGCGGAAGCCCTCCCGAAAAATGTCCTCGGCCTCCCGGATCTTGCCGAACCGGGCCAGAGCCCTGGCGAAGACACCCCGGACCGCCGGCTCCCGGCGGAAGGAGCGGCTCACACCGGACCACATCTCCAAAGCCTGGTCGCCGTCGGTGACCGTCTCCAGATCATGGCGGTACAGGGTAAGCTGGATCCGCAGGAAGTCCTCATAGCGGAAAGCCCGGATGTGCTTGATCCGGGGCAACACCTCCCGCAGCCGGGCGTAGTCGCTGCGGATAAGGTAGAGATCCCCCAGGCTGCGGTACACCGCCGGATGGAAGGGATAGATCTCCGCGGCTTTCTCCAGGACGGCAGCTGCCTGCTCATACCGGTGGCTGCGGACATACAGGCCGGACTCCAGGAGGGTGCAGGCCAGATCTGACCGGGGCTCCAGTTCCCGGGCGTGCCCGAGGCACTCCAGGCACGCCTTCTCATCCCCGTTCTTGGCGGCGGCCTCGGCGGCAATGATGTAGCTGGCCACGGAGCGGTGGCGGGAGTGGGTGCAGGAAATCAGCAGATGCTGGGCCTCCTCATAGCGGTGCTCCAGCAGGGCGATGAGACCGAAGTAAAGGTTCTCCCGGGCATTGTTCTCCCGCCGCCGGCCGAAGAAGTCCCGGATGGATCTCCGGGCGCCGAAGATCCGGCCCAGAAGCTTCAGCAGCAGGGCGAGGATCACATAGAGGAGCAGCACCAGCCCCAGGGCCACCAGCAGGGAGGTCTCTATGGTGTACCCGGCAACGCTCACATATACATAGCCGTGATGCTCCACCAGAAAGGGAGCGGCAATGACCGCCGCACAGAAGAGGAGACAGAAAACCACGTACTTCATTCTAGACTCCTACCGGGCGCCGGCGCTCTTCCGGACATAGTCCCTGAGGGCGTTGAGGCTGTCAAACTGCTGGATGCCGATGAATATGACGCTCTGGGACTGCAGGGCGTGGATCTCGTTCAGCACCTGGACCGTGGTGAAGTCCTCCCGGTCGCAGAACTCCTCCACCAGGGAGGCGGCCTTGGCCAGGTTCTGCTCATAGGACGTCTGCTGCTGGGAGTAGACCGCCAGCTGCGCCTGCATCAGGATCAGGGTGATCTTGTCCTGGAGGATGGCCACCTCGTCGGCGCTGAGGAACTGGTGACGCCCGCCCTCATTCTTCTTGATGACCATGAGGCTGCCGAAGAACCGGTTCATGCTCCCGGCCAGATTGTCCTTCCAGTCGGAGATATCATCAGACACCTCACCGCCATCCTCCTGGCCGGCCTCGTCCCGAGCGGGGGCAAAGTTGACCTTGTAACCCAGCACTGGCATGCTGCGCACATTCTCCTCCAGGGCGGCGATCCGGATCACCAGGGACTCGCTGTCCACAGGCTCCAGGGCAGACAGCTTGGAGATGTCCGCGGCAATCCCCTTGCGCACCGGCAGGATCTCGGGATCATCCATTTCCGCCAGCAGCAGATCCGCGTCTCGGAGCAAGGACACCGCCACGGAGATATCATGCTCCAGGTACATCTTGCGGTAGGAGAGCTTCAACAGATAGCGGACCTCGTTGATCAGCAGCTTCTCCGGTGGCATCACCTTCACCACCTTCCGCTCCTCGGCGGGCTGGAAGCTGTCTAGCTTGCCGGCCAGGGCGTCCACCCGGCCCTGGATCCGGACCATCTTGCGGTCGGACTCTGCCAGACGGTCATCATGCTCCTGGGCCTGGGAGGCGATATTCTGGATGCTGATGGCGGTCACCTTGTCCGCCTCCCCCAGGCTCTGGACCCGGTCCTCCAGGCGCAGCACCCCGGTCTTGATGTCATACAGCCGGGCCTTGGTCCGGGCGCTGAAGGAGCTTTCGTAGATGTATATCCCCAGGATCAGCATGATAAGCAAGGCGAAGTTGATCACCCCCAGCCAACTGCTGTAGCTGTTGAACTGCTTCTCCTTCCTGAGCTCGTCCTTCACCCGGTTCACATCCCGGGAGTTCTTCAGGGTCTCCTTCTCCACCCGGTTTTCCTTGGCCTTGAGGGACTCCAGGGTCTCAGATCCCTTCCCCGGCCCGGAGGCTTTTCCTGATCCGGCGTCTCCGGCGGAGCCGGTGCCCGCACCGGTCCCCGGGGATCCGGCCTGCCCACCCACCGACGGGGACTTCACACTGTCCTCATCACCGTTTTTCCTGCTCAAATCAGACATGGACTGCTCTCTGGGAAATCAACCTGATGGAAGTCCGGCACCACGGGCCGGAAACTCCCGACAAAGCATTATAGCAGATAAAACATAAGCTTTTCAGTCAGCCCGGAGCCGCCGGGCAGTCCCGGAGGGGAGAGGCGCCCCAGGCGGCCGGAGGGCACCGGGATCTCCCGGAAGGAGCTCAAGAGACAGCATCCCGGTCAACAGATCCGGCGCCGGTCAGAGGGGCACTGCCAGGAGCTGTCAGGTGCCGTAGTCCTCCTTCCCGGCAGGATCACCCTCGCCGGCGGCACCATCCTCCCCGGTGAGTTCACCGGGATCCCAGCCGCCTCCCAGGGCGGTGAACAGGTCAATGCCGGCATTCAGCTCCTGCAGCCGGCTGTCCAGGATCTCCCCCTGGCAGGACAGGACCTGCATCCGGGCGGCGGCGGCCGCGTCAAAGTTCTTAGCCCCCAGCTCAAATTCCCGGAAGGCCGCAGCGGCAAGCCGATCCGCCCGGGAGAGTTCCTCTTCCAGCAGGCTCCGCCGCCGTTGCTGGGCGATCATACGACTGTAGGCGTTTTCTACATCCCTCAGGGCCCCCAGGATCCGGGACTCAAAATCCCGGGCCGCCTCCCGCAGTTCCGCTCCCCGGGCCTCGATGTTCTCCCGGATCCGGCCGTTGGTGAAGATCGGGGCACTCACCGATCCCGTCAGCAGGGAGAACCAGCCGTCACTGCTGCCCATGATCCCCCCCAGCCTGAGGGCGCCGTAGCCCCCCAGGAAGGAGATCCCGAACCGGGGGTACAGATCCGCCTGGGCGGCCGCCTTCATGGCGGCCAGGGCCCGGATCCGGTTCTGGCAGGCCCTGAGATCCGGCCGGCGCAGCAGCAGATCCCCGGGAACCATCCCTCCGGGAACTGCCGGGGCGCTCCGGGGGAGAAACGGCAGAGGATCCTCCAGATTGAAGGACTGGGGCGCGCGGCCGGCAAGGGCCGCCAGGATCCGCCGCCGGCAGTCAGATCCGGCCTCAAGCTGGGGGATCAGTGCCCTGGCGGCGCTGAGTCTGACGGCAGTGTCCTCCACGTCCGATGCCAGGGCCTGGCCGGCGCTGAAGCGTCCCCGGACATACTTCTCCAGGCGCTCCAGTTCCTGGATCCGGCGCCGGGTCAGATCCAGCCGCTCCCGCAGCTCCTGCAGGGCAAAATAGTTCTCCGCCACCCGGGCGGCCAAGGCAGTCCGGGCGGCAACAGCCTCATCCCGCCGGGACAGTGCGCTGAAGACGGCTGCGTCTGCCTGGCTCCGCTTCTCCCCGAAGATATCCGGCTCCCAGGAGACTCCGCCACCCAGGAGCAGACCCCGGCGGGCCTGGCTGTGATCTAGCACCGCCGGTGTGTCACCAGCCAGGATCCTGCCGCCCACGGTCTGAAGGGACAGCGCCGCCGACGGCCCCAGATCTGCGCCCCGGACCGCCGCCTCGTGGCGGGCCTTCTCATAGCGCTCCCGGGCGGCGGCCAGATCCGGACTGTCCCTGAGAGCATCCGCCACCAGGCGGTTCAGCACCGGATCCCCGAACTGCTCCCACCAGCGGTCAATGGCCGCAGATGCCGGATCCGCAGATCCTGCGAAGCTGTAGGACGCCGGCAGATCCGGATCCGCCCCGTACTCCACGGTGCAAGGGGAGCAGCCCGCCAGCAGCAGCGCCCCGGCAGCAGAGGCAGCCAAAGAGAAGCCAAAACGCATGAACACCTCCTGAAAAAGCCGGGACTCAGCCCTGGCGCAGCAGCATGGACTTGAAGCGCAAAAGGGCAACGGCCAGAAACAGCAGCCCCTGGAGAAGCATCACCAGCAGCCGGCCGCCCACATTGTCAACGTCTGCGCCCCGGTGCACCACATCCTGGATAAAGGCCACAAACTGGGTGGTGGGAGACACCTGGATCAGCTGCTGCATCTGCTCCGGCATGCTCTCGGCAGGACTGGTGCCCCCGGAGAGCAGGTAGACTAGCATGTACACCGGAATGCACAGCAGTCCGAACTGGGGCATGGAGGGGGCCATGACCGCCAGCAGGATCCCCAGGGAAGCAAAGCTGAGCACATAGACGAACATGCCCAGGGTCAGCAGGCCAAAGGAGCCCTCCACCGGAACCCCCAGGGCCGTGTGCACGATCACGTAAAGGGAGCACAGGGCCAGGGCCACGATCACCGTGCCGTTGGCGGCGATCTTGGCGGCGGCGATCTCGCCGGCGGAAACCGGCATCACCAGTAGATGCTCAATGGTTCCCCGCTCCTTCTCCCGGATGATGGCCGCCCCGGAAAGCATCAGGGTGAGCAGTGTCAGGTTGCCCACGATCTGCACCACCCCCATGTGCCAGACGGCGGAGGCGTTGGGATTGAACAGCACATTGACCGCCGGCACCGCCCGGGGGGCGCGCGCCAGCTCCCGGGGAGTGCCGCCAGCGGCCTCACTGGTGAAGGATGACAGCTCCTGGCCTAGCACCGAGGTCAGGTAGCCCGTGCCGGTGCCGGCCAGGGTCATGGCGGTGGCATCCACCAGCAACTGGATCCGGGGACGCTCCCCCTTCAGGATCTTCTCCTCATACCCCGGGGGAATGTCCAGGACGAAGTAGAAGTCCCCCAGATCCATGTGGCGCTGGACCTCACCGGACTCCACGGCCACGGGACGCTTGAAATGGGGCGGCAGCACTGCATCCATCAGACGCCGGGACAGGGCGGATCGGTCATGATCCACCACCGCCACCGGGGCGTTCCTGACCTCCTGGCTGGCCCCCTTGGCGGCCACCACCACGGCGGCGGTGAAGAAGTACACCATCAGTGCCACCAGGATCACGTCGGACAGCAGGCTCTTGATCTCCTTGAGGCTCAGGATCAGGATGTTGGACAGAACGGCGTACATTCACTTCTCCTGTTTTTTCAGCAGCAGCGCCGCCAGGATCATGTACACCGCCGCCTGCAGGGCGATGACGCCATACACCTGCCCGAAACTCTCCGCGCCCAGGCCCTTGCTGAAGGAGCCCAGGCTCACGATCTGGAACCAGGAGCAGGGAAACATCCTTCCCATAACGTAGCCGGCCCCCTCCAGGGTGGACAGGGGGTAGAGAAAGCCGGAGAAGTTGATGGCCGGCAGGATGGAAAGCACTGCCGATCCGAAAATGGCCGCCACCTGGGTCCGTACAAAGCAGGACACCAGCAGGCCGAAGGAGGAGGAGGCCGCCACCATGAGGACAGCGCCCCCCAGCAGGGCCCAGAAGGATCCCCGAACCGGGACTCCCAGCAGGAGGACGGCGCACAGGGTCATGATCAGGAAACTCAGCAGGGACAGGATGATGTAGGGGATCTGCTTGCCCACGAGAAACTGCAGCACCGTGGCCGGGGAGGTGTAAAGGTTGCTGATGGTGCCCAGATCCTTCTCCCGCACCACCCCCAGGGCGGTCATCATGGCCGGAAACATCACCATGGACAGCATGATGAGCCCCGGGACAATGACATAGACGCTGCGGAAGATCTCGTTGTACATGAACCTGACCTCCAGAGGCGCCTGCTCAACTCCGGCCCCTCCGGCCAGGGACGCATTGTAGCGGCGCATGATGCCGTCCACATAGTTCCTGACATTGTTGGCCACCGAGGGGAAGGCCCCGTCGATATGGAAGCCCACCTCCGGGGACTCACCCCGGAGAAGACGCCGCCCGTATTCCGGGGGAATGTCGATGAGCAGCTTCACATGGTGCCGCCGGAAAAGCTCCGGCACATTCGAGAAGGCCTCATCACCCTCCAGGCTCAGCTCCCGCAGGTAGGCCGAACCCTGAAACTCCCGGATCAGCATTCGGCTCTCCCGGGACTGATCATGATCTGCCACGGCAAAGGGCATGGCGGTCATGTCAAAGGAGATGCCGTAGGAGGCGGCGATCTCAAAAACCACCGCCCCAAACAGGACAAAGAACATGCGCACCGGATCCCGGAGGAGTTCCCGGCCCTCCCGGAGGGCAAAGGCCAGCACCACCCCCAGGCTGTAGAGCAGGCCCGTGGAGCTCCGGCCGGCAGGCTCCGCGCCGGCGGCGGTCCCGGAAACGGCGGCGCCCTCCCCGGATCCCTGGGCGTCCTCAAGATAGCTGATGAAGGCATCCTCCAGGGTGGCGGCATTCCGGCTGCGCCGGAGCCCCTCGGGGGTGTCCGCCGCCAGCACCCGGCCCCGGTGCATCAGGGAGATCCGGTCACAGCGCTCCGCCTCATTCATGAAATGGGTGGACACGAAAATGGTCACCCGATCCTCCCGGGACAGGCGGATGAGATAGTCCCAGAACAGATCCCGGGCGGCGGGATCCACGCCGGAGGTGGGCTCGTCCAGGATGAGAATTGAGGGATGGTGCAGGCAGGCGGCGGCAAGTTGCAGGCGCTGCCGGATCCCCAAAGACAGTGACCTGGGGGTGGCGTGGCGCACCCGGCGCAGATCAAAGCGGTCCAGGACCCGGTCCACAGCCTCCTTCCGGCGCAGCAGGGGGATGCGGTACAGCTTGGCGTGAAGCAGCAGGTTCTCCAGCACCGTCAGCTCCTCATAAAGGGAAAAGGCCTGGGACATATAGCCCACCTGGAGCTTGATGTCATTGCTGCCGGCGTCCGCCAGGCAGCCCAGGATCCGGGCCTCCCCGGAGGTCGGCTCCAGCAGCCCGGTGAGCATCTTCATGGTGGTGGACTTGCCACAGCCGTTGGAGCCCAGAAACCCGAAGATCTCCCCCCGGCCGATCTCAAAGCTCACATGATCCACGGCGGTGAAGCTGCCAAACCGCCGTGTCAGATCCGTGGCCGCAATGGCCGGCTCCTCCCCCGGCTCCCGGCGGTAGGGCGGGATCCTGAAGCCGCCCTCCCGGCCCCGCTTCTCCGGAGGGAGCATCCTCATGTAGGCCTCCTCCAGATCCCGGGAGCCGGTTCCGGCAATCAGATCAGCGGTGAGGGCGCTGGCCAGGATCCTGCCGCCGTCCATCATGACGGTGTGGGCAAAATTCTCCGCCTCATCGATATAAGCCGTGGAGACCATCACCGTCATGCCCGGGCTCTCGGCCATAAGCTCCGCCACCAGGGTCCAGAACTGCCGGCGGGACAGGGGATCCACACCGGTGGTGGGCTCATCCAGGATGAGCAGCTCCGGGCTGTGGATCAAGGCGCAGCAGAGGGAGAGCTTCTGCTTCATGCCGCCAGAAAGCTTCCCAGCCGCCCTGGAGGCGAAGGGCAGCAGGGAGGTGGCCCCCAGAAGGCGCCGGATCCGGGCGCTCCGCCCCCGCCCCCTGAGGCCGAAGAGATCCGCATGGAAGGAGATGTTCTCCATCACCGAAAGGGTGGGATAAAGGTTTTTCCCCAGACCCTGGGGCATGAAGGCCACCCGGCGGGACATACGGGAGCGGGCATCCCCGGCTCCCATATCCTCACCCAGAACCTCCACCCTGCCCCGCTGCCGGATCTTCACCCCGGCAATAAGGGACAGCAGGGTGGACTTGCCCACGCCGTCGGCCCCCACCAGCCCCAGGGTGGTGCCGGTGGGAACCGTCAGGGACACATCGTCCAGGGCGAGGATCTTCCCGTAGCGGTGGGTCAGCCCCTCAAGGCGCACTGCCGGGAGCCCGGCCTCCCCGGTCACCGGTGCCCGTCCCCGCCCGCAGGATCTGCGCCGGGAGCCTCATCTCCGCCGCTACTGCCAGCGGAATTCCGGGAAGGATCTCCCCCGTCGGTTCCCGCCGGAAGCTGCCCACTCTCACCGGTGGCGGCCAACGGGGAAATGCCGGATGAGGAGACCGGATCCTGCCGGCTGGCACCAATAGCCAGCGCCGGCGGCCAGACACTGCCCCGGTGCAGAACATAGCCCACCGCCGGCATGCCGCCCCGGAACAGATCCTTGTGCTCCAGAGCCAGATGGGGAGCGATTTTCAGGCGCACCCGGAACAGCAGTTTGGCCCGCTCCTCCCGGGTCTCCACAAACTTGGGGGTGAACTGGGCATCCCGGGCCACATAGGTGATCCGGGCGGGGAAGGCACCCTCAACCCCGTCAATGACAATGCGTCCCTCATCCCCCACACTGACACCGGCGGCAGTCATGGCGGGCAGAAAGATATCCAGGAAGACATCCGAGGGATCCAGCAGGGAGATCACCCGGCCACCGGCAGGGATGACATTGCCGGGATCGGCCAGGCGGTACTCCACATAGCCGTCAAAGGGGGAGCGCACCGTCATCTCCTCCAGGCTGATCCGGATCTCCTCCAGCTGGGCGCCGATACGTTCAGCCTCAAACCCGGCCTGACGGCGCTCCCGTTCAATGATCTTCCGGCGATCCTGCCTGACACCCAGGGCGGTGATCCGCCGTTCCAGCTCGGTTTTGGCAATCAGCCGATCCCGGTAAAGCTTCCGGGCATCCTCCAGCTCCAGGGACGCCAGGGCGATTTCCCGATCAGCCTCCCTGAGCCGGCTGTCCTGCTTGGCCGCATTCTCCAGCGCCGCGGAGCGGGCGGCCTCCAGGGCCCGGATCCGGGCGGGAATGGTGTCAGAGGCAATGACCGCCAGGACGCTGTCCCGGGCCACATGATCCCCCTCGTCCACGCTGACGCTCAGGATCCTGCCCCCGTGCAGGGAGGCCACATCCACCCGGCGCATCTCAAGGCGGCCGTTGACCCCGGTGACACCGGACAGGGCCTCATCCTGCGCCGCCTCCCGGCTCTGCCAGTGCAGCAAAGCCAGGACGCCTCCCGCCAGAAGCGCCAGCAGCAACAGCAACCTGAAAACCTTTTTCATCAACATCCTCCGGCTCCGGAACCGGCCATGGGGCCCTGGAAGGCCGCACCATCATCCCGCAAGGGTTTTGACCGCCAAAAGCGCAATCTGTTCCCCCCAAAAGGCTGCGCAGCCTGAAAAAACAAAAGGGACCGCCAGGGCCCCTTGCAGACAGTGCTGTCCTTCACCCGCTCACGCCTGCGGCTGCAGGAACATACGGTAGCACTCGTTGTCCGTCTCATCAAACCAGATGTAGCCCAGACGGTTGAGCCGCTCCACCAGCTGCGCCGTCTTGGAGTCATCCGCCTCGATGCCGCACAGCACCCGGCCGTATTCGGCACCGTGCTTGCGGTAGTGGAACAGGGTGATATTGTACTCGGGACCCAGGGTCTCCAGGAACTTCAGCAGCGCCCCGGGACGCTCCGGGAACTCCAGGCTGAACAGCTTCTCCCGGAGCTCCGCCGAGGGGGCATGGCCGCCCACCATGTAGCGCACATGGTTCTTGGCCAGCAGGTTGTCGGTGATGTTGCTCACCTTGTACCCCTTCTGCTGCAGATCGCCGATGATGACATCCAGCTCTGACCGCCCGCCGTTAAGCTGGAGGCTCATGAAGATGGATGCCTGCTGGGAGTGGGAATAGCGGTAGTTGAACTCCGTAACATACCGGTTGCCCAGATCCCGGTAAAGATCCAGGAAGGCGCCCCGGCGCTCAGGAATGGTGATGGAGAGAATGCCCTCCCGCTGCTCACCAAGCTCACAGCGCTCGGAGACAAACCGCAAGGTGTGGAAGTTCAGGTTGGCACCGGACAGGATGGCCACCATCCGCTGATCCCGGCAGCGGTTAACCGAGAGATACTTCTTGATCCCGGCCAGGGAGACGGCCCCGGCAGGCTCCGCCACAGCCCGGACATCATCAAAGATATCCTTCATGGCGGCGCAGATCTCATCATTGCTCACCGTGATCACCTCATCCACCGTCTCCCGGAGAACCCTGAAGGTCTCCGTGCCGATGCGCTTGACAGCGACACCGTCGGCGAAGAGAGACACCCGGTCAAGGGTCACTATCTCGTTGCGGTCCCAGGCGGCCTTCAGGCAGGCGGAGCCCTCGGGCTCCACGGCAATCACCCGAATCCTGGGCATGATCTGCTTGAGATACACGGCAATACCCGCAGCCAGACCGCCGCCGCCCACCTGGACGAAAACGTGGGTTATGTGGGCATTCTGCTGCAACAGCTCCGAGGCAATGGTTCCCTGGCCGGCGATGACATCGGGATCATCATAGGGAGGGATCATGGTCAGATGCTCCTCCTCGGCCATTCTCCGGGCCTCGGCATAGGCCTCGTCAAAGTTGGAGCCGAACAGGATTGCATTGCCACCAAAACGCCTGACCGCATCCACCTTGATATCCGGAGTGGACTTGGGCATCACAATGTTGGTGCGCACCGCAAGCTTGCGTCCGGAAAGGGCCACACCCTGGGCATGGTTGCCGGCGGATGCCGCCACCACACCCTTGGCCTTCTGCTCCGGCGTCAGCTGGGCAATTTTGTTATATGCCCCCCGGAGCTTGAAGGAATGTACAATCTGCTCATCCTCGCGCTTCAGCAGGATCTCATTGCCCAAACGGTCTGACAGTTTCTCCATCCTGTCCAAGGAGGTGACCTTCACCAGATCATAGATAGGGGCCAGGAGGATCTTGCGCAGATACTCATCCCGGGTAACAGTCTGCTCTGCCATGGCTCAGTCCTCCAGCTTGCTCTTGTCCCGGGCCGCACCCTTGTCGGCGCTGGATGCCAGGGAGGCATAGGCCCTGAGAGCATAGGATACAGTGCGGTCCCTCTTGGCGGGCTTCCACGCCCGGTTACCCCGGGACTCCATCTCCTGACGGCGGGCTGCCAGCTCCTCGTCAGACACATCAATCCTCACAGTGCGGTTTGGAATGTCAAACTCAATCATGTCACCGTCCCGGACCAGGCCGATGCTGCCGCCGGATGCGGCCTCGGGAGACACATGGCCCACTGAGAGGCCGGAGGTGCCGCCGGAGAACCGGCCGTCGGTGATCAGTGCGCACTTCTTGCCCAGGCCCATGGACTTGAGGTAGGAGGTGGGATACAACATTTCCTGCATGCCCGGACCGCCCTTGGGACCCTCATAGCGGATCACCACCACATCCCCAGCCTTGACCCGGCCGCCCAGAATGCCGCTGACGGCATCCTCCTGGCTCTCATAAACCACAGCCGGCCCACGGAACTTCAGAATGGACTCGTCCACACCGGCGGTCTTGACGATACAGCCGTCCAGGGCAAGGTTACCATAAAGGGTGGCCAGGCCGCCGTCCTGGCTGTAGGCATGGGCCCGGTCGCGGATGCAGCCGGCCGCACGGTCAGTGTCCAGGGAATCGCTATAGCAGTCCTGATGGAAGGGCTCGCTGCACACCTGTCCGCCTGGTGCTGCCAGATAAAGCTTCCTAACATCCTCGGAGGGAGTGCCCATGATGTCATAGCGGTCAATCAGATCACCCAGGCTCTTCTCAGAGACATGGAGAGCTTCCCGGTGGATGAGTCCGGCCCGGTCAAGCTCAGCCAGGATCCCCATGACGCCGCCGGCCCGGTGCACGTCTGACACATGGTAGACATTGGTAGAGGGGGCCACCTTGCACAGGTGAGGCACCACCCGGGACAGGCGGTCGATGTCGGCCATGGTGAAGTCAACCCCGGCCTCCTGGGCCACTGCCAGCAGATGCAGCACGGTGTTGGTGGAGCCACCCATGGCGATGTCCAGGGACATGGCATTCTCAAAGGCCTCCTTGGAGGCGATGGATCTGGGCAGGACCTTCTCGTTGCCGTTCTCGTAGTAATCCCTGGTCATCTCCACAATGCGCCGGGCGGCCTTCAGGAACAGTTCCCGACGGGCGGCATGGGTTGCCAGGAGGGAGCCATTGCCAGGCTGGGACAGGCCCAGGGCCTCGGTGAGGCAGTTCATGGAGTTGGCGGTGAACATGCCGGAGCAGGAGCCGCAGGTGGGACATCCGTGGATCTCCGCCTGCCGGATCTCCTCGTCGGTGTACTTGGGATCAGCTGCCATGACCATGACGTCAATCAGATCCAGTTTGCTGTGATCAGCCACCTGGACCTGGCCCACTTCCATGGGACCGCCGGAGACAAAAATAGCCGGAATGTTGAGCCTCATGGCTGCCAGCAGCATTCCTGGGGTGACCTTGTCGCAGTTGGAAATGCACACCAAGGCGTCGGCGCAGTGGGCGCGGCACATGTACTCCACGGAATCGGCGATGATCTCACGGCTGGGAAGGGAGTAGAGCATACCGTCATGGCCCATGGCAATGCCGTCATCCACAGCGATGGTGTCAAACTCCTTGGCAACGGCACCGCAGCGCTCAATTTCTTCCTTGACCAGCTGACCCACATTATGTAGGTGCACATGTCCAGGAACAAACTGGGTGAAGGAGTTGGCCACTGCAATGATGGGCTTGTTCATATCCTCATCGCGGGTTCCGGTGGCCCGCCACAGAGCCCTGGCTCCGGCCATGTTGCGGCCCTGGGTGGATATGTGAGAACGGTACTGAGGCATTTTCAGATCCTTAAATTAAAAAACCGGCCGCTCTCTCTGACTGTCGGCCCGGGTTTTCTGAGAAAAAAAAATAAAGGGAAACCATGCAAGTCTCCCTCCTGATACTGAATTACTTGCTTACGGGGGTCAGCCAGCCGTAGCGATCCTCGACATTGCCGCGGACATAGTCGAAGAAGGCGTTCTGCAGCTTTTCAGTCACAGGGCCGCGGCAGCCGGCGCCCACCTGGCAGTGGTCAACCGATCTGATGGGTGTGATCTCGGCGGCGGTGCCAGAGAAGAACACCTCATCGGCAAGATACAGGGACTCCCGGGGAAGCAGTTCCTCCTTCACGGTGAAGCCCAGATCCCGGGCCAGGGTGAGAATGGTGTCTCTGGTGATGCCAGGGAGAATGGATGAGGTCACCGGAGAGGTGTAGAGCACGTTGTCCCGGACAATGAAGACGTTCTCACCGGATCCCTCGGCAATGTAGCCGTCAACATTCAGCGCAATGCCCTCGGCAAAGCCGTTGCGGTGGGCCTCACGGGCGATGAGCAGGGATGACAGGTAGTTGCCGCCGGCCTTGGCACCGGTGGGAATGGTGTTGGGCGCAAGGCGGTTCCAGGAAGAGACGCACACGTCAATGCCGTTCTTCAAGCCTTCCTCACCCAGGTATGCGCCCCAGGGCACAGCGCCCACAATGACATCAACGGTATCAGACTTGGGCATGACGCCCAGCCCCACATTGCCGATGAAGGCCAGGGGACGGAGATAGCCGGACTTAAGGCCGTTGTTCACCATGACGCTGGCGCAGGCCTCACTGATCTGCTCCTGGGTAAAGGGAATGTTCATCCAGTAAATCTTGGCAGAGTTGAAGAAGCGCTGCATGTGCTCCTTCAGACGGAAAATCATGGTGCCCCTGGGGGTGTCATAGGCACGGATCCCCTCAAAAACAGAAGTGCCGTAATGCAGCGCATGGGTCATCACATGGACCTGAGCCTTGTCCCACTCGACAAGCTCACCGTTGAACCAGATATACTTTGTTGTTTCAGTTGTTGACATAGTCTATTCCTGTACATGAGCTGACAGTGACTGCGCCCGGCCCTTTCCGGCCGGATCATGGCTTGCGGCACCGATCTGGCGCCTGCCGATCCGGGAAGATCCCGGCCAGTCCTTGAACATGATCCGCAGGATGCTTTGTTATCTGCGAACCGAACCGACAATAAAAAATATCAATTCTATGATAACACCAATCAGACGGAAAAATTAAAAACCCCACATCAAAAATTTGGGCGCCGACAGTGGGGAGTGCTGAACAGATCGAAATCCCGCCAACCGGCGCAAAAAACAAAAAAACCGGGCATCTGAGGCCCGGCTTGGCGTCACGGCTGCCCGCTGTCAGTTGGCAGGAGCCTCCGTAGGTGCAGCGGCCGCCCCGGCATCCTCCTGGGCGGGAGCTGCGGCTGCCGGCTTGATGCCGTCCTTGTTCAGCAGGTACCGGATCAGGCTGGCCACCTGATCCTTTTCAGCCTTGATGATGACATACTTGTGGTTGACCATCAGGGACGGCACACCCTTGATCCCGGCACGATCCTGCTCCGCATTGTATGCGGCAATCTGGCTCACAACCACAAAGCTGTCAAAGATCTCCAGGAACTTCTGCTTGTCAGCCCCCACATAGGCAGCAATGTCAGCCAGGGCCTCAGGGTTGTAGTCTGTCTTGTGCATCTGATGGATCTGGTTGAACAGTTCATTGCTGTACTGCTCCTCGATGCCCATGATCTTGGCGGTGGCATAAGCCTTCTGGGACATCTGGCCCATGGGACCACCCAGGAAGGCCACAGGAATGACGCTAAAGGTCACCTCAGGGAAAGTGCCCTTAAGCTGATTGAAAGTGGAGCGGAACATGAAGCAGTGCCCACAGTAAAAGGACATGAACTCAGTTATCTCCTGGACCTTGGACAGTTCATTCCCCTGAACAACTGTGTAGTACTCCCCTTCCTTGAATTCCTCGTCATCAGCCATGACCTGCGCAGACGCAAGGAAAGAGAAGAGGATCCCGCATATCACCCTTGTGAACTTATTCATTTTCAACCTCAAATTAGGGAAACATGTCCCGGCCAACAAGCCCTGCCGGAAAACGCAGCAGAAACGCAAATTTCCCGTCAGCTCCGGCACATAGTAAAAGACTCCGGAAACTCCCGCAAGTTCCCTGGGGAATTCTGGAAACGTAAAACGGTCAGATCAGTTGTCCCACTTAGAAACCTGGGCATAGAGCTTCGCCGGATCCTCGGAGATAACTGGAATGTCTCCCAGGACACGGGTGAAGAAACTTCTCAGCATGTAATTAGAAAAACCAGTGTATTTGGCCCTTCTGAGCATCGATGTCACGTCGCTGCGGGAGATTTTTATCTCCTTGGCATCGGAAAACAGGGGATTCTGGTAGATGTTCCTGAGGGTCAGGAAAGACATGGCGGTACAGACAAAGCAGAATGCCCGGATACGGACAGCGTAGCGCGGCAGGCTGAGCATGAAGTCAACCGAATGCAGCAGGTGCCCGAAGGCAACAGAGACCTTCTCACGGATAAAGCGGATCTTCTCGTCCTTATCCATGGAAGAAAGGAAGGTTTTGACCTCCTCTGGGTCATAGTGGTTCTGAATGTTGAGGGGAAGCCAGCAGACTCCCCTGGAGGCATCGTCCCAAATATCCTTGAGGATGTTGGTCATCTGGAGCCCCTCACCGAAGCATACCGCCAGCCTCATGGCACGGGCGGGATCTGCGGCAAAGGGTTTGCACTGGCTCATGAAAAGCTGAGCGAGCATCTCCCCCACAACACCGGCCACCGAATAGCAGTAGTTGTCCAGATCACTCTGGCAGGTTATGACATCATTGGCCTGCTGGCGGGACATGCCGGCGCTCATGATCCTGATGGTCTTAGAAATAATGGCGACAATGTTCTCAGGATAGGATCTGAGACGCTGAAGGACCTCAGGAAGCTCCGCCACCAGATCAAGCTCATACTGGTTGTTAGATCCGGCAAGCTTGGGCCTGAGCTCCTTGGTGAAGGCTACATCATCGATTTCACCCGCAACGGCCTTGGCATATTTCCCCATCCATTCAATCTTTTCCTCATGAGGAAGATAAGGATCATCCTCGATGGTGTCGCAGATACGGCACAGCAGGTAAGCCATACCCACATAATCTTCCAGTGGCATGCTCAGCAGTGGGATAGTAACTGCAAAGGTACGGGAAACAAGCTGCAGATGTTCCTTTTGTCGTGTCAGAGAAAGCATAGTAATAATCCTGCCAAAAAGTCAGGTCAATAATACCACAGTCCCGGAAACCGGAACCCAGGAGTCTGAAATGAAAAAAGCAGGCATAAAGCCTGCTTCTTGAAGGGTGGCGGAACGGACGGGGCTCGAACCCGCGACCTCCTGCGTGACAGGCAGGCGTTCTAACCAAGCTGAACTACCGCTCCAAAAGGGGTGCCTGAC
>CACZLZ010000008.1 GCA_902782145.1 uncultured Aeromonadales bacterium
CCAGTTTCTGATAGGAAGAATCCTGGGCCTTGGTGGACTTGGCCAGCTGACGCTGGGCGTTGATGGAACTGGTGTTGGTGTTTACATAGAGCGACATGGCACAGTCTCCTCTTCAAAAACTGTTAATTCTGCTTCAGTACCTATTCTTTCGGCCTCCCGCATGGCTTCTTGAGCATTTTTTTCAACATCAGACAGAATGAGTTCTGAAGATAGGAGAGAGTGTCTAAGAAGGGAAGCGGAACAGTGCAGGAAACCAGGTTTCCCGTTCCCTACACCACTTCACCAGGGACAAGCAGGTAAAGGCACAGATCCGCAATCCGGGGTCCTCACACGTTCCAGCGCCTGAACTTCCTGACGACTCCAGTAACCACCCCGAAGATCTGAAAATCCGTCTCTGGGGTTATGACAATAGGGGGATAACTGGAGTTCTGGGGCAGCAGCCTGGGAGGATCATGCTCCAGGTTCAGCACCTTGACACAGAATTCCCCGTTCACCGACGCCACCACCACATCAGACTCACGGGGATCCAGCGCCCGGTCCACCACCAGATAGTCCCCGTCCAGGATCCCGGCGTCATTCATGGAGTCCCCGTCCACCCGAGCATAGAAAGTAGCCTCAGGGTGCAGCACCATGAAGTTGTTGAGGTTCAGGGGGCCGTCGGTGCTGTCCCGGGCCGGCGAGGGGAAACCGGCAGACACACCTTCAGTGTAAAGGGATGCCAGTTCCCCGTCATCCCGGGGAGGATCACATTCAGCAGGGAAAAGCTTAAGTTCCACTTGCACCACCATAAGAAAAGCAACAGAGTAGCCGTAATGAATGCCGGGGCGGGTCCGCCACATGAAAAGGCTCCGTACATGGCGCCGCCGGCATCATCCGCCGCAGCGGCCCCGTCCATGCTGGCGGATCACACAATCTTCCGCAGAGACTGTTCAAGGATTTCCCTGGCACCGGGATCACCCTGCAAGCCGAAGGCGTTAACCGCCCCGTCCAGAACCTCCTTCCGGTCTGGGTTACCGGGAAGACTCGAAAGCACCGCCCGGAGACCAGCCTCCAGTTCCTCCGGGGCAATAAACTCTGCCCCGCCCCGGAGACCGGCCTGACGGGGCGTCACCGAAGACTGCCCTTTAAAGTAGACGAACTTGCCCTTCAGCACCACATCGCTGATGGACATGATCTTCCGGTCAATCTGCTGGGAGATCCTTGCAGCTGGAAGATCCTGCATGATCCCGGCCCGGCGGAAGCGCTCAGACAGATAGTCCAGATGGATCGGGGACTCGGCCACAGCTACCTTCCGGATACACTCCCGGGGGTCCCCCTCAACCAGCGTCTCGGCATAGGCCGGGAAGGAGATCCTCCTAGGAGCGGCAGCAGCCCTGGCCGCATCACCGCACCCTTGAGATGCGCACTTCCCTGCGTCTTTGCCAGCGGTGTCAGATCCAGCAGAACCGCCCATGACAACATTTATATCCCTGGCAGTTTCCGGCACCCCGCTGCTACCCGCTCCCGGAGAGAATAGGCTATCACAGTTCCTGGCGGCATCTCCCTGCTCCTTCACAGCCGCACCGGAACCGAAGCCTGGAGTTCCAAAGGCGGACGCCGGAGATGGTGACAGTATATATTCCGGTGTGGTACTGCCGCCGCCGGACACCGGGGAACTATTCTCAGGGACGGCATCCCGTCCAGCAGAAGCTCCCTCATTGGAGCCCGGGACGGACTCAGAAGCCTGGGATGTCAGTTGGATCGGGATCCGGCGTTGCACTCCGGTATCTGCCTCCGGAACGGTGATATCCGGAATGACCTCCGGGGCGCCTTTCTCCGTGTAACTTCCCAATGCCGGGAAGGTCACCTGTACAGAAACCTGAGAGGGATCTCCGCCCTTAAGCGCAGTCTCCACCGCCTCCAGCAGCCGCCGCCGCTCCTCGTCTGGATTCCGGACCCAGCTGACAGACCACACCTGATAAAGCTTCCAGCCCATGAGCCCCAGCACCGACTGCCGGGTGCGGTCCCGATCCCGGGCTGTCCTGGCCTCACCGTAATGCCGGCCGTCGCAGTCAATGCCTAGGACATACTGTCCGCTGCCACCTGGATCTTTCACCGCCAGATCGATCCTCAGGCTGGAGGTGCCCACCTGGCGGGCAACATCATACCCCTTGGATTCCAGGAAGGAGCACACCGAATCCTCCAAGCGGGATCCGCCGGCACTACCCTCGCTGAGCAGTACCCGGTCAGTAACGCCGCCGTTCATGGCAAAGCGGATGTAATCCCTGAGAAGTCTGGGACCTGCCTTGGACACTTTTTCCACCGCAATGTCCTCTGGCTGGATAGACCCCACCAGTTTCAGGTTGTATTTGGCCCGGGTGATGGCCACATTCAGCCGCCGCTCACCGCCATCATTGCTCAGGGGGCCGAAGTTCATGATCATCTTCCCGCTTTCGTTCTTGGCGTAGCCAATGTCCAGAATTATGGTGTCCCGCTCATCACCCTGGACATTCTCCAGGCTTTTGACAAAGAACGGCTTGCTGGCACTCTCGGAGAAAAAGCTGGCGCATTCCGGACGGTCCCGTAGCCGGGCAGCCACCGCTGCCTCGATGCAGGCCTGCTGCTTCATGCCAAAGGCGATGACGCCAATGCTTCTTTTGGGATATTTCTCAAAATGGCTGAACACCAGATCCGCCACCTTCTCCGCCTCCCGGGGATTCGGGCGGTTGCTGGCCGGATAATAAACACCGTCCTCCACCAGCACATACTCCACACCCACATCAGGGCGCTTCACAGTGCTGGAGGGGAAGGTCACCAGTTTGCCGCCATAGATGTTCTCATTGGAAAAGGCAATAAGGCTCTCATGCTTGCTGCGGTAATGCCATCTCAGGGTCATGTCGTAGAGGGCATGAGCCTCGTCCAGCAGGGACTCATAGGCATCTGTGTCGCTGTACTCCTCGCTGGTGCCGTCATCCGGATCATCCATGGTGGCATTGAAGAAGTTGGTAGGGGGCATCTGATGGCGGTCCCCGGCCACAATCACCTGCTTTCCCCGGAAAATGGAACCGATGGCGCTCTCAGTCCGAAGCTGGGAGGCCTCGTCAAAGATCACCAGATCAAATTCACAGTCCCCGGCACAGAGGAAATTGCTCACCGACAGGGGAGACATCATGACGCAGGGCTTCAGCTGCAGGATCAGTTCCGGCATCCGGGAGAACATGGTGCGCACCGGCAGATGCCGCCGCTTCTTGTTGTGCTCCGATCGCAGCAGGGCAGCCGCCTCATTGAAGCGTGCACTTCTGGCGGGATCCGCCGTGTTGAAGGCATCCTTGAAGTGATTCACCGCCGCCGCCCGCACCCGATCCCGGGCAATGGCAAACTGCAGTTGATCTAACTGGCGGAACCGGGCAATGCGCCGATCCTGATCATCATGCCTGAAGGAAGCCAGGGACGGCACCGAGGCATAGACCAAATCCAGCCAGAGATTACAGATCCGCTTCCGGAAGGCGTCCAGGTACTGCTCCGGTCCGATCCCCGCAGCGGCCATCGCCTCAATAGCCGGGGTGAGACCGAATCCGGCGCAGGATGCCATGGAGGTACGGCAGTCAATGCTTTCCTCCAGCAGTGCAAAGTTCTCCTGGCAGGCACTGATCTTCTTGGCAAACCCGTCCAGAGACAGGGTGTCAAGGCAGGAACGGTCAAAAACCTTCCCGGCCTCCCCCAGCACTTCCGCCCAGGCGTCAGGCTCCCGGCCATGCCTGCTGATCACTCCGCAGGCCGCCTGACCGCAGACGGCACCACCGCCACTCCGGACGGTGGCAAAGGCACTGTAGACATCCTCTATGGTAGCCCAGTCGGTGTCTAGACCATGGAATGCCCCCTGGAAATGCTCCCGGAGGCGTTCCGCATCCTGCTCCGAAAGCCGCAGCACATCCAGGGCATAGCGGATCTGATCCCGATGTGCAGTCAGCCGGGAGAAGAGATCATACTCCCCCCGGAGAAGCCCGGTGTCCGTTCCGGCGCCGTTCCAGTGACTGCCGAATAAGGTCTCCATCTCCCCGGAGCGGTTCCGGAGATCGGTCTCCGATTCCTGGAGCTGCCCCAGCTGCTCCAGCCATCTGATGACATGCTCATCGTCCACCGCCTCGGATCCCCGGTACAGTTTCTTGATGGTGGTGATGGTGTCCTTGTAGCCGGATCGGAAACTCTTGAACAGCCCGCCCCGGGACTCCCTGAACTCCCGGCAGAGAGGACCTGCCCTGAGGTCGAAGAACTCCTTCTCAAAGGTGCGCTCCAGTTCCCGGCGCAGATCACCGCCCTGCTCCCGGGTGGCCTCGATGAGATCCAAGGCGGCACCGATCCTGGCCGGATCCGGCTGGGACGCCCACACCTTCATCAGCTCGCTGCGGGCAAAAAAGCCGTCAACAATCTCCTGCTGGCGGGTGAGATCCTCCACACTGTGCCGTTCCTGGGCATTGTCCAGCACCACAGGGGTCCGGCGGGCGGCGCTGATCTCGTTGATCTCCGCCGCCGAATCCCGGAGGAAGGACAAGCACTTCCTGAAATCCTCCTGCTGCCTCCTGCCGATGGCAATCTCATCGTCCAGCCGGTCAAACACCGCCTGATCATGCCAGCATTCTGGCACATCCGATGCCCGGGAGGCAGCCCGGATGTAGACCAGGGTCCGGCCAAAGCCGGCAGGAGTTGCCGACACCTCAAAGCCCGCCTCGCCAAGTTCCCGGAGGAAGGCTGCGGCTCTTGAGGCGGCATCCTCCAGTTTCGGCAGGATCACGCCCAGCTCCTGCCGGCAGGCACCATCGGCGGAGGTCAGGACATTGCCGTCCCAGGGATTGTCGGCGGCCCGGGCGCCTGAACGGCCCAGGATCCGGGCATACCCCTCCAGAGCGGAGCAGATCCCCTGGTATCCCTCCCAGGAAAGGGTCCCCAGACGGTCAAAGGGGAAAAGCACATCCGGTGCCTGGGACAGGGAAGCCAGTTCCCCTAGGACCTCATACACGCTGCGTCTGAGACCGGTCAGGGGCTCATGGAGGATCAGCGCATGGAAATTGTTCTGCTCCCTGAGGCTCCGCAGTTCCTCCAGCAGGGTCCGGGCACCGGCAGTGGCATGGGAGGTGTCAGAAGCCTGCAACATCTCATAAACGTCAAACAGCTGCTGGGAAAACTCCCGGCTGGTGGTCTTGTCACTGTGGAGAACCAGACAGAACTCCCCCAGTCCCGTCTCCTCCAGACGCTCATATACCACGTCCAGGGCGGCTTTCTTTTCCGAGACGAACAGCACCCGGCGGTTCCGGGCCAGGGCGTCAGCGATGATGTTGGTGATGGTCTGGCTCTTGCCGGTGCCCGGAGGGCCCTGGAGGACAAAACTGATCCCCTGGTTGGCGCACAGCACCGCCTCCTGCTGGGAGGAGTCCGCATCCACCACCTGGAAAGTGTTGTCCGGCAGGCAGATCTCATCCATGGGACGGGACTGGAGCTTCTGGATGATCCGGGCATAACTGTTGAGCAGGGAGTTTTCGGAGAAGTCCCCGCAGATCCCCCGGATCAGGGGGCTTGCGGCGATCCGGGCGCTGTTGGCCTCCAGATCCCGGTAAATGCAGATGTTGGCAAAGGGAAAGAGGCCCAGGGCCGTCTGGGACGTGATCTCCCAGCCGAAAGCGCTGCCTGTGTACTTCTCAAGCACTGCGGCCACCGAGGCAATATAGTCTCCGTAGGAGGTGTCCTCCTCATACTCCGGCAGATCCGCACCATAGTCATGGCTCAGCTTGTACTGCAATGTGGGATTCACCACAATGCCGCCGCCGCCCAGTTTCATGCTGAAGGCGGAGAACACCGTCCGGCTGACGAGCTCCGCAGGCACCATCAGCAGGGGCGACAGGAACCAGTCCTGGGATCCGGGCTTTTCCCGCCAACGGATAAAACCGGCGGAGATATAGACCACATTGACGCCCTTGTCATCCTGGAACTGACGGCCCTTCTTGGAGATGTTCTTCAGCAGTTTCTGCAGATCCGTCACCCCGCACTCGACCCAGAGATCGTCATTTTTTGCCCAGTCAGCCTCCCCGGGAGCAGCCACCGCAGATGACTTCTCCGGTACTGGCGGTGTTCCTGGCGCAGCGGCGGCACTGGTGCTGGCGGCACCTGTCTTGACAGATCCCCGGCGACGCTTCCCGGTCCAGGTCTCACTCTCCCCGGATGCCGGAGCTCCGCCGGCAAAGGGGAAGTCCAGGGTGCGCCGATCCCGGACCAGTTTTTCCCATAGTGTCCCTGCATCCTCATGGAAAGTCACCGAGGCGGCCTTTGGGAAACGGAAGTTCAGCATGGGATTGGCAAAGGACATGTCCAGAAGACGCTTCTTCCAGATTTCGATCTTGTTCAGGATGACATCATTGCTGTCCTGGCTTTTCTGCAATTCAGACATATAACTCTCTCTCCGCGCCTGGGTCGGTGACTGGCCAAATGATGGAGGAACGCCCGGAAGGGCACCGTTTTCCGTTTTCATTATAGGACACCGGAGGGGAAGGATGTGTGACCTGTGCGTACCCGGTCCGGTGGCCCCCCTTTCAGGTGAAAAAAAATGTAGTTAGTTATTGCTAACCACATTCACAGGCGCTAACATACACCCCGTCCAGAAAGCCGATCATGATCACAAGCATTTGCAAATATATGTGAGATGTGATAAATTTTTAGGCAGTTTGACGGATTTCCAGTTTGCAATCAGCCTGTTAGCATAGGTAAATATGCGAGCAGAAACCGCCGGACTGAGAACATCACTAAAAGGAAATGAACAAATGAACAA
This sequence comes from uncultured Aeromonadales bacterium, assembly GCA_902782145.1. GTDB lineage: Bacteria > Pseudomonadota > Gammaproteobacteria > Enterobacterales > Succinivibrionaceae > UBA2804. The sequence continues at coordinate 6,797 of CACZLZ010000008.1, forward strand.
AAAGCTGCTCTCACTTCTGACTGCGTCCCTGCTGGCCGCCGCCTCAACCGCCGCCCAGGGCGTCACGGTCTTCTCCAACGAAAACGCCAACCTGGATGTCATCGGACGGCTGAAGCTCACCCTGAACAACAACCAGAAAGATCCTGATCACCGCCTGGCCGGCATCGCCCGTCTCGGCGTGGAGGGCAAGACCAAGGTCAATGACTACGTCTCCGTGTTCGGCCATGTGCTCTATGAGATGGCCGCCCAGGATGTGGTGGACAACGATGAGCGCTTCCACATCTACACCGGCTGGGCCGGCTTTGATTTCAACGACTTCGGCCAGCTGTCCTTCGGCCACATGGAAGATGCCTACTACAAGGTGTCTGAAGTGACCGATATCTTCGTGGACATGGGCACTGCCGGCGCCACCTACCAGGGTCTGACCGACAACGACTACGGCGGACGCAAGGACGGCGTGGCCCTGTACACCGTGGAGGCCGCCGGATTCAAGCTGGCAGCATCTTACCAGTTCCGGCATGCCAGCAAGAATGTCAACTACGGCGTGGGCGTCACCGGCGGCTATGAGTTGACCATCGGGGACTCTGCCCTGGGGATCCTGGCCGGCTACGGCCACACCGAGGGTCTGCGGACTGCCGCCGGTGCCGGGCTCAGCGCTGAGGACAACCTGTACTACGGCGAGGACAAGAACGAGTGGGGCATCTCCCTGTACTACGGTGAAATGGGTGCTCCTGGCATCTATGCCGCCGCCATGTACAACTGGGGTAAGCTGGACAAGACCTACGTTGCCAGTGGCGTTGAGGCAGTGCTCTCCTACACCACCCCGGGTGCCGACTGGAACTTCTCGCTGGGTTATGAGTACCTGAACAACTCCAGCAAGCGCAAGTCCGAACTGCGGTTCGGCAGCCGTCATGCCAACATCAGCAACGTCTGGACCGGCAACATCACCTACAATCTGACCAGCAACTTCCAGATCTTCACGGAAGCCGAACATCATGCCTCCACCATCTTTAATGAGGGTCATGAGAACCTGTTCGAGATCGGTCTGATCTACAACTTCTGAGATTACCTCCTAATGTAGCCGAAGGCCCCTGGAACCCAGGGGCCTTTTTTTGCGGCGGGACGGCAGGATCCCTCCGGGATGGGATATAATGTCGCGACACGTTTTCCCGGCGGATCCCAGCGATCCGCAGCGCGGGAATGCTTGAGCCTTGGCAAGATCACGGAACCGGCGGACGGCATCTATGAAAACCCTGACTTATGCATGGATCGGACTGGCAGTGGTGCTGGTGGCGCTGATCCTGGTACTGAAGAAGTTTCCCGGGATCATCTCCTACGACTACTACTACACCCACCTGAACCTCTATGCGACCTTCACGCCGGAAAATCCCCTGACGGAGGAAAAAGGCCGGGAAGCCGCCGAACTGATTAAGTCAGGCCTGCTGTCGGGGATCAGTTACCCTATGAACGAGGGGTTCAAGCAGGAGCCCAAGATCAGCACCGAAAACGGCACCGTGAAACTGAATCTCCGGTTGCAGTTTGCCAACTACCATGACTGCTACATGTACCTGCTCCACCACCGGAAGCCTGAGACTCCCCTTCTGCCCGGCTCCAGCGTGAAAGAATCAGTCATTGTCCGTAAGACCAGGCTGACATATGTGCGGCAGATCGGCCATCTTGAAGATCAGGAAAAGGCCCTCCGGGGAGACACGGAGATCAGCACCGTCTGCCGCTTCTGAAAGGAGCTACCCCGGAGAGAGCTCAGAGGCCTGAGACAGAACTCCGGTCCGCCGCCAGGAAACACTCCTGCGCCCCGGCAGTGGCATAAGATCCGAAGCTGACCTGGCAGATCCACGCCACGGACTCATGCAGGGAAATGATCCGGACGATCCCGGATCAGATACCATACAGTTTGTCTTGTGAGTTTTCTGGCTCTGCGCCGTTCCCTCCGTATTCACCTTTCCCTATCCCGCCAGTTTCCGCTTCCATCCCGGACTCCGCCTTCCCGGTCCACAGCCAGGGATCAGTTCGCAGTTCACAGCCAGAAAGCAAGGTACAGCAGCACCATAGCCAGGACTATCAGCAAGAAAGCAGCCCCCAGCAGCATGGCCTGAAAAGTGGATTCATAACGGAAGATATTGTCCGGCAGGGCGCTGCCCTCATACATGCCGTTTCCGTCCAGGAGACTAGCAGTGCTGAAGCGTGGGATCCTCTTAAGGGACGTGCAGCGGGCGAACATGTAATCCATGCCCTGGACCCTGGAGGTGTCCATAGCCGGCACCCGCTCCAGAGAGGTGCAGCCCAGAAACATGCGGTTCATGTCCGTGACTGCTGATGTGTCCATGAAGGGCACATGCACCAGGGACGAGCAGTCCTGGAACATGCCACCCATATCCGTGACTGCGGAGGTGTCCAGGGAGGGGCTCTCCCGCAAGGATGAGCATCCCAGGAACAGACCGTTCATATCCGTGACTTTGCCGGTGCGGTACCGGGGAACTGACTGCAGGTGCCGGCAGCCGTTGAACATGGAGGCCATGCTGATGGCAGAGGATGTGTCCATCACCGGCCCCCGCTCCAGGCTGGAGCAGTTCTCAAACATCTCACTGAGATCCTCCGCGGCGCCAGAGGAGAATTCCGGCAGCAGAGTGAGGGAAACACAGTTCTTGAACATTGAACTCATATTGGTGATCTGTGAGCAGTCCATGGCGGGAATGTTCCGCACCGAGGAGCAGCCGGAGAACATGCCCCGGGTGCTGATCACCTTGGAGGTGTCCAGTTCTGGAGCATAGATCAGGCTCCCGCAGCCGGAAAACATATAGCTCATGTCCGTGACCGCCGGAGTTCTGAGCCGGGGGACCGAGGCGAGCCGGGAGCAGCGGCTGAACAGCAGCACCATGTTGGTCACCCGGGAGGTGTCCAGTTCCGGAACACTGATCAGAGAGGAGCAGCCGCTGAACATCATACCCATGTTGGTGACGTGCCCGGTGTCCAGGAGGGGGATCTCCTCCAGGGAGGAGCAGCCCTCAAACATCTGGTTCATATTGGTCACCTGGGAGGTGTCATACCGGGGAATGCTTTCCAGGCTCCGGCAGCCCTTGAACATGGCAAACATGTCATCCACCCGTGAGGTGTCAATGAAAGGGACCTTTCTGAGGCGTTCCAGCCCGGCGAACATCCTGGCCACCGACCACACATGGGGCGCCAGGACGATGCGGTCACAGGGAATGATCTCCGGTCCACCGGGCTCGTCACCGGAAAGGAAAAAGTTCTCCGGAGGCGGTGCCAAAAACAGAAGCACCCTGGCATGGCGTCCGGATCTGCCAGCGCCGGGAAACAGATCCGCAAAGCGGCCCACGCTGCCGTCCACAACGTGGATCCCGTATTTTCCCAGGACTGCAGGGGAATGTCCCTCAAGACCCAGGGCAGCATAGTCAAGATCCGGAGCACTGAGATCAGGTGTGAGAACCGCTCCCAGTTCAGAATCCTCACCCGCCAGGATCCGGTACTCCTCTGCCTCCTGGTGGTTGCGCAGCAGGAAGCGGAAGTGATCGGTTGGGGATTTCTCCCGGAGCCCCCTAACGTAAGACTCAGCCTCCTGACCGGAAGAGAAGATCTGTCCATCCAGAAGGATGCGCCCTCCGAGGAAATAAGCCAACTCCAGCACAGGGATCCGGGAGGAACCCGACTCTTTGCCCCGGTCATAAATCTTCCCCAGGGCCTCACACCGCACAGGATCATCCCGCCAGAAGTACTGCAGGGACCACAGAAGCTCATCTCCGGCAAATTTTGCCGAGCCAGCAGTCTCTTCCCGGAGCAGATCGTCCGCCAGTTCACCCATATCACCATAGACATGCCCCAGCCAGAAGAAGTTCTCCGGCCAGGAGAGATCACACAGGAGTTTGAAGAAGGCATGATCTGTGACCCCGGCCTTCTCACAGTCCATGGCCAAGTTAGCAAACTCCTCATGCCCCACGTTAACAAAGAACTTTGCCAGTAGCCCCCGGCCCACATACTTCTTGCCCTCATTCCAGTTGACGGCAAAAGCGGAGGCGATTTCCGGCGCCGTGGAAAGTTCCCTGCCCATGAAGTTGCACACCCCCAGCAGATCCCGGGATGTCTGCTCACCGGGAACCGGGAGACTCTTCCCCTGAAGCCACTTTTCCACCTCCGCACCGGTCCAGCGGCGGTTGGGGTTGGCCGGATCATTGCGGTTGGACAGATCCTTGTAAGTCAGGCCCAGCACCAGGCTCCTGAGTTCGCCGGGAAAGTCATCCGGAAAGGGGATGCGCTGCACCGAGGCATAGGCAGCCATGTCATCAGCGCTTAGATCCTCATAGGGGGTATGGCCCGTGTAGAGTTCATAGAGGGTTATGCCCAGGGAATAGTAGTCAGACTCGCAGAAGTACACCCCGTTGAAGGTCTCCGGAGCACTGTACACCGGGGACATGCCCGTGCGGGTCACCAGCATGGTCTGTCCGTCCTCCACCAGGGAACTGATGCCAAAATCAATGATGGACACGGACGTGCCCCCGCCGGTTAGCATGAGATTGGAGGGCTTGATGTCCTTGTGGATGATCCCGGCCTCATGCAGGGTGCTAAGACCAGCCAGCACCGGGGGGATAACCAGACGCTTAAGTTCTTCCAGGCTGAAATGCCGCCCCTGGAGACTGCCCTCACCAAAATACTCCAGCACCACATAGGGAAAGCCATCATCAGTGCGGCCGAAGGCATACACCCTGCCCACATGGGGAGAACGGAGCTTCACCAGCTCCTCCAGCAGGGACAGTTTCACCGCATCGCGGCGGCGGTAAACCTTGAGGACATACTCCTCCCCGCTGCCATTGGTGCAGATATACAGATCCGCCTCCCCGGAAACCACCTCCAGACGCCGGAGCACCTGGTATCCTTCCGACAGAACGAGTCCAGTGAGATCAGCCACTCCGCCCTGGAACTGAGAATTCACCGACGTGATCCCGCCGGCAGGAGCGCCCCGCCCGGCTCCGCCGCTGTCCGGATCCCGCACCCGGGTTGCCCGGGGATCAGGAACATGATCACCGGCGCCGGATCTGATCCGGGTGATCCTGCCTGAGCGGCTTCCAGCACCCTCTGCTCTTCCCCCCTTGGGCTGGCTGTCCATGCACTGTCCTCCATTTTCAAGACACGGGAGATCCGGCGGCAAAGGGTGCCCCGGCAGTCTGCACTGCACGTCACCCACCCCCGGATCAGGTAAATTGTAACAAAACAGCTTTTCGCAAAGACCGGTGCAGTCCGGCAGATTTGCATTCCGCCCGCCAGGATTTCACCAGGACATTGCGGTGGCAGTGGAAAACCGCCCGGCAGATCCCACATGGCTCCCGGGCCTGTGGCAGAAAACCGGGAGTTTGACTACAATCAGTCAAGTGCGAATCCAGCCCGGGTCCGGGTGCGAAGCCAGCCCGGAGCGGCAGCCGAACAGGAGTCCATAAAAGATCATGCGAAGCAGCGAAGTGATAACCCTCACCCGCAGGGAGGATCTCACCGACGAGATCAGGCAGCGGATCCGCAGTCAGGAGCTGGACACTCTGATCATCGACTACCCTCTCACCACCGACGGGGACATGATCACCACCTCCCCTCTGGCCTTCTCCTCGGAGATCACCGAATTCCGCTTCCGGATAATCTTGGGCACAGGCTGCACTTCCGCCGACAAGATGTTCTTCGGCTGCAGCAGCCTGGAGAAGGCGCCGCCCCTGGATCTGAGCCATGTGCAAAGCCTGGACTGGATGTTTGAGGACTGCAAAAACCTCACCACCGTCCCGCCCTACCACGCCCCCGAGGCCGTCAGCGCCCGGGGCATGTTCCGGCACTGCCGATCCCTGACCAGTTTTCCCGGGATCCGGCTGCCGGACAATGTGCAGGCGGAAGGGATCACCCAGGGCTGCAGCGCCCTTGAGTCAGTTCCCGCGATCCGCAGCCCCAGGATCATCCTGGACTGCCCGGAGGATGTGACCGATGTGGTGCGCCTGCGCACTGCCGCCCAGGATCTGGAGGAACTGGTCATAAACTTCAACCTGGAGCGCAAACTCCTCTTCGGCCAGTTCACCCGGTCCAACTCTCCCCTCAGCGGCCTGGCAGGACTGGCTCGGATCCGCTTCCGCATCACCCTGGGTCCGGAATGCCGGAGCCTTGAGGGTCTGTTCTGCGGCTGCTCCGGCCTGAAGGAGGCACCTCCCATGGACACCGCCCGGATCCGGAACATGAACTTCCTGTTCCAGGACTGCGTCTCCCTGATCTCCGTGCCCCTCTATGACACCTCCGGCTGCACCAGCATGAGGAACACCTTCCGGGGCTGTGCCGCCCTCACCTCCCTGCCATGCTTTGACACCGCAAGGGCTGAGACCATGTTCGGCATGCTGGAAGGCTGCTCTTCCTTGAAGAAGATCCCCCGCCTGGACACCGGCCGTGTCCGGGACTTCAGTTGGTTTCTCAGCTGCTGCACCACCCTGGAGGAGATCCCCCATCTGGACACATCTTCCGCCGAGACCATGTGCGGCATGTTCAACCGCTGCACCGCCCTCAGGAAACTGCCCCGCCTTTCCGTGAGAAGCCTCAGGGATCCGGACAAGCTTTTCAGCGGCTACCCCCGCCAGGATGCAGCAAAGGCCTTCTGGGGTTTCCTGGGCTGGCGCCGCCGTCTGCCCCTCCTGCTAGGAAAGTTCAGGAAAGGAAACCCGGACCCCAAGTCACCTCCCGGCAACATTCCGGGAACACCTCCTGCCAGCAGATCCTGAAGATCTTCAGTGATCCGTTAAAGCAAAGGCGGAACCAGCCCTGCACAGAGCCGGTTCCGCCCGTCTTCTGAAACAGCCGGCGCCCGCCGTGGGGCGACTTCCCTAACCGGAGCTGGAGTCCCCGCTCTGGGAATTTCCTCCCCTGCTGCCCTTGTTGCCACTGCCCGTCACGAAGTTATAGGTTGAGGGCGGCGCAAACTTGATAGTCTTCCGGGCCTCCCGCACGGCCTCGTTCACCAGGGCGCGGCTGTTGCCGATAAGATGCTGCAGCACATTGTTCCTGCGGGCCTGAACCACCGGCTCCGTGAAGTTTTCCACGGACGGAGCACTACCCTCACCGGACTCTAACTGTTGATCCTCCATGCCCTCGGGAATGGGCATGGCCACGGAGATCCTGGTGTTGCCAGCCTCCAGGCGGTGCTCTCCCTCACCGGAAGCAGCCTCCCCGTCAGTTCCTGCAGAGCTTTCAGCCACCGTGTCCCTCAGGGACGGAGCAACCGAGAAATCCTGGGAAAACAGATCCGCATCCATGGGATCCACCACCGGATCAGCTGCTACGGACACATCCTCCGACAGGGGATTCACCAGGGCACGGCTAGCCGCCTTCACCAGTTCGGCAATGCGGTTCTGCCGGGCGGACACAGTAAAGTTCAGGGGACCCTGGGTGGCCAGGGTGACCACCTTGGGCTGTCTGGTGGCCACCTCGTCAATCTCCTCCCGGGCACGGTGCTGCACCGTGAACATGGCCGGAGCCGGAGTCATGAGCCCCACCACCACGGGCTTGCGGTTCCTGCGGGCCTGCTCCTTCTCCTCAGCCAGGCGCCGGGCCTCGGCAGCGGCCTCTTCCTCTGCCTTTTCCCGGGCAGCCTTCTCCTCAGCCAGGCGGCGCCGCTCCTCCTCCTTGCGGATATTCTCCGGGGACTTGATCAGGGTGAAGTTGCCCGGAGCCACTGAACGGAAAACATGCTCGGGATCCACATTGTGGCCTTGGGGATCATGAAGATCCGGTGCGGCATAAACGTCTCCGGCACCAGCAACGGATGCAATACCGGTCGTCCCGGGAAGTGCGGACTCCTCCGGAGGACGGGTGATCTGGACCGGAGCCTGGGCAGATGCCATCTGCGGCGGGAAGCCCGCCCCGGGAGTTCCGGGATATACGGCAACTGGCGGCTGGATACCAGAAGGCACACCAGAGGTGATCGGTGACAGGGGAGCCGGCTCTGGAACCGTTGCCGGAGCGGCCGTCCCGGTCACCGCCGGACCGTCAATCCCCAAGCGTCCCAGACCCTGCCGGGGAGATGCCGGAGCAGGAGCTGACGTTCCGGCAGCCGGAGCAAAGGCTCCGGCGGTGTCAGAAGTCCTGACGGCGGCTGTCTGGGAAGCAGGCGTCTGGGTGCTGTCACTGATGAACAGGGATCCCAGATCTAGGACCTGGGGCATGGAGCCGGGACTGAAGCGGCCGGGGTACCTGGCTCCGCCTCCGGCGGGCGCAGCAGGAGCGATCGGCGGCTGAACAGACGGCATGGCCGGCTCCTGGGGTGTCAGCTCCGGTGAGGTGACGGCAGCAGCACCGAAAGCCGAAGGCGCCGGAGCCTGGGGACGGGGCATAACCGGAACGGTACCGGCCGCCACCACCTCACCGCCGGTCAGCGGTCTGGTGGCGGCTGACAGGCGCCCAGCAAAGCCCGGTGCCGGATACTGCTGGACAGCCTCCTGCTGAGGGATTGGAGAAAACTCAGGCTCCGCAGTCAGTTCAGGCTCCTCAAAGACTGAGGTGATGGAGGATATCTTGATCAGTTGGGACCGTTCCCTGAGACAGATGAAGTTGGCATCCTCAGCGGAGAGATGCCCCACGGCCTCCACCCGCTCATTGCCCACGAAATACTGAATGCGCACGCATTTGTTGTGAAATTTTTCCAGAAACATGTCCTGCCCCGGGTATGCCGCAGAGTTGAAAAAAATGTGCCAGATCATGGCAACGCTGATCCCGGAAAGATCTCCGGGACCGATGCTCCCAAGTTAGCACAGCGAGGTAACAGGCCACAACCGCTGCATGCACAAGTTGCCGCCTGCCGCAAAAAATCAGGTGGAACGCCTAGGCCTGAGCCGCTTCACCCTCAGATGCCAGATCTGAGTCGTCACCCGACCGGGAGGCTGGCGGCAGTTCCGGCTCCGGAGAACCGATCTCCGGCATATCAGAGAATTCCACCTCATCGGCGGCCCGGATGGCTGCCTCCACATATTTCCGGTGCCGGCCCAGTTGGAAATCCAGTACTTTGGAGTAAATCAGCCGGGCGCCAGTGAACAGGCGCCTAAGGTACCTGCGCACCATCTCATAGGCCAGATCAATGGACTTCTGCTCATCGTTGTAAAAATAAAGCAGCTGGTTTAACAGGACCATGTACATTTCATAGGTGCTGCCCAGAGCCTTGGAGGGGGCCACCCCTGAGTCCCCGTGACCCTTCAGATATTCCGCCTGGTACTCCTCCCGGAGGACAAACTCCACCCTGGTGGCGGGCCGGGTGTCCCAGTCATGGTAGATCTCATCCATGATCCGGCTGAACTTGTCTGCCCTGAGACCGTCACGGATCCTCCTGGGATCCAGTTCGAGTTTCCTGGTGACCGAAGACAGCAGGATAGTCCGGAGCATACTCTTGTCGATCCTGCCGCAGGAATCCCAGTCCACATCGGCAAAATGAAGGCTTTTGGCCCGCTCCATCCGCAAGCCGTTGGAGCAGTTGAAATACTCAGACTGATCCTTGTAGTTCCCCATGGTGAGTTCCATCATACGGGCCGCAAGTTTGAACATTCTGTTGGTGCGGACCTTTTCCGCAAAATTGCCTGGCATGGTCATGGGCATATCGTCCAGTAACATCCCCTTGTACTGCTCCAGCAGGTTGTTGTTCTCGTCATAATACATGCTGAACTTGCTGTGGGACTGTTCACCCAGGGCGCCATTGTCGATGCCCAGCATGTAAATATGCTGGAAGCCAAGCTGGGACACAAGTTCCAGACCGAAATTTGACACCAGGGGATTGACCCGGACAGCCATGGCAAATTCCTTGAGGCTGATGAATTTATTGGAGGCCAGCCAGGCTGGCATCAGTTCATTGCCCTTGATGATCATGGCCTTATGCTTGAAGAGGCTGAAGGTCCGGGGATGAACCACATCCAAGCCGATACACAGAGTCTCCATGAAAAACTCCCGGTGCTCAGTGATGATCGCCAGGGAATCATAGACATCATTGGTGCGCTCCACCGCGATGTAGAAATCCGCCTTGATGTTCTTGCGGCACAGCACGGAAAAAGCAGTGCCGCAGGCGGCTATAATGCAACGGTTCTGAACCTGTGCCAGCAGATCAATATCATCATCCAGGGACGGTCCGTTGCCCACCACTACCAGTGGCTTGGAAGTGACATAACCGGGAAGTTTGGCCCGGGTAAGCAGTGGAATGCCGTTGCTGATGTTGGTTATGGACTGGCTCATGCCGAAAAGCATGTCGTCAAAAAAGCCGCTGTTGTAAACCAGAGAAGAGAAATCTCTTTTCACCAGTTCCATAAACTCATCCATCAGCGGGCTTTTGTAAACTCCCAGATACATCTGTGGCATGGATGCCGACGAGTGGGTCAGCAGATAACGGTTGACATTGTGGACAAACTCCTCGGTGTCATTCTGCAGGTAGAAGAAAATCCCCAGATCCTCACTCCTGATGTAGTTCAGCAACGAGGTGTAGTCGAACACGCACAGCGAATAATAGAAAAGGTCCTCGTCAGGCTCCACAATGAAGAGATTCACCGGAGTGAAGGTCTCATAAAGATATCCCAGCTGAAAGCCCAGACCCAGTCCGAACATGAACATGGTGGGCACAGACTCATGGTGCTTGCTGTCAGCGTCCGGCTGGGCACACAGAGACTGGATCTCCCGGGCCAGCCGGTTCTTCTCATGGAAGTGAAACTGAAAATACGGATCTTCCTCCACATTGACTGCCAGGATCATTCCGGACAGGGAGCTCTGCTCCTCCATGAGGTTTCTGACAAGCTCCTTGCAGTCGGAGAAAGGGCTTTTCCCGTGATAGAAGAGAGTTCCGGACTCCTTCACCAGAAGATTGGGCTCACCGTCCTCAGCGCACACCAACTCATATTTGTCCGAAGGCTTGAAATGCTCATAGTGGCGGTGGATATCAGGAAAGAGTTCCCGGAAGAGTTCCAGATTTTCCGCAAGCCGTTCCGGAACAGCAGCATTCATGGCGTCCTGCGCTTTCTGAATAGCTATGCTGCGTTCAAGATCGCTTTTGATAGACTCCAGAGAATCAATCATGGAGCCAATGTCTTCTTCAAGTTCCATAAAACCGCCTTCATGGGGAGAACAGAACATCAGCCCGGTTCCCGGTAAGGAAAACAGCACGTGCAGAAAGTGCGCCTGGTAACCGAGGGAGGAGATCCCAAACTGCCATCTGGCAGAGGCATTCCAGTCTGAAATACAGATGGTGAAAGTATCGGATCTTGCTGAAATTTACATGGGGGGCGATCAGGTGTCAAACCTTTTGCCTCCAAAATGAAATGAGGATCAAGGCAACGGTTCCGGAAAGAGGGATGCCAGTGCTCACGAAGAAGCGATAACCCGCACACCTGCGGCAGTCATGCCCGGTCTCTGCAGAACATACTCCGGATCCAGAAAAAAGAAAGGGGACCGGTCTAACCGATCCCCGTGACTTACAGCAGAAATTCTGCCGAGTTCAACTGTTACCCGAGGAGGGACAGTGCAATCTGGGACTTCATGTTGGCCTGGCTCAGGATGGAGGTGGAGGCCTGCTGCAGGATGGACTGCTGGGTCATCTTGGCGGTCTCGGAGGCGTAATCTACATCGCGGATCCGGCTTCTGGCGTCAGACACGTTCTCGATGACATTCTCCTGGTTGCTGATGGAGGACTCTAGACGGTTCTGTACGGCACCCAGGGTGGCACGGTAAGAGTCAACATTCTTCAGCATGGCGTCAATCTTGTCAATGTTGCCACTGACACCGAAATTCGCCGTGGCGGCAAGGTTGAGGTCTGTCAGCCCGACTCCCAGTCCAGATGTGCCGAGGACCTTGCTCATGGAAAAAGTCTGGAAGGAGATGGTGTTGCCGCTGTAAGCACCCACCTGCAGGGTGAATGATGCGTTGTCAGAAAACACACTCAAGTTCTTACCAAACTTGGTCTGAGAGCCGATACGGTTGATCTCATCCTTAAGCTGGGTGACCTCTGCATTCAAAGCGGTACGCTCGTCTGAGCTGTTGGTTCCGTTCTCAGCCTGGACAGCCAGCGTTCTCATACGCTGCAGCATGTTGGTGACCTCATCCAGGGCGCCTTCAGCGGTCTGGGCAAAGGAGATGCCATCGTTGGCGTTACGGTTACCCTGAGTCAAACCGTTGATCTGGGCGGTCATACGGTCAGAGATCTGGAGACCTGCAGCGTCATCCTTGGCGGAATTGATGCGGAAACCGGAAGCCAGTTTCTGATAGGAAGAATCCTGGGCCTTGGTGGACTTGGCCAGCTGACGCTGGGCGTTGATGGAACTGGTGTTGCGCCGCTAATTACTTAATCGGCGGCGACACTGCGTACTTTAGAAAAAAAATCCGTCCCTAATGAGACTCTTCTCCAGACCGATCTGAGCAGGGACCCTGCAGGCAACACCGTAGTCAAGTGTTGTTCCGCTGACAGACTGCATCAGCTGGAACAGAAAAAGAAAGATCCCGGAGATAACCAGCCTCCGGGACCAATCTGTGTCACCTCCTGTCGAGTTCATGACTGGTGTATTCTGGCTGAAAAACCAGTCCCTGACAGCAGTCAGACCTTGGTGTCCAGAAGAATGCTCTTGGCCTTGCTTTTTCCCTCACCCTCCGGAGATTTGGAATGGGTGAACATTTCATTCAACTCCTGAAGATGCTCTCTGATGGCGATAGCCTCCTCGCTGGGGATCTGGCGGATGGTCTCATTGGTCTTGGAGTCAATGACATCGATCACCTGACCGGAACTGGTCTCACTGCGGCTGAACCGGATATTGGGAGGATTCTTGGAAAATTTCTCTATCAAAGCTTCCAGCTGCTGCTCCAAGCGTGAGAGTTCATCCTCAGACTTGGCTGCCTTCTTGGTCTCCTGCTCCTTGGTCTCAATCCTCTTTTCAAGACTGTCTATCTGGGCCTTCTGACCGGCAGCTTCCACATAACGTTGATCTTTGTCCTCAACAGCGGTGCTGCGTTCAGCCTCACCCTGCCGCACCTCCTTGGAGGCAGTGTCAAAGCCGCCTCTGGATGCCGGAACATAAACTCCGCTGCCGCCGAGACCGGAAATACTTGATGTGATACCGTCCATGATCGTGTCCTCCTGTCATCCATCCCACCATCCCAGATGAGACCGAGGAAAAGTCCTTTTATCCCTAGTTTTGTAATTGTGCCCAGGAAAGGATCACCTCGGGACATGCCTGCTGAGATCCTCCCTCAGAGATCCTATCGGCCCTGTAAAGGCCAACTTAAACCAAAAACTTAAAAAAATTTCATCCACCCGGACAGCTTCCGGATCACGCTGCCCGGAAGCACAGAGAAACTACCGGCAGATCCCAGTAAAACCCTCGTTGGCACACACAATGTATGCGCCAGTAAAACTGAACATGGGAATAGGCAGGAAAGGGGAAAACTTCCGGACGGAGCAGGACGGGGCGACTATCTGCCAACCTGGCTTATGGATTGGTAAGTGCAAACCTTCTTTCCTGAGCTGCGGCGGTTGCGAAGGCTCTCTTCAATCCGATCCTTCATGTCACCAATCCTCCGCACAATTAGATCATTGAGCTCTGCATACTGAGCACAGAAGGAAAGGGCCTGAGATCTGAACTCGGGAGGAAGGGGATTGATCTCTGAAGCGCTGCGGAGCAGTTCAAGTTTGGCGGAATTGAGGTTCACCGCCTCCTCCACCTGATCCTCCTCCAGGAGACGCAGAGCTTCTCTGGTAATGTCCAAGATCCTGCTGTAAAGATCAGGCAGCTCATCCGGTGAAATCATGATGGGATCTCAGAGGTGACGGTCAGACCTTGTTGGCATCGCGCTCAGCCTGAAGACGGAAGCCCTCATTTCTCTGGGCCAGGGGAATGCTGTCCCAGGCCTGCTTGATCTCCCGGGCATACTGGAGGATCTCATCCAGCGGCTCAGTCCTGAGTTCAAAGGATGCCTGCATGAGCCTGTCATTGTAAATGGCATAGAGATCCTTGAAGTTCTGGGCAACCCGCACCTGATTGGGATCATTGGGATCACACTGAACTGCACTAGATAGACCGGCCACAATGTTGAGAGCCTTGTTGATCTGGACGGCCTTGGCCTCAATGTCATTGCGCTCTATAGAGGCCTTGGCGCGGACAATGGTCTCGATGAGACCCTGATAAAGGAGCTGAATAACCCGGTGCGCGTCCGCTACAGCCAGATCGGTGTCAAGACCGTTCTTTTTGTAGGCTCTTAAATAACTGCTACCGGCCATCTGTCAAAACCCCTTAACTGCCGCTTCCGCTGGTTGCGGACGCCATGATCGACTGCACATAGGACATGCTGGAACTCATGGTGCCCAGCAGAGTGTCCAACTTGGTGTATTTCTTCCGCATCATCGATTCATATGTGGAAAGATACTCGTCGATATTATTAAGACGAGTGGTGTAATCATCAAGCATATTTTTGGCAGAATCAGATCTCTGTGCCAAAATGCCGCGGCTCTTGGTATAAGTGTCCAGTTTGCCGGAAATGGAGTCTCCCAGTTCCTGGAATACTGAGACAAACTCATCATAATTCTCGCTGGCTGCCTTATTGAGCTTCTCACTGTCAATCTGCAGCACCCCGTCCTTATCCATGGAGATGCCATATGAATACAGCATCTTGCCGTTGGATGACACGAAGGTGTTCACCGCATTCTTCATCTGGTTCTTGATGGTGTTGCAGATAGGATCACCAGCCAGATCACCGCCGTCATAATTGCACTTGCCGTCAGTATAGGTATTCCGCGCATACAGTGTGGTGCAGGTCTGGATGGCACTGTTGAACTTGGACACAAAGTCACTGGCGAAACTTGAGAAGCTCTCCTTGTCCTCGGCCACTTTCAGAGTGTTGGTGACAAAGGTGCCGTCTTCCTTCTGCTCAGAGAGCCTCTCGGCAGTAAGTTTGATCCCGGAAACCTGATCCTCAAAGGTGTTGGTGGCTGAACTGATCTCAACACCGTCAATCTCCATCTTGGCATTCTGGGCATGCTGTATGATGTTGTCAGATCCGTCACCAGACATTCCGATAATGCCTGTGTCTCCGGAAAGGGTGAGTTCATTTCCGTCCCCGGTCTTGCCGGAATCCAGAGTGAAGCGCACATTCCCGTCGGATCCGATGACATAACTCATAGAAACACCAGGATTTCCCTGGGCCGAATTCACCTTCTTGATCACCGAGTCAATGGTGGAGTTGGCATCAATGTCAACCGAAAAGGAGGAGGCGCTGTCCCCAGAGCCGACGGTGAAGGTGAGACTGCCCCCGTTCTGCAGACGGTAGAGGGTCTTGTTGTCGGCCCCCTGCTCCACCGTTATGGCGCTGGAGTCCACAGTGCCGCGCATCCTGGTTCCCTGGGCAAGCTGGGTCACCGCAATGTCATGTGCACTGTTGGAAACGTCAGAGGCAGTCTCATAGGAAAATGTGGGGGTCTGGTTCTCACCAAAATCCGTAGTGATGCTCCGCTTGTTAACTGCCTCACCGCTGGATACGGTCTTCAGGAAGTCCTGATAGGAAGTCAGCGTGGACTTGAGTTTGGACAGACCGGAAATCTCAATCTCCTTGAGGGCCTGCTGCTGCTCAACCTTGTGCTTCTTGGTGGTGCTCTTGGCACTGACCATAGCCGTAACAATGCTCTCAAGATCCAGGCCTGATCCCACACCCAAGGACGACATTGTCGGAGTTGCGCTGGTGGACATGGAAACCTCCAAACATTAAAAAGGTGCCTAATCCGTTTATCGGAAAGGCACATGAGAACTTTAGACGAAAAGGCCGCATTTCTGCAGCCTCTTTTCGTGATCCCCGTCAGGATCCTGGGATTATTCCTCAGCTTCCAATGAGGGACAGCGCAATCTGGGTCTTCTGGTTGGCCTGGCTCAGGATGGAGGTAGAGGCCTGCTGCAGGATGGACTGCTGGGTCATCTTGGCGGTCTCGGAAGCGTAGTCCACATCACGGATCCGGCTTCTGGCGTCGGAGACATTCTCGATGACATTCTCCTGATTGCTGATGGTTGACTCCAGACGGTTCTGGCAGGCACCCAACTGGGCACGGTAAGCATCTACACTCTTCAGCATGTTGTCAATGTTGCAGACGGTTGTCTGGGCGGCGGCAAAATCAGTCACGGTGATACCACCGATGGCACTTGCCGCACCGGCAGTGGCACCAAGAATGGAAGACATGTCCTTGAAAGTAAAGTCAATGGTATTACCAGAATAGGCGCCCACCTGGAAAGTGACCGGCTGTCCGCTAGTGAAGACACCGTTCTTGAACACATTGATGTTCTTGCCGTAGGTGGTCTGCTCACCAATGCGGCAAATCTCCTTCTCCAACTGCTGAACCTCCTCGTCAATGGCGGTCCGTTCATCCGAACTGTTGGAGCCATTGGAGGCCTGCAGGGCCAGGGTTCTCATGCGCTGAAGCATGTTGGTGACCTCGTCCAGACCGCCTTCAATGGTCTGGCAGAGGGAAATGCCGTCATTGGCGTTGCGGTTTCCCTGGGTGAGACCGTTGATCTGAGCAGTCATACGATCGGCGATCTGCAGTCCGGCAGCATCGTCCTTGGCGGAGTTGATCCTGAGTCCTGAAGCCAGTTTGGTGTAGGAACTGTCAAGCGACTTGGTGGATTTGGAAAGGTTGCGCTGCGCATTGATGGAGCTTGTATTAGTATTCACAAACAGTGCCATTACCTTGTCTCCTCTGATATAAACCACTTCCCGCACCCGAGGGGGGGGGCACGCATCTTGTCTGACTACTTATCGTCAGGATCGGAAAAAGATTAAGTGTTTTTTGATCCCCGCCGCAGAGCCTCCCAGGAAAGCCCCGGAGTGTCTGCTCAGGAACGGGTGCCGGAGAGCACCTGACAGATCCGTGCGGTGGCAGGGAGTTCCCCCGAGTTCCCCCGAGTTCCCCCGAACTCCGAGATTAATTGTACACCTGGCACCCGCGAAAACATGGAAAGCGGAGCCACAGGATCCCCGGACAGCGACTTGAATCACGAAACCGGTGCTTCCAAAGCGAGCTCCACAAGAAAGTACCGAAAAAAAAAACGGAGGGACACCAGCACATTGATACCAGGTATCACTCTGGTGGTCATGTCTACCGTCAGAAGATGGATGACAGGGGTCACTGAAGCATGCCCAATGCCGCCTCCGGACGCTGGTTGGCCTGGGTCAGAATAGACGTTGCAGCCTGCTGGAGCACGTTGTACCGGGCCATGCTGGCAGTCTCCCGGGCGTAATCCGCATCCCGGATACGGGAGCGGCTGTCACTGAGATTCTCAATAATGTTCTCCTGGGTGGCCACCGAAGCCTCCATGCGGCTCTGCATGGCACCCAGATTGCTGCGGTAGGAATCAATGTTGCTGAGGAATGTGTCCAGCAGATCAATAGCCGCGTCGCTGTCAGTATCGCTGAGCACATCCAGGGGAACAAACCCGGAAGAGGGATCCTGCTCCAGGTAGTCCCCGGACAGTCCGTAGATCTGGCCGCCTTGATTGACCTCCAGCAGTTCATCCAGACGCAGGAACTTCAGGGAAACGGTCTTGGTGCCGTCCGCCCCCACCTGGAAATCAAAGGTCTTCAGGGCGTTATCATTCTCACCCTTGGCATACATCTCAAACAGATAAAGACTGCTGCCGTAGGTGGTGTCGGTGCCGACGCGCATCACCTCCCGGCTCAGCACCTGGAACTCGCTGTCAAGGGCACTCCGCTCCTCATCACTGTTGGTGCCGTTCCGGGACTGCACCGCCAGGGTGCGCATGCGCTGGAGCATGTTGGTAACTTCATCCAGTGCCCCCTCAATGACCTGGCACATGGACACGCAGTCGTTGGCATTGCGGTTGCCCTGGGTCAGAACGTCGATTTCCGTACCCATGCGGTTGGAGATCTGCAGACCTGAGGCGTCATCCTTGGCCCGGTTGATCCTGAGTCCCGAGGACAAGCGCTCATAGCAGGTATCCAGCCCCCGGCCGGTGACCGACAGGTTCCTCATGGAATTGATGGAACTCATGTTGGTGTTGATGTAAAAACCCATATCATCCTCCTGTGATCCTTCCGGAACATCACCCTGACTGAAAACCGGACACTGATCAGCCGGGGAGCATACCCCGCTAGAGGGTTATAAGAAAAAAGCATGCCAGATGCATAAAACGCCGGGAAGGCCCTGCTCCCTTGAGGATCCTGGAAGAGAAATTCCCGCACTCCTCACGCAAGCCGATCAGGATCCCGCCGGAGCCGGCGGATCCATGGTAGGATCCCGGCAAACTGACCGGCTGAGCCCGGACCCGCAGCCCCTCCGGAAATGTCCTCCACCTGCCTGCCAGATAGGAAGACAACACCGCCGGAATTCCAGGATCGGCGCCAGATCAGAACAACAAGGAGAATCGACATGAGAAAAACCGCCCTGCTGCTGGCCGTAGCCGCCAGCTTGCTGTCCACTGCCGTCCCCGCCGCCGAGGAGGTGGTGTCATCCTTCACCAGCGCCGTGAATGACAAACTGGGGAAGGGGAGCATCAAGGGAGTGATCACCAGACAGGTCACCAGCGCCAAGTACGGGAACAAGGTGGATCTGAACCTGAAGATTGAAAGGACTGACAGGAAAGGTAAAGTTCTGTGGACCGTCCGGGATTTTGTCCGGGACTGCACCGATGACGTGGATGTGGAACTGGAAATGCTGGCACCGATCAGCATAACCGACATCGACGACAACGGCTTGAATGAGATCTGGATGCCCTACAAGATGGCCTGCCGGGGGGACGTGTCCCCTGCGGTGATGAAGATCATCATGTATGAGGGAACAAAGAAACACGCCATGAGGGGAACAACCCGGATCCCCACCGGAGACGGCGAGACTGAGGGAGGTGAGCACACCGCAGACAGCGCCCTGGAAAATGCGGATCCCATGATCCTGCACCACGCCGAGCACCTGTGGAAGAAACTGGAGTCAGAATTCTGACACCGTCTCACGACAAGATCACACCAACACCATCAGAGGGCGGACCATGGCGGACCGCCCTTCTGTTTCTGCCAGGTTTCACTGTTTCTGATCCCAGACCCCGGATCCGCTGTCAGAACACAGTACCCGCCATCCGGAATGACACAGGGCAGTATCAGTTTCGGGTCACCGTCGGCTGGGCACTCAGTCTCTCTCTGCCGACATTTCCTCCGCCCCGGTGAGACCGTCTCAGTTCATCCCCATGGCCTCCCTTGCCAGGGAGACAGCATGATCCACCAGTTCCCGGTGAGGGCCGAAATCAAAACTGTCAACATGGGAGATCAGGTATTTTGAAGCAGCCTCCAGCCCCCTGAGGTGCCTAACAAGAAGGCTGTGTGCCAGTTCCACCGCCCTATTCTCGTCCTCGAAATAATACAGGACATGATTCACATAGAGAAGAAAGCTCTCATAGGACCGGAGCACGCACAATCCCGGGACGAATCCCTGGAGGATCAGACTCTTGAGCTCGTTCAACTGACATTCCTGGCGCAGGACAAACTCAGCGCGTCCCGCGGGCCTTGTGTCCCACTCAGCCAGGAGGGAGGCGAAAAAGCCGTCAAGCCTGTCTGCCCGCACCAGCTGCTTCAGCCTGCCAACATCAGGGAACTTAAGTGAGAACTGCCGGTAAATCCGGTTCCTCAGATCCTTCTTGTCTGCCTTGGCAAAATGAAAAAGGCCAATCTCAGCAAACCTGCGGGGATCGGCGCCACTGATCCGGGCACCGTTGCTGCAGTTGAAAAACCGGGTTTGTTTTCTGTATTTGGCAATGCACATTTCCATCTGGGAGATGGAGCTCTTGAACAGGGCATTGGTCCGGACCTCGGGCACAAAATTGCCCGCCATGGTCTCATGCATGATGTCCGTGGGCAGATTTTTGTACTGATCCTGCAGTTCATGGTTTTCATCAAAATAGAAACTGTGCTGGGAGTGTCCCTGATCCGAGGCACTGCCGTTGTCGGTTCCCAGCAGGTAAATGGTTTTAAAGCCCATGGCCGCCGTGAGTTCCAAGCCGAAATTGGCAACTAGAGGATTGGTCCACTCAAGAATACGGACACCGCTGAACACATCGGTACAGCAGCTGCTCAGGAGAAGCATGGTGAACTCAGCGTCCTTGGGCACGATGATGCTGTGCCGGAACAGCTGCAGAACCCGGGTCTGGACAACATCAAGGGCAAAACAAACGGTCCGATCAAAGAACTCCCGGTGCTCAGTGATGGCCACAAGGCTGTCATACACCGGAGGGATCCGCTCCACGGCAACATAAATGTCAGCGCAGATCCCGCACCGGCACAATGCGGAATAGGCGGTACCACAGGCAATGATCACACAACGATCCTGGTACTTCCGGAGAAGTTCAATGTCATCGTCCAGGGAGGGACCGTTGCCAACCACCACCGCCGGCACCGCTGCCAGACTGCCGGAAAGAACAGTCTTCCGCATCAGGGGGATCCCGGCAAGAAGGCTGGAGCAACTGTGATTGAAACCAAAAAGGTAGTCGTCAATAAACCCGTTGGCCAGGGACATGGTGGGAAAATTCCGCTCCCAGATCTCCTTGAACCGATCGATGGTCCGGTCACGGTAGGAGATCAGCAGTTTGAAGGGCAACATCAGCCCGACATTCAGGATAAAGAACTCCCGCAGATCGGAGAAGAACTCCTGGTGTTCGCTGGAGAGGTTCAGATAAATGCTGATCCCCCTGCCAGCAGCATATTCCAGAAGGGAGCTGTAATCAAAACAGCACAGGGACCAGTAGAACAGATCCGGGCTGGGCTCCACAACATACAGCGACACCGGGGTCATTTTTTCATAAATGTAGCCCAGCTGAAAGCCCAGACCCAATCCGAACATGAACACCAGGGGCACTGACTCCAGATGCCTCACGTCAGAGGGACCTGAACAGATCCTTCTCATATCCTCCAGGATCATCTGGTTCTGAAAATACTCATATTGGTAGAACTTGTTGTCAGCATTCAGCGTGTCATTAAACTCAGCCTTGATCATTCCCTTGGACATGTCATCCAGGGAGTCAGCCAGGGCACGGGAGCGGGCAAAGGAATTCCCCCCGTAGACCAGCGTCCCGCTGGCAGTGTCAAGAAGATCCGGCTCGCCGTTCTCCAGGCACGTGAGAATGTATCTATCAGTTGGCCGGTAGTGCTCAAACCTCTCACAGATCTGGGGCATGAACTTCCTGAAGGCATTCAGGTTCTCCCGCAGTTTATGGGGGACAATGCTGTACAGGGCCTCCTGGGCCCTTTTGGCCTCATCCGAACTGAGCCTGCCTAACAGATCACTGGTGTTTGCTGAATTACCATCCATCGTGCCTAATTCCTGAACTGCCAGGCCGAACCAGGCCTGCTGTCTGAGAAACAAAACAAAACGGTATGCCTGCCCTGCCCGCCGCACCCGTTTCATCACCGGAGTTCCAGCAGAGTGGGCTCAGGGTAAAGGACAGATCGCCTCCTGCCTGATACTATCACACAGTTCCCCTGGGATGCTCAGCCTGCGTGATACTGATATGACGGACCGCAAGATCACGGCGTCAGGTGATGAAGTGGGATGTGGCGGCGGGATGGAAGAAAGGATGGAGAGGATATGGGACAGGTTGGAGGACGGGGACGCCTGCCCTCCGCCGCCCTCCCCCGGCAGCCGTCACCGTCAGACGGCGAGTTCCTCAGGATGGTCAGATCCTCCCCGGCTCATGCTCCCGGCACCGCCTCAGGAGATGTAGTCAAACAGGGAGGTTCCGGTCACATAGTTGAAGGACTTCATGGACATCTGGAGAATGGACTGCACCTTGGCCAGATCAGAGGTGGTCTCATAAAGATCCGCCTCGGAAATGGTGGACTTGGCATCCTTCTTCACATCCCCGATGGCCTGGTTGGAGTCAATCACCGTGTCCAGGATATTCTGCCGGCCGCCGATGGCTCCCAGGGTGGTGTTGATGCTGCTCTGGGTGTTGGTGATGTTGATCTCTGCCTTGGCCAGGGCATATTCGCGATCCACTGGGGAAACATAGTTGGCGTCAGCCGGATTGGTGCTACCCCTCAGGACGCTGATGACATCAGTCAGTGCATTCAGGACGTTGTCGTTAGCAGGACTTTCCATTCCCACAAGGAAGGAGGCACCCGCAGTCATCTCGCTGGTGACGATCTTCAGTCCGTGGTAAACCAGGGTACCGTCATCCGACGGTGTCACCTGGGTGGCAGCACCGCTGGGATCGGTGACGGTGAAGCCAGTGGCAGTACGCTGAACGGAGATGAACTGATCGGCGGTGCTCCCGGCAGGGAAGAACTGCTCATACCAGGCACTGAACACATCGTAGTTGTCATAGGAGACATGGGGCTCGGGGCTGGGCAGGGGGTTGGTGCCGTTCTGGGTGATATAGGCATTCCTGGCCGTGGGCACATCCTCAAAAATGGTGCCGGGATCCGACACGGCGATGGACACCGAGGAGGATGCATTGATCATCCTCTGCCCCTGGTCGCCGTTGTAGACATATCTGCCGGAGCCGTCCAGGCTGAAGGCCTCATTCCGCCCCAAGGAGCCAGAGAAAATGTACTCCCCCTCAGCGGTCCTGGTGTTCATCAGGCCCTGCAGATAATCCCTGATCTCCTCCAGTTCCTCCGCCACGGCGGCAAACTCAGTATCGGAATAGGAGGCGTTGATGGCAGAGGATATGAGGACCTGGGCCCGGTCCAGTCGGTCATGGGCAGCACTGAGGCTGGTCTCCTCCAGGTTCAGGGAGTCCACAGCATAGCCGGAGTTCACCGTGTACTGCTCATACATGGAGATCTCCTTCTCCAGGCGCATGGTGGCAGCGAAGTCCGCCGGGGCGTCACCGGCAGAGCGGAATTTAAGCCCGGTGTTGTAACTGTCGCTGACCCGGTCCATGCGGGAGTTGAGATCCTGGATGTACCTGGTGCTCTTGTGATATGACGTGGTGGTGGCTATGCGTGTCATGTCAGTGCTCTCCTGTCAGTCAGACCACATTGATGAGGGACTGGAAGGTGTTCTGGGCCGCAGAGATGATCTTGGCGGCAGCTGAATAATACTGCTGGTACTGCACCAGGTGGGCGGCCTCCTCATCCAGACTGACCCCGGAAGCGGAGTCATAACTGGCCCGGGACTGCTCCAGTTTGGCATCGGCGGCCATGTAGGCAATGTTCTCGCTGCTGGCCACAGATCCCAGACTGCTGGTGATGGTGGCATAGCGCTCGGTGAAACTCACCAGATCACCGCTTCCGGTGTAGGCCCGGCCGTTGGCCACAGCCGGGGTGTTCTGCAGGCGACTCATGAGAATGCCGTTGGAGTTGTCGCTGGGTCCCATGCCGGATCCGGACAGGGCCAGATCCCGGGGATCCGTGGTCCTGAGGGTCAGTTTCCGGGCCACATCGGCAGCCGGCTTGATGGTGACCGTGGCATTGGGCTCGGCATAGTACCAGGCGGCACGGGTGTCCACAATGATGCCGTAGTCCGCCGGGTTCACCGGGTTTTCACTGAGGCTGCCGTCATCCATGATCTGGTAACAGGCGGTGATGGCACCGGTGTTGTCGGCCTTGAAGCACAGGCTGCAGTCAGAGAACTTCTCAATGGCGGAGGGATCCACCACATAGCGGATGTGTCCACTGCCGTAGCAGGTTTCGCACCATTCATCGTCATTCACCACCGGTGCTGAGTTGGGAAGGGTGAACAGATCCTGGCCGGCATTGCCGATGAGATCCGTGCCGGCGGAGTTCTGCAGGTTGAAGTTCACCGCCAGGGACACGGCCAGCTGGGAGATCCCCGCCAGGGAGGAGTTGATCTCCCGCCGGCAGGACAGCAGGCCCCCGATGCGCCCCCCCACATTCTCAAAGTCTGCTCCCAGTTTGGTCAGGTAGGTGGAGCCCTCAAAGCGCACCGCCAGTTCCCGGGCGCTGGTGTCGTTATACCCGGGAACCGCCTCCAGGTGCCCCCAGACACTCTTGTTCAGATCGGAATCCACCATCACCAGGGTCTGCCCTGAAGCCAGGTTGATCCCGATGACATCGGCATTGTCCTTGTTGGGCACCGTCCGGATATCCAGCAGCTCGGCCAGCTGGGCCACAGCCGCATCCCTCTGATCCACCAGGTTGTAATAGAAGGAATCCCGGACCTTGCCGGCAGTGGCAATGCTGTTATTGAACTGGGCGATGCTCTTGATGAGATCATTGGCCTGGGTGACCGCCTCGTCGATCTTCATCTCGTTGTCCTTCACCACATTCTCAATGTCGTCATAAAGGGTGTGGAAACGGTCAGTGAAAGCCTGGAGATCTGACATGAACTCGGCCCGCTCCGACTCGGAGATGGGGTTGTTGATGGCCGACTCCAGAGAGGTGAACATCTGGGTCATGGACTCGGACAGGCCGATGGAACTGTCGGAGAGATACTGATCCACGGTGTGGATCTGCTGATACACAGCCTCATGGTAGGCGGCCCCCGCAGTGTCCCGCCATACCTCCTGCTGCTTGTAGACATCGTTCAGGCGCTGGGTGATCACCGCCCCCACGCCCAGGCACACATCACTGTCGGTGGTGACGGAACGCTGACGCACATAGTTGTCAGTGGCAACATTGGCAATGTTGTTGGAGGTGGTCCGCAGCAGAAGCTGCTGGGCCGCCACCGCCGACTTGCCGATTGATAACAGATCCGTTCCCATGATCCTCTACCTCTGTCCCTGTGCCGTCTTTCCGGACTCCGCCTCAGCTCCAGTATTCCCTGAAAGCCGGATTGCGGATGATCTTCTTGAGCTTGTCCGCATACTTGGGATCCGTGGCATATCCCGCCTTCTGCAGCTCCTCAAAGTAGTTGTCGGCGGTCTGGGCGTCCTTCACCCTGCTGTAACGGCTGTTGCCGGTTATAAGCCGGGCGTAGTCCTCCATGCTGGCCTCGATGCTGCTGTAGGCCCGGAAGCTGGAGTTGACCATGACCTTCTTCCCGTTCACATACTCGTAGCTGTTGGCCCGGGTGGTTCCCGTCTTCCGGCCCCCGGCCTTGATCCCGTAGAAGTTGTTGGCCGATGCGGTGCCCTTCTTCATCAGGTGCCGGCCCCATCCGGTCTCCAGGGCCGCCTGGGCCACCATGACCATGGGATCCAGCCCGAACTTGGAGGCCACCTTCCGGGCAATGGGCATCAGCTTGTCCACAAAGTCCAGCTGCGCCTTCCCGGCCTTGCCGTCCCGGCCCTTCACCGAGAAGTGCTTCTGGAGTTCGGCCTCCTGGATGACATCCGGAGTGCGGCTGCTCCTGACAGAATCCAAAGCAAATTCCCTGCCAAAATACTCACTCCGCAGGGGAACCTGGGTAGCGGACTCCTGGCGGCGGGCGTTTTCCAGGCTGAAGGCGCCCGGGGTGCGGTTCAGGGCGAAGCTCCGGCTCTCATTGGGCATGTGGAGTTCACCGGTGGAAGGGGATGAGTTGGAAGACTTGTCCAGCTGGCGGACAATCAGTTCGGAAAGGCCCCCGGACTGCATGCTGACGCCGTTGCTGGCAAGCTGGGCGGACATCTGCTCATCCAGCATGGACTGGTAGAGCTCCGAGGTGGAACTGGACAGGGGGTTATCCTTGTACAGTTCCTTGGTTGATTCTCTCTGGACCTTGAGCCACATCTGGGTGAACATGGCCTCAAACTGGTTGGCGGCCTGCCTGAGGGCGGCGCTCCTTTCCGCCTTCCCGCCGGTCAGGCCCTGCCTGCGAAGATGTTCCAGAGAGCTGTAGTCGTTGACAAAGTCGGTGTTTCCCATCTTCGCATCTCCTTCAGTCAGGGGTTATATGATGATCAGTTCCCCCTCTATAGCCCCGGCCTGCTGCAGAGCCTCCAGGACACTCATCAGGTCACCTGGCGCCAGGCCGATCTGGTTGATGGTCCGGACCAGGTCATCCAGGGAGTTGGAGGATTCCAGTTTGAACATCCGGGTGTTCTTCTCCTCCACCGAGATGTCGGATTCGGGAACCACCGCCGTCTCGCCTTCAGCCAGGGGGTTGGGCTGATAGACCTGGATATTCTCCTTCACAGTCACCGTGAGTCCGCCGTGGGTGATGGCCACCGGATGGAGTTTCACATCCTTCCCGATGACAATGGTGCCGGTGCGGGAGTTCACGATGATCTTCGCAGCCTCGTCAGCCATGGTCACATCCAGGTTCTCCACCGCCGACATGAAATTGACTCTGGCGCTGGGATCCCGGGGGGCGTAGACCTCCACCGAGGTTGCATCTAGTGCTCTAGCAGTATTCTTGCCAAAGTTCTCATTAATTGTGTCAGCCACACTGTTGGCGGTGGAAAAGTCGGCCCGGTGCAGGTTCAGCACCACCGTGTCCCCGTACTCGAAGGAGGACTTCACCGCCCGCTCCACGATAGCCCCGTTGGCAATGCGGCCCACCGTGGGAGTGTTGATCACCACCTTGGAGCCGTCAGAGCCCTCAGTGCCCAGGCCCGACACCACCAGGGATCCCTGGGCCACGGCGTACACCTGACCGTCCGCACCCTTCAGGAAGGTCTGGATCAGGGAGCCGCCCCTAAGACTCTTGGCCTCGCCGATCGCCGAAACGGTGACGTCAATAGTCTGACCCGGCTTGGCGAAGGGCGGCAGCTCCGCATGGACCACCACCGGTGCCACATCCTTCATCTTGGGCTTGATGTTGTCGGAGACCTTGATGCCGAAATTGTTGAGCATGGTGCGGAAGGTCTGCTCCGAGAAGGCGTTGTTCTTCTCGCCGGTGCCGTTGAGGCCCACCACCAGGCCGTAGCCGATAAGCTGGTTGGCCCTGACGCCCTGCACCGAGGTTATGTCCTTGATCCGGGAAGCCTCAGCCTGGGGAAGGAGGATGATCTGGAGGATCATGGCCGCCGCCAGCAGGGAGGCCTTAAACAGCTGTCTGACATTCATGGGATATCTCCTGTCCGCAAGCCATCATCAGAAGGGATTAAACACACTGTTCAGGAACTTGGACAGCCAGCCCCGCTCCTGGGTGTTGGCAAAGTCTCCGGTTCCGCCGTACTGGATCCGGGCGTTGGCTATGCGCTGGGAGGACACGGTGTTGTCGGAGTTGATGTCCTCGGGACGCAGAAGACCGGTGATCCTGATGTACTCATTGCCATTATTGAGCATCAGCCACTTCTCGCCCCGGACCTTCAGATTGCCATTAGGCAAAACCTGTACCACACTGACAGAAATATTTCCCTGGAGGCTGTTGCTCTGGTTGGCCTCGGAGTCGCCCTTGAAGTCATTGCCCGCACCGCCCGAAGCCTCAGGGGTGAACTTGCCCAGATGGACATTCTGTCCCAGGAGGGTCAGAGGCTGCACGTTGAAGGAGCTCTTCTTCCCCAGTTCCGTGGTGGCGTTCTTCTTGGCGGAGGTCTTCTCCTCCAGGTTCACGGTGATGAGATCCCCCACCTTGTGGGCCTTGATATCGGAGTAGATGCTGCTGACCCCGGCATTGTCAAAGATGGAGCCGGTGGGCACCACATTCACGGTGCGCTCCGCAGGAGCGGCAGGGGCAAAGTCCGGATCGTCGGGCTTGGGGGATCCTGCCTCGATGACGGAGGCGCATCCGGAAAGCAGGGCGGCTGAGATGATGGCGGCGGGAAGGATCCTGTTCATGGCTTTGCTCCTGTAGTTCTTTGTCTGCTGGCGGGCCCTCTCCGGGGCTCATTGATCAGTGCTTACGGTCAGGTGTTCTGGTTCAGGCTGGTGAGCATGGCATCCACGGTGGAGAGCACCTTGGAGTTCATCTCATACACCCGCTGGGCCTGGATGAGGTTCACCAGCTCCTCGGTGACATTCACGTTGGCGGTTTCCAACATGCCCTGCTTGATGGTGCCCATGCCGTCCTGGCCGGCAGTGCCCTGGATGGGGGCGCCGGAGGACTGGGTCTCGGTGAAGAGGTTCTCGCCCACCGGCTCCAGGCCCATGGGGTTGATGAACCGGCTGACATTGAACTGGCCCAGGATCTGGGACTCGGCCTGGCCGGCCAGCTGCACAGAGACCTGGCCGTCGGTGCTGATGGTGATGCTCACCGCATTGTCGGGGATCTGGATGGCGGGCTGCACGGTGTAGCCGCTGCCGGTGGTGACAATGGTGCCCTCCTCATTCAGGGCGAACTGGCCGTTCCGGGTGTAGGCGGTGGTGCCGTCAGGCAGTTCCACCTCAAAGAAGCCGGCGCCGTTGATCATCACGTCCAGGGAGTTGTCCGTGGTCTGCACATCGCCCTGGGTGAAACTCTTCTGGGTGGCGGTGACCTTGGCGCCCACGCCCACCATCAGGCCGGAAGGCAGGGTGGAGTCGGCGGAGGATCGGCCGCCAGGCTGGTTAACATTCTGATAGAGGAGATCCTCAAACACCGCCCGGCTCTTCTTGTAGCCCACCGTGGAGGCGTTGGCCAGGTTGTTGGAAATGACTGAAATGTTGGTCTGCTGGGCGTCAAGTCCTGTCTTGGCGATCCATAATGCCGGCATCATGATAAACTCCTCACTCCCTTAAGAGAGACGCATAAGACTGTTGCTGCTCTGATCCATTTCCTCGGCCGTCTTCATGATCTTCATGTTGGCCTCGAACTGGCGCTGTATTCTGATAAGCTGGGTCATCTCCGCTGCCACGTTGACATTGGACATCTCCACCGCTCCGTTCACCAGGGTCACCGTGGGATCCTCCAGGGCCTGGCTGCCGTCAGCCAGACGGAAGAGCCCGTCCTGGCCCTTCCGCAGATCCCTCAGGGGCGGCTTCACCAGTTTGATCTGGGCAAATTCCTCAATGTTGTTGTGCTCCATACCCTCAGGCACACCCTGGAGGGTACCGTCGGCATTGATGGAAATGTTCTGCACCGGCATCTGCACGGTCACCGGGGAGCCGGAGACATCCTTCACCGCCAGCCCTGAAGAGGTGCGCAGCACGCCCTCGGCATCAATGGCCAGGCTCCCGGTGCGGACATAGGCCTCATTGCCGTTCCGATCTTCCACGGCGATGAAGCCGTCACCCTTTACCGCCACATCCAGATCCCGTCCGGTGGTGTTGATGGCACCGGAAGTGAAGTCATGACCGGGGCGCTCGGTAAGGGAGAACACCCGGGTGGGATGGCCCTCACCATAGGCCTGCATGGCCCGGGCATGCTCGAAATCCGCCTTGAAGCCGATGGTGGACGCATTGGCGATGTTGTTGCCCCGGATGGCCAGACTGTTCAGGTTCTCCTTGGCTCCGGTCATTGCCACATAAAGCGCATGGTCCATGATATCCTCCCGTGTCTGTCCCCGGCGGGCATCACGCCCGGCGGGGACCCTGTACTGTGCCTATCCATATAAGCAATTAGGGTGCCAGATCTGGGGATCCGGAAAAGACAGGGTCAGCGGGACAGACGGGAGGTCACGGAAAGCCGGAAGGCAGAGGATGGAGGGCTGGAGCCTGAGAAGCAGGGTAAGGGAAGCAGGACCGTCAGAAAACGGCAGAGAGTCAGTCCCGTGCCGGAAAGGCGGCGCCGGAAAACTGACGGGAAAAGATCCGCCCGGAGGCGGACCCGGATACAGGAACAGAAACCTTTAAGAACTCATGAGACGTTCAGGATAGTCTGCATGATGGCGCTGGCAGCCTCCAGGGCCTTGGAGTTGGCCTGGTAGTTCCGCTGGGCGGTGATCAGATCCACCAGGGAGGCGGACAGATCCACGTTGGAGGACTCCAGAGACGAGGACTTGATGAAGCCCGCGGTGCCGATGCCAGGCCGGGAGGCCACCGCCTCACCGGAGTTGATGGACTGCTTCCAGCAGGTGTCACCCAACTTGGACAGGCCCTGGCTGTTGGAGAAGGTTGCCATGGCGATCATGCCCACCTTCTTGATCACGCCGTTGGAATAGGTGGCCTGAACCAGGCCGTTGTCACCGATGTCAAGTCCGGTAAGCTGACCCTTGCTGGAGCCGTTCTGCACCAGTTTGCTCACATCGAAGGGCGAGCTGACCTGGGTGAGCTCCTCGAACTCGAAGGTGACCTGCTGGTAGTCGTTGACGCCGAGCAGAACCGATGCACCGTCAGGATTGCCGTCACCGTCATCATCGCCCACCTCGCCCAGGTACTGGGTGGTGAAGGAGATGGCCTTCAGCTTGTTGCCGTTGTAGTCCACGGGCTCGCCGGAGGAGTTGAAGAGAATGACTCCCGAAGTGACATCCCGGGTGTCCTTCTGACCGGAGGCGTCAGTGTGGACATATTTGGTGTCCAAGGTAAGGTTGGTGCTGTTGACGTCAGTCTTGGAGAGGTTCACCATCTCCATGGTGGTGTTGCCGTCATCATCCAGCTTCTCGATGCCCACATAAACCTGCCAGGCGGTAAGGGTGGACTTCTTGCCGGCGTCATCGGTAATAGTCAGTTTGTCGGCATTCACATAATAGTATGTGGCAGTGTGCTGGTTGCCCAGGGAGTCGTAAATCGGCACTGAGGTGGTATGAGAATAAGTCTCAGGATTCTCAGGATCGAAATTGGCGGGAACCTTGGACTGATCCTCAGTGATGGTTCCTGCAGTCCGGTCCAGGGTCAGTGCCCCCTTCTTAAGGAGCTCCTCTGAGGAGTTCAGGCTCATGCTGGAGGTGACCTTGGTGGTCTCGGCAGGGGTGCCGCCGTCGGTGGGCACCACCAGGTTCTTGGTGGAAGCCAGGGACAGGGAACTCACCTCGCCGTTGTCATCAACACTGTACACCTGCAGGCTGTAGCCGTTGGTGCTCACCACATTGCCCTGGGCATCCACCTGGAAGTTGCCGGCACGGGTATAGATGTTCTCCTCGGAGCCATCGGCATGGAGCACGAAGTACCCTTCGCCGGAGATGGCCAGATCCAGGGTGTTGTCGGTGTTCTCGATGGATCCCTGGGAGAACTGCTGGGTCACAGATGCAGTCTGGACGCCGCTGCCCACAATGGTCTTGGCGTTGGCGAAGATTGAGCGGGTGTACACATCGGCAAACTCGGCCCGGGACTTCTTGAAGCCGGTGGTGGCCACGTTGGCGATATTGTTGGAAGTGACGTCAAGGTCCTTCTGGGCGGCATTCAGTCCGCTGAGAGAGATGTTGAAAGACATGGCTTAAGCTCCTGTTCCTATGGTTGCCTGTTGATTAAAAAATCTGGTTGCAGAAAGTGTTCATTTTTCCGGCGCCTGCCGCCGGAATTCCGGCGCATTCCTAGCCGGCGGAGATCTCCAGCACATCGCTGAAGCTGTACTCGCCCAGGCCCTCCAAGTTGAGGGTGGTGCCTGAGCCCCCGGATCCGGTGACCACGCTCTGGATCCCGGCGTACACCTGGGAGGGCAGCGCCGTGGAGACACCTCCCACCCTGCCGGTGGCTGAGACCGTGTACAAACCGGCGGCCACCTGGTTGCCCTCAGAGTCCGTGCCGTCCCAGGCAAACTCCACGTTGCCGGTGTGGGTTCCCGGAGCCGAGGCCGAGTAAACCATCCTGCCGGTCTGATCAAACACATTGATGGTGATATCCGAGGCGCCCAGGGAGCCGGCGTTGATCACCCCGCCAAAACCGGTACCGGAGGAGTAGCCGGTGCTGCTGTCAATAAGGGCGGTCCTGCCCACCAGGTTGGAAGCCATCAGGGCCTGGTTGGAGGTCACCACATCGGTAAGACTCGAGACCGTCTGGTTGAGGGTGGCCACGCCGTTGACCGTGGAGATCTGTGCCATCTGGGCGATCATCTCCTTGTTGTCCGCAGGATTGGTGGGATCCTGGTAGGCCAGTTCAGTGGTCAGCAGGCTCAGAAAGTCCGCCTGGGACAGATCATAGGATCCAGTGTTTCTGGAAGCCGCGGCGGCGGCGCTGGTGGCCTCGGTGGTGGCCAGACCGATATCACTGTAAATGGACATCTGTCATTCTCCTGTTACTGCTTGCCGATACGCAAAGTCTGTGCCAGAAGGGACTTGGCGGTTTCCGCCACCTGGACACTGGTCTGATAAGACTTGCTGGCGCTCATCATGTCAGCCATCTCCTCCACCACATTGATGTTAGGGCGGAAAATGTACCCCTCATCATCGGCCATGGGATGATTGGGGTTGTACTCCCGGATGGCCGGGGCTGCGCTCTCCACGATGCCTGCAACCCCCACCCCGGCGGCAGCGCCGCTCTGGGACAGGGAGTTGGTGGCGTCCTTGAGCATGGTGGCAAAAACCGGACGCCGGGCCTTGTAGGCGGCACCCGAGGATGACGAAATGCTGTCGGCGTTGGCCAGGTTGCTGGCCACGGTGTTAAGCCTGATGGACTGGGCGCTCAGCGCCGAGCCGGCTATGTCCATGACTTTGAAAAGACTCATGCCTGATCTCCTCTGAGAGCCCGGTTAAGAGAGTTAATGCGCTGATTGAGAAACTCCAGGGAGGCCTGGTAGCGCATGGCGTTGTCCAGGAACTCCATTCTTTCAGTCTGCACATCCACAGTGTTGCCGTCGCCGGTGTCCGGCTGGAGGGGGACCCGGTACATGATGTCCCCTGCGTTGCTGATCCCGGAAGATCCCTTAAGATGCATCACATTGGTCCGGTCCAGAGACACGGTGGCGGGCCGGGTTTTTGACAGGGCCTGGTTCAGGGCCATGCTGAAATCCATGTCCCGGGCCTTGTAGCCGGGGGTGTCCGCATTGGCTATGTTGGACGCAAGGATCTCAGAGCGTGCATTGCGCACCCCGACGGCATACTGGTGCACGCCGAAGGCCTGATCAAAAGAAATGGCCATAATCACCTCCTGTGGACTCAACAGGCTGAATGCCCGTACCGCTGACATTTAAGCAACAAGCGTGCCACGTATCACCAGTTCCCCTGCCATCATACGGAGCCGCTCCCGTCATGATCCCGTCTCTGCACGCACCGTCCGCCCGCCGGGGCCCCGGAAACCATCACGGCCGAGATCTCCGGCATGGAGGGTGGCAGACAGCCGGCGCCAGAAACGGCAGATGGCTCCTGCCGCAGATTCAGCATTTTAAATGCCAAGGCCGACACCCACAGACGGCGCGGTCATCACAGAAGATGAGGAAACTGGAAAACAGACAGGTCGGAGCAGAAGGAGGACAGACGCCATGAGAGATTTCCGGCAGCGCCAGACATCTGCCAGATGTAGGGTCGCCGCCAGCAGAGTGCCGGATTGCATGCCCTGCCCCGCACAAAGAATGAGCAGATCCGCAAAACAAGCATTCCCGGACAAACATAACTGACACCGGACCGCAAAAGCGGGTAACATTCATAACAGGAGCATGGAGCTGGTAGTCCGGAAGCAAACCTGAATGCAGATGCTGTTCCGAACCGCATGTCGGCAGACCGCCCACGCCAGGAGATCATCATTGAAAAGCCTAGAGAACGCCGCAGACGCCGGCGAGTTGTTTGACCGCCTGTTTCCCCTGTGCCGGAGCATCCTGGGAGAAGGATACCGGCAGTCCCTCCGGATCCTAGAGGAGTACGTTCCCTTCCGGGAGATCTCCTATGAAAGCGGCCGGAAGGTGCACAACTGGGTGGTGCCTCCGGAATGGGAGGTGCGCTCAGGCTATGCGGAAAACCTGTCCACCGGGGAGAGGATCGCCGACTTTCACCGCTGCAACCTGGAACTGATGAACTACAGCGCCCCCTTCCAGGGGACGGTGTCCCGAGATGAGCTCAGAAAGCACCTCTACACATCCGTAACCGATCCCTCATCAGTGCCCTACGTGTTCTCCTATTACAAAAGGCGCTGGGGATTTGCCGTGACCCGTCAGGTGTATGACACCCTGCCGGAGGGGGACTACCACGTGGCCATTGACACGGATTTCGTCCCCGGACGGGTGGTGGTGGGAGAGGCATTCCTGCCCTCCACCACCGGATCCCGGCGGGAGATCATGCTCACCTCCTACCTGTGCCACCCGTCAATGGCCAACAATGAGCTCAGCGGTCCCATTGTGCTGGCCATGCTGTACCAGCGGATCAGCAGATGGCCCCGGAGGCGCTACTGCTACCGTTTCCTGATCAATCCGGAAACCATCGGCAGCATCTGCTACCTGAGTGATCACGGTGAGGATCTCCGGCAGAACCTCTTTGCAGGGATGGTGCTCACCTGCCTGGGCAGTTCCCAGGCACTCAGCTGGAAGACTTCCCGCCGGGGAGATACACCCTTTGACCAGTTGATCAACACAAACAATCTGAGGCATCCGGGCTCCTTCAGGATCCGCCCCTTCGATCCCTCGGAGGGATCCGACGAACGCCAGTACTGCTCCTGCGGCTACAACCTGCCGGTGGGCCAGATGGCCCGGCTGGTCTACGGGACCTACCCGGAATACCACACCTCCAATGACAGCCGGGAACTTATGGGATTGGACAATCTGCTCTCATCCTGCGACATGCTTGAAGGACTGCTGCAGCAGATGGAGGATGAGCACTTCTATGTCTCCCCCTGCCCCCTGGGGGAAGTGAAACTCAGCGATCACCATCTCTACCCGGACATCAACAGCGACGGCAACAGATATGCTGCGGCGCTGAATGATCCCCAGTTTGTGAGGACGGTGATGATCCTGCTGAATTATGCCGACGGACTCCACGCCGCCTCCCATGTGGCGGCCAGGCACGGCCTGGATCCTAAACTGGTGCAGGCGGCAGCAGCCATCCTGAAGGAGAAGGGACTACTCCGGGAAGATCCGGAACGGACGCAGGAGGATTGCTGAAAATGTCCATTGGACGCAACAGGACTGGAAGTGCACCATCAGCCCGGCACTCCGGGCACAGCACCAGGGGAACGAACATAACAGATCACAGTCAGATCCGGCACCTGCCGGTCCGGAGGACAGCATGAGCACAGGCGTGGTGATGATGATGGGCTCCCACCCGCGGCACTTTGCCGTTGCCCGGAGCCTCAAAGAAGGCGGGCATCTCAGGGCGATGGTAGTGGAACAGAGGGAGGATTTTGTGCCCGAGCCCGATCCCTCCTGGGATCCCCACTACCAAGAACTCTTCCGCCTGCACTTTGAAAAGCGGCGCCTGGCGGAAAAAGAAGCCTTCGGGGGAATTGATCCAGAGGAGATCTGCCGGGGGATCCCCTGCCTGCGGTCAAGCCGGGAAGAACTGAACTCGGAAAAAGTGCTGGGATTCCTGAGGAAGCACCAGTCACCCATGCTGGTAAGCTACGGAGTGCACAGGCTTTCCCCGGATGTGATCTCACTGTTTCCGGAAAAGGCCTTCAACATCCACGGTGGGCTGTCACCCTGGTTCCGGGGCAACACCACCCTGTTCTGGCCCTTCTACTTTCTGAAGCCCAACTATGCGGGCATGACCATCCACAGGCTCTCAGAGCGGCTGGACGGCGGTGACATCCTCCACCATTCCCTGCCAGAGTTGCGCCGCGGGGACGGGATCCATGATGTGGCCAGCCGGGCCGTGCTGCAGGTGGCAGAAGATCTGGGAAAGATCCTGGCCAGGCTGGATCAGGGGACTGAACTCAAGTGCGTGCCCCAGAAATCCCCCGGCAAACTCTTCGTCACCTCCGACTGGACACCCCAGACCCTTACGGTGATCTATGATCTCTTCGGCGACCGCATTGTGGACCGCTTTCTGGACGGAACCCTGATCCGGGATGATCCGGAGGTGGTGGACTTCTTCCGGAACTGTCCGGAATAGCGCACCACCAGGCCTTCCGGTCAGAGCCCGGAAAGCCATGGCAGCATGAAGACAGGCAACACAAACTGAAGTGGAAACAGAAAGAGTCCCAGCATCCATGCTCCTCTGGAGGAGCGATCAGAAGTCAGAAGGGAGGGAGGATCCGCAAATGGCAGACGGCACAGAGCCGCTCCGCCTCACGGGCGGCAGATCTGCTTCCTCCGACGCACCGCCAGGGTAAGCCGGGCATCGGCAATAAGGGCTGCCGGACGGTCCGGATGAAACAGCACGATCCGCCACACCTGGGTGGTGGCCCCCAGATGAAGGGGCACAGCACGGGCCCTGACAACACTGCCGCTGAAGGCCCCCTTAAGATGGCTTACCGTGATATCAAGGCCAAGGCAGCACCGGTCACCGGAACAGCACATGTTCCCCGCCACGGATCCCAAAGTCTCCGCCAAGACGGCGGAGGCGCCACCGTGGAGCATGCCGTAGGGCTGGCGTGTGCGGTTATCCACAGCCATCTCAGCCTCCATGAAGCCGGGGCCGAAGGAGGTGAACCGGATCCCCAGGTATCCAATCATGCAGTCTTCCCCCAAGCGGTTCAGACTGTCCAGATCAAAAGATCTCTGCCAGATCCCCGCTGCCGGGGCACTCCCCGGGTTTGCCATGCCGGCAACATTTCCAGTGCACGCCGCACCTACAGTTTTCCCAGTTCCAGCCACGCCCACAGCACTCCCGGTTCCTGCCGTTGCATCCCCAGATTCTGTCCCACACACTCCGTTCACCACAGTCCCCGCAGCGTCTACGGCTTCCACAGTTCCCACAGTCCCCGCAGCGTCCACTGTCCCCTCCGCATCCACTGCTCCCGCAGCGTCCGCCTTATTCACCGCAAAGCCCGCAGTGCTCAAGGTTTTCACCTGTCAGATGGAAGATGGCGCACCAGGATCTGCACCGGATGAGGCGCCGCCCTGCCCTCCATGCGCCGCACCTGGCTGCGGCAGGAGTAGCCGGTGACCGCGCAGTGCTCCACGCCGTAGCGCTTCACCGCCGCCCCGAAACTCTGGCTGTAGATCCGCCGGGAGGACTCCCGGTGGATCCGCTCATGGCCGTACATGCCCGCCATGCCGCAGCAGCCCACAGGCACCGGCTTCAGTTTCAGGCCGAAGAAATCAAAGATCCGCACCCAGTCCCCGTGGGCGGAGGGGCAGAAGGTCTTCTCCTGGCAGTGGGCCAGAAGATAGAAGGTGTCACCGCAGGCGAAGTCCTCCGCCGCCTGCCGGTGCTCCAGCACCTGCAGGAGCCACTCCTGGGGCAGCAGCACCTGGAAGTCACCCCGATCATCCCCCAGGATCTTCCGGTACTCATCCCGGTAGCAGATCACCATGGCGGGATCCAGTCCCACCATAGGAATACCCAGACTGTCCAGCTCACAGAGGAACTCAGCGGTGGAGCGGGCGTTCCGGGCAAAAGCTCGGAGGAAGCCCCTGACATGCTGAGCCTTGCCGTTGGGACGGAAGGGCACCAGCCAGGGCTCAAAGCCCAGATGCCGGATCAACTTCAGCATGTCCCCGATGACATCGGCCTCATAGCAGCTGGTAAAGGGATCCTGCACCAGCAGCACGGCCCGGGACCGCTGCTCCGGGGAAAGGTGCCGGAGGGCGTCCAGGCTGAAGGCTGGCAGCCCCATCCGGGAAGCAATGTCCGACAAAGTGGGATAACTTAAAGCCGGCAGATCCACCATGCCGAAGGCATGCTCCCCAACTGCCCGGGACAGTGGGTTGCCCATCAGCAGGTTGGCTATCCGGGGAAGGCGGGCCATATAGGGAAGCACCACCTCGGCGGAGGCCACAAAATAGTCCCGGACCGGCCTGAGGTAGCGCCGGTGGTACATGTAGAGGAAGCGTGACCGGAAGTTGGCAATGTCCACCTTCACCGGGCACTGAGTGGAACAGGCCTTGCAGGCCAGACATTCAGACAGGGACTCCATGACCTCATGGGAGAAGTCGTAGCTGCCCAGGCTCTTCCTGATCGTGTTGGCACACCGGGCAAGGTAGTCCCGGAAGGTCATGCCCTTCTCCAGATCCTCCTCGGTGATCAGATCCGCCCCGGCCAGTTCCATCTCCCTGAGCCACTCCCGGGCCAGGCCTGCCCGGCCCTTGGGAGAAAACCGCCGGTCCCGGGTGAGTTTGTAGGACGGGCACATGGGAGTGTTCAGATCGTAGTTGAAGCAGGCGCCGTTACCGTTGCAGATCATCACATCCCCATACCGGCGGCGGATCTCCAAGGGGATCTGCCGATCGAAAGTGCCCCGCTTCTGAAAAGACACCGGCACCAGCTCCTCCGCCGATCCCAGGGGCGTGCAGATCTTGCCGGGATTGATATGGTTCCGGGGATCAAACACCCCCTTGATGCGCCTGAGATCCTCAAACAGGGCACCGAAGTACTCCGGTCCGTACTGGGAGCGGAAGCCCCGGCCGTGCTCGCCCCACATTAGGCCGCCGTACTTGGCGGTGAGGCGCACCATCTTGCCGGTAAGCTCGTGCAGCAACTCCTCCTGCTCCGGATCGCACATGTCCAAGGCCGGCCTGACATGCAGCACCCCGGAGTCCACATGTCCGAACATGCCGTAGGTCAGTCCATGGGAGTCCAGGAGGGCCCTGAACTCCGCAATGTAGTCCGCCAGGTGCTCCGGGGGCACGCAGGTGTCCTCGGTGAAGGGGATGGGCTTGGCGTCGCCCTCCGCCCGTCCCAGGAAGCCCACAGCCTTTTTGCGCATGGCGTAGATGTTCCTGATGGAAGCGGGATCGTCGGTCACCTGGTAGCCCACCACCCCGCCCTTCCCGGCGCTGATCTCCTGATCCAGCCGGCGGCAGAGTTCCCCGGCTTTCCGCCGGAGCTCCTTCTCGTCATCCCCGGCAAACTCCACAATGTTGATCCCATGCATATCATGTCCGGGGACATCGGTGATGAGATCCTGCACCGAATGCCAAATGATATCCGTGCGGGCCAGGTTCAGCACCTTGGAGTCCACCGTCTCCACGGACAGACAGCCGGAGGATACCATGATCCGGGCACTGCGCAGGGCCGAGTCAAAGCTGTCATACTTGACGTTGATGAGCATCCGGAAGGAGGGAATGTGATCCAGGGAGAGCCTGGCCTCCACTATGAACCCCAGGGTGCCCTCGGCGCCGCAGATCAGCCGGGAGATGTCCAGAACTCCGGTTTGAGGATCCCAGGCATGCCGGAGATCATAACCGGTGAGGAACCGGGTGAGCCGGGGGAAGGTCCGGTCAATCTCCTCCTGCTTTTCCCGGAGAATGCCGTAAACGGTGCGGTAGATCTCACCCTCGGTGCCCTCCAGTGCCAGTTTCCGCTCCAGTTCCTGCCCCGACACCGGGCCAAACTCGGCCAGGGTGCCGTCCCACAGCACCACGGTCACCGCGGACACATGCTGGGAGGTCTTGCCGTACACCAGGGATCCCTGGCCTGAGGCGTCAGTGCTGATCATGCCGCCGATGGTGGCGCGGTTGGAGGTGGAAAGTTCCGGGGAGAAGAAGAGACCCGAGGGCCGGAGGTAGTCGTTCAGCTGATCCTTCACCACTCCCGGCTGCACCCGGACTGAGCGCTCTGCGGGACTGAAGGACAGCACCACATTCAGGTGCCGGGAGAGATCCACCACCACGCCGCCGTTCAGGGACTGGCCGTTGGTGCCGGTACCCCCGCCCCGGGGGGACAGGCGGATATCGGAATACTCATCCCGGGCGGCCACCCGGCACAGAAGCTGCACGTCCCGCACCGAACGGGGAAAGATCACCGCCTGGGGCAGCCACTGGTAGACACTGTTGTCCGTAGCCGCGGACAGACGGCTGGAAAAGCCGGTCTCCACATCCCCCTGGAAGCCCTCGGCCGCCAGGGTTCCAAGATAACTGCGGTAAAGCCCGTCAACAACGGTCTGTTCGCTAAGCTGAGGTATCATCTGCTCCCATCCTGTCCAGCAACTGCGTCATTACCCCCTCATTCTATCATCATTCAGGATTTTATCGGCATGTGGGGATCCGGGAGACGTTCCGCTGACTCCGGCGGGATGGCTGGTCAGGCTTCCGGAGAAAATCTGGGTAGAACTGGCAGCAGGATCTGAGCCCTGAGTCTAAGTCTAAGTCTAAGTCTGAGTCAGAGTCGGAGCCTAAACCATAGCCAGGATCAGAGCCTAAGCCAGAGTCTGAGCCTAAGTAGCGATCAGAAATATCAGTGACAGAGACATTGCCAGATCCAGGATCAGCCACCCTGCTGGATCTGGAAGGGAGAATAAGAAATGGAAAAAAGGAGAAGGGGAAAGCCGGCTCAGCGGCGTCCTCCGTGATGGATCACAGGAGCATAGGCAGACGAACCGGTATCAGCCGCAGGACCGCCGGCGCAGGAGGAGGGACCGAAGACCATCAGGCCTACGGTGGAAAGAAGGATGAAAGCCACAGCGGAGTAAACCGCCGCACTCAAAATAAGGCGCCGCCTGGACACCGCCCCCCTGTGGGATCCGGAAAACTTCATGTGAAACAATCCCGCTGTCCGCTCTTCAGATGACATGGTGCATTCTCCCGGAAACCGGCGGCAAAATCCCGCTCCCGGATCACATTTTGTATAAATTTTGAACAAAGCGCCAGAGTCGGACCCGCCGTCCACCAGATCGGATATGCCCCATGTCTCAACCCCGCCGCCCGGACCGGATCTGCCTCATGCACCAACCACGCCTTAACGGATCTGCCCCCACTGCACCAACGCCCTGCCCACGGCAGACGGCACCCAGGGGGCCTCCCAGATCATGCTCCTGCCCAGCTCAACGCACCCTCCCGGCATCTCCCGCACCGGAGTCTGGTGATCCAGGAACCCCCTTTTCCCGCTCACAAAAAGCTCCCGTCCACCGCCAGTGCCCCCGGCTCCCTCTGCTATAATCACCCGCAGACGGTCCGGCGCCGGCCTGCCACCGGGATGCGCCCAACGCCCCGCACCATAGGCCAATGCCAGATCCGGCTCCTCCGCCCTTCACCGCCGGAGGTGCCTGATACGGATCCCTGTCCCGGTCCCAGATCCCGCCCCCGGACCCAGAATCAGCCCCGGCCCGGACCCAGTCCAGGTCCCATTCCCAGCACCGGATCCCAGCCACCGGCGGCCCGGTACCCGCCATCACCAGCAACGGAGACACTGCCATGGAAACCATCCTCATCAAAGACGCCACAGTGGTCAACGAAAACCGCCTCCAGGAGGCCGACGTTCTGATCCGCTCCGGCCGGATTGAGCACATCGGCCAGGGGATTGCCTGCCCCGGTGCCCGCATTGTGAACGCCGCCGGGCTCCACCTGCTTCCTGGACTCATTGACGATCAGGTGCACTTCCGGGATCCGGGAGGGGAGGCCAAGGCCGACATAGAGTCCGAAAGCCGGGCGGCTGTGGCCGGCGGCACCACCTCCTTCATGGACATGCCGAACACCAACCCCCAGACGGTGACCATAGAGGCCTGGGAGAAGAAGATGCAGCGGGCCGCCGCCGTCTCCGCAGCCAACTACGGCTTTTTCCTGGGAGGCACCAATGACAACAGCGAAGAGGTGCGCCGGCTGGATCCACTCCGCTGCCCGGGGCTCAAGATCTTCATGGGCTCATCCACCGGCAACATGCTGGTGGATCGGGAGGAGGCCCTGGACACCCTCTTCAGCATCGCCCCCGCACTCATTGCCGTGCACTGCGAGGACAGCCGCATCATCAGCGCCAATGAGCAGAAGGCCCGGGAGCAATACGGGGAGGATGTCCCGGTGGCCATGCACCCCCTGATCCGGTCCCGGGAGGCCTGCTTCGCATCCTCAAGGCTGGCTGCAGATCTGGCCCTGAGGCACGGCGCCAGCCTGCACATTCTCCATGTGTCCACAGCGGAGGAGGTGGCACTCCTGAAGGAGATCAACCGGGATCTGCCCCCGGGACAGCGCCGGATCACCGGCGAGGCCTGCCTGCCCCACCTGATGTTCACCGATGAGGACTACACCGCCCTGGGAACCCTCATCAAGTGCAACCCGGCAGTGAAAACCGCCGCTGACCGAAAAGCGCTCCTCCAGGGACTCCGGGATCATGTCCTGGACATCATCGCCACCGATCATGCCCCCCACCTCTTGGAGGAGAAAAGACGGACCTACTTCCGTGCCCCCTCGGGGATCCCCATGTGCCAGCACACCCTGTGCGCCCTGCTGGAGCTTTTCCATGAGGGTGAACTGTCCCTGGAGGACATTGTGAACGCCACCGCCCACAATGTGGCCCGGCGCTACGGCATTGATGAGCGGGGCTTCATCCGGGAGGGGTACCATGCAGATCTGGTGCTGGCAGATCTCAGAGGAACCACCCGGGTCACCGAAGATGGAGTCCTCCACAAGTGCCGCTGGACTCCCTTCACCGGCCGCACCTTCCGCTCCCGGATTGTCATGACCCTGGTGAATGGGCATATAGCCTTTGAAAACGGGTGCCTCAGCCCAGGCAAGGCCATGGCCCTGACCTTCGGCAACCGGTCAAAATAAGCTTGCTGTCGCTTTCCTGGCAGTTTATTTGTGCTATACATAAAGGAGAGGGGATCTGTCTCCCCTGATCAGAGAGCAGCATGGAAAGCCGCCCGCCGGACAGACCGGCAGGCGGACACGGGACCAAATGCTGTGCTCCGGGCAGGCACACCGCCACAGGCACAAGCGCACCAGTATAAGAACACTGAATATAAAGCGTCAGCCGGAACACGGGAAAGAAAATAATGGCAGTCAACGTTCGCAAGCTATTCAAGTCACCCAGAAAAAAGCAGGCCGGGGATGATCCCCTGCTCCCTGAGAAGCCTGGTGCC
Organism: uncultured Aeromonadales bacterium; assembly: GCA_902782145.1. Taxonomy (GTDB): domain Bacteria; phylum Pseudomonadota; class Gammaproteobacteria; order Enterobacterales; family Succinivibrionaceae; genus UBA2804. Next base: position 49,274 of record CACZLZ010000008.1, read on the forward strand.
GCCCCTGCCGGGGACACTGCCCCATCCCGGAAAGAAGCCTCTGCCGGAAAGGCGGACAAATCTCCCCTGCCCGGCAGTCAGACCGGATCCGGGACCCCTGGAGACGGCAGCGCACGCCCTGCCGCCACTCCTGCATCATCCAAAGAGACTTCCCCGGACGGCAGCAGCCGCCTGAAGGCCACATCCGGCGGCAGCAGTTCTCCCGGCTCCAGGAATGCACCCGCCGCCAAAACTACCGCAGCAGGAAAGAGGGGCCGCTCCCCAGATCCGGCCGCATCTGCCGCCTCCATCAGAGCCGGCACCGGCACTTCTTCCATCAGATCCGGTGACCTGGGCAGCCGAGCCGCCCGATCCGGTGACAGATCTTCCCCTTCCAGCAGTTCCGGCGGCAGCACGAACCTTTCCGGCAAGATCGGCAGCAATGCCGGATCCGCTGGCAAGGGAAAGAAAGAACGATCCCTTAAAGATCGGATCTACGGCATCATCACCTTCTCCGACATATCCATTGTCAACGTGGTGCACATGGGCTTCTTGCTGCTCCTGTTCATCATCTGCGGCATCGCCGGCATCACCTATTCCAGCCTGAGCAGCCTCAGCAGCGCCTTCAACGTGGTTTCAGATCACGCCACCCCCATGGCCATGATCGCCAAATCCATGGAGTCCGATCTGCTGCTCATCCACGACGACGTGAACCAGATCCTCATGGAGCGGGTCCCGGACCGCATAGCCGTCCATGAGAAGGAGCTGTCCTCCTTCCGGGAAAGCTTCCAGAAGTCCCTGGAGGATTTCCAGGAGATCACCCGGGATGAGCCCAAGCTCCAGGAACTCATTGCCGGGGTACAGGGCATGACCGACGCCTACCTGTCGGAGATCAGCAAGATCCCCGCCCTCCGGGGGGAACTCCTGAAGAGAACCGCCGAGGTCAACAAGCAGAAGGCCGCCTTCGGCGGTCTGGTGCGCTTCTTCAACAACGAGGAGACCGCCTTCTTCGCCAAGATTGACGATGATTTCCTCCTGGACAGCTACCGTTGCATGAAAGCCGCCCAGAGCACCATGGAGAGCAACACCACCACCGCCCTGGACACGGATATCCCCGAGAAGATCCAGGAGTACATCAAGACCAACCAGAGCTACCTGAAGGAGTTCAACCTGAATCTCAATGATCTCAAAGCCGAGATCAAGGATCTGGAAAACAACCTGGGCACCTACATCTCCAGTTTCATCTATGACACCACCAATCCCAACGGTCTGATCTACAACCACCTGAAGCTGGCCGAGGAGACCATGGAGCTCCAGCGTGCCGCCGACGGGGCCAAGGAGAACATCATCCGGATCCGGGAGCACATCCACACAGTCCAGAAAATGGCCAACGAGGCCATCAACCAGAGCAACCGCACGGCCAACAGCATCTTTGACCGCAGCCGGATAACCCTGCTGGTGTCCGTGGCCCTGTCCATTGTGGTGGCACTGTTCGTGGCCTTCCTGGTGGGCAGATCCATCCGGGTGCCCCTGGGGCGCATCATCAGCGCCATCTCCGCCATGTCCGACGGCGTCTACGTGGGCCGCCTGGGCTACCGTGCCAACAACGAGTTTGGCCTGCTGACCCGCAGGATCAAGGCCTTGCGGCTGCAGTTTGCCGACGTGCTCCGCCAGGTGTCCGAGGGATCCAACAAGGTCAAGAATGCGGCTGAAGCCAACACCGATGCCGCCACCAACACCGCCAACGGCATCCAGTCCCAGCAGCGCATGACCCGGGACATGGTGAACGCCATCGAGGAGATGCGGGCCTCCGGCGCCGAAATGGCCGACTCCGCCAACGAGACCCGGAAGATAGTCCTCCAGGCCGGGGAGGCAGTGACCAACGGCAGCGATGTCATCAACCGCAACATTGAGTCCACCAGGAAGCTGGCCGAGCAGATCGCCTCCACCGGCGAGCGGGTCAACCAGGTGAGTGCCATGAGCCAGAACATCAACTCGGTGATCCAGGTTATCCGCGGGGTAGCGGATCAGACCAACCTGCTGGCCCTGAACGCCGCCATTGAGGCTGCCCGGGCCGGTGAACACGGCCGGGGCTTTGCCGTGGTGGCAGACGAGGTCCGCAGTCTGGCAAGCAAGACCGCCGCCGCCACCAACCAGATCCGGGAGGTTATCGAGGCGCTGCAGGACTCCGTGGGCAAGTCAGTGGACTCCATGCAGGAATGCCGCAATGAGATGGAAAAGTCCATCAGCCAGACCTCCGACGTCCACCATGCCATTCAGAAGATCCAGACTCACCTCAACGTCATCACCGAATATTCCGACAAGATCGTGGATGCCGCCAACAACCAGGCCAGCAGCACCGACGCCGTGGCCATGAACGTGAAGGACATTGCCTCCATTTCCGAGAGCAACGTGGAGGAGATCAACAAGGTGAAGGAAGCCTGCCTGGGTCTGAACGAACTGGCCAGATCCCAAACCGAGTGGGTCAGCAAGTTCACCTTCTGAGAACTGCTCCGTGCCCTAGGCACGTGGGGCTCCGCTCAGGCTCGGAAACTCCGCTCAGACCTCTGTTCCTTCGTGTGATACGGCAGGATCGAAGCCCTGGGCGGTCACTGCCACTGGAAGGTAACTGATCCGGCATCCTCTCCCCAGGAGCTTCTTCAGGCAGTGCTTTTATTCTCACCCGCTAACTTGCGCCCGCCTCATATCTCCGCAATGCAGGAGGGAGGCCAAAACGAGACCTCTCCCCGCAGATCACCCGCACCTGATCCTGCTCATCACGCAAAAACCTCATTTTCAGCCGCCAACAGCCCGGCAGTGACTGCACATACCAGCCTTATGTCCTGCAATATCTGCATTTTTTGCCACTCAGAACGTTGCAATAACTGCACTTTTTAACGCTCACGGCACTGCAAAATCTGCACTTTTTGGCTGCAGTGCCCAGAATACCGCACTGATCCTGACCAGATCCAGCACAACTCCATGCCTTCAGGAACTCCGCAAGCCCCATTTCCCCTTTCTCCTGAACAGAAAAGCTGGCAACAGCAGTTTAGTCAAATTCGCAAAACCTGCACTTTTTGCTGCACAGCAACCTGCAAAACCACCATTTTCAGCCCCATTGGATCATGCAAAACCTGCACTTTTCGCTCCTTTCAGCTATGCAAAAACCGCACCTTCAGACAAAAAGCCGATCCAGCCTGAGTTTTTTCTGTTCTAGTGTGTGATAATCCATGCAGTCATCTGCTCCCGGAGGGACACATTGATATTCAAAAGAAAGGTCTATGACCAACTCCTGGAATGGAAGGAGAAATTCTCCCGAAGATATGCTGTCATGCTGGAAGGCCCCAGACGGGTTGGCAAGTCAACCATTGCCGAAGAATTCGCCCGGAGACATTTCCGCTCATACATCAGGATCGACTTTGCCGACATAACCCCGGAAAGGATTAAAGCCATTTTCAGCAGTCTGGCGACGCCGGATCTGCTGTTCCTCCAACTCCAGGCTGACACCGGGATCCAACTGTATCCAGGGGAGTCAGTTATCATATTTGACGAGATCCAGCGGGCACCGCCTGTCCGTCAGGCCATCAAATACCTGGTGGCTGACGGCAGGTACAGTTACATTGAGACTGGCTCCCTGATAAGCATCCGCCAAAACATCAGGAACATAGTGATCCCGTCAGAAGAATATTTCATCAGCGTCAACCCCCTTGATTTCGAGGAATTCCTCCTGGCCACCGGCAACCAGGCCTACGGCATTCTCCGGGAGCTTTACCACCGCAACAAGCCCGTTGGCAGTCAGACAAACACCAAGCTCATGCGGGATCTGCGCCTTTATATGGCTGTCGGCGGCATGCCCCAGGCCGTAGAGTCCTACATTGGCAAGAACAACTTCGTTGAAATTGACCGGATCAAACGATCAATACTTGACCTGTACGAGCAGGATTTCTACCGCATCGACAAATCCGGGATCCTGGCGAAAATGTTCACCTCCATCCCCAGCCAGCTTGGCCATAACAAGAAGAGATTCGTGCTGTCCCAGGCCTCCGGGAAACGCACCACAGCAAAAGATCTGGAAAGGTTTTCCGAACTGGTGGACTCCAAAACCGTCCAGGTCTCCTACGACACAGCCGATCCCGGAATTGCCCTGGGCTCCACGGCAAGACCAGACTCCTACAAAGTCTATCTCAGTGACACCGGCCTTTTCACCTCCCTGCTTTTCAGCTCAGCCGATCAGACCAGCAGCCAGATCTATAGCAAACTCCTGAGCGACAAACTGAGCGCGAACCTCGGTTACCTCTATGAGAACGCCGCCGCACAGATGATCACTGCCAGCGGCAACAAGCTGTTCCATCACACATGGAAGAAGGAAGGCAGCACCCATCACCACGAAATCGATTTTCTGATCCAAGCCGGGACCAAGATAGTGCCCATCGAGATCAAATCCTCCAGCATCAACAGCCACAGTTCCATCACAGCTTTCAGCCTCAAATACCCCGGCAGGATCCTGAGCCAGTACCTGTTCTCCCAAAAAGATGTGAGCCACAGGGAGACACTCCTGTGCAAACCACTGTGGATGCTGCCCTTTGTCCTGGAGGAACTGGGACAGGCAGAAATAACTGGCCGGTAAAACCCGGATAGAAGAACCGCGGCAGCGGGACACCCCGGAATTTGAATATTTTGTCAGAAGCAGACTGGGTTGCTGAACATGGCACAGATAGAAGGTTTGAGAATTCAGAACTACAAGGCGCTGAAGGATATAACACTGGGAAAGTTATGGAACACTCAGGACAGGCCCCTGACCCGGCTGACCGCGGTGATTGGCCATAACGGCACCGGGAAAAGCTCACTCTTTGATGCCTTTGGTTTTATCGCCGACTGCCTGAAAATGGGAGTGGAAGAGGCCTGTGACAACCGGGGAGGCTTTGAAACGATTTACTCCAAAGGGGTGGATTTGGCGGAGGGGATGACTTTTACGGTTTCTTACCGGGAGAGTTCTGATGCTGATGACAGCCCCATAACGTATGAGTTTGCCATTAAAGCCGCTGCCGACAGATGGCCTTATGTGGCTTCAGAAAGGCTGCGGCAAAAAAGGAAGGGATCTACTGAGGGCGACTGTCCTCAGTCATTTATGATCATCAATAACGGCACCGGAGTGGTCTGGAAAGGCGGATCTGAAGGCAGGCTGAACAATGAAGATGAGGGTTCTGTGTTAAACCTCATTAACCAAATCGAAGCGGGACAAAAGACAGAAGAGACAAATGAAACCGAAGTTGTGAGGCTGGAAGACAACCGGCACCTTGCGGTTACTACCCTCGGCTCATTAAAACAGCATCCAAGGATCACCGAATTCAGAAAATTTATTGAAAGCTGGTATTTAAGTTATTTTACCCCCGACTCTGCCCGTTCGCTGCCGGCTACCGGCTGTCAGAAGCACCTTGACAGTCATGGCGGCAATCTCGCAAATGTGGTTCAGTACATGCAAAGGGAGCACGGGAACCAATTTAAGAAGGTGCTAAGCAGGATCTCCGCCAAAATTCCCGGCATAGAAAAGATAGACACCCGGGTAACACCAGACGGCAGGCTGCTGCTTGAATTTTATGCAGAGGGATTTGCGGAACCCTTCTTTGCCCAGCAGATGTCGGACGGCACACTGAAATACTTCACCTATCTTCTGCTTCTGGAAGATCCTGAGCCTCATTCACTGGTCTGCATTGAGGAGCCTGAGAACGGTCTCTACCCCCAGCTGCTGGAAGAACTGGGCCAAGAATTCCGCAATTATGCATCAGCCAGAACAGCAGACTCCCAGGTGTTTATCACGACCCATCAGCCCTTTTTGCTTAACGCATTCAATACTGATGAGGTGTGGATCCTGGAAAAGCAGCCGGACGGCTTTGCCCGCATTTCCCGTGCCAGCAATAATGAACTGGCAAGACAAATGGCAGATGCAGGACTTCCCCTGGGGGAACTGTGGTACAGCGATTATCTCAGCGGGAAATGAATGCACTTTGAAATCCTGGTTGAGGATCTTTCGGGCAAGATAATGCTTGCCAGCCTGATCCCCATGATCATAGGAGCTGATCCTGCCAATACCTTCAGGATCATCCATTACCGGGGATGCGGATCCCTGCCATCAGATCTGAAAGTGAGCCAGGCCGCCGACAAACGGGCACTGCTGAATCAGCTGCCAAGGCTGCTCATTGGCTACAGCCGGGCATTTCAGAATGCGGTCAGTGACAATGCGGTCATTGTCGTATGCGATCTGGACACCCGGGACAAAGACACCTTTCTGGCCAGGTTAAATCAGATGCGGGATGAGGCGGCGGCAGCGACGTCCGTTCCCCTGACCGTCCGCTTCTGCCTGGCCATTGAAGAAGGAGAAGCCTGGCTTCTGGGCGACTGGGAGGCGGTAAAACAGGCTCTTTGCAAAAACAAGTTGGAATTATCCAGGATTATATATTCTAAATATCAAAAACATATAGCCATGAATATTTATTTGCTGGAGATCGGATTTAGGTATGTGCCATCATGTCGTCATGCTAACACATTGATTTCTGGGGGCTTTTGACTGTGTGTGTGCTTACGCAGCTTCTAAAACTGAAGGCTCATTTCGTGTCATAGCCCATGGGGCTGGCCAACATCGTTCCAACTGGAATTTGCAAAGACCCGTAAAACAGGCATATCCCCAGGCCAAAGCGAGTGTTTTCCGTAAATACCAAAACGATGCCGTCTGCGGCACCTGGGAAATGCTGGCTGACATGATCTGCCCGGGTGGTTCAGCGAAACTGAAAGCCGAGGGACATAGTTTACTCGGCCAGGCAAAATGCGAATGGGCTGAAAAGATCAGCCCACTCATGGATATTTCCCGCAACAAGTCCCCAAGTTTCAACGTCTTCAAAAGCGCGCTGGAAAGTCTCCTGCACCTGCCCCATCATGAGCCGGAACATATACCCTGAAACATCCCGGCCGGTGGGCTGACATCGAAGCCTGCGCCGGGCTGCCACCAGTAGCCGGCAAAGAGCCATCCAATCTGACAGCCAGCCTGCTCAGTCCCGGACCACCGGCGCCCCGGCATCAGCCAGGATATCCTGACCGTCAGCAGTTTCCCCGCTGCCCTGGGGGACATAGGAGATCTCGCTGTCAATGGGCGGGACGACCGCTGCCGGGGTCACCGCAACCTCCGCATTGTCCCGGGCGATCTTGGCACAGGCCTGGGCATCCGCATTCATCCGGGTGATCCCGGAGGCCTTCCGGCTGTCAGCACCGGATCCTGCCACATCGGCAATGACACTGAAGCTGTCCAGGAAACTTCTGAGATCTCCCAGGAAGGCATTGGCCGTGGCCGGATCCCCGTGCATCTCCATCACAAACCTGGCGCCATCAAGACGGGCAAAGCCCCGGCCCACAAAGGTGGCAGAGATGATCCGGGAGATGATCAGCCACTGGTGGAAACTGGACCGCACCACGGTGTTCTCAGAACGGTGGGAGTCATACACGCTGCTGCCCACAGTCACTGTGGAGGTGGTGTATGTGCCGTTGTTCTTGTAGTAGATCATCAGGGAGGAGAACTTCAGCTCGCTGTAGAACAGTCCGGCAGCATCCCACAGCATCTTGGCGGAGATCAGCAACAGCACCAGAGTCAGGGCGGTCCCTGCCAGGGACTGGCCGCTGATGGAGTCAAAGGCGCCGTTCCAGTTGTGGGTGAAGCCCTGGGCGAAGGCGGCCAGTTTGGAGTAGGTAAGCACCGTGACAATGCCCGCGGCAAGTCCCAGGAGGAACTTCACACAGACAAAGGCGGGATGCTGGCCGGAGGGGATGCACTCGGGCTGGGTCTCCTGCACCGTGTAGCCGAAGAACTCGCCCTTGGACTCGGAGGAATGGGACTGCAGCCCCGGCACCGACCGGCTGTAGACCCGGTTGGGGGTCTCCCGGAAACGCCGGCCCGCCATGGCCTTGTTGTCAATGGCAGAAAACAGCTCGTCTGGGTGGACCGACTCCTGCCAGTCCTCGATGCGCTCGGTGACCTCAGTCTTGAGATCATACTCCAGGGTCTTGCACCAGGTCAGGAACAGAATGGGCAGGGTGATCAGCAGGGGGATCAGGGCAAAGGCCCAGAACCAGCTGATCCAGGGGAAGGCGTTGAACACGTCCACACACTCCCGGAACACCCCGTCAGCCGGAACGGAGACCAGGGTGAACAGGCCGCCCAGGAAGGCGGGCACCGCCAGGGCATAGGCGATGTTGAGGGTGAAGTAGCGGATCCGGAGATTGTCAGGGGCGGCCACCCGGTTGCGATCGGCCACAAAGGCCCGGCGCCACAGGAACACCATCCGGGCACCGAAAAACAGTGCGCACAGGTTCACAGCCAGCACCGGGCTCCCCTGCCCCACCAGGGATGTGTCCACCAGGAACACCAGGGCACCGTACCCGCACAGGAGCACCAGGGTGTTGATGATGGCCGAGACGCACCCCTGGAGGATGTTGCGGTAAGGGGGCGGCAGGAAGAACATGCTGCGGAACAGGGTGTAGCACAGGCTCTCCACCCAGCACCGGGGCTCTACAAAGGTCTTGTTCATGCGGGAGTTGAGCATCTCAGCCAGGTCGGCTGCCTTGTAGGTGATGTGCAGCTGGTTCTCCCCGGGGTTCTCCATATCGGTGGCCAGGGACTTGGGATCATGGCGTCCCACTGTCAGGGAGAGGCACTTGAGCAGGCCGGCGCCGGAGAAGACAAGACCGTTCAGGGCGATGACCACGCCGAAAAACAGTGAGATCCAGGCTGCGGGATTCTGTCCGGACTTCACCAGTGACGATATGTCCGTGAGCATTCCCAGTCCCAGGTACAGGGTGTAAAGACCCGCCGCCGCCTGGATCAGCCCCAGCACCAGCATGGGATTCCGGATCCGCTGGCTCTTGGATCCCAGATCATTTTGTCCGGCCATTGTTCAAACCTCTGCCGTCAGTTTCAGTTCATATTTTCCGTGGGCTGAATTATACCATCAGAGGCCGCAAATCATAGAGCGTCCCGGCGGAGGGGGCCGGAAGGCACGGCCCACCGGGGCGGCAGTCAGATGAAGAAGTGACAGCAGATGGAGCGGCAGATGGACAGATAAAGTGAATAACGACAGAAGCGGAAAGCGGAAAACTGGCAACCGGGAAAGTCTCCCAGAGGAAACTCATTCCCCGCCCCGCTCCAGGGCCTCCTGGAAATAGCCCCGGACCGGATCCAGCTCCCACACCGGCTGCACGCCCCCGGGAAGCCAGAGATCCCCGCCCAGGATCCGGGCAGCAACCCCCGGGGCGTGGAAGTCGGAGCCCGCCGATCCCCAAAACCCGTGTTTCACTGCCAGATCCCGGATGAAGATCCGCTCCTGATTGTCCTGCTGGGGGGAGAACTCAATCCCCAGGCCGCCGCAGCCGGCAAAATGTGCCGCCAGGGCCCGGAGGGTCCGGCCGTGCATGCTTTCATATTTAAAGGGGTGGGCCAGCACCGGAATGCCTCCGGCGCATTTGACCGCCGCCACCGTGGTCTCCAGGGGGGTGAAGTTAACCTGGAAAAAGGCGCTGCCCGTCTTTCCAAGGTAACGCTTAAAGGCATCCTGGTTGTCCCGGACCAGCCCCTGCTCCACCAGGAAGTCCGCAAAATGCTTCCGGGTGACAAAAGTGCCCCGGGCCCTGAGATCGGCCACCATGGCGTCAAGAAGATCGTGATCAAAGTCCAGCAGCTCACACAGCCGCCCGGCGATGCGATCGGCCTGGGAGTCCCGGATGACGGCATGCTCCCGGATGATCCCCGCCAGTTCCTGGCAGTCTTCCCTGCAGCCCAGGCCCACCACATGGATCTGGAAGTCGCAGCTGCCAAAGCGCCAGTGGGAGGAGATCTCAATGCCCGGGATCACCGTGATCCCCAGTTTCTGTCCCCGGGACACAGCCTCCGCCACCCCGTTCATGTTGTCGTGATCGGTCAGGGCCAGCAGCCGGAGCCCCCGCCGGGGGGTGGCGGCATACTCCACCAGATCCGCCGGATCCAGCGCCCCGTCGGAGCGGCTGGAATGGCAGTGGAGATCCGCCTTCACAGGAAAGTCAACGCGCTTTATCATGGCCTTCTCCTCACATCAGCGCCCCGGCACCGCACCGGATCCCAAAGGCACCGGCGCCGTCACTGCCCCGTCTCCCGGGGTGCAAGGGCGGAAGCAAAATACTGTGACAAAACAAACACAATTCATTAAAATACCGCAGGTCACAGACATCAAGCAAACCCACCATCCATTTACCATTAAATCTGTCAATTTTATCGGAGGAGATCAGCCCCGGGATCTGCGCGCCGCTTTCCGGGAGGATCACAAAACGCCTATGAAAAAAACCAAGATTGTATGCACCATCGGTCCCAAGTCAGAGAAGAAGGAGGTCATGGCCAAGCTCCTGGACGCTGGCATGAACGTGATGCGCCTCAACTTCTCCCATGGTGATTTCTGGGAACACGGCGGCAGAATGATCAACCTCAGGGCCCTGATGGCCGAGACCGGCAAGATCTGCGCCATCCTCCTGGACACCAAGGGACCCGAGATCCGGACCAACGACATGAAGGATGACCAGGAGGTCACCCTGGAGGCCGGCCAGGACTTCACCCTGACCGTGGACGGCTCCGTGCTGGGCGACAGCACCCGGGTGTCCGTGACCTATGCCAACCTCAACAAGGATCTCAAGCCCGGGGACACCGTGCTGCTGGACGACGGCCTCATCGGGCTGACCGTCAAGGCCATTGAGGGCACCGAGATCCGCTGCCAGGTGCAGAACACCGGCGTCCTGGGCTCCCACAAGGGCGTGAACCTGCCCAACGTGATCACCTCCCTGCCCGCCCTGTCCGAGAAGGACGAGATTGATCTCCGCTTCGGCTGCGAGCGCGAGGTGGACTTCATCGCCGCATCTTTCATCCGCAAGAAGGAAGACGTGCTGAACATCCGCAAGTTCCTGGACACCAACGGCGGCAATGACATCAAGATCATCTCCAAGATCGAGAACCAGGAGGGTCTGAACAACTTCGACGAGATCCTGGAAGTGTCCGACGGCATCATGGTGGCCCGTGGCGACATGGGCGTGGAGATCCCCTTCCAGGACGTGATCTTCGCCCAGAAGATGATCATCCGCAAGTGCAACAAAGCCGGCAAGTTTGTCATCACCGCCACCCAGATGCTGGAGTCCATGCAGAAGAACCCCCGTCCCACCAGAGCTGAGGCCGGCGACGTGGCCAACGCCATCATGGACGGCACCGATGCCGTGATGCTTTCCGGCGAGTCCGCCAAGGGCAAGTACCCTGAGGAGGCGGTGAAGACCATGAACACCATCTGCGAGCGGACCGATCCCTATGTCAGGGTGCGCCTGGACATCGAGGAAAAGAGCGTGGTCAAGAAGCACATCACCGAGGCTGTGTGCCGGGGCGCTGTGAAGACCGCCGAGACCACCGACGCCGCCCTGATCGTGTGCACCACCCGCCACGGCAACACCGCCCAAAAGGTGCGCAAGTACTTCCCCGAGGCCCCCATCCTGGCCATCACCCCCAATCTGAAGACCGCCAAGCAGCTCTGCCCGGTGAAGGGTGTGTTCCCCTATGTCATCGATCACGAGTTCAACAACACCGACGAGTTCTTCAAGCTGGGCAAGAAGCTGGCCCTGGATCTGGGCCTGGCCAAGCCCGGGGACCGCATTGTGACCGTGTCCGGCGCCCTGGTGCCCTCCGGCCACACCAACACCTCTTCAGTGCACGTGCTGTAAGCCCGGGACACTGTCCGGAAGACAGCAGGCACATTCCCGGATATCACCGCCAGGAGGATCCGGGGATCAGAGTGAAGAAAGGCCGCGGGGAAAAGCCCTGCAGCCGCCGGGATCGGTCAGGCCGATCCTTTTTTGTGCCCGCCCTTCCGGCGGGCGTCCTTTGTTCAGGATCTTCAGATCCCGCCCATCTCAGCCCCCGCACACCCTGGATCCGGCACTCCTCTGCATGCGGCCATCCCCTGATCCGGCGCCGTCATCAGCCGTCATTCCCATCGTCATTCCCGACGTCACCCCGTCGTCATTCCAGGGCGGCAGGGAACTAAAGATCCCGGGCCACAATCCCGTACTTCTTCATCTTCTCCACCAGGGTGGTCCGGCGCATCCCCAGGAGCTCTGCGGCCCGGGCAGTGACCCCGCCCACCTTGTCCAGTGCCTGGCGGATCATGTTGATCTCCAGATCTGCCAGCATGTCCTTGAGGTTGATCCCGTCATCCGGCAGAACCTGGGCAAAGGCCCCGGACTCGCTGCTGGCGGCAGCATCCCCGGTGCTCAGGGAGGCCACAGAGGCCTGGGGCTCAGCGTCCGGTGCCGGATCCCCGCCGTCGGCAAACATGGCAATAATGGCATCCCGCTCCGCCTGGGGTGAGTTCTCCTGGGGCTTGGGTGCCGCCCCGCCGGGACCGTAGCGGTACTTGGCAGGCAGATCCACGTCATCCACAATGCAGTTGGGATGCAGGATCATCAGGCGTTCCACCAGGTTGGACAGTTCCCGGACGTTGCCGGGCCAGCTGTGCTGCATCAGGGAAGCCATGGCCCGCTGGGTGAAGCGGATGTTCACATGGTGCACCAGGGCATGGCGGTTGGTGAGCTCCTGGAGCAGCAGGGGGATGTCATCGGTCCGGTCCCTCAGGGGCGGGGTCTCAATAGGAAAGACATTCAGCCGGTAATAGAGATCCTCCCGGAACCGGCCGTCAGCGATCATTTCCTCCAGGTGCCGGTGAGTGGCGGCAATGACCCGGACGTTGACCTTGACTGGCTTGGTGCCGCCCACCCGCTCAAAGCAGCGCTCCTGGAGCACACGGAGCAGCTTCACCTGCATGGGCATGGGCATGTCCCCGATCTCGTCCAGGAAGATGGTTCCGGACTCAGCCATCTCAAAGCGCCCCTTCCGGGAACTGATGGCTCCGGTGAAGGCGCCCTTCTCATGGCCGAACAGTTCCGACTCCAGCAGATCCGGCGGTATGGCGCCGCAGTTGATGGGCACAAAGGGTCCCTTGCTCCGGGAGGAGAGCTCATGAACCGATCGGGCCACCACCTCCTTGCCGGTGCCGGACTCCCCCAGGATCAGCACATTGGCGTCGGTCACCGCCACCTGCTCAATGAGGTGGCGCACCTCCTGGATGGCGCTGCCCTGCCCCACCAGCAGCCGGAGCAGGGTCTCGCTGCCGCTGCCACCCTTCTTCCGGGGATGCAGGGCATAGAAAGACTGGCAATAGCGCATCTGCTGGGTGAAGTCGTCCAGTTCAAAGGGCACCCTGACGGAGCCCATCATGTTGGAGTTGCTGTACTCCACATCCAGGTTGATGCCGATGAAGGGGGTTTTGGGATAGTCCATCAGAAGCTTGGGCAGGGAGACCGTGGACACATCCCCCACGATGACGGCGGTCATCTCATTGGAGTCCGCCAGATAAGCCAGGCAGTCAGCCTCGCTGCCGCTCTGCCAGGATATGCCCAGAAAGCCGGCTATAGTCTCGATCTGCGCCCGGCGGGCGGGATCCCCGTCCAGGATCAGCAGGTTGCCGTCAAAATCCATGTCATCCACCTCCCATGATCCAAGAGCCGCGCCTCCCCAAACCGATCCCGCCGGCGGCACCGGCGGGATCCGGGATCATGCTCCCGCTCTCCTGCCTGCGCCTGCCGGGATCCGGTTTCCGGAGACCTGCACACTGTGCAATTTTAGAGCAGACGCGCCGGCAAAAATTTGATCAGATGGGCAAAAGGCGGTTTTTTGACTGCCAGTCAAAAATGCGTCACCAATCCCGGCAGGGCAGATCAGTGCCTGGTCGGCGCTGACGGGAGGCGGCGGAAGGGAGGAAGCACAGAAAACACAGACAGGTCCGGGAAAGGGTTGAGCAGGAGGATACAGAGTGTTTTCCGGCGGCCCGGTTTCCAAAAATTCAGGACAGATCCAACAAAAAATGCCCCAAAGACGGTAGCATGACCATATCTTCCAGAAGGCTGCGGCCCCCGGGGGCCCACTGATGAAGGTCATCCCCGGATCCGGAAACCACACAACAGGAGCCTGAACAGACCATGGAATCTATCACTGAGGGAAAAAACATCCTGATCACCGGAGGCACCGGCTCCTTCGGCAAAAAATTCACGGAGTACCTGCTGGAGCACTGCAATCCGGCCAAGATCATCATCTTCTCCCGGGACGAGCTCAAGCAGTTTGAGATGAGCCAGATCTTCAACAAGCCCTGCATGCGCTACTTCATCGGGGATGTCAGGGATCTGGAGCGGCTGAAGAAGGCCATGTCCGGGGTGGACATTGTTGTCCATGCCGCAGCCCTGAAGCAGGTGCCCACCGCCGAATACAACCCCATGGAGTGCATCAAGACCAATGTCATGGGGGCCTCCAACGTCATCGACGCCGCCATAGCCTGCGGCGTGTCCAAGGTCATCGCCCTGTCCACGGACAAGGCGGCCAATCCCGTGAACCTCTACGGGGCCACCAAGCTGTGCTCCGACAAGCTGTTTGTGGCCGCCAACAACATGGTGGGCAGAGCCGGCACCCGGTTCTCCGTGGTGCGCTACGGCAACGTCATCGGCTCCCGGGGATCGGTGGTCCCTTATTTCCGGAAGCTCATCAGCGGCGGGGCCACCGAGATCCCGGTGACCCACCAGGACATGACCCGGTTTTGGCTGCGCCTGGAGGACGCGGTGAAGTTCGTGATCAGCAGTCTGGCCCGCATGAAGGGGGGTGAGACCTTCATCCCCAAGATCCCCTCCATCCGGATCACCGATCTGGCCCGGGCCATGGCCCCGGATCTGCCTCAGAAGATCATCGGGATCCGCCCCGGGGAGAAGCTCCATGAGATCATGTGCCCGGCCGACGACGCCTACCACACCCTGGAGTTCCATGATCACTTCGTCATCAAGCCCTCCATCAGCCTGGCCTTCAAGGCCGACTACACCGTCAACGCCCTGAAAGAGACCGGCACCCCGGTGCCACCCATGTTTGAGTACAACTCCCTCAACAACCCCCGCTTCCTGTCGGTGGAGGAGATCCTGGAGCTCAACCGGAGCCTCGGCCTGTGATCCCCTACGGCAGACAGACAGTCTCGGAGCGGGACATTGAGGAGGTGGTCCGGGTCCTCAGATCCCCCCTGCTGACCCAGGGCCCGGTGGTGGAGGCCTTTGAGCAGGCGGTGGCCTCCTACTGCGGCGCCGCTTACGGCTGCGCAGTGAATTCAGGCACTGCGGCCCTGCATGTGGCATGCCTGGCCCTGGGGATCGGCCCCGGGGATGAGGTGTGGACCTCCCCGGTGACCTTTGTGGCCTCGGCCAACTGCGCCCTCTACTGCGGTGCCCGGGTGGATTTTGTGGATGTGGAGCCGGACAGCGGCAACATGAGCGCCGATGCCCTGGAGGAGAAACTACGATCTTCTCCGGTGCGGCCCAAAGCCGTGATTGTGGTGCACCTGGCGGGCATGCCCTGCGACATGGAGCGGATCGCCGCCCTGGGGCGGGAGTACGGCTTTAAGATCATTGAGGACGCCTGCCATGCCCTGGGCGGGGCCTACCACGGCATGAAGGTGGGCTGCTGCACCCACAGCGACATCACTGTGTTCAGCTTCCACCCCGTCAAGGTCATCACCACCGGCGAGGGGGGCATGGCTGTGACCCGGGATCCGGAGCTGGCCGGGAGGATGCGGCTCTTCCGGAGCCACGGGATCACCCGGGATCCGGCCCTCATGGAGGGTGAGCCCGAAGGCGGCTGGTGCTATCAGCAGCTGGAGCTGGGCTTCAACTACCGCATGCCCGAGATCAACGCCGCCCTGGGGCTCTCCCAGCTGGCCAGCCTGGACAGCTGGATCGCCGCCCGGAACCGCCAGGCGGAGCACTACCGGGAGTTGCTGGGGGATGAGCCGGAGATCCGCCTGCCCCCGGTTTTCCCCGGCCGGCTGTGCGCCTGGCACATCTTCACCGTCCGGGTGCCCCCGGAGCACCGGGGGGAGATCTACCGCCGCCTCCGGGAGGAGGGGATCGGCACCAACGTCCACTACATCCCCGTGTACCGCCAGCCCTTCCACCGGAAAAGGGGCGGACACCCCCTGCCGGGAGCCGAGGAGTACTATTCCGGGATCCTGACCATGCCCCTGTGCCCCGCCCTGAAGAAGGAGGAGCAGGAGCACTGCGCCGCCGTCCTGAAGCGCCTCTGCCGGGAGATCCGGGGCGCCTGAGCAATCCGCTGACTGCCCTCCGGAGCACCGCTCCCCTGACTACCTACGGAGCCTCACCCTTGGCTCCGGAAGGCGCGCCGGCACGCCGGTTTTTCAGTAACCCCAAAACCGCAAAAGTTCCCTACCCCGGGAACTTTTTTTCATATTTCCACCATTGATCGCATTTCGCAGATCAGCGGGAAATTCATGTTAAACAAATGCCCTCCCAGCCCCTATAATGTCCCCGGTTCCGTGTGAACCGGCGCAGGTGCAGACCTGCTTCTTAGTCTCTTATGGAAAAGGATTTTCAAATGACCAGAAAAATCATTGCATCTTTGGTTGCCGCTGTCACCCTCGGCTTGTCCGCCACAGCCGGCGCCGGTATTGAGGCCGGCAAGCTGGTGGTCTGGGTAAACGGCGACAAGGGATACAACGGCATCGAGAAAGTCGGCAAGAAGTTCACTGAGGAGCAGGGTGTGCCCGTTGAGGTGGCCCATCCCGACGGCGTGGAGAACAAGTTCCAGCAGGCTGCCGCCACCGGCAACGGTCCCGACATTTTCATGTGGGCCCATGACCGCTTCGGCGAGTGGCAGAAAGCCGGTCTCCTCTCCGAGCTGACCCCCAGCAAGGAGTTCATCGCCAAGTTCCAGAAGTTCGCCTGGGACGCCGTGTCCATTGACGGCAAGATTTACGGCTACCCCATTGCCATTGAGGCCATCGGTCTCATCTGCAACAAGGATCTGGTGAAGCAGGCCCCCAAGAACTTCGAGGACTTCGAGGCTCTGGACAAGCAGCTCCAGGCCAAGGGCAAGAAGGCCATCATGTGGGACTACACCACTCCCTACTTCTCCTATCCCCTGATCGCAGCCAACGGCGGCTATGCCTTCAAGAAGGTGGGATCCGGCAAATATGACATCTCCGACACCGGCGTCAACAATGACGGCGCCAAGAAGGGTGTGAACTTCCTGGTGGACATCATCAAGAAGGGACTCATGGCCAAGGGCACCGACTACGGCGTCATGGACTCCTCCTTTGCCAAGGGCGATGTGGCCTGTATCATCACCGGCCCCTGGGCATGGTCCAACTATGACGGCAAGATCAACTACTCCGTCAACGCACTGCCCAGCCTCGCCGGCAAGCCTGCCAAGGCCTTCGTAGGCGTTCTGGCAGCCACCATCAACGCCCAGTCCCCCAACAAGGATCTGGCCACCACCTTCCTTGAGGACTACCTGCTCACCGATGCCGGCCTGAAGGCGGTCAACGATGACAAGGCCCTGGGCGCCGTGGCCCTGAAGTCCTTCCAGAAGGTCCTGGAAAAGGATCCCCGGATCAAGGCAACCATGGCCAACGCCATCAACGGTGAGCCTATGCCCAATGTTCCTGAGATGAACCGCTTCTGGGCTGCCTTCCAGCAGGCTCTGAGAAACTCCACCACCGGCCGTCAGACCGTGGACGAGGCTCTGAAGGTTGCTGCCGAGCGTATCGCCGTCAAGTGATCTGAGATCCTCCTGACGTATGCATGAGGCCCCTCCCCGGAGGGGCCTTTTGACTTTCCGCAAGAAGGATCCGCGACCGTGAAAAGTCAGGATCGGAAGACAGTCAAGCCTCCCTCCGGACTCCGGAGCGGGTGCGCTGCCGGATTCTGCCGCCTGATTTTGGTAAAATGCCCAAGTCACAGTAAACTCATCTCCAGAAAACCGTTTTCCCGGCAAGGCACACCCTATGGCACCCCGAATTCCCCATGCCAAGATCAGAAGTTTCATCATTTCCTTGTTCAGGGAAAGCCCCCGGCTTACCACCAAAGCCTTAACCCAGCGGATCATCGAAGAATTTCCCCTCAAAGAAGTCACTGCCAAGGAGCACATCAAACGCCTGACCTATCGCCGGGTTCTGGAGGGGCTGGCCGAAGGACGGGAAAACGTCTACCAGCTGAAAAAACTACGCTTGGACAAATTCACCTTTCGACCAGCCGCGGACAGAGACGCCCTCAGGATCCTCCATGAGGTTATTGCCCCCGCCCTCTCCTTTCAGGGCAAAGCATGCAGTGAGATCCTTGGCAGCTGTTTTGCGGCCGTCTACAGCAATGCCGTTGAACATTCCGGAGCCACAGAGATCAAAGTGGAACTCCAGACCACGGTCCTGAACACCGCCCTGATCATCAGAGACAATGGCATAGGCATTTTCCGGAAGATCCAAAAAGATCTGGATCTTGATGATGAGGAGCAGGCCCTGCTTGATCTGGCAAAGGGCAAGTGCACTTCAGATCCGGCCAGACACCAAGGCGGGGGGATCTTCTTTTCCTGCAAAGCCTGCGGCTACTTTCAGATCACATCGGGAGATCTGGTGTATTCTCAGAGTCAGGGGCTGAACTGCGGCTGCTATGAAGAGCCTCCCTGCCCTTACCCATCAGGCACAGAGGTGGTGATGTGCGTGTCCCGCCACGCAGCCCGCACCATGGCGAAAATTTATGAACAGTACTCCTCTGCAGAGGGTGCTTTTACCCGGACCCGGATCCCGGTGGCGCTGCTCTGCCGCCGCAATTTGAATCCGGTGTCCCGGGCCCAGGCCAGGCGGCTTCTGACCAGGCTCGATCAGTTCAAATGTGTGGAACTGGATTTTGCGGGCATTGATATGATGGGGCAAGCTTTTGCCGATGAGGTCTTCAGAGTGTATGCCCAAAAGCACCCGGAGATCAGGATCACTGCGGTGAATGCAAACCGTGATATTCTCAAAATGGTAAAGCATGTACTAACTGACAGCACTCAAGCCATCTTCTCATGACAAAGTCTTTTCTGGCTCTCCTGTAGACGGGCCGATGGCTTTTGATGCGCAAGCACGGTGCTAAAGCCTTTGAGCGCTTTCACAACTCACAGCAACTTTTTCTTCTGATCCCGGTCTCAGACAGTTTTATTAACCGCTGACGGCGCCATCCCGTGAGATCCGCCGGCTCTCACCGCCCGGATCCGGCTGATCTGTCCGGCCCTTCCACCCTGCCGCAGTTCTGACCGCCGGATCCGTTCCGCCCCTTATGCCACCGTGCATGCCACCCGGGAGCACCGGAGCCGCACCATCCTTCCGCCGTCCTTTTTCCCCTGCCGCACCCGGCCAAGCCCAGTCCCGCCTTAAAAAACAGCCCTGAAACTGCTATCATATGGTTTCAAGGAGAACCTCAGCCATGCCCAGATCCATCCCCCGTCTGTCCCGCCTCATCAGCAGCCTCATCACCGCCTTCGTCCTCCTGTTCCTTTCATTCCCCGCCATCGCCGGGGTGGTGAACCTGGCGGATATCAAGCCGGAGACCTACCGTGCCCAGCTGGACGAGCTCAACAGCCGATCGGCCCTGTCGGAGACTGAGAAGCTCACCCGCAACGATCTGGTGAGCATCCTGGAGACCATCACCCAGTACGAGCAGGCCAAGGCCATGTATGAGCGGGTGCAGGAGGCGGCAAAGAACTCCCCGGCCACCATCAGCGAGTTCCAGCAGAAGAAGGAGAAACTGGAGAAGGAATACGCCCGGAAGAAGCTCCCGGATCTGAGCCGCATGAAGGACAAGGAGATCATGGCGGCCCTCCATGAGATCCGCCAGCAGCGGGAAGAGACCATGAAGCTGCTGGAGGAGGACCGGAAGAAGCTCACCTCCATCAACGCCATTTCCGAATACACCCAGAGGAACGAGATCCAGTACCAGGACAGCATCCACAACAACAAGCAGAAGATCTCCGACGGCAATCTCCGCCCCCTGGAGGAAATGGCCCTCCAGGCCCAGATCAGCTACTGCGAGTATTATCTGCAGTACCTGCAGTTCCTGAACTCCGCCCACAACTCCCTGCAGGAGCTGGTGTCCGCCCGGATCGCCTACTACCAGTACAAACTGGACCGGGAGACGGAGATCAAGGACAAGTACACCCTGCGCATGGATCAGATCCGCAGCGACGCCAGCCTGCTGGAGGACATGGAGCTGCAGATGAAGCAGGCGGAGATCAAGGTACCCGAAAACGCCCGGTCGGCCTCCTCAGACTACCTGGAGGAGGAGAACCGGAACTACCTGGTCCAGATCCGGGCGACCATTGTGGACATCAACTCCTACAGCCGGGAGAACCGGGAGCTTGCCAAGATCCTGGAGACCGCCAGCAAGGTGGAAAACAACGTCAACTCCCTGATCGACACCCTTTCAGACTCCCTGTTCCTCTCCCAGATGATGGCCATCCAGCAGAAAAGCATCCCGGAGTTTGTCTCAGCCTACAACGCCGAGGAGTTGCTGTCAGAGGTCCGGCTGGAGCAGTACGATCTGAACACCAAGGAAATGTCCATCCGCAACCCCCAGGAGTACCGGGAATACCTGAAGCGGAAATACGATGAGACCTGGGACGAGGCCCAGTCCGCGGCGGTGGACAAGCTGCTCATCCAGCAGCAGGAGCTGCTAGAGCAGTACAAGGACAAGCTCTACAAGAAGGTCAACATCCTGGTGAACATCCAGATGAACACCTCCATGTACCAGCGCACCAAGCAGAACATCAACGACACCATCAACAAGAAGGTGT
Organism: uncultured Aeromonadales bacterium; assembly: GCA_902782145.1. Lineage (GTDB taxonomy): Bacteria > Pseudomonadota > Gammaproteobacteria > Enterobacterales > Succinivibrionaceae > UBA2804. The sequence continues at coordinate 70,005 of CACZLZ010000008.1, forward strand.
TCTGGCTCCAGTCCAACCAGCGCTTCAGCATCAACTGGCTGAAGAACCTGCCCGCCCAGGTGCACCGGGAGGTCACCGGCACGGAGTTCTTCTTCAGCGGCAAGAAGTTCCTGGTCAACCTGTTTGACAACATCCACAAGATCCTGGGGGTGTTCCTCATCAGCCTGGTGATCATCATGTTCCACCAGCGCATGGACGATCGGATCAGCCAGCTGAACGCCGCCATCGGATCCTACCGGAAGGATCGGCACATCAACACCGCCGAGGCGGTGTTCCTCACCGCCCTGCGCTGCGCCAACTGGGCCTGCTGGTCCCTGATCGTCGGCTGGCTGCTGAAATATATGACCATCCGGATCGGCACTTATGACATCGGCGAGGTTGCCAGCACCGACAACGGCCGCATCGCCCTACTGATCCTGCTCATCAGCATCACCCGTTTCACCCTGGGCCCCCATGACATCTGCCGGCCCCATTTCGGCCTGAACATCTCCCGGGGCAGCTGCCGGGCCCACATCTGCTTCCTGATCCTGCTGGCGGTGCTCTCCCTGTCCTGCACCTGCAAGACCCTCTACCCCCACACCTTCGCCACCGACGTCATCGGGCAGATCATCTTCTTTGTGCTGCTGCTGGCCATCTTCCTGATCATGCTCCGCTACGCCTGGGACTGCGTCAGGAACCCCGCTAGCTCCCTGCTGACCCGCACGGTGCTCATCGGGGCGGCCTTTATCCCCGCCTCCCTCCTGGGCTTCCTGTGCATGGGGTACTTCTACTCCACAGTGAAGCTGGCCGAGCGGTTCATTGACACCTACTTTCTCATCGTCCTGTGGGTGGTGATCTACTTCATCATCGTCCGCAGCCTGTCCGTCACCAGCCGCCGCATGGCCTTCCGGCGCAAGCTGGACGAGCGGGAGCAGAAGCGCCGGGAGAAGCTTGCCGAGGAGCACGGCCGGGCCGATGACGACACCGAGGCCGCCGTGGAGGCCGACGAGATGATGCCCGTGTCGGACATCTCCAAGCAGGCCCAGAGCATCACCAAGATCTCCATGTTCACCATTGCCGCAGTGATCATCTATTTCATCTGGGCCGACTTCATCACCATCATCTCCTACCTGGACAACATCAACCTGTGGTCCGTCACCTCCGGGGATCCCACGGCGGGCGTCACCACCAGGAAGATCTCCCTGGGGGATCTGCTGATCTCCGTCTACACCCTGATCATGATGGTGCTGTTTGTGCAGAACATGCCGGGCCTTTTGGAGATCACCGTCCTCAACCGCTTCAACGCCACCCGGCGGGTGAGCTACTCCATCAAGACACTGTTCACCTACATCATCATCGCCCTGGGCCTGTCCCTGTCCCTGTCCCGGCTGGGGGTGTCCTGGGAAAAACTCCAGTGGCTGGTGGCAGCACTGTCGGTGGGACTGGGCTTCGGCCTCCAGGAGATCTTCGCCAACTTCGTCTCCGGCATCATCATCCTGTTTGAGCGCCCGGTGCGCCTGGGGGACGTGGTGACCATCAACGGCACCACCGGCATCGTGTCCCGGATCCGGATCCGGGCCACCACCATTGTGGACTTTGACAAGAAGGATCTCATCATCCCCAACAAGATCTTCATCACCTCCCAGCTGACCAACTGGTCCCTGAACGAGGAGTGCCTCACCCGGATGATCATCAAGGTGGGAGTGGGCTACGGATCTGACGTGCGCCTGGTCCATGACACCCTCATGCGCATCGCCGAAAGGAACCGCTTTGTCCTCAGGACCCCGCCCTTCTATGTGGTCTTCATTGGCTTTGGGGACAGCAACCTGGACTTCCAGCTCATGGTGTTCATTGAGAAGATCAAGGACTACTACCCCACCATCGACAGCCTGAACACGGATATCTACAACGAGTTCTCCCGCCTGGGGATCGAGATCGCCTTCAACCAGGTTGATCTGTTCATCAAGAACACCCGCACCGGCGACGAGGTCAGAGTCCTCACCGGAACGGAGCAGGAGGAGAGCCGGCAAGCTAAGGAGGAGGATCCGGACACAGGATCGGAAAGCCGCCATCTCCCCCCGGGGAAAGCCCGGGCCTGAGCCCAACAACCATGTGACAGCCCGCAGGTCTTCTGCGATAATTCAGCCAGTTTCCCGGGGGCGTCCCGACGCCGCCCGGGTTTTCCGTAACTTGCAACCAGGGATGAAAAAGATGTTCAGCAAGCGCTCAGTCCTCACAGCACTACTCACCTGCACCCTATCATTCTCCCTCCCCTGCACCACCGCCTGGGGAGACGGCGCAGCCCAGGAGGAGGAGAAGATCCTCTATGTTTACAACTGGAGCGAGTATGTGGCCGATGACACCATTGAGAACTTCGAGAAGGAAACCGGGATCAAGGTGGTCTATGATGTCTATGACTCCAACGAGGTGCTGGAAGCCAAGCTGATGGCCGGCAACTCCGGCTATGATGTGGTGGGACCGGGCTCCGATTTCCTGGCCCGGCAGATCAAGGCGGGGATCTTCCGCAAACTGGACAAGAGCCTGTTCCAGAACTACGGGAACCTGGATCCGGTGCAGATGAAGCTCCTGGCGGGGCTGGATCCGGACAACTCCTACGCCATCCCCTATCTGGTGGGCACCACCGGCATCGGCTACAACCCGGACAAGGTGGCCAAGGCCCTGGGAGGCGACGGGAAGATCACCTCCTGGGACGCTCTGTTCAAAAAGGAGAACATCAGCCGGCTGGGTGAATGCGGCGTGGCCGTGCTGAACGCCCCCACGGAGATCATGGGCACCGCCCTGCACTACCTGGGGCTGCCTGAGAACAGCACCGATCCCAAGGACTACAAGAAGGCAGCCGCCAAGCTCCTGGAGATGCGCCCCCACATCCGTTACTTCCACTCCTCCCAGTTCATCACCGATCTGGCAACCGGGGAGATCTGCGTGGCCATCGGCTGGAGCGGAGACATCCTCCAGGGTGCTGACCGGGCCCGGGAGGCCGGCAACGGCATCAAAGTGGAATATGTGGTGCCCGAGGAAGGCGCCCTGATCTACTACGACATGCTGGCCATCCCCGCCGACGCCAAGCATCCGGGCAACGCCCACAAGTTCCTGGACTACATGATGCGGCCGGATGTCATGTCCAAGCTTTCCAGCTTCACCCACAACGCCGTGGCAGTGGTTCCGGCCATCCCCCTGGTGGTTCCTGAGGTCCGGGACAATCCCAATGTCTACATTCCCCAGGAGAAGATGGCCACCCGAATGTTCGTCAACCGGGTTCTGCCCCCGGAGATCAACAAACTGGTGACCAAACTCTGGATCCGGATCAAGCAAGGTAAGTGAGCATGGGGATCAGATCCTCTGCCGGCACCGGATCCGGTGCCAGGATCTGATCCTTGGGGCACCCAGTGTGCCTGCCCCTGCCACTCCCTGCCAGTACCCGACAGGGATATACCTCCGCAGCCGCCATCTGGCGGCTGTGCGGTTTCCGGGATCCGGAGACCGGCGGTGCCTGCCACAGGATCACGGCCACCAGTCCCCCGGGTTGGGATCACACTCCTCTGGATCAGGATCCTCCGGCGGCTACGGCTGTTCCTCCCCGGGCTCCGCCTGGACGGTGAACAGCACATTCAGCAGTTTCTCATAACTGTCATGCCGTCTCTGCAGATCACTGCTGTCAAGGCTGCTCTCCAGGCCGGAAGGATCCAGAAGGAAGTCCTCGTTGTAGGCGAAGTCAAACCGGCAGGGCTCATCAGACAGCAGATCGCATCCCGTGCTGATGTACTCCTGACCGCTTAAGGTGTGCTCAATCAGTGTGGGAAAGATATCCTTGTGGCTGGCCACCCGATCCGGTCGGTACCGGATCTCATCCTGGTCAACATAAGCCGGGGGAATATAGAGGGAGAACAGCACGCCCCGGGCGGTCAGCAGGGGATCATGGCGCAGATCATAAATCCCCAGCCGGGCGTTGTGATCACCAGTGAAGGCGACAAAGGTCCGGGGTCCCAGATCCGGATCATCCTTTATCCCCTGGATGAAGCTGCCCAGCATCTCCGCAGCATAACGGTAGGTGGACATGTGCTTCCGGATCTCCTCCTCCCCCTTGCCGGGAAAGCCCGCAAAGATCCCGGGCACAAAGTTCAGCTCCTCATGGCCATGGTAACCCTCAGGCAGATCATAGGGGGGATGGTTGGTGGTGTTGAGGATAAACACCGCCTTGGGCCGGCTGCTGCCGTCATGCAGAAGATCCATGACGGCCCGGTACACATACCCGTCGGAGATCCCCCAGTAGAGTTGCTCGGCCTTGGGATAGCGGACAAGGATATCGTCGGCACAGATCACCCGGGTGATACCGTTGGCCTTCAGGATCTGGCCCATATTCCCCCACCCGCAGGCGGAGCCCATGACAAAGTAGGTGTCATACCCGCTTTGGGCATAGGGTCTGAGAACAAAGGACGGGTACGACAGTCGCCCGTACCGCGTATGAAAGGGCAGCATCCACTGGGATGTCCGGAACAACAGCCGGATCAGTGAGCGCTGAGTGGCATTGCCGTCAGAGAAAAACTGTCGGAAGGTGTAGTCCTGATCCAGCGCCCCTGCCAGGGTGCTGAGAATGTCAAAGGACGGGGCTTCAAAGGTGGAGAAGTGCACCCCCAGGCTCTCCGACAGGACAAACACCACATTAGGCCGGTGCTCCTCAAGATAGGGCCTGTTCCTGGTCCTCACTGTCAGCGCCTGGAGGATCTCCTCCCTGCTGGCAGCGCCGGCGGCGGGCAGGCCGAACTCACCGGCAACCTTGTGCCAGGTTTGGCGCCAGTTCCGATCCGGCTCAATCTTCATGGATCGGCGGTGATCCTGAAAGGCATTGACGATCAGGGAAACCGGATTACCCCGGGCCTGGTTGATGACGTTGACAGTGGATATGTCGGCAAACTGATAGGATCGGGACTGGATACGCTGACTCCGGAAGCCCCCCTGGTAACAGAGCCCTGCGCAGATCCCGCCCAGAAGCAGGATCAGGATGCAGTGCTTCGGAGAAAGGGCGGCCGCAAACCGCTCCCCTGCAGGGATCTGCCACCGGAGCAGCAGGAACAGTACCGTCAGGATCAGCAGCAGCCCGGCCAGGATCCAGCCCAGGGGATAACCGCCGGCAATGGTGGCCGCCAGGGCCCCAAGATCCTCATTCAGAAAGTTGAAGAAGAAGGTGTCGATGCTGCGGCTGAAGGTCTGGTAAAAGTAGTGGTTCAGCACCGAGGCGGCGGCGCACAGCGTCAGGAACAGGGCATACAGACCCGCTGACAGACTGGTGAAGCTGATCCTGGGGAACAGGATCCTGAGCAGGAAGTTCAGAGCGCCCAGGCATAGCAGGATCTTGATCAGAAAGTGGGCGTCCAGCTGCAGAGCCACCCGGAAGAGTTCAGCCAGCTCCCCCAGATGGGTCCCGGGATCCTCCTGGAGAAAGGCCCCAAGGAGTGCCAGGCGTCCTGCCATGAAAAGCCCTGTGCCCAGCAGCAGGACAGCAAAGGTCTGAAGCAGCGCCCAGGACGCCACCCGGAGGGGGAAGGCTAGTTTGTCAGATGTCATAGGAAGTTCCGTCAGAAATGCGAAGAAGATGGATCGGTTGTGGGGATCCAGCAGCGGGAGCCCTGCAAGACAGTGATCCGTTGAGAGCCGCAGCAATGGGGAGACAACCGGAGTGGCACTGGCAATGAAGTGATCCGGAGTTCCCCGGCCATGGAGAGACACAGAACTGCCACGGCAATAGGGTCAGGAGAAACCCGAAGGCAACGGGGAGACTCCGGAGATGGCCGGCAATAGGGTCCGGAGATGCCCGAAGGCAACGGGGAGACTCCGGAGATGGCCGGCAATAAGGAGAGCCGGCAATACCACGGCAACGGGAAACACCGGAGCCGCCACCGCAATGGAAGATCCGGCTGGCGCCCGGAAGAGATAACCCCATGAAGAAGTTCCGATCCAGTCCCGGGATAAGCGCGCCCAGTGACGCCCTGCCCTACTGGTACCGGTCCCAGATCTCCTCTGATCCCCGGAGGAGCTCATAATACTTGGCATACTTGAGATAGGAGTACACCGCCTGGATCAGGCAGATGCTCAGACCGTCAGTCCCGTCCAAAAACCCCAGCCGGAAGAGATAGCGGCTGACAAACATGTGGGCCCCGTGGAAAGCGGCGGAGCAACGGGAGATCTGCCGGCGGTGCCGGAGCATCTCCCCGGCTGCCAGGGTGGAATAACGGTTCTGCTTGGCCAGAAAGGCCTCCAGGCTCTCATAGGCATAGTGGACAATGTCCCCCGGCAGCACTGCCGTCTCCCGGGTCTCCAGGCGCTCATGGACACTGCTGTCCGACCACCGGGCCCGGCTGCGGCTGTAAAGCCGGTAGCAGATATCCGGGGACCAGCCGCAGTGGCGGATCTGGCGGCCGCAGAACAGGTTCCGCCGCCGGAAGCCAAAGGCGGCCGGGCCCTGGGGACTGAGATCTGCCCCCGCAATGGCTGCGGCCATCTCCGGGCTCACCCGCTCATCGGCATCCAGGTTCAGGATCCACTCCGTGGCGCAGAGCTCTGAGCCATGGCACTTCTGCCGGCCGAAGCCGTCAAAGTCACGGACATGAACCTCCGCCCCCAGGGAGGCGGCAATTTTCCGGGTCAGATCGGTAGATCCGGAGTCCAGCACCACAATACGGCTGCACACCTGCTGAAGACTCCGGATGCAGGAGGCGATATGCTTCTCCTCATTTCTGGTGATGATCAGACCCGTGAGTTCTTTGACAGGCATAGCAGCAGCAACCATCCGGAAGGGGAGGAAAAAGATCGCCCAGAGATCTGTTGTCATGTCCTCCCTCCCCGCCGGCAGAGCGGGAAACGGTATGGCAGGAAATAGATCCCCGGGAGCATAAGCCAGGACCCGGCCCAACAGGCGCCGGAGCCTCCGGAGAGTTTACGACTGTTTTTTTTTGTACAGTTTAAGGAATGACAGGTTAGACAATTCCGTGATCTAGATCACCATCCGATTTCCAGGCACAAAAAAGGACTGCCGTAGCAGTCCATATGGAAATCTTCATTGTGCCCAGGGTTACCGGCCCTAAACTGAGGAGGTCTCAGTCCGGCCAGCTCCCTCACCAGCCCCGGATCACAGGGTGTTGGCGGAATGCAGGTTCTCGAAAGCAATCTGCAGACGGGCGATCTCGGACTCCTGACCCTTGCGCAGCCAGGCCCGGGGATCATAGTACTTCTTGTTGGGGGCGTCAGGTCCCTCAGGATTGCCCAGCTGGCCCTGGAGGTAGTCCTGCTTGGCCTTGTAGTACTGGAGCACGCCGTCCCAGGTGGCCCACTGGGTGTCGGTGTCAATGTTCATCTTCACCACACCGTAGCTCACTGCATCCTCAATATCCTGGGGAGCGGAGCCGGAGCCGCCGTGGAACACGAAGTTCAGGGGCTTGGAGCCCTCAGCCAGACCCAGCTTCTCAGCCACATACTTCTGGGAGTCCCGGAGGATGGTGGGCTTCAGCTTCACATTGCCGGGCTTGTAGACGCCATGGACATTGCCGAAGGAGGCGGCAATGGTGAAGTTGGGGCTGATCTTGATCAGGCGCTCATAGGCGTAGTAGACGTCCTCAGGCTGGGTGTACAGAGCGGACTCATCCTTGCCGGAGTTGTCCACGCCGTCCTCTTCGCCGCCGGTGCAACCCAGCTCCAGCTCCAGGGTCATGTCGATCTTGGCCATGCGCTCCAGATAGCGGCAGCACAGATCCACATTGTCCTTCAGGGACTCCTCGGAGAGATCGATCATGTGGGAGGAGAACAGGGGCACGCCGTGCTCCTTGTAGTACTTCTCACCCTCGTCCAGGAGGCCGTCCACCCAGGGGAGCAGCTTCTTGGCGCAGTGATCGGTGTGGACGATCACCGGCACGCCGTAGGCCTCGGCCACATTGCGGGCATGGAGGGCGCCGCTGATGGAGCCCAGAACCTGGGCCTTCTGGCCCTCCAGCTTCAGACCCTTGCCGGCAATGAACTGGGCGCCGCCGTTGGAGAACTGCACGATCACCGGAGCCTTGGCCTTGGCGGCGGCCTCGATGACGGCATTGATGGAGTCAGTGCCCACGCAGTTGACAGCGGGGATGGCGAAGCCGTTTTCCTTGGCAACGGAGAAAACCTTGCCCAGATCAGCGCCGGCAATGACGCCAGGCTTAACAACATCAAGAACTTTAGTCATTTGAAACACCTATAAACGGAAAAGAAAAGGGGAGGATCCCGGATCCTCCCGCACACATGTCATCAGGCCTGGGCAGCACGCTTTTCCAGGATCTCAACTGCAGGGAGCTTCTTGCCCTCAACAAACTCCATGAAGGCGCCGCCGCCGGTGGAGATGTAGGACACCTGATCCTTGATCCCGAACTTGTCAATGGCAGCCAGGGTGTCACCGCCGCCGGCGATGGTGAAGGCCTTGGTCTTGGCAATGGCTTCTGCCAGAACCCTGGTGCCCTCGGCGAACTTGTCATTCTCAAAGACGCCCACCGGGCCGTTCCACAGAACGGTCTTGGCATTCATGATCACATCGGCAATGGCCTTGGCGGACTCAGGTCCGATATCCAGGATCATGTCGTCTTCAGCCACGTCGCTCACCTTCTTCACGGCAACCCCGGTGGTGCCTTCAAAGTCCTTGGCCACAACCACGTCGGTGGTGGGAGGGATGGAGGTCTTGGCGGCGATCTTCTTGGCCTCGTCGATCAGATCGCTCTCATACAGGGACTTGCCAACCTTGTTGCCGGCAGCGGCCACAAAGGTGTTGGCAATGCCGCCGCCCACCACCAGCTGATCGGCAATGTCAGCCAGGGTGTTGAGCACTGTCAGCTTGGTGGACACCTTGGATCCGCCCAGGATAGCCACCATGGGGCGCTCAGGATGCTCCATGGCCTTGCCCAGGGCATCCAGCTCAGCGGCCAGCAGAGGGCCGGCGCAGGCCACCGGGGCAAACTGGGCTGCACCGTAGGTGGTGCCCTGGGCCCGGTGGGCGGTGCCGAAGGCGTCCATGACAAACACGTCGCAGATGGCGGCGTACTTCTTGGCCAGCTCCTCGCTGTTGGACTTCTCGCCCACGTTGAAGCGGCAGTTCTCCAGGACCACCAGCTCATTGGCGGCAACCTCAACTCCGTTCAGGTAATCCTTCACCAGGCGCACCGGGCAGTCCAGATGATCCTTGAGATAGTCCACCACGGGCTTCAGGGAGAAGGCTTCGTCATACACCCCCTCCTTGGGCCTGCCCAGATGGGAGGTGACCATCACCTTGGCACCCTTTTCCAGGGCCAGCTTGATAGTGGGAAGGGTGGCCACAATGCGGGCATCGGAGGTAACCTTGCCGTCCTTCACGGGCACATTCAAATCTGCGCGGATCAGAACCCTCTTGCCGGCAAGATCCAGGTCGGCCATTTTCAAAATTTCAGACATCTAAAAGACCTCTTTCCAATGTGAAGAAGAAAAACAAAAAAAGGATTGCATAACTGAAAATCAACGGGCTGATTATATCATCATTGCAGGGTGCCAACAAAGCGCGCCCGCCCGGCTCACCTGCCGGCGGCAGGAAAGACGATCGAAGAGCTTCGATGGGCGATGGAAGGGGGATCTCAGTGGTGGGAGCACATGGAGGTGAGAACCATGAGGAGAAAAAGGCCCCCGGCCACCTTCAGGGCACCGACCAGGCACCCTGAGGAAGAGGAGGTGCCCTCCGGCCTGCTGTAGCCCGGCAGCACCATGCCCTCCCGGATATCCCCCTGCCGGACATAGGTCCGGTTGCCGGGCTCCCCGAAGACATACACCCCGGATTCCGCCGGATCGGCCAGGAAACACCCCTCATACATGTCCGTGTCGGAGCGCAGGCTGTTCCGGGAGAGGCTGGGAAACCGCAGCAGGCTGCGGCAGCCGAAGAACATCCGGTCGGTGAACTCGGCCCGGGAGGTGTCAAAGTCCGGCACGGAGCTCAGGGAGGTGCAGCCCTCAAACATGGACCGCATCTGGGTGACCCGGGAGGTGTCGAACTTGGGCACGGTGGACAGGCTCCGGCAGTCCTCAAACATGGCGGTCATGTCCCAGATCCGGGAAGTGTCGAAAAAAGGCACGTCGGTGAGCCGGTAGCAGTGGGCGAACATGCCCTTGAGGCTGGTGACAGATCCCCCCAGGACAATGGTGAAGTAAATCCCCGTGAGCTCCCGGATCATGCGGTTGAACAGGGGCACGGCCCGGTTGTGGGAGATCCGCAAAGTGCCGAAGTTCTCCGCCACCGACACCAGATCCCGCACCAGCCCCGGGTTGGCGCTGTACAGCAGTTCATCGTCATGCATCAGATCCAGCACCCGCTGGTTCCGGTTGATCACCGCCGTCCCCTGGCCCTGGGCCTCGATCCGGGCGGCGGGATCGGACGTGTCCAGCCCGGCTCCCGCCGCTGCGGGCTCCGGCTCCTCCGCGCTGCCGGCAAAACCGGCGGCGGGTGAGATGGTGGTGGTGGCGGTCCAGTGAGAGGCGGAAAAGGCGCTGCCGGAGGAGCCCCGCCCCCCCGGCCAGGAGGAAGAGGTAGAAGAGGATGATGATGAGGTGGCAAAGGCGGCGGAGCCCGATGAGGTGCCAAAGTCCACAGTCACATGGATATCACCTCCCGGGGATCCGGTCCTTTCCCGGAATTCCCGGTCGTCAATGATCTCAGGCCCCCCGGTGATCCCCTCAGGATCCTCCTTGTTCTCCTGCTGGCCGAAGGCTACCTCATGGAAGATCTCCCCACGGGGGCGCTTCCGGAGAAAGGCCGGGAGTGAGTTGGCCAGCACCAGTTTGCCGCAGTTGGCAACGATCCCCCGGACGCTCACATCCTCGTCCACCTGAAACTCCGGCACGCTTTCCAGCAAACTGCAGCCGGCAAACATGGCATCCATGCTGCGCACTGATGCCGTGCTGAAGGCAGGGATCTGCGTCAATGCCGGGCAGTCCCGGAACATCCGGTCCATCTTCCGGATCCGGGAAGTGTCAAAGAGGGGCACCGTCCGGAGCTTGGGACAGCCGGCGAAAAGCCCGGTGAGATCCGTGATCTCCGGCGCCAGGCTGATGGCAAAGTCCATCTCCTCCCCCTCATAGCCCGCAAAGAAGTCCCTGGGCAGCTCACTGAAGCGCAGCATGCTCAGCTGCAGGGACTTCATGATCTCCTGCACCTGGCTGAAGCTGCGGATCAGGCCCTTCACCGTGAAGATCCCCGCCTGGAGAAGATCCTCCTCCGTAAGGGCCGACGCCAGATCGTCATAGCTGACGGTGAAGCGGCTGCTGTGCACCGCCCCGGGCAGTTTCTGAAACAGATCGTCAAACACCCGGGCAATGCCTGGGACATAGATGTGCCGGCAGGCGGAGAGCAGCATCCGGTGCTTAAGGAAAAACGCCATAAACTCCCCGGAGGCGGGATCAAGGCCCGCAAGGCGCCGGGACAGATCCGCAAAAGTAGCCAGATCCTCCCCGGGGAACAGCCGGGGATCTGCCAGAAGGGCAGGATCGTCATCCCAGAGGAAAAGGCACAGGTTCACCAGGGCTGACCTGGAGGCGCTCCCCCCGTAAAGGGAGTTGAAGCGCCGGATCTCCCCCAGGACCGCCAGCCGGGTGCTGTCCTCCCGGCACAGGAGTTCGGCAGCGCTGTAGAGTTCCTCCAGATCCGGGATCTGATCTGCCGCTCTCCTGCCCTGCCCGCCGGGGATCTGCTCCCCGGCCCCAGGGGCCGGCTCCAGGATCCGGCACAGAAGATCTGCGGCAAACTCCCGGAGATCACCAAAACGCCTGCCGTGCCAGTAGATGCTGCCGCTGTCCCCGGACAGCTCCAGCAGCAGCCGGAAATAGGCCGGATCTGAAACCCCGGCCTCCTCGCAGTCCTTGACGCTGCTGGCCAGATCCTGCTCCCCCTCAGCGGAAAGGAACTGAAACAGCAGCCCCCGGCCCACATGCTTCTTACCGTCCTCCCAGTGCCGGCCCAGGGCGTCGGTGAGCTCCCCCAGGGTTCTGAACTCCTGGCGGCGGAGCTTGTAGGGCCGGGAGAATTCCCCGGAAGCGGGGGCCGGGGCGGCGGTTCCGCCCCCGGATCCGGAGGCGGCGGCAGAGCCAGCCCTGCCGGCCGCTCCCCGGACGTCGGAGGAGGACAGCTCCTCCCCGGGGACCCGGAGTTTCCGGCCTGCCAGCCATGCTGTGACCTCCTCCGCCCCCCAGCGACGGTTGGGATTGTCATGATCATTCCGGTAGGTCAGATCCTTGTAGGTGAGCCCCAGGATGAGATCCCGAAGCTCCCGTGGGAAGCTGTCGGGGAAGGAGATCCGCATCAGGGAGGCCACGGCAGCCATGTCATCCCCCTGGGACAGGCGGAAGGGATGGCAGCCGGCGAAGATCTCATACAGGGTGATCCCCAGGGAGTAGTAGTCCGACTCCCGAAGATAGGTCCCGGAAAAGGTCTCCGGGGCGCTGTAGGCCAGGGACAGACCCGTGGTGGTCCGGATAAGGGACACATCCTGGGACAGGACGGAGCTGATGCCAAAGTCAATGATGATCACCGACTGACCGTCATCTGCCAGCATCAGGTTGGAGGGCTTGATATCCTTGTGGATGATCCCCCGGGAATGGAGATCTGCCAGACCCGAGTTCACTGAGGGGATGATGATCCTCTTCATCTCCTCCAGGGTGAAGGTCCGGCCGCTGAGGCTGCCGTTTTTGAAATAAGGCATGACGGTCACCGGCAGATCCTTTTCCCTGCCAAAGTCCGTCACCGGGGCCACATAGGGGCTCTGGATCTCCGTCAGCTGCTCCAGAACCTCCATCTTGATGGCGTCGCTGCGGCGGTAGATCTTGGCCACATACTCCCGGCCGCCCTCATCCTGGCAGACATACAGATCCGCCTCCCCCGAGGACACCTCCATCCGGCGCAGGATCCGGTACCGGCCCTCCAGGAGGGTCCTGCCCGCCGGTGAAACGTCTTCAGTGGGGGCAACGGAGGAGCGCACCCGGGTGCGGGAGGGGGATTTGCCGCGGTTGATCCTGGTGGTGTAGGACATATCTTCAGCCTCATATGGTGCTTTGGTGTCAGGTCGCGCCTGATCTGCATGAATGTTAGCACCCGGGAGGCGGGAATTGCTTGACCTCACTCAAAAATGACGGGGACGGGATCCTGGGGCCCCGGACAGGAAGCTGCCGGCGACGCCCCCGGATCCTGTCGGCGTCTTACCCGGATCTTGCCGCCAGAGAGGGGCGAGGAGGAAGCAGGATCGGAAACGGGATCGGAGTCGGCGCCAAGCAGGATCAAAAAAGCCCGTCCCGCTGTCAGGCGGAACAGGCCGTATTAGCTCTCTCTTGTCAGTTCAGATCCTCAAGGGGGTATCAGCCGCCCGGCAGATCCTGTCTCCTGGCAAAAGGCCGGGTCACATCTCTCCGGAGGGCTGATCCTCAGGAGCCGGAGCTGCCTCTGCGGGGGCGGGAGCCTCCTGGGCTGCCACAGAAGTAGCCTCACCGGCAGGAGCCTCAGCGGGGGCACTGTCAGCCACCTGGGGTGCAGCCTCACCGGCGGCTGCCTCAGGGGCGGCGTCCATGCTCAGGCCCTGCATCTGAGCCTTGGTGACCTCGCCGAAGGCGTCAGGTCCCAGCTCCTCGTATTTGGCGTCCTTGATGGACAGGCGCACCCGGCCCTGGCGGTCAATCTCCAGGACCTTGACCCGGACCTTGTCTCCCGCCTTCAGGTAGTCGCCCACATTGTGGACCCGCTCAGGAGTGATCTGGGACTTGTGCACCAGACCGTCCTTGCCGGGAAGAATGGTAACAAAGGCGCCAAACTCGGCAATCTTGCTCACCACGCCGTCATAAATCCGGCCCACCTCCACGTCGCAGGTCAGAGCCTCGATGCGGTTGATGGCCTCCTGGGCCTTAAGGCCGTCGGTGGCGGCGATCCTGATCACGCCGTCATCAGACACCTCAATCACCGTCTGGGTCTCCTCAGTCAGGGCCCGGATGGTGGCGCCGCCCTTGCCGATGACATCCTTGATCTTCTCAGGGTTGATCCGGATGGTGTGGATCCGGGGGGCATACACGGAGATATCCGGACGGGGACGCTCAATGCAGCGGTTCATGACCCCCAGGATGTGGAGCCGGGCCTCATGGGCCTGCTTCAGGGCAGTCTGCATGATCTCCCGGGTGATCCCCTCGATCTTGATATCCATCTGCAGGGCTGTGACGCCGTCGGCGGTGCCTGCCACCTTGAAGTCCATGTCACCCAGGTGATCCTCGTCACCCAGGATATCGGTGAGCACCACAAAGCGGTCCCCTTCCTTCACCAGACCCATGGCAATGCCGGCCACCTGGGCCTTGATGGGCACACCGGCGTCCATCAGGGCCAAGGAGGAGCCGCACACTGACGCCATGGAGGAGGAGCCGTTGGACTCAGTGATCTCCGACACCACCCGGACGGTATAGGGGAATTCCTCCGCCGTGGGCATCACAGCGGCGATGCCCCGCTTGGCCAGACGGCCATGACCCAGTTCCCGGCGCTTGGGGGAGCCAATCAGGCCGGTCTCGCCCACGCAGTAGGGAGGGAAGTTGTAATGGAGGATGAAGCGCTCGGTGCGCTCGCCGCACAGATCATCCACGATCTGGGCGTCACGCTCGGTGCCCAGGGTGCAGGTCACCATGGCCTGGGTCTCGCCCCGGGTGAACAAGGCTGATCCGTGAACCCTGGGCAGCAGGCCCACGCCTGCGGACAGGGAGCGGACCATTTCCGTGGTGCGTCCGTCAATGCGTTTCTCACCGGCCAGGATCCGGTCCCGTACAATGCGCTTCTCCAGGGCGTGGAACAGCTCGCCGGCGTTCTTCACGTTGACCTCGGGATCCTCGGCCACAAAGGCGTCAATCATCTCCTTCTTCAGATCAGCGATCCGGCCCAGACGGTCCAGCTTCTCGGTGATCCGGTACAGATCACCCAGCCTGGACTCGGCATAGTTCCTGACCTTCTCCTGCAGGGAGACATTGACCTCCGGGGCGGTCCAGTCCCAGCGGGGACGGCCGGCCTCGGCCACAAACTCGTTGATGGCGTCAATGACCACCTGCATCTGCTCATGTCCGAACATCACCGCATCCAGCATGGTGTTCTCCGGGAGGATCTTGGCCTCGGACTCCACCATGAGCACGGCGGGCTTGGTGCCGGCCACCACCAGATCCAGCTGGCTGGAGGCCATTTCGGACTTCAGGGGGTTCAGAACGAAGTGACCGTCAATGAAGCCCACCCGGGCGGCGCCGATGGGGCCGTTGAAGGGGATGCCGGAAAGGGACAGGGCGGCGGAGGTGCCGATCATGGAGATGATGTCCGTGGGGATCTCAGGATTGGCTGACACCACGGTGACCACCACCTGGACGTCATGGGTGAATCCTGCGGGGAAAAGGGGGCGGATGGGACGGTCGATGAGACGGGCGATCAGAGTCTCGCCCTCGCTGGGACGGCCCTCCCGCTTGAAGTACCCTCCGGGGAAGCGGCCGGCGGCATAGGCTCTCTCCTGGTAGTTCACCGTGAGGGGGAAGAAGTCCCTCTCCTCAGCGGGCTCGTCCTTGACGCCCACCACGGCGACAAACACTGAGGTGTCGTCCATGCTGGCCATGACTGCGGCGCTGGCCTGCTTGCCGATGGCGCCGGTCTCGAGGGTTACCGTATGCTGACCGTACTTGAATTTTTTAACCTTAGGATCCACTTTGAAATTCCTTTGTTCTGTTTACACTTTAAGACGGGCTAATTATAGTGGAAAACACCACTGACTGAAATTAGCGCCTGTCAAAAACGGTTCCGTTTTTGCAAAACAGTGACGGGAGGCGGAATTCAGGCACAAAAAAAACCGGATCCCGGCATAACCGGAACCCGGCAGCAGCGGATCCCCGCAGTCAGCAGGGGATCCCCACGGCTTTTCCGCGCTTACTTGCGCAGAGCAAGCCTTGCGATGAGCTTCTTGTAGCGCTCCTCATCCCTGGAGTTCAGGTAGTCCAGCAGCCCGCGGCGCTGGGAAACTAGGTGGAGAAGACCGCGGCGAGATGCATGATCCTTCTTGTTCTTCTCAAAATGAGGCTGCAGATCATTGATCCGGGCAGTGAGCAGGGCAACCTGAACCTCAGTGCTGCCGGTGTCCTTCTCATCACGGCCGTATTCCTTGATGATGGCCTGACGCTGTTCCTTGGTTAAAGACATGTCATATCTCCTGAAAACAAAAACTGACCGCCACCGATCATCAATCCAGTGACAGATCCGGGATCCTGCTGCCCCGCCATCTTCCGGCCGGGACCGATTCACCGCTTCTGTGGGATCCCCCTCACAAAAGCGGGCATATTCTAACACAGACTCCGCCCTCTGGGTAGGGTCCGGGAAAAACGATTGGAATGATACCGGCATCGGGACCAGGGCTTCAGACGGAAGTGTGGCGGCAGCACTGCCCCGGGGCTCTGCCCCTGGAGAAACCGCAGACCCGGCAGTCAGCTCCACAGGGAAACCGCAGTCCCGGCAGTCAGCTCCACGGGGAAACAACTGTCCCGGCGGTCAGTGACCCCGTGATCGGTGGCCGCAGGAATGGCGCACGGTATCCCAAGACTCTCAGGCCTCGGGGGCGCCTTCCTCCGGCACCGGCAGATCCTGGGGATCGCCCACCGGCTGCAGCAGGGCCAGCACCTGGGCACTGCGCACCAGGCGCCGGGGCTTCAGCAGTGTCCCCTCCACCTCGCCGACACCCAGGAAATACCCCCGGGTGCTGTCATAAAGCCGCACAGGACCGGCGGGCGCCCCGGGAACTGCCAGGGACACCGCCTGGCCGCTCATGATCCGGGAAACCTGCCCGCCAGCCAGCCGGAGCTCCGGGAACCGGGATACCGCGCTGTCCGGGGGCAGCAGCAGATGATCGATGCCATCCCGTTGACCGTCAGAGGACTCCAGGCTCTCGTCCAGGATCCGGTTGAGATCCTCCAGGGTGATCATGGCAGCGGGATCATAACTGGCCACCGCCGTGCGGCGGAGCCGGGTCACATGGGCCCCGCAGCCCAGGGCCTCCCCCAGATCGTCCACTATGGTGCGAATATAAGTGCCCTTGGAGCAGCTGATCCTGAGGGTGGCAGTGTCCCCCTGGTAGGACAGCAGTTCAATGGAGTGGATCGTGACGGGACGGGCCTCCCGCTCCAGGCTGATCCCCTGGCGGGCATATTCATACAGGGGCCGCCCGTGGTACTTCAGGGCCGAATACATGGAGGGCACCTGCAGGATCTCCCCCCGGAAGGCCTCCAATGCCTCCAGCAGGCGTTCCCGGGTGACATGGTTGGGACGGCGGGACACCACCTGGCCGTCAGCGTCGGAGGTGTCGGTGCGGATCCCCAGGCAGGCATCAACCTCATAGCACTTGTCAGAATCCAGGAGGATCTGGGAAAACTTGGTGGCCTCCCCCAGACAAATGGGCAGCATGCCCGTGGCCAGGGGATCCAGGGCGCCGGTGTGACCGGCCTTGTTGGCATTGAAGATCTGCTTCACCCGCTGCAGGGCGAAATTGGAGGTCATCCCCCCGGGCTTGTCCAGGAGGAGAATGCCGTCCACGTCCCTGCCGTGGGCGCGCCGGTGACGGGACATAGGCTACTGCTCCTCCCCGGAGGCGCGCTGGAGATCCCGGTCCCGGGCCACCGAGCGGTCAATGAGATCGGACAGCTCCCGGCCCTTAACCAGGGTGGGATCATAATGGAAGGTGATGGAGGGCACGGCCCGGAGCTTCATCCGGCTGCCCACCATGGAGCGGAAAAAGCCGGAGGCCCGGTTGAGGATCCGCACCGCCTCGGCAATCTTCTGATCCTCCAGATCCAGGAAGCTCACAAAGACCTTGGCATACATCAGATCCCCGGACAGCTCCACTCCGGACACCGTGGCCAGTCCCACACGGGGATCCTTGAACTCCCGCTGCAGCAGCAGGGCAATCTCCTTCTGCATCTGCTCGGCTATGCGCCGGGCTCTGCTGAATTCTCTCGGCATATCAACAGGAGGCTCCTTGGCGGCCTCCCCCTCCCATGCTAAAGCTTGCGGGCAAGCTCAATGACCTCATAGACCTCAATCTGGTCACCCACCTGCACGTCATTGTAGTTCTTGACGCCGATGCCGCACTCGAAGCCGTTGGTGACCTCGTTGACATCATCCTTGAACCGGCGCAGAGACTCCAGCTGGCCCTCGTAAATGACCACATTGTCCCGGAGCACCCGGATGGGGTTGAGCCGCTTGACAGAGCCCTCGGTGACCATACAGCCGGCAATAGCGCCGAACTTGGGCGAGCGGAACACCTCCCGGACCTGGGCAATGCCCACGATCTGCTGCTTGAACTCAGGCTTCAGCATGCCGGTCATGGCGGCCTTGACCTCGTCAATGAGATCGTAGATCACCGAATAGTAGCGGATCTCCACCGAGTTGGCCTCGGCCAGCTTCCTGGCAGAAGCGTCAGCCCGGACATTGAAGCCCAGGATGATGGCGTTAGAGCTGTCACCAGTCATGGCCAGGTTCACGTCATTCTCAGAAATGCCGCCCACGCCGGAGGAAAGCACCGTGACCTTGACCTCATCGGTGGAAAGCTTCTCCAGAGACTCGACAATGGCCTCCTTGGAGCCCTGGACATCAGCCTTGACGATGACCGAGAACTGCTTGACGTCAGCGGACTCGCGGCTGAACAGATCCTCCAGGGAGGTGGTCTTCTTGAGCTTGACGGTCTTGATCTTCTCCTGGCGCAGCAGGGCAACCTCACGGGCCCGCTTCTCGTCCTTGACCACCACCGCCTCGTCACCGGCGGCAGGAACACCGGACAGGCCGATGAGCTCCACCGGCATGGAGGGACCGGCCTCATTCACATTATGGCCCACCTCGTTGCGCATGGCCCGGACACGTCCGTACTCCATGCCGCAGAGAACAATGTCGCCCTTGCGCAAGGTGCCGGACTGGACCAGCACCGTGGCCACGGGGCCCCGGCCCTTGTCCAGGCGGGACTCGATCACCGTGCCGGAGGCATAGCCGTCAACCGGAGCCTTCAGCTCCAGAACCTCAGCCTGGAGCAGCACCGCATCCAGCAGTTCATCGATGCCGATGCCGGTCTTGGCGGACACCCGGACAAACTGGGTGTCACCGCCCCACTCCTCGGACACCACATTGTGGCGGCTGAGCTCGCTGATCACCCGGTCGGGATCTGCCTCGGGCTTGTCAATCTTGTTGATCGCCACCACGATGGGCACATTGGCTGCCCGGGCGTGCTTGATGGCCTCCTCGGTCTGGGGCATGACGCCGTCGTCAGCTGCCACCACCAGGATGACAATATCCGTGGTCTTGGCGCCCCGGGCACGCATGGCGGTGAAGGCCGCATGGCCCGGAGTGTCCAGGAAGGTGATGACACCCTTTTCGGTCTCCACATGGTAGGCGCCGATATGCTGGGTGATGCCGCCGGCCTCACCGGAAGCCACCTTGGTCTTGCGGATGTAGTCCAGCAGGGATGTCTTGCCGTGATCCACGTGACCCATGATGGTGACCACCGGAGGACGGGAGACCATGGGAGCGGCGCTGGAGTCCTGGACGGCGCTGAGCACCTCCTCCTCAATCTCATTCTCGTTGCGGATGGTGACCTTGTGGCCCATCTCCTCGGCCACCACCTGGGCGGTCTCGATCTCCAGATACTGGTTGATGGTGGCCATCTCGCCCAGTTTCATCAGGGTTTTGATCACCTCCACGGCCTTGACGGCCATCTTCTGGGCCAGATCACTGACGGTGATGGGGCCGTTCAGAACAATGTCCCGGACCACCGGGGCCGCAGGCTTGTTGAAGCCATGCATGTTCTGGGACTGGATGAACTTGGAGCCCTTCTGGTGCTTGCCCTGGCGGGCATTCCTGCCCCGGGCACCGCCGTAGCGGTCATCCCGGTCATCATCCTCACGGCCGGTGGAGGTCCGGCCCTTCTTGGCGGCGGCAGGAGCCTTGCGGCGGCTCTTGTTCTCCTCCTCCCGATCCAGTTCGTCCTCGGCCTCCTTCACATACTTGGAGGCGCCGGAGTCATAGTCCTCATTGTCCTTGCTGGCCCGGTCCTGCTCCTCCCGCTCCCAGCGGGCGCGGTTCTCCTCAGCCTGGCGGCGGGCCTCGGCAGACTCCTCATCAGCCTTCTGGCGGGCGATCATCTCCTGCTGGGCCATGATGGCCTGGGACTCGGTGCGGGACTTCTCCTCGGCCTCTTTCTTGCGGCGGCGCTCCTCCAACTGCTCGGGGGTCAGGAGTTTCTCCTTTTCCTTCTCCTTCTTCCGGGCCTCGGCCTCAGCCTCCTTCTTGCGACGGCGCTCCTCCTCGGCCTTCCGGCGGTTCTCCGCCTCCTGGCGCATGGCCTGCTCCCGGCGCTCGCTCTCCTCCTTCATGCGGGCCTGCTCCTCAGGGGTGGGGCCCTGGGGCTTGATCACACGCTTCTTCTTGTGGATCTCAGGACCGCTGGTGCCCAGGCGCTTCTTGGCGGCATCAGGCTTCAACTTTCTGCCCAGAGAAAGCTTCTTGGTGTTGTTTTCTTCGTCTGCCATACTGTTCAAAATCCTCTAATTCTGTCTGATGCCGTCTCAGTCAAACCAGTGACATGCCTTCCGGGCGTCCATGATCAGCCGGCTGGCCCTCTCCTGGGTCATGCCTTCCATGTCAAGAAGCTCATCCACTGACATGTCCGCCAGATCCTCCTTGGTGCAGATGTTCATGGCAGCGAACGCAGCCGCCAGGCTCGTGTCAACACCCTCCAGATCCATGAGCTCCTTGGCCTTCTCGGCATTCTTGCGGATGGCGTCCCGGGCGCGCTGCTGCATCACCTCGGCAATCTCCTCATCCAGGCCGTCAATGGAGGTCAGCTCAGACTGATCCACATAGGCAATGGTGTCCAGGGACTCAAAGCCCTCGTCCACCAGCACCTCCGCAAACTCCTCGTCGATGTTGAGGACATCGCAGAACAGGGCGATAAGCTCGCTGTTGCGGGCTGACATCTTGCTGTCATACTCATCCACGTCAAAGACGTTGATACTCCAGCCAGTGAGCCGGGAGGCCAGACGCACATTCACCCCGCTCTTGCCGATGGCCTGGGGCTTGTTCTCCGCGGTCACCGCCAGATCCATGGAGTGGTTCTCCTCGTTCACCGACACCTTCTCCACCCGGGCGGGAGACATGGCGTTGATGACATAGTTCACCGGATCCGGATCCCAGACCACAATGTCCAGCTTCTCCCCGTCCAGTTCATCCAGGATGGCGTTGATGCGGCTCTGGCGCATGCCCACGCAGGCGCCCACGGGATCAATGCGCTTGTCCTTGGAGACAACGGCAATCTTAGAGCGGTTCCCCGGATCCCGGGCCACAGACCGGATGTCCACAAAGCCGTCGGCGATCTCCGGCACCTCGGACTTGATGATCTCAATGAGGAACTCCTTGGTGGTGCGGCTGACATTCAGCAGTCCGGACTTGTTCTCCGGGATGGGCAGCAGCACCGCGCGCACCTGCTGGTTCAGGGTGAAGGTGTCGTTCCGGAGCCAGTTCTCCCGGGTCATCACCGCCTCGGCGCTGTTGCCGCCCTGACGGGAACCCAGATCCAAGATCACAGAGTCGCGGTTCTTCTTCTTGACGGTGCCCACCACCAGCTTGCCCACCAGGTTCTTGTAGGAGGAAACCACCCGCTCCTTCTCGGCATCGCGGATCTTCTGGACAATGACGTTCTTGGCGGTCTGGGCGGCTATGCGGTCGAATCCGGAGCGGCGGGCCTTGCTCTCCTCCATGTCGATCTCGTCCTCAACCACGTCGCCCACCTGCTTGGAGGGATCTTCCAGCTGTGCGGCGGAAAGGGTTATCTGGCTGAGGGGCTTGGTCACCTCATCGTCTGGCACCACGTCCCACATGCGGTACACCTTGTACTCGCAGGTCTTGGGATCAATAGACACCCGGACATTGATATCGCCCTTGTCCAGGCTGTTCTTCGCCGCCACGGCCAGTGCGTACTCAA
Source organism: uncultured Aeromonadales bacterium (assembly GCA_902782145.1). GTDB lineage: Bacteria > Pseudomonadota > Gammaproteobacteria > Enterobacterales > Succinivibrionaceae > UBA2804. The sequence continues at coordinate 92,033 of CACZLZ010000008.1, forward strand.
GCACCTCGAACACCTTGTCTTCAGGCAGTCCCTTGACGTTGGAAACTGTTTCAACTACTTCCTGAATTTCCTTGCTGTTCATCGCTTCCCTTCCTTCTTGTCAAAAACTGGTACCAGTCGGGCCCTCTTAACATTGGTGAAAAGTGTCTCAACCTTCGATCCGTCCTCCAGGGCAAAAGTCAGCACCGTGTCCTCAACGGATGCCAGCTCGCCCTTGAACCTGCGCTTCCCGTCCTGGGGAAGGTTCAGCTCCACGCTGACGGGGGATCCTACATAGCGCCGGATCTGATCCAGATTAAACAGGATCCTGTCCATACCCGGGGATGAGACCTCCAGATCATAGGCGTAGGTGATGACATCCTCCACATCCAGGACACTGCTGAGCTGCCTGCTCACATCCCCGCAGTCGTCAACGGAAACCCCGTCCTCCCTGTCTATGTACACTGCCAGGGTGGAGTGCCTGCCCGCGTGGCGGAACTCAATGCCCCAGAACTCAAACCCCATGCCCTCAACTACAGGCTGGATGATCTGAGTCAGCTGCTCATTTGTAGTAGTAGTGGCCAACAGAACCTCAACCGTTTTCACAAACAAAAAAGCCGACGACAACAAATCGCGGCCTTAAAAAAACCAGTATCGATTTGGATCAGACCTGAGTCTGACTCGGAAGACACCCGGGCAGGATCCTTGTCGCCCTGAACCGCTCATGCCCTGGGGCACACATCCCGGAACTGCGTTCCGGAACCGGCACGCCTGGCGTCTCCCTGGAGGTCGCCGTCAGCCCGCAGGGCGCCGCGTCCTCTGAAAAATTTTGCTAATTATATATGCGGACGGGGCAAAAGTGAACTTTCTTTTGAGAGTTCCCTCAGGCATGCCGAAAGCAGAAACATACCCGGTTCGCCGGGGATTTTTACAGCCCCGGTAAGTCCCGCCACAGTTCGGTCCCATGGGTTGACTCTGCCCGCCTCCGCCTTGCGGCGTTTTTATGAGCACTTAAACAAAAAATTGTGACTTCACATTGAACAGACGGAGATTACTGGTATAATGACCCTGTCTTGAGAGGCGCATGCCTCTGTCCCATGCCTGGTTGGTGGAATTGGTAGACACGTAACCTTGAGGTGGTTATGCCCGTAGGGTGTGAGGGTTCGAGTCCCTCATCAGGCACCATTCACGATTTTTCCCGTCTTTCGCAAGCCCTTGCCACAATTCACTTTTGCATCTCAAATCCTTGAGTTGTCTGACTCTCTTTGGTTTCAGTCTACCGCATACAGCCGCATACGCCCACAGTATGCCACACGCAGATGGGCAATAGATGTGCAATAGATGGGCAACGAGGTGAAGCAAGAACGACTTGCAACTAAGGGCACTCAAGACAAAAGACAAACTGCATGAAGTCAACGACAAAGACCTCATCATCCTGGTGTACCCCACCGGCATCAAATCATTTGCTATCCGCCAGATGGTGAACCAAAACGGAAACGCCGGATCCTGTGGAAGTACCCGCAAATGACTCTACGGGGAGCACGGACTCTGGCATACGATTTCATGAAGCGGGCGGAAAAGCAAAGGGATCCAGGGCTGTTCACCTTCAGAAAGGCGTTTGATGAGTGGTATGCCGGGCAGGTTTACCAGAATGAGAAGGTGAAGCAAAATGTGAAGAACAGGCTGGTGCGGTCTATCATGCCGGAACTGGAGAACATCCCGGTTACCGAACTGAAGTCGCCCATGGTGTATGACTGTCTCAAACCTATTGAGAACAAATCAGAAACTGTCCGGAAGACTCTGTCCTACGTCAACCAAGTGCTGAACTACTGTCTGGCCAGGGGGATGTTACCAAGCAACCCATGCCTGCCCCTTGGGCGTACATCTCCAGCTTTTCGGTGAGCACCGGACTTGAGTTTCCTGACGGGTTCGGCTCCACTGCTGGAGCGTCCCATATAGGATGAAAGCTCCTGCAGCCGTCGCTGGCAAAACGCCCAGAGATTTTCATCCAGCTCTGATGCGGTCACCATGATGGTATTCCGATTCATATGGTATTCCGATTCATGGAGCGGTATCTGATTGACACACTTCTGAGAGAGATTGAAGAGGATCACCTCTGGCAGTTTCTTGAGGAACTGAAGGCAAAGCAGTCTGAGGCGGAACAGGAGTATTTGGATCAGCAGGAGGCCGGGCTGCCGGTTTCTGAGAAAATGCCGGAGCGGGTTTATGACCACGCCATCCGACACCTCGAACTCCTGGCGGATGCCGGGTATATCAAGAATTTTGACCTGCGGCAGACGGTGGATGGAAGGTACACCATCATCCAGCGTGATGTCCTGATCACCATGAGCGGATATGATCTGAAGGAGGTGATCAACAATCAAAAACTCTGGAGCCGGATTGTAGGCAAGGCAAAAAACGCCGGGGTCGCTGTCACCTGTGAGTTTATCAAAGCCATGATCCCCGAAGCGATCAAGATGCTGATAGACGAATAAACAAAGCGGCAAAACATGATCCGCCGGGCAGACATGGCAGATCTGTTTTGGCATGATTGCCTCTGAGCAACGCAAGGAGATGATCATGGAAATCACAAACGAACCGGAAACCGATCTGCCCAGTCATTTCAACGAACTCATCTCAGTAACAAAGGCCAACAATGAGTCTTCAGTCTGCTATGGCCGTATTAAAGGAGAAGGTAAACCCATCAAACTGAATAGTGCGCTTCTGAAAAATTCGTATATTTCCGCATGGGCGGATGATGATATCAGAGCGGACTTTGACGTTGAATATGTGATCGTCAATGAACTGCCGTATGCCAGGACGATCTTCCTTACCAAAATCTATGATAAGGAGGATTGATCATGGGAGTTCTCATTCTTTTGGTTTTTGGTGGTATTCCCATCGCAATCGGTGCATACCTGATTTGGAAGATTGAAAAGAGTTTGCCTGTCGGTGAACTGGTTCCATTACATGATGACAAAGGTGGCAGAGTCCTGGATAAAACCGGGAAGCCTCTTTACGTTGATGAGGAAGGAAAGGTTTTTGGTTACAAGGCAACCATGTCCTGGTACAAACGAAAGCAGAGGCATGAATGGTGCAAAGGCTTTCTGATTGGCTGGTATATATTGTCGCTTCTGGATAGAAGAAACAGGTAGAACCAAACATGATTTTCTAACCCGCTTTGAGCGTTTTTTTTATTCGAAGAAGTTATGGCAGACAGCAGTTTTGTCCGGCTTAAGGTAGACATTGAACAGTTTGTACAGGGTTTTTCCAAAGTAGCTGCACAGTTGAATAACCTGTCTCAGGGTTTCGGGAAGACTTTTGATGCTGCCACCAAAGGAGCAGAGAAGACAGCCGGAACCGTTACCGGGCTTAGAGATGGATACGACACTTTGGGGAAAACCGTTTCCAAAACCGGAAACATGCTTGCTTCTGTATTTGCAAAACAGGAGCAGGCCTGCAAAAAAGCATCAGAGTCCATGAAGGATGTTGTTAAGGGATGGAAGGATTACGATGATGCTGTTGCCAAAGCCAGGTCTTCTCAGGACAATGTAATGTCTTCAGGAAAGACCGGCAGTTTTCTTTCGTCTGTCGCCGCTATCTTTTCATGGGATAAGATCAGATCGCAGCTTGATCAGGTTTCTGCCGCTGTTATGAATTCTGAGCAGGCCATCTCCAAGCTCTCAGCCGCCACTGATGACATGGACAGCGCCCGGCTTCTTTTCAACGATTTGAACAGTCTGTCCCGGGAGATCCCCCAGAGTTTTGATGAGATCACCTCTGCCGCTATCAATCTGAACAAGTCGGAAATTGCTCCTACAAACACCGCTGTCAAATCCCTAGCCGCAATAGCTCCGTTTTTTGTAGTACGATCTCTCCATACTTTGAAATTTTGAAGACATCTCTGAGAAAGCGTGTTCCATTTTTTTGAAATCAGAACAGCCTTGTTTAGATGTGTCACTCAGTTTTTTTTCGATCTTTTTCAGAGATTTGTCAAATCCAGTGGCGTTTAATCCAAAACCGTTCCGGCAAAATTTACTCTGTTTGCCATGTGCTTCCCCACAAACAAAAACTCCGCCGGAGCGGAGTTAATGTAGCTGCACAATAGCCCTTGTCTAAAAACAAGGTTAAATCAAAATAACATTTGTCCAGTTTAGACTAATAACATTTGTCCATTATGGAAGCCTCACTTTCCTTAGTCGGGAGTACACCCCAAGTCCTGATTGAGTGCCTGAAAAGCTAAGAGATAGTGGAGCCAGTCACCACCAAGTCTGAAGCAGTGCCGATCAACCATCCCCCTGCAATGCGTTTCCAACCAGTCTCTCCCCCAATAGGAACGAATACGATTGACCAACATCTTTGATGCTATATGGTAGTCACTTTCTACTGGGGCAACTCTGATATCCGTAACTCCGTCAGTGGCAGCTACCTTCTGGAGTTTTTCTATCCACTTTTCTCGTCTGGTCAGTTTTCTGTTCGCAAGCAACATGGCAGCAGTCCTGGTCAGCACATGGGAATGCCTGTCCACTGTCAGTTCCTGACAACTGGCTTCATTGATGTCCTCCGGTGTGGGAAGCCTGCATTGCTGAACTTGCCACAGGGAAGTTTTTACCAGCGGACAGTCATGTATGTCACAGGTGTTCACCAGAGCAAGTTGCCATATGAGTTTCCAGTAGTTTTCCCCATACCGCTCCAACTGTTCCCTGAAGCAGTCTCTGCAGAAGCAGAGATGTGACTTCAGCAACTGCCGGCAGAAGTGAATGGACATAAAACTTTTGTTTGTCACAGATCCGGGAACTGTTTTGGCCCCGCCTGCCAAAAACTGATGCTGGGCAACCGTCCGCTCTGAGGCAAACATCATGAACATGGGAAAGATGGTACAGGAGCAGGCCAGTTCCATAACTGAGAGCCGGTGCTCCAGCATCCCGTGAAAGAACCTCAGCAATTCAAGGCTGAAAGCCCCGTTATGGCTCCGTTTGAGTTTGCTGCCGCACAGTCTGTCTATGCTCGAAAGGGGCAGGGACGTGTGTTTCAGGATGCGTCCGCAAGTACTGCTGAGCATTTCTCCAGGATAGGGATAAAAACAGCAGGGAATACGCATCTGCCTTCAGTCCAGCTGATCCACACCGGGCACATCGTCAGAGGTTGTTTTTCTTTGCTCCTGCTTCTCCGCACCTTTGCCGGTATCACCGCCTTCTTCCTTTCTGCCGGTGTCTCTGACTCTCTTGCCAATCTTCTTTACGCTGTCTCTGACTCCGGCCTGCTCCTCATATGTCAGTGCTATTTTGATCAACTCACTGATTGACGTCTCATCATGCTCGCTCAGATGCTTCTCCAGGGCTACCCTTATTCCCGGGGTGATATCCTTCTCCATGGTGGTCAGCAGGTGTTCAGCCATGGTCATAAGCATCTGGGCCGGGCTCTCTTCCGCACTCTCACCGCTGTCGAGCATTTCCCTTATTCTGGCTTCTTCTTCCGTCATGGCACCGTTGAATAACTCGCAGTCAAGCGCCAGATCTTCTATCCGGGCTATTCTTTCCTTATCGCCCGATCGCAGTATGTCTATCATGGGTTTTACGTTGACAAAATAATCATCGTACACCGCTTCCACAGTTTCCTCATACA
>CACZLZ010000009.1 GCA_902782145.1 uncultured Aeromonadales bacterium
GTGACTTGCATAGTGGCCTCATAACAATAAATAAAAATCACAGTGTTTCATTTATTGTTATATGTAGAATCAATTAAAATGCAATAGAAATTTTAAAAATTTTTCTCACCATTTGGGAAAACCAAAAAAATTTTTTTAAATGCTAAAAGTATAGACTGTATAAGGATCTTTTGATTTTGAAAAAATTTTCGTCACTCATTATGGTATTACACAACAGCGAAGAAGTAAACAGTTAATTATTCACTTATACGTAGCATTACCTTTCTTTGAATTTCTAAAATCAGAGAAAGAGGAAGTGGAAAGCAAAACTGGCTTATCATTTGAGTGGCGCAACCTTGACAACAGAGGCGCAATGGATGTAATTAAAGATGCAGACCTAGATGATATTAATAAACGAGAAGAACAATTTGAATGGCTGATTACCAAAATGTGCTCGATAAAGCAAGTTTTTTTGGAATACAAAAAAATGTTTAAAGAAAATCAGTGAGATATCATTCCTGGTGAGTCGCAGTTACCAAATCTTGCGCAAAAAGTCGATCGATTATTATGATACGCACAATAATTTTATGAATGTCGCAGAATCGGCAGCATCATTATATTCTCGACTGATTTCACTCAATCAATGAGTTACTTTCCTTTCAAATTAAACCCTCCCCAACAGGAGGATTTTTTTACATCAGTTTTCTGTCAACACAAAACTCAAAACCATACTCATCATTGATAATTAGTGATTATAATTAATAAAGTTTATCTTTCATTGCAACCCCGGCGACTCTATCAACCAATTTGAACTGTCGTACAAAGATCCCTTCCATGTACTCCACACTTGACTAAACTCACCCGTTGTGGTACAAGAAACCAAATAAACTCGAAGTAAACTTGCTTGATTAATCCACTTGGTGAGATGGGCCATGAAACCTGACACTGTTACCTGCTCTTTTGTTGTGGACAAAAAAACTTACAACGCCTACAAGAGCATTATTGCCGGTTATGGCCAGAGTGTTAAAAATAACATCATTGAGCATATGCAGAATGTGATCAATTATGGAATTGCTAATGCTGAAACTATTGCAGCCATTAAGGAAGTTGAAGAATTAGAAAAAGCTCCAAACAAAAAAGTCTACAATACTTTTGAAGAAATACTGGAGGAGTTAGACGGGTAAAATCTTAAACACTTTCAGTTCGGACGTTATCAGACTCATAAGATCCACTGACTCAAACCTAGTGACCATTATCCGCAAGTCCCGCAAGCCCTCTCTGCCCAACTGCTAATCTAAAAACGAATTGAGTTCACCTTGGAGAAAAAATGTTGAAACCAATAAGCCTTGGCTCAGAAGTGTTTCATAAACTGATTGAAAGCAACAGTTATTACGTGGACAAAACGGACCTTATTAGGACCGTATTCAAAGATGACACAGCGGACGTCATGCTCATCACACGGCCCAGGCGCTTCGGCAAAACACTTACCATGACCACCTTCTGGGATTTCCTGTCTCTGGATCCTCTGAACCCAGGGGACACCACACGGCAGAACAAATGGTTCCAAGAAACCGCTATTTTTGCAGACAAAGAATTCTGCAGAGAGTATATGGGAAAGTTTCCCGTGATCTTCCTGACTCTCAAATCTGTTGGCTACGCTAACTTTCAGGACTCCTACAACGAACTGGCCTTTCTTGTCTCCTCCCTGGCAAAAAGTTTTATATATCTGGAGTCCGAGGATATTCTGAATGAAACTGACAAGCAGACATTCCGTACTCTCCTGAATTACGAACTGCTGAGGGATCCAAAGGACAAATCCCATCTTGCCAATTCCCTTAAGACACTGACGGAACTCCTTGCAAAGTATCACGGGATAAATCCCATTCTTCTCATCGACGAATATGACGTACCCATCGCCAAGGCCGCCCATCACGGCTACTATCGTGAAATGATCGATGTCATCAGTCCGTTCCTAAGCAATGCCCTCAAGACCAATCCCCATCTGGGAAAGGCAGTGCTTACCGGGTGCCTTAGGGCAGCCAAGGAAAGCATTTTCACAGGTCTCAACAACCTTTCGGTATGTTCCGTCCTCGATCCGGGTGATATGCTCATGTCCACAAGCATTGGATTCACAGATGAGGAAACTAGGACGGCTCTAGCCTACTACAGTCTTTCAGACTGTTATCAAGAAGTCCAGAAAAACTATGACGGCTATCATTTTGGCGGCAACCGGATGTACTGCCCCTGGGACGTTATGTCCTTTTGCCGTAGCAACCGCCTAACCGGCGCTCAGTACGCAGTCGCCGACAACTACTGGATAAACACCAGTGGCAACGATATCATTGAAGAGTTCATGGGCTTCATTCAACCTGATGACACCGACAAAATGCAGAATCTCCTGGACGGAAAGGCCATCACTGTCAACGTGAGGAAAGCACTATGCTACGGGGATCTGCAGTGCCACAACATCAGCGACTTCTGGACTTTACTGCTCTACACCGGCTATCTGACCTACGATCCCCGTCACCGCACCGCGAACAAAGACGAGTACCTCCTGTACATACCTAATGAAGAGATCCGAGACTGTTTCCGTACCAAGATCAAGGATTTCATAGCGGATAATCCGGTTATGAAAAACACCACCAGTGAGCTGATAACGGCCATGTTCGAGGGTGATGCCGGCACCATGGAGAACAGGCTCAACACACTGCTGGCCAAGTACGTTTCCGTAAGGGATTTTGCCACCAAGGCTCCCCGGGAGAACTACTACCACGGATTCATGAACGGTCTGCTGGTGAACGGGATTTCCCTAATTGAAGAGCAGAAATCCAATGCTGAGTCCGGAGATGGCTACACCGATCTGATCATCCTATCCGCAGCCACAGACCGGATCGCAATACTGGAGTTGAAGACTGCCGAACGGAAATTTGACGACAGGATCTCCAAGGCAGAAAAAGCCATTGAGCAAATTATCAGCAACCGCTATGCAGAGCAGTTTATGGACAACAAGACCATCAAGGCTGTTTATGCCTACGGGGTCTGCTTCTACAAAAAGAACTGCTCAGTCCAGGTGCGGCGGCTGAAATAACCCTGGCCTCCTGTCAGACTCTGACCCAGCCCCAGCCCCAGCCCGTCTCCCGTCCGCAACAGACTCTGCGACTCCAATTCTTCGCAGGAACTGGCTTGCGCCCCAGATCTCAACAACAGTCTCTGCATTCCTGACTGCCAGTTCACAGAAGGGCATGGCTGATCTTGGAAGAAGGCGCACCAGCCCCTAATATGGGGGAAACTGCAAAGGTCAGCAGAAAGCAAGATCAGCCTCAGGAGGTGCCCGATGATCACAAACCCAGCAGATCCCATGAAAAAACCGGAGCCGCGTGCATTCCGCCCCTCCGGCACCATCCTCACCCTGCTCTTCGCCGCCCTGGTGACCGTCTCCCCCTGCCAGGCCAGGAACGCACCTAATGTGTCCGATCAGGCAACTTCGGGGCAGGAGCAGTCCCAGCCCGCAACCAGGAGCAGCAGCCCTGCGGACGCCAGCGGCTTTGTCCTCCTCAGCGACGCCGTGCCGGATGCCATCCTGGAGATCCGCTACTATTCCACTTTCAACTTCACCGGCAGCCGTGTTGACGGCTACCAGGAGCCAGTGGCACTGCTGACCCGGGAAGCTGCCGCAGCCCTCAGGAAAGCCAGCGATGAACTGGTGTCCAAAGGATACCGGCTCAAGATCTTCGATGCCTACCGGCCCCAGATGGCAGTGGATCATTTCGTGCGCTGGTCCGGGGACACCAATGATGTGGCCATGAAGAAATACTTCTACCCCGAACTGGACAAGTCCAGGCTGTTCCCTGAAGGTTACATCGCCGCCAAGTCAGGCCACAGCCGGGGAAGCACCGTGGATCTCACTCTGTTTGACATGAAGCTCCAGAAGGAAGCTGACATGGGTGGAACCTTCGACTATTTTGGCAAGCTGAGCCATCCGGACTACCGGAAGATCACCAAGCAGCAGTATGACAACCGCATGCTCCTGCGCCAGGTGATGCTCAAGCACGGGTTCAAGCCCCTGGCCGAGGAATGGTGGCATTTCACCCTGAAGAATGAACCTTACCCCAACACCTACTTCACCTTTCCGGTGTCCGCCGGCTCCCTGCAAAAACCGGCGAACTGAGCCGCACCAGGTTCGGGACTGCGCTCCGCTCATGGCGGCCAGAAGATACCGCAGCAAAGCCCGATCTCCACTTATGGCGGCTAGAAGATGCCTCAGCACAGACTGGGCTCCGGATCCGGGATGAGAAAAGATGATCTGCCGTCCCCTTCACATCAGGGACTGTCGGTCCCGGATCTGAGCAGGAACAATATTGCGCCCCTGATCGTCCAGTCTTCTTCTTGATCCACGGCTGACAGATTGGCTTACATTACAGTTTGCAATTCACATCAGAAGAGTCCCTGGGAGATTGGATGCAGGCGCCTCAGCCCGCAAGACAGATCAGCCCGTAGGATGAGACAAGATGGGAAGAGCCGGAAAAGCTCTCCAGACAGCAAGATCAGCACTCAGGAGGTGCCCGATGTTCACACCCTCCGCAGATCCCATGAAAAAGCCGGAGCAGCGGTCAGTCCGCCCCTCCGGCACCATCCTCACCCTGCTCTTCGCTGCCCTGGTGACCGTCGCCCCCTGCCAGGCCAGGAACGCACTTGATGTTTCCGATCAGGCGTCTTCAGGACAGGAGCAGTCCCAGCCCGCAACCAGAAGCAGCGGTCCTACCGACGCCAGCGGCTTTGTCCTCCTCAGCGACGCCGTGCCGGATGCCATCCTGGAGATCCGCTACTATTCCACCTTCAACTTCACCGGCACCAGGGTTGACGGCTACCAGGAGCCGCTGGCACTGCTGACCCGGGAAGCCGCCGCAGCTCTCAGGAAAGTCAGCGATGAACTGGTATCCCAGGGCTACCGGCTCAAGATCTTCGACGCCTACCGGCCCCGGATGGCCGTGGATCACTTCGTGCGCTGGTCCCAGGACACCAGTGACGTGACCATGAAGAAATACTTCTACCCCAATCTGGACAAGTCCATGCTGTTCACTGAAGGCTACATTTCCGCCAAGTCAGGCCACAGCCGGGGAAGCACTGTGGATCTCACCCTGTTTGACATGAACCTCCAGAAGGAGACGGACATGGGGGGAACCTTCGACTATTTAGACGAATCCAGCCACCCGGACTACAGTAAGGTCACCAAGCAGCAGTATGACAACCGCATGCTTCTGCGCCAGGTGATGCTTAAGCACGGGTTCAGGGCCGCGCACACGGAATGGTGGCATTTCACCCTGAAGGAAGAGCCCTATCCCGATACCTATTTCACCTTTCCGGTGGCCACTGACTCGATCCAGAAGCCGGCAAACTGAGCCGGATCCACTCTGATCTGAACTCCCCTCCCGGCAGTCCGATGATGCCGGGATCCGCAGACAGGACCTGACCAGATCTGATCTGCCTGCTCTGCTCCAACTCCTGAACTGGGACTCGCTCCCGGTTCAGTTGTCTTTCATGAATGGCTTCACGAAAAACCGATCGATAAGGCTGCACAGGATACTCCTTCTGGTGCTGTCCAGGGTTGAAAACAGCTCCACAATGTCCTCACAGTCCGAGGCCCGTCCCACATTCCAGTTGTAATACAGAGGGTACTGCAGCAGCGCCACCCCGGCCAGTTCATCCAATGTGATGCGGCTCATTTTGCGCCGCTCCCAGGCCGCCAGGGCCTCCGGTGCCCGGCACCTGACGGCGATGTCATCCGTAAGGCCGTACCCGGCATAGAAGGGCATGCCGTAGCAGACCACCTTCTTGCCCCGGAGCAGAGCCTCAAAGCCGGAAAGGGAGGTGATGGTGTGCACCTCATCGGCGGCCTCAATACACTCAATGCTGGTGTACTCCCCGGTGATGATCCGATCGGCATACCGTGCTATGTCCTTCCTGGTGAGCCGATCAGATCGGTTGCCGCTGAGCACATCCGGGTGCACCTTGAAAATGATGAAGGCCTCGGGATTGAGCCGCCGGACATCCTGCAGGAGCCGGAGATTGTCATAGCCGCAGCCTCCCCGCCGCAATGCGGCGTCCCCGGGAACCTGGGCCGGCACAAAGATCACCTTCTGGAAGATCCGCTCCCGGGTCTCCTGGCGGCGGACATGATCCTTCAGATCCGCCACATTGGCCAGAAAACTCCTCTCAGGACAGCGGTAGTACTTGCTGATCCGGTTCTCCACAATCTTCCGGCGCAGCTTGGCACCCCGCTGGGCCAGATCATCCCGATCCTTCCGGAGGCACTGCTCCCGGACCAGGATCTCAAAGCGGGAAGGACTCTTGGGATCATAATGGATCCCCTGATCATCCCACACCAAGGAATAGGGATAGTAGAAGTCGGTGCCCAGCCCCAGGGACCGGACGAAGCCGTCCTCAATCATGAGGATCCTGATCCCCGGCTGGCGCCTGAGCTCGGCAATGCTGCGGCGCTTCTCCTGCCCCCGGACAGAGGACGCCCAAAAGGCGGCGGTGATCATCTCACCGCTGCCGGCCGCTGCAGCAGTCAGGGAGGGCAGACGCCGCAGGAAGGACTCCCAGGTGGTGAAAACGCAGTCAAATCCTGGAAAAAACCTGGCCATAAACCGTTTTTTCCAGAAGGTCATGTCAAGTAAGAAGATCTGCTTCATCAGAAAAGCTCAAACAAAAAACACCGCAGGCTGAATCATGCAGATCCGCCTGCTGACAGGGACAACTCCGGCAGAGTACGGCATCCCGGCTCACACCCCCTGCCCAGCCACCCCTATTCCGTTCCGTACCGTACCGTACCGTTCCGCTCACCGCAGATCCGGAGCGCTTCCCCGGGCATTAGGATCGTCTGCCGGAAAGTTCCGGAACTGTCCCCGGATGCGGGAAAGCGGGCCACGGCCAGAAAGCCAGTCCTGCTTCAACTCCAACTCCAGTTATATCTCCATCTTCGGAAGCCCGGCAAAAAAGAGACCCGGAAAACACCCGGGGACGGCAGCAAGGAGTGTGCCTGAATTCCGGGCCGACAGTAAATCCTGCCGTCACAAGGATCTCTGGCTCCGGCTCCCGAACTCCAGTCTGCAGCGGGAATTTAGGCTCTTCCGGACCCAGAGCGGTTCCGCCAGCTCTTCCCGTCACAGAGCCGGCTCACAGGCTCCCGGCTCACGGTCGGCGCAGTCAGTTCTCCCGGCTCCCCGCACCTGCCCCATGGAAGTCCAGTCCCTCCGCCACAGCACAGCACAGCAGACGGATCTCCTCCTCAGAGGCCACAAAGGGCGGCATCAGGTAGATCAGGCGGCCAAAGGGCCGGATCCAGACTCCATGCTCCACAAAGAACTTCTGCAGAGCACCCATGTCCACCGGATCCTTAAGCTCCACCACTCCGATGGCACCCAGCACCCGGACTTCGGCCACTGCCGGATGTCCGCCCAGGGGCAGCAGTCCCTGCCTGAGCCAGCCATCAATCCGCCGCACCCGCTCCTGCCAGGGGGAGGACAGCAGCAGATCAACGGAGGCACAGGACACCGCCGCCGCCAGGGGATTGGCCATGAAGGTGGGTCCGTGCATAAGCACCCCAGCCCGGCCGGTGCAGATCCCCTTCATCACCTTCTCATTGGTCAGCACCGCCGACATGGTCATGAAGCCCCCGGTGAGGGCCTTGCCCAGGGCCATGATATCCGGCACCACCCCGGCCCAGTGGCAGGCGAAGAGTTTGCCGGTGCGGCCGAAACCCGTGGCGATCTCGTCGAAGATCAGCAGCACCCCGAAATAGTCGCACAGTGCCCGCACCTTCCGGAGAAACTCGGGATGGTAGAAGTACATTCCACCGGCACCCTGCACCACCGGCTCCAGGATCACCGCGGCGATCTCCTCATGATGCTCCCGGAGCACCTCATACAGTTCATCACAGCAGGCAGGATCCCAGGGATCCCCGAAGCGGCAGGATGGCCGGGAGATGAAGAAGTTGGGAGTGAGGAAATCCCGGTAGATGGAATGCATGGATCCTTCCGGATCTGTGACGCTCATGGCCCCGAAAGTGTCCCCGTGGTAACCGCCCCGCAAGGCCAGAAAGCGGGTCCGGGTGCCCTTGGGACACAGCGTGCCCTGGCACTGCAGGGCCATCTTAAGGCTCACCTCCACTGCCACCGATCCGGAGTCCGCAAAAAACACATACTGGAGGGGCTCCGGCGTCAGCTCCACCAGCCTTGCGGCCAGCCCGGTGGCACTGGCATGGCGGATCCCGCCGAACATCACATGGGACATTTTCCGGATCTGCTCCTCTGCGGCATGCTCCAGTTCCGGAACCCCGTAACCGTGAATGCAGGCCCACCAGGAAGACATGCCGTCCACCAGGCGCCGTCCATCCCGGAGAAAGAGGGAGCACCCCTTGGCGGACACCACCTCATAGGTGGGAAGGGGGCTGGTAAGGGAAGTGTAGGGATGCCAGACATGGCGCAGATCAAACTGCTCCTCCTTCATTGCCCCGCCCGCAGCGGCGGATCCCAGATCTGGCAGTGAAGCCATCAGAATTCATCCTCATGCAAAAAAAAAAACGAACAACCGGAAAACCACTGCCTGTCAGGCAGGAGGTCCAGGCCAGACCTCATGTTCCTGCCAGAGACCCAGTCCCGGTCCCTGCCCTCAGCCTCTCCCGCTCAGGTCCGGAGAGGCGCCATGCGCCCCCTCCTGGCAGCCCCAGCCACCAGGATGTCAGCAGTTCTGTGTGCCGGTGCAGCTCACGCTGCCGAAAAAGCGCATAGCCAGGATCAGCAGGATCACCACAGCAGCAAACACCAGGATCCGGATCAGGAGACTGTCCTTCCGGATCCGCCCCGGTTTCCCGGCAGCGATCTTCTCCTCCTCCTGATCCAGCCGCCTCCTGCGCGCCCCGGGATCCGGTGCCGGTCGCGGCTCTGCGCCCTCCTGGCCGGATCGGGTCACCGAAGCTCCCCAGGAAACCTTGGGTGCCGGACCGGAGGATCCCCGGCCCCTTTTCCGCCTGCTCTTCCGGGAGCCGGAGGTGTCAACCGGGATCACCGCGGGAAAGAGTTCCCCTGAAGGCAGGAGCACCGAGGTGCGGTGGGTGACATGGGCCACCATGTCCGGGCGCGCCATCTTCAGCACCGGCGGAAAGGTCTCATAGGAAGGAATGAAAAAATAGGCGTAGCGCCGATAGTCCGGCGGCAGGGGGAGGGTGCAGATGGTCTGCATATCGGTGTGAGTCAGCTCCGCATAAAGCCTTCCGGCAAAAAGCATGAGCCCATCATTGTCCACAGAATAGGACATGACATGATCCGGCAGGCATTCCAGCAGCTCGGTGATCCGGTGGCCTTCATATTCAAAGCCCTCCTGTCCCGGAGGATGGCTTGCGCCGTCATCCTCCTCCCCGGCCAGGAAGATGATGAAAGCCCCCTTCTCCGACACCTTCGGCCGGTGATACATCCGGTCAAAGGATCCCCCGGGCCGGCCCACCAGCAGATCCCGGTCAATGAAGCCCAGGAGATCCGTGAGGATCAGGAAAAAGTCATCGGGGGTCTGGAGGAAGGTCTTGTAAAAGCAGTGGAAGAGAAAATTGTCGTAAACCTCGCCCCGGACCAGGGGCTCAGCGGCGGCGGCCTCCTGGCAGGCGCCTGAGTCCTCCATAAAATCCACCTGCCCCACATTACCCCGGGCAACAAAACCCGGCGCCAGGGCGGTGAACTCCGCATTCATGTGCTGGATCCCGTAGTCGTGCTGCGGGGACGGGTAATCCAGGACATTGTCATCGTCGTGGATCTGGGGATGGATATACTTTCTTTTCATCTCATCTCACAACGCCTGCCCGGGCCTGTGGCACTTCCCCTCTGCCCTCCCCGTCTTCCCAGCTCATGATCACCGGAGAGGAGGCGGCACCGCCTGACTCTGGGATCTCCGGCGCCGGCACGATCCGCAGCAGATCAGGAAATTCCCCAGCGCCTTGGGCATCAGAGTCTGCGGAGATCCGTCAGCATCTCCAAGAGTCCGTTAGAGTCTCCGGGGTATGTCAGCCACTCCAAACGACCTTCAGAAGTTCCCGGTGCAGGTCAGCAACACCGATCGTCCGTCTACATCAATGGACTGATCCCATGTCAGCAGTTCCGGCACACATCAGCGGATCCTGCCTGTCATCTGCCGCAGCTGGTGAAGGACAGTGTCACCAGCAAGATCACCAGCAGCAACACGCCAAAGTAAACCACACATCCCATGCGGCGCAGGATCACCTGACCCTTGGACTGGAGCAGCAGATGCTCCAGGGGATTGGCCCCCTCAGGGATACTCCCGGGGGTGAACGGAACTCCCATGATCCGGCTGATCACATAGGCACAGCGCTCCGTCCGGCTCAGCTCCAGAGGCGGCAGGGCATCCAGAGAGGGACGGAACCGGGAGACAAAATGCTGCGTGCCCTCATCAGGAGGCGCTGCCAGCAGGTGGGCAACATCGGCACCGCTCAGTTCATAGTACAGGCGGGCCGCATAATCCAGCATCTCCCGGGCACCCAGGGGAAAGGAGATCACCTCATCCGGCAGGCACATCAGCGCCTCGGTGACAGCAAAGGAATCCCGGACGGGGATCTCCACCGCCGCCTCCGGCCCGGCCTGCTTGCCACCCTCACCGGCAGATCCGGCGGCGGCAGGATCCATCTCTTTCTCCGGCGCGGCACCCGCACTGCCATCTGGAGGGGTTCCCTGCCCCGTTGCCTGCTCATGCCCGGAGGCTTCCGGCCCGGAGACAAAAAGGATGAAGGCACCCCGATCGTATTTCATGGGGCAGACAAAAAGCCGATCCCCGGGCTTGCCCTCAGGACCGATGAGCATGTCCAGATCCCTGAAGCCCAGGCGCTGCACCAGGAGCTCCGGCAGGAGCTCCCCGGGAGTCCGCATCAGTGTTTTGAACACGCAGCAGGTCACCAGCAGATCTGCCTCGTCACCCGTGATATTCCCGCCCCGGCCTGCCTCACTGCCGGATCCCTCCAGGAAATCCACCTTGCCGGCACTGCCCTGGCTGGTGAATCCGGGAGCCAGGGCCGTGAAGGACGCGTCCATGTGGGACACGCCGTAACTGCAGCCGGGAGATGGGCTGTCCAGGAACTGGGTGGCTCCCTGGGGATCAATATGCAGGTATTTTCTCCGCACTGACTGTCTCCTTGATGCTTCCGGGGATAAGGGCGGGGATCACTTGATCAGGATCAGGGACTTGTCCCCGTTGTCCCGGCTCATAAGCTTGGATCGGATGTACTCCTCCATCATCAGGGAGGTCTTCTCCGTATCCCGGCACTTGAGATCCACATTGGTGGCCAGATCTGCCAGCCATTCGGTCCATTTCTCCTCGCTGCGCACCTGGGGCATGCTGGCGAAGATCTCCCGGCTCAGGGATCGGTTCATGTACATCACCATCACCAGGGTGTCCACGATCTTGTAGTCAATGCGCAGCCGCAGCTCCTTCTCGTCCACATACCGGGGCTCCATGATGGTGCCGTCCCGGAAGATGTAGTCCCCGTACTGGTTGAATCCCAGGGGCAAGATATCATAGTTGCCATTGCACACGGCGGCAATGAAATGTCCCACAGAGGCGGTGAGGACAAACCAGCCGAAGTCAAAGCGCTTGAGGATCATCAGGGACAGGTTGGTGTCCATGAGATCTGTGGCGATGTTGGCAAAGTTGGACTGGATGGCCACCTCGTTGACGGCGTTCCGGAAGGCGTCAGCCACCATCTTCTCAAACACCGCCCGGGCGGACTTGCCTCCCATGGTGCCCCGGGAGCCGTTGTGCTCCTGGGCGGCAATGCCGTGGACCACCGAGTCCACGGAGGATCCCGCCCGGTCAAAGGCCGATGCCAGGGAGCGCACGGCGGCGTTCACCGCCACCCGGCTGCCCTCCCGGGAGTACACCGCCTTGTCCGAGCCGTCCGCCATGGCGGCAATGACCCAGCCGTAGATGTTCTCCGAGGCGCAGTCCGCATTCCTGGGCAGGCCGTTGTTGGCATGGAGCCGTCCCCGGATCCCGGCCATGAGCATCACCTTCATGGAGGTCTTGGACTCATTCACATGGACCTGGCTCACCGATCGGAACACGTCCGGCTTGTAGAAACTGATGTCGGTGGGGGTGGGGATGTCATTCCAGGTGATCTTCACCGCGTCATCCACCCGGAGGATCACGTTCTTGGACAGCAAGAGCAGCTTGGATCCCCCCAGCCCCTTGGAGCGGTAGCGGATCTTCAGCATGAAGCGGCCCTTCTGGTTGGGCACCCCGGAGAGGATCTTGGTGTGGTTGTTGTAGGTCAGGCCCAAAGTGTCATGACCGATGACGTTCTCAATCTCAATGTCCTGGAACACATCATTGAAGTTCACCCGGTAGGTCTGCTCCAGGTTGGCCCCGGGCAGCTGGGGCACCCCGTCAGAGCTCTCGTTCTCGTCCATGCGGCTGTCCTTGGCATCAGGCACCCGGATAGTGAGCTTGGCGTTCTTGCTCACCTTGATCATGTCCATGGGCAGACGGACATTGATCAGGATGCTGATATCACCCACCTGGCTGGGGAAGCCCCGGATGCAGGAGGAGGACTTGCTGTAATACAGGCCGCAGGAGTCCAGGCCGATGAACTGCAGGGTGCAGTCCGTGGGGAAGATGGCCTTGAGATCCAGGTTGTACTCCCGGTTGATGATCCCGTCGGGCAGGATGATCTCATCCTTGTCAAACAGGAATTTGTACTTGTTGTAGAACCGGGGATGCTCGTTCTTCAGCTTGTTGACGCTGGCCTTCAGCCGGTTGATGGAGTTCTCCGACCGGATGAACAGGTAACTGGCCTCCCCGCCGTCCCGGGTGCGGATGGTGCTCCGGGGCCGGTTCTCATAGCCCAGGCGCACCGACACCAGCTCGTCCAGGTCACTGGAGAAGAAGAGGCAGCAGGAGTCGGTGATCTTGTAGGACTCCCCGGTCTTGGTTTCCGTGCGGTACAGAGCGTCCTGCATGAAGGACAGGCTCACGTTGTTCACATACCAGTTGCCGTTCTCAAAGGAGATGTAGGCCTCGGTGGCAAACTCCTTCTCCGAGGTGAACTCCAGGGGGCGCCGCTCAGCGGCCAGGAGCCAGCTGCACAGTTTCTTGCCGTTGAAGCCCACAAAACGGGTATTGGTCAGGGCGTATTCTTCCTCCCCCGAACGGCGGTAGAAGTAGAACACCGGCAGGGGCGTCTGGATCCGGGTGTGGCAGAAGGGGCATTCCTCCACCCCCTTGTCATAAACAAACCAGCCGTGCTCGCAGACCATGCTGGTGCAGGGCACCAGGAGCTCGTAGGTGTTCACCAGGGCGGTGGCCCACTCATCAGCCCGGGGGCGCAGCTTGGGGTTGTGGAGGCCGTCGATGAAGGCGCGCTCAAACAATGTTTTGAGATAAGGGCCGCACAGGGTGTAGGGGGTCTTGGCGGGATCGCCGCACTCCCGCTCCGCCGGGTACAGATCGCTGACCTTCACCCGGTTCTCAAAGTTAGTGGGGTGCTCGATGAACAGGGCCCGCTCCCCCATGATCATCTCCTCGTCCTCGTCGGGATCCAGGTCGTAGACCTTGCCCCCCTTCAGGGGATGGCGGTTCAGGAGATACATGTAGATCAGGGTGGCCAAGGCATGGCAGTCGGTGTCAATGCTGGGCAGGACCCGGGCGGGATCTGTCAGGGACAGGTGCTGGGTGGCAATGACCTCCGGGGCGATGAAGTCGGAGGTGCCCATGACCTCGGGGTTGAACTTGCCCGTGACCACCAGGCCGTCCAGATCGATAATGGAAATCTGCCCGGTGGGGGGATCAATGAGCACATTCTTGTAGGACAGATCCGAATGGGCCAGGCCTGCGGCATTCAGGCGCTTCACTGCCTGGGCGATCTTCTGGCAGGCGATCACATAGCCCTTCCAGTTGCCCCGCTCCCTGGGATCCAGGAAGCGCTGGTTGCGGATAGAAGAGAACCACTTGCCCTCCTTCTCCTTCCCCCGGATCCCGCCAGAGTCATTGTCCTCGCTGCCGTAGCGGAAGAAGAAGCAGCTGCGGTAGGTAGGGGACACCAGACCCACCCGGTTGTTGTGGATCAGAACCTTGGTGGGCCAGCAGTACAGGGGCTCCCAGTAGCGGCCGCCCTCATTGTTGAAAATGCTTTCCCGGTAGGGACCCACAATGGTCTCCAGCCGATCCAGGAGCTGCTCCTGATCCTTGGAGGAGTTCCGGTAAAAGGCCACCACATAGGACTTGTCCGGGCTGAAGTAGACGTCCTTCATTTCGCCCTTGCCTATGATCTTGGAGTCCTCATACTCCACTATGGTTCCGTCCAACGCCTTGATCTGTACTATCATCCCTGAAGCACCATCTGCGGCGGGGTCTGTCCCCGCTCCCTATATCCGCAACAAAACCAATTAATCCGTATCCGCTAACCGGCTGATCCGTATCCGCTGATCCGTATCCGCTGCTCCCCATCCGCCGGCAGTCCCGCACCGGCACCGGTCAGAGGCCTGATCCCGTGTCAGTTCAGATCCCGCCAGGACAGGAAGCGATGATCCGCCGGCTCCGGAAAAAAGCCCCAATCAGCCCTGCTCTGTAAAAACGATCAGGAGCCCCTGCCCCGGGATCCTGCTCCCAGGATCCAGTTCACCGGTTCCCGTTCCAGGTACTCGTTCCCGAGATCCATTTCCCGGTTCCCGCTCCCGGTTCCCCGTCACCATCTGGGGCACCTTCACCCGGCACCGGGATCTGACCGCACCCTGCCATGACCACAGGATCAGATCAGTCCCAGGGGATCCTTATCAGAACACCACCGCCAGTGTGCGGTCGTCGTGGTTGCCGATGGACCAGAACTCCAGGTACTTCATCAGCTGCTCCCTAAGCTCGTCATTGCAGCCGTAAAGGGAGACCTCCCCGGCCAGTTCCCGGTAGAAGTCCAGCCACCGGCGGGAGTCATGGAGGTTCCGATCGGACTCGAACTTGGGATCGCTGACCCCGTCGGTCATGAGGATCAGGGCGTCAAAGTCCCGCACATAGTTCACCAGGATCCGGCGCCGGATATTGTCCTCAGAGCACACCCCTTCGGTGGTGACAAACCTGGTCTCGCCAAAATACCGCCCCTCGTCGGGATTGCAGAGGATGGCGGCATAGCCCTCATGATCGTTGATCATGGCAATGGCCCCGTCCCCCACATTGTAGGTGAAGACGATCCAGCCCCGGGGGCAGCGGCGGAACACCGACAGCAGGCAGGTGGTGGAAAAGTCGTAAAGCCGGGCGCCTTCCACTGATCCGGCGGTCTCCTCAAAGCAGGCAATGGTCCGATCCAGGGCGGTTTTCAGGGGCTTCACCATGATCTCGGTGCAGTTGCGGATGAAGGCATTGTCATCGCAGTCCTGGGCATAGGTCTCCACTGCCCGGAGCACCTCGGAGCTGAAGGAAGAGGAGGAGAACACGTCGCTGAACACCGACTCCATCTGCTCCACCAGCACCCGGGAGCCCTCCCGGGAGTAGCGGGCTGATCCGGCCCCGTCAGACACCACGCACATATACCAGCCGGTGGCCTCGTGGAAGCTCAGCCGGAAGTCATCGTCCCGGGGCTTGCCGTCATAGGCGTGGGAGCGGCCCCGGACACTGGCGGCGGCGACGTTTTTCAGCCCCCGCATCCGGTACATGTCCACGATCAGGGCCGCGCTGTCGCTGTTGGCCTTGGGAAAGGGCAGATCGGCGGGGGGATCCACATATTTCCACAGGGTGATGACCTTCAGGTTCATCAGCTTGGAGAAAGGGGATCCCTTGATATTGAAGGAGATGGTCAGCTGGAAGGTGCCCAGATGGTTGGGCACCCCCTCGATGGTGAAGGTCTCGGGATTGTAGTGCAGGCCCGCGTCCTCCAGACCTGAGATCTGGAAGGATCCCAGGGCCGACTCCGGCACCAGGTTGCGGACGTTGTAATAGTAGGAGATGTTGACAATGGCCTGCTCCAGCTCGCTCAGGCTCAGCAGCCGGAACAGTTTGGCATCCTGGTTGTCCCCGGCCTCCGGGCGCTTGCGGTCGGCGGCCCGTCCCCTGAGCAGGCTGTAAACCAGGGCGTTGGCGTTGGTCTCCTCCTGAGGCACATCCGGTGCCTGCACGTCCAGGGTCTCCTGGGCCACGCAGACATTGTTCTGCCTGACGTCATCGCCGCCGGACAGATCAAACTCATTGCCTGGGATGTACAGTTCACTCATGATGGGATCCGTGAATCTCAGCCGATGGTGCGGTTGATGTCAACGCCCACATCCGAGGAGCCGAAGAAGGATCGGCGGCCGCAGTGGGGGCACACATTCACCTGGTTGTTCCTGACGCACAGCACACCGCCGCAGCTGCAGATGCCGATGGCGCTCTCATTGCCGCAGATGGGACAGGTGGGATGGCCGTAAAGGTGATCGGTGTTGACCCTGAGGTTCTCATAGCCGTCGGCGGACAGGGAGAAGTAGTTGTCATCCACGGGATAAGCGCCCTCCAGCTCATAGGCGGTGCTGTCCTTGGAGGACTTCTGGTATTTGATGAGATAGTAGTTCCGGGTGGTCTGACACCGGGAGAGGATGACAATGTAGTTGTCGTCCACCGTCACGGCGCTTTCCTTCTCCTCCACCTTCTTCACCACCGAACTGTTGACCACGCTCAGGGAGCTACCGTCATGGCGCTTCTTGGCCACGCTGCGGCTGGAGGAGTTGATGGAAAGGGTGATCCAGTCAAAGAACTGCTCAAAGGACTTGGGATCGGTGTTCTCCAGGCGGTACACATTGTCAGTGAACTGCCTCAGGTACCTGGTGTCCATGGTGTTGCCCATGGCCACGGCCACACACAGCACCGACTCCCCGTACTTCTCCCGCCAGATCCGGGCGGCGTCCTCGGTGCGATCTGTGGGGTTGCCGTCGGTGAACAGGAACACAATGGGACGCCAGTCACCCTTCTCCTCATAGGTGTTCTTCTTCACACACTTGTCGATATCGTCCATGAGCATGTAGAACACATTGCCCAGGGAGGTGCCACCCCCCACCGGCAGCTTCACGGAGGTCAGGCGGTAGATCTCCTCCATGGACAGGAGCTTCACCGCCTTGCCAGCAAAGGCGATCACCGAAAGCACCGTGGTCTCCAGGGCATAGGGGCTCTGCTTCAGGGTCCTGATTATGGTGGCAATGCCCTCCTCCACGCATTTGATGGGCTTGCCCACCATGGATTCGGAACAGTCTATGACCAGGTATATCGGCAGTCGGCGCATACGTTCTCCCCTAAGGTCCCAGCGGTGCCGCCACGCCGGATCTGACGGGCAGATCCGGCACCGGACGGAGACCGGGTTCCTCTTGTGCTCTCTTGATTGCTTTTGGTGCTGTTGTTTTAGTTGTAATGGTTATCCGGCGGTGACGATCAGCAGATGCCATGTATCCGGGCACAGATCCGTGACAGTCCGGCCTCTGCCCTGGCCCCCGGGATTAATCCGGGGCTGATCCGGAAGATCAGTCCGGGCAGGATCCGGAGGATTAATCCTTGGGCACGATCCGGTGGATTAATCCCGGATCCGGCTGATTAATCATTTTCAGATGATCAGATCGGAACAGTCAGTTCCGTACTTCCAGCATCCCGCCGTCAGACTCCGTCTTCCTTCATCCAGTTTGCCGGGACCATCCGCCGGTCTCCAACTTTCAGGATCCAGGATCCGTCTGCCGGCCTCCCGATCCGCCAGCCACCTTCCCCGCAGGCCGCCTCCCCGGGATCCGCACACGCTCCGGGAAAGACGCCTTAAGGTCACCCTCAATGGCGCTGTGGGATCTCACCCAAGGCACCCTGGGGGCTCACTCAAAAGCACCCTGGGGACTCCATCAATGACGCCGCAATGTCTCACTCGGCGGAGTTCAGAATATAGTTCAGCAAGGTGTTGCTGTCAGTGGTGTCCAGGCTCACCACCGCATCGGAGATGTTGGACAGCCAGGGATCCCCCTGGTGCACCGTCTGTCCGGCGATGCACACCACCAAGGCCCCGATGTTGCGCTTCCGGAGCTCATAAAGCCCAGCCCGGTAATCATCTGAGGGCTCCCCGTCCGTAAGGACAAACACCACCGGCCTCCAGTGGTTCCGGTAGTCGTCAACCTTGGTCTCCAGATCGATCTCCTGGGCCACCAGGTTGAAGGCTGCCCCCAGGGCGGTGCAGCCGTAGATCTCCAGCTCCGGCAGCACAAAAGAGTTGATATCCGTCAGGGGCACCCTGGTCTTGGCGGTGTCACCGAAAGTGATCACCGACACCAGGACCCGGCCGAAGGTGGACTGGTTCCGCACCAGGGTGGACACAAAGCTCTGCAGTCCGTTCTGCATGGAAAGCATGGCCTCGCCCCGCATGGATCCCGAGGCATCCAGCAGCAGATAAATGGAAAGATACTCCATGCCCTTCACCCTCCTGTGGTGCAGCTCCCAGGCGCCTTTTGCGGTTTCCGGGGGAAACGGATCAGCCTGCCGGCGATCCTCCTCTTCCCGTCACTTCTTCCCGGCGGCGCTGCCGCTGTCCTGGCCGGCCTCACCGGCGGCAGCCCCCGTCTCCAGGAAGCGGGTCCGGTAACTGTCTGCAATGGACTCCACCAGGCCGTCACTAACCAGCACATCCAAAGTGCGCTGGAGCTTCCGGATAATGCCCCGGTCAAAGCTGGGGCCGAATGCCATGACCCGGTCGGCGTCGCAGCGGTGGTTCTCCAAGTTCACCGCGGCGGGAACAAAGGTATGGCGCTCCAGTTTGTGGGTTGCCATATAGTAGGCGGCCTCCCACTCACTGGCCACCACCACGTCCAGTTCACCGCTGAGCAGTTTGCCAAACTGGATCTCCGGATCGTCGGAGTAATCCTTCACGATCAGGGGATCATCATCCAGCTCGTCGAAATAGGAAAAGGTGCGGATGATGCCCACCACATGGGAATAAAGGTGAGAGTACTTCTGCACCGGACGGGCGGCATCGGACTTCTGGTAGACATACTGCCGGATCCCCGCCAGATAAGGGTTCTTCAGCCTGGGGAAGCCGTTGGTGTCCGCCATGTGGGTGCTCATGCCGGCCACGGCGTCGATATTCTCATTCTTCAGATCCACCAGGGCCCGGGAGGCGGGCATGGGCTTGAACTCAAACTTGAACCCCGACTCCCTTCCCAGGGTGCGCACCACGTCAATGTCGATGCCCGTCAGCTGCTCCCCGTCATCCTGGAAGAAGTTCCAGGGTCCCTCCACCGGGATCCCCACCACAAACACATCCTTGGCCAGAACGGGGGACGCCAGGACGGTGAACACCGCCAGCACTGCCGCGCACAACAGTTTTTTAATCATGGACAAATTCACAAGTTCTCTGAGGATATCACTGCCGGGATTGCCTCCCCGGCACAGATGGAAAAAAGGGCGCGCCGGAGGCTCCCGGATCTCTCCAGGGACCTTGCAGATCCGGCCCGGAGGACAGACGGCACCATGGCCAAAGCCCCCTCCGGGGCGGCCGGTTTGGCCGCCGCTCGCTTTTTCAATTATAATTAATCACACTTGAGTTTGGGGACGCCGCGTCATGATTTTGTTATCTGCCTACCGAAAAAGGGGAGCCGCTGCCCTGGCAGCCCTGGCGCTCCTGGCATCGGGATGCGGTCCCGGCAAGATCATCCACCGGGACTATGAGACCCAGAACGGGGTGATCTTCTGCGTCAACTCCACGGTGTCCAACCTGGATCCCGTGAGCAATGAGATTAATGTCACCTCGGTGACCCTGGCCCAGAACGTGTTCAACCGCCTGGTGCGCTACGACTCCGCCCAAAACACCTTCCTGCCGGAGATCGCCTCCTCCTGGACGGTGTCCGAGGACGCCATGGTGTACCGCTTCACCCTCAGAGATGACGTAAATTTCCACTCCGTGCCCTGGTTCTCCCCGGCCCGGAGCCTCACCGCCGATGACGTGGTGTTCTCCTTTGAGCGGATCATGGACTACACCGCCCCCGACGGGGACGGATCCGAGGCCGCCGCCGCCCTGACCCGCAGCGGCTACGATATCCTGGACTTCCGCCACCTGTTGCGGGTCCGGCAGTATGTGCGCTCGGTGACCGCCGTGGACCGGCACACCGTGGAGTTCCAGCTGGTGCGCCCCTGGTCCTATTTTCTGGAGCTGCTGGCCAACACCAACTGCATCATCAGCTCCCGGGAGTTCTACGACTCCATTCCCGACTCCCCCAAGAAGGAGGACTACTTCAGGAACCATCCGGTGGGCACCGGCCCCTTCCGCCTGGCCTCCATGAAGTTCAACGATCACATCATCCTGGAGCGCAACCCCTCCTACTGGCTGGATCCCGCCCTGCCCCGGCTCAGCAAGCTGGTGCTGGATATCACCCCCAACCGGGCCGAGCGCATGAACAAGATGCTCACCGGAGAGTGCATGGTGAGCAACCAGCCCAGCAAGGCCGTCAGCGCCACCGGTGGAGCTGCCAAGAACTTCTCCTCCCTGGGATCTGAGACCTACGACGCCACCATGATCTTCTTCAACACCTCCCGGATCCCCACCAACAGCCCGGATGTGCGCCAGGCTGTGGCCTCGGCGATAAACCGGGAAGTTTACGGTAGCGTCCTCTACCCCCATTCGGCCATGCTGCCCACCAGCATGCTTCCCTTTGACGTGACCTTCTTTGCCACGGTGGCCCACCAGGAGACCGCCGCCGCCGCCCGGCTCCTGGCGGAGAAGGCGCCCCAGATCCTCCGGCGCAGCGGCATTGTCTATGTCTACATTGAGCGCAGCAGCAGCCGCATGGGCTACAACATCTCCCGGCTGACCCAGCTCCTGCGCAGCGACCTCAGCGCCCTGGGCCTGCATCCCCGGGTCCGGGAGGTAGACGCCCGCACATTGTCCCGGATCGCCGCCCGGAACGCCTACGACATCATCGTCACCCGGAACATCTTCCCCATCAAAATGCCCCTGTACAAGCTTCACGCCATGTTCCAGTGCGTGGACGGCCGCCCGGCGGGGGGCAATTACTCCGCCTACTGCAGCACCGAGCTCCAGGAGCTGCTGGACCGCAACAAATACCTTAAGCTCAAGGACATAAGCCTGGAGGATCTCCAGGCCATCAACGCCCGGATCGAGCGGGATCTGCCCATGATGACCGTGAGCATCGCCAGCGACTACTACATCTACCATCCCGCCCTGGCGGGGATCCGGCGCAGTGCCAACCACGGCCTGGACTTCACGGAGGCGCACCTGCTGGCACCATGATCCTGATCCTCCTGCGGAAATCCGCAATGCTGCTACTGTCGGCGGTGATCCTGCTGCTGCTGACCTTCTGGTTCCACGTCCGGTCCAATGATCTGGGGGATCAGGATCTGTTCCTGCGCTTCCTGATCTACTTGAACCGGATCCTGCGCCTGGACTTCGGCTTCTCCGCCCAGTCCTCCCGCCCGGTGTCCGGAGAGTTTCTGGAATACGGCGCCGCCACGGCGGAGCTGTGCCTGGCAGCCATGATCCCCTCCCTGGCGGCGGGGTTCTTCCTGGGCTGCTTTGCCGCCCTGCACAAGGATCGCTGGCTGGACAGCGCCATCACCAACTCCAGCATCATGTTCTCCTCCATCCCGGTGTTCTGGATCGCCCAGATCTTCATCGCCCTCCTGGCGGTCAGGGTGGACTGGATCCCCAGCAACGGCCGGATCAGCCTGCTGTACAGCACCGAGCAGATCACCGGCTTCATCCTGGTGGACACCCTCCTCCGGGACGGCTTCGGGGACTCCTTCCTCAACGCCCTGACCCACTTCATCCTGCCGGTGCTGTCCCTTTCCATCCTCCCCACCACGGAGATGATCCGCATTGTGCGCAACTCCCTGTACAGCGTCATGCAGCAGAACTACATCAAGGCCGCCTTCAGCCGGGGCTGGAGCTCCTGGTACATCATCTACCGCCACGGGCTGCGCAACGCCATGCCCTCCATCCTGGCCCAGTGCGGCTCGGTGCTGTTCCTGACTTTCACCTCGGTGATCATTGTGGAGAATGTCTACAACTGGCCCGGGGTGGGCACCTGGATCATTGAGGCCATCCGCAGCGGGGACGTGAATGTGGTCAACGCCTACCTGGTGCTGGTGGGCATGCTCTTTGTGGTGCTGAACATATCCCTTGAATTTGCCGCCGATCTGTCCATAATCTACCTGAACCACCCGGGCCGGGGCCGGAGCACGCCGTCATGACCGGAAGCAGCAGATCCCCCGGGACACGGAGGCGCCATGAGTGAGGAAAAGGACACATCCCGGGGACAGGGATTCATCCAGGTGCTCCACAGCAACTGGATGGCCTGGTACGCCATGTGGTTTCTGGTGGCCTACTTCCTGCTGGTGGCCGGATCCATGGCCTTCATCGATCTCAATCCCTACGATCAGCAGACCATGGACTTCTTCCGCCCGCCCCGGATCTCCTTCTCCTTCAGCCAGGGCTTAAGCAAGTTCATCCTGGGCACCGACGATCTGGGACGGGACGTGTATGCCCGGCTGATCTACGGCGCCCGGAACACCTTCCTCTACGCCCTGGCGGCGGCGGTGATCTCCTCCCTGGCCGGAGGGCTGGTGGGGTTCCTGAGCGCCCTCTATTCCAGCCGGCTCCTGAACATCATCCGGATCCTGGTCTCCTCGGTGCGATCCTACACCCCGGTGATCCTGGCCTTTGCCATCATCACCGTCCTGGGACCCAGCCTCAAAAACGCCGCCGTGGCCATCGCCGTGTCCCTGATCCCCCGCTTCACCCTGATCTGCCATGAGATCACCACCTCAGAGATGAAGAAGGAGTACATCCGGGCGGTGATGCTGGACGGGGCCGGCACCCTGGCCATGTTCCGCCTGTCACTGTTCCCCAATATCCGGGATGTGCTGATCATCCAGTTCACCAAGCATTTCTCCATGGCCATCCTGGATCTGACGGCCCTGGGGTTCCTGGGGCTCAGCGCCGAGGCCCAGGAGCCGGAGCTGGGAAGCATGATCGCTGAGAACATGGACATGCTCTACACCGGCAACTACTGGATCATCGCCATCCCGGGTGTGGCCATCATCTCCTTCGTCATCGCCATCAACATCCTCAGCGACGGGATCCGCAACGCCCTGCACCGGGAGAACCTCTGACATGGCGCTGCTGGATATCAGAAACCTCTCAGTCCGGGTGGGGCCCGGCAGGGACGCCCTGACCGTGGTGGACCGGATCAGCCTGACGGTGAACGAAGGCCGGATCCTGGCCCTGGTGGGGGCCTCAGGCTCCGGCAAAAGCCTTTTGATGCAGGCGGTGATGATGCTCCGCCGGGACAACATCTCCTACTCCGCCGACCGGTTCAAGCTGGACGGTGAGGATCTGCTGAAGATCCCCTCCCGGAAGCGGCGCCGGATCATCGGCCAGAACATCTCCTTCATCATGCAGGATCCCCGGCAGAGCCTGGATCCCACCATGAAGATCCGGGATCAGATCTACGAGGTGATGCCCCGGATCCCCTGGTACCATGTGCTCTCCCGGCTGAAGAACTTCTTCCGCCGCACCCGGAGCAAGACCGCCGCCGCGCTGCTCCACCGCAGCGGGATCCGGGATCATGAGCGGATCCTGGGATCCTACCCGGCCCAGCTGTCCGACGTGGAGTGCCAGAAGATCATGCTGGCCATTGCCCTGGCCTCCAAGCCCCGTATCCTGCTGCTGGACGAGCCGGTGGTGAACCTGGAGACCGCCTCCCGGCTCCAGGTGCTGAAACTGCTGGACCGGTGCGCCAAGAACGACCGGACGGCGGTGGTGGTGATCTGCAACGATCTGGCCTCGGTCTACAACTTTGCCGACGAGTTCGCCTTCATGTATGCCGGTCAGATCGTGGAGCGGGGCAGCCGGGACCGGATCCTGAACAATCCCCGGCACCCCTACACCGCCTCCCTGATCCGCACCATGCTGGAGCTGGGACGGAACGGGCGGCTCAAGCGCTACCTGCCGGTGCTCAGCGGCAAGCACCCAGACTACCGCAGCATGCCCGTGGGCTGCCGCTTCGGCGCCCGGTGCCGCCGGGCCCGCCGGGAGTGCAACCGGGAGCCGGAGATGATCATCAGCAAGAATGAGCAGTACCGCTGCCATTTCCCCCTGGAAGACGGAGCACTTTACGAGGATGAATAGCGGCGATCCCCTGATAAGGCTCAGCGGAGTCTGCTACCGGGAGCACTCCCCCTGGTTCAGCCGCCTGTTCCGGGCGGAGTACATACTGAAGGATATCTCCTTCAGCCTGGAGGACGGTGAGTCCATGGCGGTGGTGGGGGACGAGGACAGCGGCAAAAGCGAACTCATCGCCCTGATCGCCGGTCTGCTGGAGCCCACCCGGGGCCGGATCCTGTACAGCGGCCAGACCGCTGCCGCCAATCCCCGGAACCGGGCCCGGAACTTCCGCATGATCTTCCAGGATCAGGAGACCTCCCTGAACCGGAAGCTCAGGATCCGGGACATCCTGCAGATCCCGCTGCTCATCAACACCGGCATGGATCGCCGGGAGCGGCTGGAGCGCATCGCCGACACCCTCAACCTGGTGGATCTGCCGGAGAGCATCGCCGGGCGCTACCCCTCAGAGCTGTCCCACGGACAGATGAAGCGGGTGTCCTTCGCCCGGGCCCTGATCCTGAACCCCCGGGTGATCCTGGCCGACAAGTCCATCAGCTCGTTCGATCCCAACCTTAGGGCCCATATCTGCAACATGCTGCTGCGCCTGCAGAAGGAGCGCCGGATCTCCTCCATCATCACCACCTCGGATCTGGATCTGGTCCGGAACATCAGTGACCGGCTGCTGGTGCTGGATCGGGGGGAGATTGTGGAGTTCGGGGACACCCGGAAGATCCTCAGTGCCCCCCAGAGCCCCACCGCCACAAGACTGCTGATGAACTACTACAACGAATATCGGTGCGATGCGGATCATGTGCTGGAGCGGGGGAGAAAGGCCGTGAAGCACCACGAATTTTAGACACCACCCTGGGCCCGGGTCCCCTGGGATCTGCCGGAAAGCAACAGGAACCTACCCATGAACCAGGATAACAGATTCAACTTTCTGCACCGCACATGGATCACCATGATCGCCATGCAGCGGTACCGCCGGCTCGGTATCTTTCTGATCGTGGCCTTGATCTACTCCGGTCTGTACTATTTCGCCGGTACCGGCGGCCGCAGCCTGGAACAATTGCTGGTGGCACCCAATCCCCTGGAAGCCCTCCATTTTGTGAGTCTGGCCCTGCTCATGGCCTGCATCTACCTGGCCGCCGGCTGCCACCGCAGCGCCGCCTGGGTGAAGATGCTGCTGATCATTCCCACTATTGCCGCCTTCATCCTCCTGGAGATCCTGCTGTCCGGCAACGGTAACTTCATATTCGATCTGGCAGGATCCAGTTTCTCCGAATTCACCGGCCTGCGCACCGGCACCACCATGATGACCATCACCTGCTACCCGGTCTATTTCCTCATTGCCGGTTACTGCACCTTCATGGCCTGGATCCTGCGGCGGCAAAAGGCCCGCCCTGTCGGCAACAGCGACACCAAGGACGTCGCCCTGAAGTTTAGGGATCTGTCCGGGATCAGTTTCCAGACCGGCACAGACAGCCGGGCCCGGCCTGGTGCCGCACCCGGCGGCGCCGGATCTGAAAGCGGCAGCACCGGGCCGGATGCCGCAGAACAGAGCGGCCCCGATCAGGATGGTCCGGATCCGGCCCACGGGGCCACCGCCGAGCTGGATCTGGCCCTGGCATCCCTCAGGCAGTCCTCCGTCCATGGGGAATTTCAGTCCACAGCCCGGGAGGACTTCCGGGATCAGGATCGTCTCCAGACAGCAGGCCGCAAGGACAAGTCAGCCCCCGCCGTTCTCCGCCTGATAAGCTACGCCGCCTTCCGGGGGATCCAGTCCCAAGAGCTCCGGGAAATCTGCCGGGATGATCTGGCCGAGCGCTTCGGACTCACCACCGATCCTGCCGCCTTTGCCGGCGAGATGGCCAGGGCCCAGGGCATGACTGAGGATGAGTTCATCCAAGGCATTGATGAGCTCAGCCGCCAGATCCCCGACGAACTGTTCCGGAAACAGGCCTACTGCGCCCTGGCGGAGGCGCTGTTCTATGACGAGGAGATCACGTCCGCCGAGCATCTGCTCCTTTCCCGGATGGGACAGGCCTTCGGACTGAAACTGGCAACCGCAGCCCGGATCCTGGACTCCCTGGGACGTGCCGCCAACCTCCGCTTCAGCCTGGCATCCCATGCCTGGATCCCTTACGGCGCTCCCGAACAGCCAACAGGCGGCAGCTGGAGCGGATATGGCAGTGCCGGCACCCGGAGCGGATCCGGCAGTGGTTCAGGGAAATGGCAGCAGGGTGCCTGGGGCGGCAGCGGCACGAATGCCGGCACAGGCGCAAACGCAGGCAGAAAGACCGACACCGGAGAGCAGAGCCGGAAACAGGACAGTCAGACCAGAAAGAAGGGGCAGTATGTGCCCTATGACGATCTCCGGAGCGCCTACACCACCCTTCAGCAGCACCCCACGGCCACCGACGAAGAGCTCCGCAAGGCCTATATCCGCATGGTTGCCCGCTACCATCCGGATCGGGCTGCCGCTCTGGGCCTCAGCGAAGAGGAAAAGAACCGCTACAAGGAGACCACCCAGCGCCTGAACGGCGCCTGGGAGCTGATCAGCAAGGCCCGGGGGCTCTGAGTCTGCGCCCCGGTGCCGGGCCCTCCCGGGAAGGATACAGCCGGCCGGATCCTGCCGCCGCCAATGCACCCCCGGGACACCATGCTGCACCAAAAAGGCCCCGGATCTGATCCTCACAAGATCAGATCCGGGGCCTTGTGCGTTACGTCCCCGGCGGTTGAACAGCCGCTGCCATCAGAGCACGTTCCTGAGACGGCAGAGCCGGGGATCACCGGATCCGGTGCGATCTTCAGTCCGGCAATCCCGGACAGTTCTCAGAGGGCACCCTCACTTCCGGACATGATCCAGTGCCTGGCTGAGATCTGCAATAAGATCCTCCGGATCCTCAATGCCGATGGTCAGCCGGATGAGCTCCGGACCGATGCCGGCCATACGCAGCTGCTCCTCTGTCAGCTGGCGGTGGGTGGTGCTGGCCGGATGGCAGGCGCAGGAGCGGCTGTCCCCGATGTTCACCACCCGCTTGAACAGCTTCAGGGCGTCATAGAAGCGGATCCCGTCCTCCAGTCCTCCCCGGAGCCCGAAGGTGAGCATGCCGCTCTGGGAACCCTTGGTGTACTTGGCTGCCAGACTGTGGTAGCGGTTGTCCGGAAACTTGGCACAGTTCACCCAGGCCACCTGGGGATGGGAGCGGAGGAAATCCGCCACGGCAAAGGTGTTGGAAACATGCTGGGCCATTCTCAGGGACAGCGTCTCCAGACCCACCAGGATCAGGAAGCAGCTCAGGGGCGGCAGCACGGCGCCGGTGTTCCGGAGGCCCACAGTGCGGATCCGGGCAGCATAGGCGGCACTGCCGAAACTATCAGTGTAGATCACCCCGTGATAGGACTTCTCCGGCTCGGTGAACTGGGGGAATTTCTCCCGGTGGGCCGTCCAGTCAAAACGCCCGCTGTCCACCACAATGCCGCCCATGGTGTTGCCATGGCCACCGCAGAACTTGGTCAGGGAGTGCACCACCACGTCCGCCCCGTGGGAAATGGGCTTGCACAAAGCCGGGGAGGCCACGGTGTTGTCCACCACCAGGGGAATGCCGTGACGGTGAGCCACATCGGCAAGAGCCTCCAGATCCACAATGTTGCCCGCAGGGTTGCCAATGGTCTCACAGTAGACCGCCCGGGTATTGTCATCAATCAGACGCTCAATGTCTTCAGGACTGTCGCTGGCTGCCAGACGCCCCTCAATTCCCAGATCGGCAAACACCGAGGTGAGCAGGGTGAAGGTGCCGCCATACAGCTGGGGCACCGAGACAATGTTCTGCCCCGCCTTGACAAGGTTCAGCAGCGCATACTGGATCGCCGCCTGCCCTGAGGCGGTGGCCACTGCCGCCACACCGCCCTCCAGCAGTGCCATACGGCGCTCCAGAATATCGGCAGTGGGATTCATGAGCCGGGTGTAGATATTCCCGGGCTTGGCCAGGTTGAAGAGATCAGCAGCATACTGGGCATCATCAAACTCATATGCCACCGTCTGGTAAATAGGCGGCACCACCGCACGGGTGGTCTTCTCGGCGGTCTCGTAACCGCCATGGATCTCAAGGGTCTTGTCCTTCATTCAGTTTCTCCTTATTGTTCTGCGGATCCGGAACTGCCAGATCCGTGTTTCAATTAGCAACCCGCCAGGCATGAGCGGAAAGACGCTACGCCTGACTCGCTATGTTCAATCATCCTCTGAGCCTGCTGCCGTGACATGATCCGGTACGTCAGCAGGCTGTTATCCTATCCGTAGGCAGCCAGGGACACATACAATGGCAACATAGTAACCACAGGAACATAAAAGCCATTTAGTAGTATTTTTATCTTTAACCGATTTTTCAAAATTCAGATATTTATCAAAACGTTCTTCATTAAAGACCGCTTTGATAAACTTTATCCGAAAAGTAGAGCAATCAGATTTCTCAGAAATTATTGTATTCGGCTGAGAATATTCATTTACAAATTCTGAAATCATTTTACGCAGTTTTGAATTATTATTCATTATTATTTTCTTTTCACAATTTAATTAAAACAAATCTAGAATATCTAATCAATTCTTTAATTTGCTCTGAAAACGGTCTTTTGCCCGATATTTTACAATATTTCCAACAACCCATTAATGCCTTCAGTTCTCAGGAACGCATTATGTTTAAGTCCGGGACAGTAACGTAGGTGATGTCGACCGTGAGCTTTCAGGTTCAACGCAGGGAAAACTTGGGCTGACCAGCTCGGACCTCTCGTCTGACTGAAATCCTGACCACCTGAAAATTGCTGTCCAGACTTACTGCCAGGGGTACTCAGCGGCACCGGCATGGTTGTAAGGTATAATCATAGAGCCGCTTTCGGGATCATCCAGATCCCTGATCGGCACCATCCATACAGCCCAGGAACAGCCATGGAACAACACACATCCCCCATGCCCGGCAGGAAACCCGAAGCCGATCTCATGAGTCCTGCCGCCCTCCGAGGCACCAGGCGGAACTTCCTCCTGCTCCAGGCACCGCCGGGATCATTTTTCAGGCGGCTGGCGAGCCGTCTTGAGGGCATTGGCTGCCAGTGCTTCCACATCTGCATGAGCGGCGGTGATCTCCTGGACTGGTTTCCCTGGAGAAACTTCCGGCTGTTCCTCAGATCCGGAAAAGCCTGGGAACCTTGGTTCCGGAAAGTGCTCCTGGACTGGCAGATCACCGATACCGTCCTGTGGGGCTGCCAGGGATACTACCATGAGGGGATCCTGAAGATCTGCCGGGAGACCGGAAGCCGGATCTGGCTCTTTGATGAGAAGGATCTGCCCCCGGATCAGATGCGTCTGATCCAGGCAAACATCCCTGATCTGGATCTGGATCTGGATCAGGCTCAGAACCAGAGCCCGTCAGAGACACAGGATCAGAGGCGGACTCACCGGGGATCCGGCAGCCCCGCCGGCACCGGAGCCACATCCAAACAGATGACGGACACATTATCTTCTGCGTCCAGGACTGTCCAGGACAGCCAAGCAGCCACTGCCCAGGCTCCCGGAAATTCAACGCCTGAAAAGGCTCTGTTTCGGGACGTCCTCCGGCACACAGCCGGAAGGATCCTGCTCTTCCCCCTATTCCCCTTCCACCGGGAAGAGCGCAAGATCATGACCCTGAAGGGACTGCTGTCCCTTAGGCGGCAGTCTTCCGAAAGCACACGGAGTCCAGAGCCTGATCAGGAGCCTTCCTCTACCAGCCGGCAGCCTTCACCGGAGACCGGCTCCGATCTCATCACCGGCAGCATCCACACCGGAGCCGGGCTCCCCGGGGCCATTGACTGCGTCCTTAAGATCATGGGCTTTGGCGGGATCAGGCACTGCACCATCCTGAGCCGTGGGATCCGCCGGATCTCCGGCCTGCCCCTGTTCCTGGAGGAGATCACCGCGCCCTGCGTGGTGGGCTGGGGACACAAGAAAACCGCCGCCCGGGCCAGGAAATATGCCCGGAGAAAACATCTGCCCTATGTGGCCCTGGAGGACGGGCTCATCAAGTCCGTGGCTGAGACCTACCGGGACAGCGGGGAAACACTGCTGTCCCTAGTGCTGGATCAGGAGGGGATCTACTATGACGCCACGTCAGGCTCGTCCCTGGAACGCCAGATCCGGGATCTGGACTCCTGGTGCACCCAGGAGCTCCGGCTCCGGGCCCGGGAACTGATCCGCCGGATCGTGGAGCACCGGATCGTCAAGTACAACACCCTGCGGTCAGCCCGCCCCGTGCCCGCATCCCTCCGGGATCTTGCGCCTTCGGAAAACCGGGTGCTACTCATTGATCAGACCCGGAACGACGCCTCCATCAGCCAGGGCCTGGCCAGCAGCAACACCTTCCGGATCATGCTGGCGGATGCGGTGAAACAGTTCGGGGCAGACAATGTGTTTCTGAAGGTGCACCCCAATGTGGTCAAAGGAATGGCCCGGGGGTACCTGGATCCCGGAGAGGTCCGGCGGATGGGAGTTACGGTGCTGGCGGAGGAGATCAACGCCCTTGACCTCATGAGCCATTTCCGGAACGTGTGGACAGTCACCTCTGGCACCGGCCTTGAGGCCCTGATGAGCGGCTGCCGGGTGAGGTGCTACGGAGTGCCTTTTTATGCAGGATACGGACTGACCGAGGACATGCAGGAATGTGCCCGGGACAGAAGGGGAAAGTTGCTGGGCCGCAACTTGACCCTGGAGGAACTGGCGGCTGCAGTGTTCTACCGTTACAGCATCTTCATCAGCCCCCTGACCCGCCAGCGCTGTACCCCGGAGGAGGCTCTGGACTACATCCTGTCCAGGAGAAGGGAAGCGGCGGGAGACACCGGATCGGAAACCGTCTCCTGAGGCGGTAACGCCGGAAGATGTCCAGAAGGCAGCAAGTCTGCCAGCAACCGCCCACCACCGCCGGTAACCAGTTCAGACCTTTAAAACCTTGCCGGACTTGTCCGGGAATGCTGACGGGATCTGCCGCTCCGGCTCATGTTCACAGCGGAAAAAAGCCCCGGGAACATTCGCTCTGCAAGGGAATCTTACCCCGGATCCTGGCCGACTTCAGGGCTTCCGCCTTCCGTTACCACCCCTACTGGATCCCCTGCTGCTGCAGCAGAAGGAGCATCCTCTGCCCCAGCTCCGGGTTCCCCGGAGGCCTTTTCAGCACCCTGGGCGCTGTCAGCACCGTCCGGGAGCCCGGGATCCGGTGCAGATCCAGGGGCGGATGACAGGGATGTAAGCACCTCCTGGACCCCGGCAGCAGGGGGAGTCCCGGATCCAGATCCAGCATCTGCCTTCTCAGCAGATCCGGTCTCAGGAGATGAGCCGGTGCCTCTCAGCGGGAGATCCTCGGCAGCCATACCCTGATCCACATGCTCCTCCTCTGAGGCGTCGATCACTGAAGGGGCGTCATCCACTGCAGACAGTTCCTCCGGAGGCGGGAGCTCAGCCAGATTTCTCTCCGCTGACTCCACCGCCTCAGTGATCTTCTTTTCATCCGTCAGGCACTTCATGCCCCCGCCAGGGCATTTCATTCCCAGGATCGCCGCCTGATGCAGGGATGTGAGCATCAGGAACATGTCTGAATTGAAGTAGTTCAGGTTCTCCATGCCGCTGGCCAGTGGATCCTCCAGATAATTGAGCATCTTCTCCTTATAGCGGATCCAGGCGATCTCCATGTCCTTGAGCTCCAGCCGGGCCTCATCATCAGCGGTGGCAGCCATGACATCCTTGTACTGGCGGTTCAGGGCGTCATCGATCTCCATGACGGCCGCCTCCCGGAGCTGATCATTCCACAGGAAGTTATGGGAAAGACCAGTCTGATAGGTCACCAGATGCTCCAGGGAATAATGGAGGTACTTCTCCCCCCGGACACTGACGCATCCCAGCTCAGAAGCCTTGCAGCCGTAGCCCAGAGCCATGAGGTGATACTGGAGGTTCACCAGGTGCTCAGCCTCAGCAGTCTTTTTGTTCCGGATCCGGATCAGGTAGTTTTGAAGCCTGGTGCTGTAGTCATTCCACAGGGACGCCAGATCAGCAAGCTGCTTGGAGCAGAAGGAGTTTTCCAGGCAGTTCTTGGTCAGATCCTCCATTCTGGTTTCCAGATCCCTGGTCCACAGATCACTGAACCCCTTAAGGCACTTGGCAGCATTCTTCTGGGAACTGCAGAGCACTGCGGGAGTGGAGACGTTCTCAGAATAGTCCACCTCGGCAGAGGCCGCACCGGGCAGGAGAAAAGTCAGCAGGGAAAGGGCGGCAGAGGCGGCCAGCCTGGAAACAGCAGGATTCATCGGCAGATAACCTTGAGTCTGGAGGCACAATTGTCACTGCGGGTTCACCGCACATGACCATCGCAAAAAAGAATAGCACAAAGAGACTCAAAAAAGCACCGGACACCGGCGCATTCCATGATCTGCACAGCGGATCGTGCATTTACGGGATCAGATCCAGAAGTAAACCGCAGCGGGAACAAAGGCTGCGGGAAAGGATCGGGGAAATACAGGGAACGTCCAGACGGTCAGTCAGAGTACCTCCCCGGTCCGGTAGCACTCGAAAATGTAACCGGGGTTTTCATAATAGAAACTGCTGTTATAGTCATCAATCAGCGGGCTCACAAAGGAATTATAGACGTCCATGAGAACATCAACCCTCGACATCTTTTCCTCAGCCGCCACCATCCTGATGAGACGCATGTAAACCTTGCCTATATCCCAGTGGGTGGGTATGGAATACAGGCACGCTCCCACATTGTCAAAGGAGCCAACTGTGAGGCCCGACTCCCGAATGAAGTCATCAGCAACCCGGTCCTGGATGTCACAGTGGTAGACATCCGCCAGATCGTAAATCCGGGCAATGTTCTCCCTGCCCAGTCCATTGACCACAGCGGAGCGCACATTCCGTGTCTTCCGGGAGATGTAGTCAATCAGGGAACAGGTGAAAAACTGATCATTGTCCTCCCGGGACCTTCTTCCTTCACCGACCAACTTCACACCTCCTCCCCGGCAAATCCGCAAGAGTCCCGCACCGCCAGGTCAGCAGAGCTCCCCAAACGAAGCCTTTGCGGCAGACTTGCTGGAAGGGAGGCAAATCCCGGAAAGACGCCCGGCAGCTAGCCAGAGCCCGGGGTGAATCCGGCTCCAGTCCACCTCCTGCTAGCATTCTGCGGCTTTTCCGGAAGCTGCCGGGAAGACATCTGCGCCGGCTCCAGGCACCGACATCTGAACTGAACTGAACTGAGCTCACCCCGGATCGGCAAAGGGTGTTCCCGGCGCCGTCCAGGTACGGATTGCCGATCCGGCACCAAGAAAAAAGCCTTTCCTCAGAAGCGGGGAAAGGCCACGATCTGCTTCCTCCCATCAGGCTCAGCCTGGTGCAGGAGGATGCGGCATAAGTCAGAGAAACTTACTTCAGAAGCTCGGCGATCTGGGCGCTGATCTCCTCCACCGGACGGGATCCGTCAATGGAATGGAACTTGTTCAGGCCCTTTTCCGCATCCCGGGTGTAATAGTCAATCAGGGGCTGGGTCTGGCTGTGGTAAACCTCCAGACGCTTGAGAACTGTCTCCTCCCGGTCATCGTCGCGGATCACCAGAGGCTCGCCAGTGACATCGTCAAGACCTTCCTTCTTGGGAGGATTGTAGATGACATGGTAGGATCTGCCGGAAGCCAGATGCACCCGGCGGCCGCTCATTCTCCTGACAATAGACTCATCAGGGACATTCAGTTCCAGGACACAGTCCACACCGATGCCGTTTTCCTTCATGGCGTCAGCCTGGGCAATAGTGCGGGGGAAGCCGTCCAGAAGGTAGCCCCCGGCACAGTCAGCCTCGGCGATCCTTGCCTTGATCATGCCGATGATGATGTCATCGGAAACCAGTTCTCCCCGATCCATCTTCTCCTTGGCCTTGAGCCCGAGCTCTGTGCCCTTCCTGACCTCAGAGCGCAGCAGATCGCCAGTGGAGATCTGGGGAATGCCAAACTTCTGCACAATGAACTGCGCCTGGGTGCCCTTGCCGGCACCGGGGGCGCCCAACAACATAACTTTCATGGTTTTCCTTATTTACCAAACAGAAAAATTTACCAAACAGAAAAAAGGGGGAGATCAACCGGGGATTTCCCGGGTGTGACCGGGGATCATCAAGAGAACCGGCGCCAGAAAGCATTCCGGCACCTGAGCCGGCTTTCCTGTACCAGCAGGATCCAAAACGGGAGATCAGCGGTCTGAAAACCTGAAGGATAATAGAACAACGATCCTGATTAGTCAAAGCAAATCACCCTGCCGCCACCCCGCCCGTAAAGGCTTTCCCCGGGGGGCAGCCGGAAAGGAATGAGAGGAAGTGCCGCCACCAGGAAATCCGGACTCCAGACGTTTGAAGCCAGGCGCCCGGAATAAAGGAAATGGCAGCAGCAAGACAGCCTGGGTCATCACCCCCGGAAGGCAGAGCTGGCATAAAGCCGATCCGGCTCAAAGACCGGCGCCGCCGGCAGAAGAACAAGCACAGCCAGAGGAAGATCAGTCACTGCCAGCGGAAGATCAAGGCCGCCGCCGAATGATCAGGCGCCGCCGGCAGAAGATCAAGGCCGCCAGCAGAAGATCAGAAGGAATGACATCAGATGAGGGAACCTGGATCCCGCCAGGACAGTTCCCGGATTTCCGGCAGAGGTCGAAGATCTGCCGGATCATGCCTCAGACCGCCAGGAACCAGGAGGGAGAACAGCATGGAAACAGGATCGATCCAGGCCGGACACCCTGCCCTGCCCAGGTTCAGGACATAGCCGCCTAATGCCGGGGCGCCCGGATCTCGCCGAAGAGCCGGTGACGCATCTCGTAATAGGCCTCCTTCTGCAGGTACATCTCGTGATCGGCCTTTTTGTAGAGCTGCTGGAAGGGGGTGGTGCGGCTGTCAGCATAGCCCACGGCAAAGGTGGCACTGATCTCCGCCGTGGTGGCCGACCGGGGAACCGGCTTGTCCTGGATCTCCGCCAGTTTCTGGATGATCTCCTGGGCGTTGTTCAGATCCTTGCCGTGGAGCAGGGTGATGAACTCATCGCCGCCAATGCGGAAAATGTCCGCATCATAGCCGTCAAAGACTGTGCGCAGTTTGCCGGCCACCTTCTTGAGCAGTGCATCTCCCGCAGTATGACCCCGGCTGTCATTAATCTCCTTCAGACCGTTGGCATCAATGAGGAACAGACCGATCTCCGAATCCAGGCAGGTCTCAAAATAAGCCATCTGCTGATCGTAGGCCACCCGGTTGCCCAGTTTGGTGAGACCGTCGGTGCGGGCCCAGAAGGACAGGCGGTTCCGCAGCGCCCGGTTGTCAAGGTAGGAGGACACCTCACGGCAGAACATGGCAATGGCGGTGAGGATATCCGGCTCAATGGCGGAGTTCTGGGATTCCACCACCAGCATGCCGTCCCCCTCCTTCATGGTCAGGGGGAAGCGGTAAAAGCCCTTCTCGTAGTTGTAGCTGTCCCCGGCGGGGATGTTGTCAAAGGCCGGCACAATGGTGGTGATGGTGTTGAGTTTCTCCCGAGACTCCCCCTCCATCTTGTACTCAAAGCAGAAGTTCCGCTTGAGGTTGAACTCCCGGAGGCTCTCACAGAAGATGGCAAAAATATCCCCAGGCTTCAGCTCATCCTTCAGCATGGTCCGCTGGTTGATGATCACATTGGAGATGTTGTTGCAGTTGTTGGACAGCTCCAGGGCATTCTGCAGGGAGATGGTCCGCTCCTTGACCTGCCGCTCCAATGTAGCGTTCATGTCGGCCAGTTTCCGGTTCACCTCCGCCGTCTCATTGTTGGCCCGCTCCAGTCCCAGGTTCTTCCGCTCAATGTCCCGCAGCTGGCTTAAGATTGTGTTCTTCATGTCATGGAGCAGCCGGGCGGTCTTGTTGAACTCCCAGATCACGAACTTCTCGGAGTAAATCTTGTTGTTCATCTCCAGGCGGTTGATGAAGGCGAACAGCTGACCGAAGGAATGGAGAATAAACAGGAAGCAGATGATCAGGGCCAGGGCGATAAGAGAGCTGATGAACACATTCTTCTTCACCTGGGAGACAATGGAGTCCAGGAGACTGGTCTCGATCTGATCGGCGGGAATGGACACCGACACCCTCAGGGTGCACAGCAGCTGACTGTTGATGGTCCGGATATCCAGAGTCTGAAAACGGCTGAGATAGCCGTCCAGATCATAGAGAAACTTGTTGCTGATCCGGATCAGGGATCCGGTGTTGGAAAGGGAGGACACCTCGGAGATCAGTTTGATCACCGGGATATTAGCCACCAGGAAGCCCTTCACGTCATAGACCTGCTGGAAGGGATCGAAGGCCACCACCGGATGGACATAGACCATGGACAGGATCTCGCCCCCCAGTTCATCCCGGGTGTCCGCAAAAAGGATATCGCCGCTGACGTTCTGGAAATCCCCTGTGCGCTCGGCAATGTTTTCAAAGGCCTCAGTGAACTGGCTGCTGGAGGTGGGAATGAACCGCAGGGGATTGTCAGTGATCCGGGCCATGGTGCGGCCGGTGTCATCCACCAGCAGCACATCCTCCACTATGGGGGCCCGGCTCCGGATCACCGCCAGATCATTCATGATCCGCATCTGATCGATGCGGCCGTTCATGGCGCTTTCAACCGACTCCCGCCCGGCGGTGAAATGAGTGACCTCCACGGCATGCTGCACCAGGGTCTTGATGTTGTTGGCCACGAAGGCCTCTTCCATGTAGAGTTCCCGGCCCACATTCTGCTCCGCATACCTTCTGAACTCCTGGTAGTAACTCAGGCAGAAGTAGCAGATGGAAATGCAGAATACCACCAGCGTGATGAACAGCAGATGCTTTATGCGGATCATGCGTAGTTTCCAGTACGATCCCGGAGGGGCGGTCCCCCGGGAAGCGGGATCAGGATCTCTGGACTGGGGCTCTGACTGCGGTCTTAGGGTCCCTTCCGGCGGAAGTCACCATGCAGGATCAGAACAGACGGTCCGGGATCATATTAGTATGATCGGCCCGCATGTGGCAAAGAGATAAGGGCCAAAATGCCCCTTAATGCCAAAAATATTTTCTATCCATGAGCCCTGTCACAGTCCCCGGGGCGTTTCCCCGGAGCCCGGCAGGCAATCTCAGATGATATTCCGGATAAGGATCCCCAGGATCAGCAATGGGAGCAGGTAGCGCACCAGCACCCGGAAAGTGCTGAACATGGCAACCTTGAACATCCCGCCGCTGGAAAGTTCATCCAGCACATCCTCACTCTTCATCTGCCAGCCCACGAAAAGCGCAGCGCCCAGACCCGTCAGGGGAAGCACATAGTTGGAGGTGATCATGTCAATGAAGTCGATGAGGTTCATGCCCCCGATCTTCAGCACATCACTTAAAGGGCCCATGGACAGGGAGGACACGGCGCCGATGACAAAGGCAGATCCGGACACCAGGGCGGCGGTTTTCTTCCGGGAAAGCCCCATCTTCTCAGAGATGAACGCCGTGGCCACCTCATAGAGGAACATGGCCGAAGTGACCGCAGCCACAAACAGGATGAAGTAAAAGGCAACGGGAATGATCCAGCTGAGCACCGGGCTGGCGCCGAAAGCGGAGTTGAACACCGCCGGCAGGGAAATGAACACCATGCCAGCGCCCTCAGCCGGAGAGGCTCCCGCCACGGAGAACACCGCCGGGAAAATGATGAGGCCGGCCAGGATCGCCACAAAGGTGTCCAGGAAGCTCACCGACACCGCCGCACGGGTGAGGTTGGTGTCCCGGGTGAAATAGGAGGCATAGGTTACCAAGCCCATGCCAATGGAGAAGGAATAGAAGCACTGGCCCAGAGCTGACAGGCACACATCAGAGTTCACCTCACTGATCCGGAAGTCAAAGAGGAAACTGTAGCCGGCGGCGGCCCCGGGCATGAAGGCGGCGGCCACGGCCAGCATCATCATGATCACAAACAGCGCCGGCACCAGAAGTTTGGAGCAACGCTCAATGCCCTTCTCCACACCGGCCACGATGATGAAATGGATGATGCCCATGGTGACAGCCAGAAACAGGATGGGCATCCAAGGATGGGAAATGAAGCCCGTAAAGTAATTCTCGTAGGCCTTGGACTCTGCTGTGGCCTGGACCATGAGATCCGAGAGGCTGCCGGTGAGGCTGCTCCAGAAATAGTACAGCACCCAGCCCACGATCACAGCGTAGTAACAGAAGATGGCATAGGCCACCAGGGAGGAGCCGTAACCCACCACATTCCACCAGCGGCGGGAGGAGAGCGCGCCGTAAGACCGGGCCACATTCACCCGGGAGCGCCGGCCGATGACAAACTCGCACATCAGCATGGGAATGCCGAACAGCAGGATGATGACCAGATAGACCACCAGGAAGGCCGAACCGCCATTCAAGCCCACCTGGGTGGGGAACCGCCAGATATTGCCCAGGCCGATGGCGGATCCCGCCGCCGCCAGGAGACCTCCCAGCCTGCTGACAAAAATCGCCCTTGAGGGACTGAGTCCTTTCTGCTCCATCATATCCTCCTGTTCTTCCTCTATCTGCTTCTGCTATTCGATCAATCTGTTGGCTGTTCGGCCCTTGCGCTTGCTCTTCTTACTCTTGCGCTCCTGCACTGATCCAATCTTTTCCCTCCGGTCGGGCATTAGGGCGCCTTTCCAGCTGGGCAGGTGCCTGGGATCTTATCTCCCGGGAGCCGGCCGGCTCATTTCAATAGGGGTAAGGAGCATCAGGGGAGAAGCTCTGGGTAACCGCAATTCCGGGTGATTTTAGCACGACAGGGGCGGCAAAACGCCACCTTCGTTCAGTTCAGACACCAAACACCCCGGATTTCACCGCAAAAACGCCGCCAGGATCACGGCAAAAGGAGCAGATCCCCGGAAAAAAAAGAGCCCGGAGGACCGGGGTATGCTCCCCGGACGACACCCGCACCCGGGGACCTGCTGGAAACTGGAGTATTCCAGCACCTGATA
This sequence comes from uncultured Aeromonadales bacterium, assembly GCA_902782145.1. Taxonomy (GTDB): domain Bacteria; phylum Pseudomonadota; class Gammaproteobacteria; order Enterobacterales; family Succinivibrionaceae; genus UBA2804. The sequence goes on from CACZLZ010000009.1 coordinate 39,141, forward strand.
GGAAAAGTTCGCCCTCTCCCAGGGCCCCACAGGGGATCAGGATCCCTCCGCCCGGATCCTCCGGAAGGCTCCGGATCATGCTGCTGGAGCCGGGCTGATCACTTGATGTCCAGGGACGGTGCCAGTCCGCAATTCGGGGATTTTGTTGTGCGGCTCCGGTGATTTTAATTGCGCTTTCTGCTAACATAGCGCCAAATTGTCAAGGCATGAAAAGAAAGCAAGTCACAGGATAAATATGCTCATAGGATTCAGCGCAGAAAATTTCAAATGCTTCAGCGAAGAGATCAGTGTCAGTCTGATCGCTGAGAAACAGGATCGGAACTGCTTCAGCGTAGGCAGGGTTCCGGTGCTCAGCCACATCGCCCTGTGCGGCGGCTGCGGCAGCGGCAAAACCTCCCTGCTGGACGGTCTGTCCCTGATAAGCTCCATGGTTGCCCTGGGCCGTCTGCCTGAGAACTCCCGCAGCTGGTACTGCCGGTCTGACAAGAAGAACCGCACCCGGGACACTGTACTGGAACTGATCTTTGCCCGGGAAGGCATGGTCTACTCCTACGGCGTCAGGGCGTGCCTCAGCACCGGCGAGATCTTTGAGGAGTGGCTCAACCAGTTGGATGACAACGGCTCCTACCAGCTCCTGGCAGGACGCGACCGCAACCGGGCCGCCAGCCTTGCCCGCCGGGATGAATTCACCCGGGACGATCAGCAGCGGTTCAGAATGTACGCTGAGGATCTGCCCTCGGATCAACTGCTACTGTCCAGGCTCATGGGTCTGGAATTCAAGGAGGGCTCCGGGCTCACACTGCTGAAGGATATCGGACTGTTCCTGTCCACCATGACCGCACGCCTTGACTGCTCGGCTGATCAGGATCTCAAGGTCAAGATCAGCACTGACGATCTGGGATCGGTGTTTTCCCTGGCCGGGCTCCTGTCCCAGACTGATCTCTGCCGGGGCACCGTCCGGAACCACCTGCCTTCCCTGCCCTGCTGTGTGACAGCTGAGGAGGCCGCAGATCTGGTGGAGGGCCAGGGGATTGTCTGCATCCGTCACGGACGCCTGATCCTCACTGCCCGGAATGACTCCGGCATTCCCGAAAGTTCCGAGATCCTCTTCACCCAGCCCGGCGGTGCCCGCCTGGGCTTCGGTGATCTGTCCGGCGGCGCCGCCAAACTCACCCGCCTGGCCATGTTCCTGTCCAGTACCGAGAACCAGGTGCTGCTGGTAGACGACATTGATGATCATCTGGGACTGGATGATCTCACCGGCCTTTACAGCGCCATCGAGAACGACAGCAAGAAGAGCGGCCGCCAGGTGGTGTTTACCACCCGGGACAGCGAGCAGAACACCCCGGTGTACAGCCTTGCCGGTCAGAATGTGTTCCACATGGTCCGCCAAGACGCGCACTACTTCCTGATGGAAACCAGGCAGCAGGGTGGCGAGTCATCCTACCTGGATGACAACTTCGGACCGCTGTTCTCATCCCAGGATCGGGAGCAGCCCGCCGGAAACACCGGCGAGAAGGACAACGCCCGCCAGAGTGCCCAGGAGTCTGAATTCACCAGCGAAAACGCTTCTGAGAAATTCCTTCATGAGGAGGATGTGGCAGAGAACTACCACTCCCTGGCCGCGGATCTCCCCCAGGCGGCTCCCCTGGATGATCGGGAGTCGGAAAGATGGAATGACGGCTCCGGAGATGACTTCCCGGCTCCCGCCCAGGAAGAGCCCCAGAGCTCCGAAGGCGCATCTGATAATGCCCCGGAGAACGCTGAAGGCCGGGGACGGGCCTCCAACCGTGGAAAGGGCCAGCGCAAGGGATCCCGCCGGAGTCAGGAGCGCGGATCCCGAGGACAGGGCCGGGAGCTGACCGGATCTGCTGACAGTGCCGCACCTGCCATCGAAGGATCCACTGCCGATCCCGTGAATACCTATGACAGTGCTGAGCCCTCAGCTCAGGAGTCCTTCCAGACTGCCGGAGACGATGCAGCCGCCGACCAGCCCGTAGCTGACGCCGTTGCCGACAGCAGCACAGAGGGCGCTGCCCCCAAGCCCCGGCGCAGCCAGAGACGCACCAAGGGACAGGTCCGCCGCAGTGCCCAGCAGGAAGCCGGATCTCCGGAAACTGCTGCCCAGGAGCAGATCCCGACCGGATCTGAAGGTGAGGCCCCTGCCCCGGTGAGTGAGGCCGCACCTGCTCCCCAGGAGACACCAGCAAGCCCGGCTCCTGAAGCAGTGGAAGCAGCACCTGAAGCCCCAGTAGCTCAGGCTTCTGAGACTCCCCTGGAAAGCGCCGGTGAGTGAATCGAACCCTCGGTAAAAACTGAGATCAGTCCATGAGGTGATGTCCTGAAGGTGGTGAAGAGAGGCGCCGTAAACCTGCGCCATTAAGCCAGTACACCTGAAGCCAAGGCATCCCCGTGACATGATCAACCAAACGCACCTCCGGGTGCGTTTTTCATTTCCGGTGCTGATCCTAAAATGCCTGGAAAAGGAAAACAGCCCTCACGGAAAAAGGGAAAGGAGAAAGGCTTGGGAATTTCCAGTGAGAAAGATCTGCGGCCGTTTTTTTCAGCACAGAGGACAGGAAAGCCAGAAAAAAATATGCCCTCAGAAAGAGGGCAAAATAAACAAATGGAGAAGAAAAAAATTATGAAAGCATCATGATTCTTCATAAACATAATACCATGATTTTCCAGTCTGTCAAACCGCACCCGGAAAAAGAAGCATTAATGACTGTCAGATCACAAAAATAAACTAAAAAACATCCACGTAAAGGGCGGCAGCCATGATATGAGGGCGCCAAACCCGCCCAAAACCTTGTGAGCACCAGCCGCCCCCCCAGGATCAGCCCCCCCAGAATCAGGCCGTAAAACCAGACCGTCTCCTGCCTGAGCCAATGAGTCCCGGAACACCAGCCCCTGGAGTTCTTCCGGCCCAGAAAGTTCTTCCGTCTCCTAAAAACAGCAAACCCTCCGCAAAGGGAGGGTTCTAAAGTTACTAGCGGATGATCCCTGGGGGGATCGTCAGCTCTTACTTGGCCAGCAGTTTGTTCATAAGCTTGATGAAGGATGCCGGATCCTCAATGTTGCCCTGCTCTGCCAGCTTGGCCTGGCCCAGAAGCACATTGGCCCAGTCCTTGAAGGCGTCCTCATCGGTCTCATCCACAACACGCTTCACCAGAGGGTGATCCATGTTGAGTTCCAGGGAGTACTTGGTCTCAGGAACAGGCTGTCCCATGGCCTTGAAGATGTTGGCCATATGGGCACCCACAGCGTTTTCAGCCAGGACGCAGCAGGGAGTGTCAACCAGACGGGTGGACACCTTGACGTCGGTGACCTTGTCGCCCAGGGCATCCTTGAACCTCTTGAGGGTGCTCTCGAACTCAACGGCCTGCTTCTCAGCCTTCTCCTTGTCCTCCTGGTTCTCCATGTCACCCAGTTCCAGATCCATGGCGGCGGCGGAGATGAACCTCTTTTCCTTGTACTCGGTCATGTGAGCCATGAGCCATTCATCCACCCGGTCCCACATCAGCAGAACCTCGATGCCCTTGCTCTTCAGGGCCTCCAGGTGAATGTTGTTGGCCACAGCGGCATAGCTCTCACCGGTCAGGTAGTAGATATGCTTCTGCTTCTCAGGCATTCTGGAGATGTAATCATCCAGAGAGACAGTCTGCTCGCTGGAGTTGTTGGCAGTGGAGGCAAACCTCAGCAGCCCCTCAATCTCCTCCCGGTTCTCATAGTCCTCGGCCGGACCTTCCTTCATGGTGTTGCCGAACTGGATCCAGAACTTCTTGTACTTCTCAGGATCATCCTTGGCCATTTTGGTCAGCATGCCCAGAACACGCTTGGTGCAGGCCTTCCGGAGCTGGGAGGTGATCTTGTTGTCCTGGAGGATCTCACGGGAGACATTCAGAGGCAGATCGTTGGAATCCACCAGACCCTTGACGAAGCGCAGATACGTCGGCATGAACTGCTCAGCGTCATCCATAATGAACACCCGCTGGACATACAGCTTCAGACCGTGCTTGTTCTCACGGTTGAAGAGATCATAGGGAGCCTTGGAGGGGATATACAGCAGCGAGGTGTACTCCAGGGTGCCCTCAACCTTGTTGTGGGCCCAGGCCAGGGGCTCATCGTTCTGGTAGGTGCCGGCAATGCTGTTGTAGAAGTTCTTGTAGTCCTCGTCAGAGACATCCTTGGGGTTCTTGGTCCACAGAGCGGTGGCGCTGTTGATCTGCACCCACTTCCAGATCATCTTGGGAGGCTTGGGATTGCCCTCCTCGTCCTTCTCCTCAGGAGCATCCTCATCCCGGACTTCCTTGTAGATCTCCACGGGAATGCCGATGTGATCGGAATACTTGGAGACAATGTCCTCGATCTTCCAGGTGCTCAGGAACTCGGTCTCGCTGTCCTTCAGATGCAGGATCACCTCGGTGCCCCGGTCAGACTTGTTGATATCGCTGGTCTCGAAGGTGCCGTCACCCTCGCTTTCCCAGCACACAGCCTGATCAGCGGCAGCGCCGGCGGCGCGGGATCTCACTGTGACCTTATCAGCAACGATGAAGGAAGAGTAGAAGCCCACACCGAACTGACCGATGAGCTGGGAATCCTTGGAGGCGTCGCCGCTGAGGTTGCCGAAGAACTCAGCGGTGCCGGAGTTGGCAATGGTGCCCAGGTGCTCAATGGCCTCAGCCTTGGTCATGCCGATGCCGTTGTCGGCGATGGTGACGGTCTTGGCATCCTTGTCAAAGCTGATGCGGATCTTCAGAGTGGGATCGTCGTCGTAGAGGGAGGGGTCGCTCAGGGCGTTGAATCTGAGTTTGTCGCAAGCGTCAGATGCGTTGGAGACAAGCTCACGCAGAAATACTTCCTTGTTGGAATAGAGGCTGTTGGCCAGCAAGTCCAACATCTTCTTAACTTCGGTCTGAAAAACGTGCTTCTCTGCAGTCATAAAAACTCCTGTAAACATATATCCGATCCGGAGACCGGCACCACATACTTCCGATTAACTACAGCATATATGTGGACGTCACAGGAGGTTTTCAAGAACGAATTTACAAATTTTTTCGGTTGGAGAAGGAATAGGTGAGAGTGCCCTCGTCCATGGAGTCCAGTTCGCTGCCCACGGGGATCCCCCGGGATGGTGTGGTGGCGGTGACTCCCAGACGCTGGGCCAGGCGGGCGATCATAAAGGACGTCATGTTGCCCTCAACCGATGAGTTCAATGCCACAATAACCTCCTTGAAGGAGCCGATGCGGAGAAGCTCCTCCAGCTGCCCCATGCCGATCTCCTCAGGGCCCATGCCCTCCAGGGGGGAGATCCGGCCGTGGAGGACAAAATAGGTGCCCTTAAACTGGCCGGTCTGCTCAATAATGGCCACATCTGAAGGGGACTCCACCACACACAGCACATGCTCTTCCTGGCGCTTGACGCTGGCACAGATGGGGCAGATCTCCTCATCGGAGTAGTTGCGGCACCTGCTGCAGCGGCGGATGCCGCTCATGGCGGCGGTGATGGCGCAGGCCAGATCGAGTCCCCGGGACCGATCCTGCCCCAGAAGGGCAAAGGCCATGCGCTGGGCGGTTTTGCGGCCCACACCGGGAAGGTACTGGAGCTTGGAAATAAGCTCATCCAGCAGGGGACTGTATTTCATCTGTGTCTGACCATGATCCGGGATCAGAACATGTCCATGAGACCCTTGGGGATGGGAAGACCGGCGGTGGCCTTCTCCATCTTCTTCTTGGACTCCTCGCCGATCTTGCCGGCGGCGTCATTGAAGGCTGTTGCCACCAGATCGGCCAGCATGTCCAGATCCTCATCCTTGAGGGAGGGATCCAGGGTGATCCGGCGGACCTGATGGGTCCCGGTGAGCACCACCTTCACCAGCCCGGAGCCGGACTGGCCCTCAACCTCCAGCTTCTCAATGTCCTCCTTGACGGTCTTCATCTTGTCCTGCATCACCTGTGCCTGACGCATGAGATTGCCCAGATTACCCAAGCCTCCGTTGAACATATTTATTTCTCCTCTTTCTTAATGATGTAGATGTTATTCACTTCAGGAACGCAGCCCAAACTGCGGCAGATGCGGCTGAAAGGCTCCCGGCCGCTGAGGCTGGCAAGCTTCTCCTCCCGCAGATGCTGATAGCAGACTCCGGCCTGGCCCTGGGGGGAGGTGACAGGTGCCTGCTCATCATTCACCAGGATGACATTGGTCCCCAGTTGCTTCCTCAGACCGTTCACATGCCCCTCAGTGAGCATGCCCCGATCGTTGGATGACAGGTGGATCCGGATCTCGCCGGGGGTGATCTCCGCCGTGGAGCGCTGGAGAACCAGCCTCACATAGGGCTCCTGGATCCGCTCATTGATCAGATCAAGCCAGGGATCCCGCACCAGGGAAATGGCGTCCTCCAGTCCGAACTCATTGTCCACTGCCACCCGGTAATTGCGGCGCCGCCGCTCCAGCATCAGAGAGGCACCGGATCCCTGGCCTCCGGACTGAAACTCACCGGGATAGCCGGGGCCGGCTCCAAAGGGAGGCGGCGGTGCCGGAGGCTCAGGGACCGGGGGAACATACCACTGATCGGCGGGTGCAGACGCAGGTCCGAAACCGGGAACCGGCATCTCCGGAGGGATCATGTTCTGGGATCCGGCGCCAGCCGGGAAGTCCGGCAGGGGGACTTCCGGCACATTTCCGGGGACAGGAATGTTCTCGCCGGATCCGGGAAAGCCCTGGGGGACCGGCTCAGCACCGGGAACTCCGGGAACCGGCGGAGGCACGGGAGCGCCACCGGCAGGAGCAGGAACGGCGGCAGGGGCCTCCATGGCTGCCGGCTGGGAAACTGGGGAATTTGCGGCCGGGGTGCTTTCCGGGGAAGAAACAGGCGCCTCTGGTGCCGGAACGGGCTCCTGATCTGCCGCAGCAACGGTGCGGCGCCTTCTGGTCCGGGCCGGTGCCGGGGGCGCAGCCTCTCCGGATGACGGAGGCACCGGTGCAGCATCACCCCCAGGGGCGCTGGCAGTTTTGCGGCGTCTGCCCCTGCCCGAAGGCGCAGCAGGAGCCGGTGCGGGCTCGGGTGCAACCGGGCTTTCCGGCGTGGTCACGGGCTGCTCAGCACTGGCAACAGCGGCCGCAGGCTGCGCCGGGGCACCGGGACCCGGAATATCCGGAGAGACGGCAGGAGACGGGGATCCCGCAACAGGTGCTGGAGACACAGTCTCGGGAGCCGGGGCAGCAGCCGGTGGCACGGAAGCATCAGGAACGGTGGCCGGTACGGCAGCCTGGGCTGGAGCCATATTTTCAGGAGCAGGAGCCACAGCCTGCGGCACTGTGGCAACAGGGGGAACGGAAGCCGGGGCGGCAGCCTGGGACGGCGTCATATTTTCCGAGACCGGGGAAGAAGCCGGCGGAACAGAGGTGTCTGCCGGAGCAGCAGCCTGAACCGGAGCCGGGGCATTACCCGGGGCCGAAGCCGGAGCGGAAGCCTGGGCCGAAGCAGGGGCAACATCCTGGGCCGGCGCCATATTTTCCGGGGCCGAAGCCGGAGCGGAAGCAGGGGGGACAGAAGCAGTTGCCGAGCCAGGCTGAACCGGAGCAGGAGCAGCAGCCTGAACCGGAGCCACAGTTCCAAAGCCCGGAGCCGGAACCGGAACCGGCGCTCCGGTTCCCACAGAAGGAACGGCAGGCACCATCCCGGCAGGAGGCTGGGCTGTCTGATCCGGGAAGCGGAGCACCGGCAGATCGGGAGCGGCCGGTTTGAACTCCTCGGGGCTGACCGGGGAGATATTGGCCACCTGAACCGGGGTCTCCGGCATGTCATCCTGATCTGGCAGGATCTTCATTTTTTCCGGCAGGCCAATGATCTTGAAGTTGCTGTCCCAGGGAACATCCAGGGGATCCGGCTCCTGGGTCATCTCAGCCATATGCCGGAGGAGTTCATCGGTCTTGGGATCTCCGGTGGAAGGCATATCCACTGCCCCGCGGCGGGAGGCGGGAGCGGAAGCGGAAGCGGGAGCCGGACCGGTCATCTGAGGTGCCCTGGCAGGGTAGCCAGCCGGAGCAGGGAACTGGGACGGCAGCGGTGACGGGCCCTGCCCTCCTGGCTGGGGAAAAGCCTGACCAGCCGGAGAAAACGCCGACTGAGCCTGCGCCGGAGCCGGCATCTGAACCGGGGCAACTGACGGCACCGGACGGGCGGCCTGGGGAGATGTCACTGCCGGGGACGAGGGGATCCGGCTGCCGGATCCCTGGGGCACCGCTGCTCCGGCTCCCTCCCCGCGGGTGCTGTCAGCGCCCGCCGGTGCCTGGAAGGGAGCCCGGGGAAAAGAACCCGGGGCGCCACCTGAAGAAGGCTGCTCTGGGGCTGCCCCCGGGGATGCTCCGGGCACCGCCAGGGGGAAGGATCCGGTGAAGGCCATGATCCTGAGAAGCACCATGTCCATGGCCGCCCTGCCCGAGGGGGCGAAAATAAAGTCCCTCTTGGCGTTCAGCAGGATCTGATAGTAAAGGTGCAGAGTGTCCAGGGGCAGATCAGATGCCAGGGACGCCAGCTCTTTCATGTCATAGGTGTACATGTTGACACCCGTGCCGCCAATGACAGCGAACATGCAGATCTGATGAACCAGGGAAATAAGATCGTCCAGCATGCGCCGGTAGTCGGGGGAGTAGGAGTCGATGCTGTCCAGGATCCGGTACATTTCCGCACCCTGCTTCCGGTACACCGCCCGGAGGAGATCCAGGTAGAGACGCCGATCCAGGCATCCCAGCATGGACAGTAGTTCGGACTCCCGGAGGGAATCTCCGGAAAGGGCCACCGCCTGATCGGTTATGGAAAGGGCGTCCCGCATGCTGCCGTTGCCTGCCTGGGCGATAAGGCGGAGGGAGCCGTCATCATAGGCGACATGCTCCAGATCCAGGATCTTCCTGAGCTGGGACTCTATCTGGGCGGGGGTCAGGGCCAGCAGCCGGAGCTGAATGCAGCGGGAAACCACTGTTGCCGGGATCTTCTGGGGATCGGTGGTGGCAAGGATGAACTTCACATGCTCCGGCGGCTCCTCCAGGGTCTTCAGCAAAGCATTGAAACTGCCGGTGGAGAGCATGTGCACCTCGTCGATGAGGTACACCTTGTAGCGTCCGGAGGTGGGCTTGTAGTTGACATTCTCAAGGATGGTCCGGGTGTCCTCCACCTTGGTGCGGGAGGCGGCGTCAATCTCAATGAGATCCACAAAATTGCCATTCTCCACCTCCCGGCAGGTGTCGCACTGGCAGCAGGGATGACTGCTCACCCCCTGCTGGCAGTTCAGAGCCTTGGCGAAGATCCGGGCCAGGGTGGTCTTGCCCACCCCCCGGGTTCCGCTGAGAAGGTAGGCATGATGGAGTTTGCCGGAATCCAGGGAGTTCACCAGGGCGGAGAGGACCTCCTTCTGGCCCACCATTTCGGCAAAGGTGCGGGGCCGGTATTTCCGGGCCAGGGCCTGATAAGCGCTCATCGCTACTCCCCCTCAAACTCAATCAGGCAATGACTTTCCACCCCCAGATCCTTGAGGGCTTTCCTGCCGGGCAGATCAGAAAGGCAGATGGCAAAGCAGGCCTCAGTTACCTCGGCGCCCAGGGATCTGGCCAGCTCCAGCATGGCGACAGCAGTGCCGCCGGTGGCCAGGAGATCATCCACCAGGAGCACCCGGTTCCCGGACTTCACCGAGTCCCGGTGGCACTCCAGGATACTGGAGCCGTATTCTAGGTTGTACTCCCTGCTCACCACTGCCCGGGGAAGTTTGCCGGGCTTCCGGACCATGACAACCCCGGCACCGATCCTGGCGGCCAGGGCGGCGCCGAAGATGAACCCCCGGGCCTCCGCTGCCATGATCTTGTCATACCCCCGGCCGGAGAACCGCTCTGCCATCCAGTCCACCGCCAGGGAAAAGGCCCGGGGATCCTCGATCAGGGAGGTAATGTCACGGAAGATGATCCCCTTCTTGGGGAAATCAGGAATGGCCGTGACCGAACTGATGAGATAGTCGAGATCTTCCTTGTTCATTGAGCAGGACTCCGCCGCACTGAGAAAAAGCAAACCAGAAAATGGACAATGGACCCCAAAACCAAAGGCCCGCAAGCCAAGTAAAAACAGGCCTCATTCTAGCATAAAGCCCAGGGTTCTGCATGAACGGCGGCAGGGCCCAACATAACACACAATCCCCGGGAAATGGACCTCCAGCTGGAGATCCCACATTCCAGGATCCGTCAGGCAGGTGGATGCGATCCCCTCTGAGCGGCCCGGGGCAAATTGCGTTAAAATGGGTACGTGATTTGGTCATGCCAGGGAGGCACAGATGAACCTTAACTTTAAGTTGAGTTTTCCACTTTCCAGGGAAGCCGGCTCTGGCCAGACCTGGGAGATACTGACGGAACAGGCGCAGTACGGACTGCAGGCAGTCCCAGGGAAGACCGAGGAGAAGGGAAAAAGCAAAGCAAAGATCCTGACCCCCGAGGCGGTCATGGTCATGGAGGCACTGAAGGCCAAGGGGCTGGAAACCCCCTTCACCATCACCGATCAGTCACCCCAGGAGAAGAGGCAGGAGATTGCCGGACACATAGCCGCCATCATGAAGGTCCTGGGTCTGGACATCACCGATGACTCCCTGGAGGGAACGCCCCACCGCATTGCCAAGATGTACGTCAACGAGATCTTCTCAGGCCTGGACTACAGCAACTTTCCCAAGATCACCCTGATCGAGAACAAGATGCACGTGGACGAGATGGTGAAGGTGCAGGACATCACCGTCACCTCCACCTGCGAGCATCACTTCGTGATCATTGACGGCAAGGCCAAGGTGGCCTATATGCCCAAGAGGAAGATCATCGGGCTGTCCAAAATCAACCGGATCGTCCAGTTCTTCGCCCGCCGACCCCAGGTGCAGGAGCGCCTGACCCAGCAGATCCTGGTGGCCCTCCAGACTCTGCTGGAGACGGAAAGTGTTGCCGTGACCATCACCGCCACCCACTATTGCGTCAAGGCCCGGGGAGTCAAGGACGCCTTCTCCAGCACCACCACCACGGCCCTGGGCGGATACTTCAAGACCAATCCCGCCTCACGGCACGAATTCCTCACCGACGACTGAGCCCGGAGATCGCCTTCCTTCCCCGGTGCCGGAAACCCGGAACGCCCGCCCCAAGGCTCCGGGGCACCGGATCTCAGGGGCGGCACAGGGAGAGCCGCTGCTCCGCCTCCCGGCGCAGCAGCTGCTGATCCGCCGTCGGCAGATCTGAAGACCAGAAGGTGAGCAGCCGGCAGTTCTCCCGGCCCTCCAGTTTCCCGGAGATCTTCACCCCCCGTCCCCGGACATTGGACAGGCAGCCGGAGAAATCCATCTGCTCCTTTCCCTCCCGGATCGTCACGCCGGATCCGCAGAATTCCTTCATTTTGCCGGGTACACTGCTCTTCTCAGCATCCACATCCTCGTCCCGGTAGATCATGTACCCCAGCATGTCCTCCCTTCCCGGCCGGACATAGGTCCGGGCAGTCAGTAGACTTCCCGTACAGGCCACGGAACCGTCGCAGATCAGGGGGTAGTTAATGGTGGGATAAAGCAGAAAGCCCGCCTCCAGGATCTCCCTGCCCGCCCACTCATCAAAATCATCGGAAATGCAGTCCTGGACGCAGAAATGGGGATCAAAGACCTCCCCCAAGATCACCGAGGGCATGTCCCGGTCATATAACAGGATCTGTACCCGATCCTGCTCCGGGATCCGGTTGTCAAAGGCGGTGAGGGTGTAATACGCAGGATCCCCGAAGTCCGCCGCGCCGTGGTAGTTTGCCCCCTCCGCTGCGCACCGGGAGAAGATAAGGGAGTCAACACATTCCCCCAGACAGCAGTACTCATCGCACTCATCCGGATCACCGCCCCACCCGGTCGCCCGGATCATTTCCGCTGCGGGGCAGCCCATAAAGCCGGTGAACAGCTCCCGGATCCAGCCCGGATCCTTCCCCTGAACAGTCTTCGCCTCATGGGCCACCGGATACATGCGGTGATCAGATGCCCGGATCAGGTAGCCTTTGGCACCGGTCTTCCGGTGGGTGAAGATCCGGCCGTAGAACATGCCCGGGTAGGATCGGTACAGGGGGCGGATCTCATAGTCCTGCTCCAGAGTTGCCTCGGCGGTCCAGGGCTCGGTCCTGGTCTCATCCCCGTCTCCGGCGGCTGATGTCACCGGCAGGATCCCCGGCGCTGTCAGCAGAAGCCCCGCCGCAAAGCCCCATGCCAGATAAGTTCCCAGCCTCATGTCCTAACTCCTCTCTCTCAGCCCAAGTCACCGCGATCGCATGCCCAAGCAACCGGATCACGAAAAACCAGCCCAGGACAGCCCGGATCCCATGCCCCGTTCCGGAGTTTGAAACCTGATCGCCGCCCGGGCCGCACCCTGTCAGGCATAACCGCCCTGAAGGAAGCGTAACACACTCCCCGGGACGGCTGATAGGATCACTCCCGCCGGGAGTGCCGCCATGGGATCTGCCGCAAAAAAAGCCGCGGATCCAGTCAGTTCCGGATCTGCGGCTGGCCTGGGAGATCCTGCCCGGCTCAGGCCGGCAGACTTGCCCCAGGAAAAGATCCCTTTCCGGGATCTCAGAAATTGTAGATCACGCCCAGGGTTGCCTTGTTCTCGTTTTCCGCCTGGTAGGCAGCCTTGAGCTTGTGCTCAAACTCAGCGTAGGTCTGCATACTGGCCACGGGAGACCAGGAGACCATGAAGGTCCAGCCGCTGGTGAGCCGGGAGGTGCGGTAACGGGTGTAGTTGGGGCGCTGGCTCTTCATGTAGCCGTAGGATCCCAGGAAGGTGAAGTCACCCCCGGGAGTGGTGTAGGAAAGGGCCACCTCGGTGCCGTCACCCAGGTAGGTGTTCTTGAGCCAGGCGTGGTTGTAAAGGGCGGCAGCGTAGAAGCCCGGAGAGCGGAAGGTGCCGTAGTAGGCGGAAACACCCCATTCCGTCTTGTCAGCACCGTAAAAGAAGCCGTCGGCATGGTAACCGTAGTTGTCATCCCGGCGTCCCTTGAACCGGGAATAGCCCGCCATGATCCCCAGGGGGCTGCCCAGGACATCATCAAACTCGTAGCCGAAGGATCCGGCCCAGCCATTCTCCACATGCTTGGAGGCATCCTTGAACTGGTAGGAAGCGGACAGGAACCAGCCGTTCAGGTTGACATCGTACATCGCCTGTCCGTCCATACGGCCGCCCACATCATTAGGGGTGAGCCCCCAGTAGGAGACACCGGTGTTGCCAAAGTCGTCATACAGATCCGTCACGGCGCTGACCCGGTAGTAAGCGTTCTCGAAGCGGCCGAAGGAGAGTTTGCCGGCGTAGTTGAAGTCAAAACCCGCATAGCCATAGCGGATCTTGATCCGGTCCTCATTGGGGGCGGGATCCTGGGCGGCCAGATCATAGAGCAGATAGCCAAACACATGGAAATTGTCCATCACCCGGGTCCTGCCGCTGACACCGAGCCTGGCAGTGCCCTTAAGGCGGTGATCCGGATCGGCGTCATTGTTCATGCCCTGGACCTTCACCCGTCCCAGGATCTCCAGGGAGGCATTGTCCGTCTTATAGACCTCAGCCGCATGGGCACCACCGGCCAGAGCCAGGATCAGGGCAACCGGCAACAGATTAATTTTCATCATTTCCATCCTGTGAAGGCTTTGCAAACAAGGCAGGATTTTACCACCTATCGCCGGAATTGAACAGTTACGCACCGCCATCTTACGCCGGGGTCCCGGATCCAAGAGCAGGAGCCTCCGGGGGGACAAAGCCTGTCAGCGGCTGAAGTCCCCGCAGGACCGGAAAAAGGCCGGTGGGATCAGGATTTATCCAGAAAGATCAGCCCGGGAGGATGATGGTACAGGAGACATCTGCCAGGAGGAGATGCAGAGGGATCCCTCCAAGAATAACGACCACAAAGTGCCGGGGAGATCCCGGGATCACCGGCTCCGGGAACGGAGGAATGGTGATCCTGGGGCAGCGATCCGCACCATGCCAGAGACGCCAGGACATTAAATTCCGTCAACTCCCGGGGGCAGCCATCCCCCGCAATTTTGGCTGTTGTTTAACCCTCCCAATCGGGGTAAAATCTGCTCAAAATTTTGATACAGATCAAATTATTCAGCAAATCAGTCTTCAAGGAGCCTCCTCAGGTGAGCAAATTTATCCTGACCAGACACAACGTCCTGCACCTGGGCAGGGCTTTCTACGAGTCCTGCGTGGCGGAGAAGTACACCTCCCGGCGCTTTGCCGGAGATCTCCTGGCAGGTCTCACCGTGGGCATCATCGCCATCCCCCTGGCCATGGCCCTGGCCATCAACTCCGGGGTGGATCCCCAGTACGGCCTGTACACCGCCGTCATTGCCGGCATCTGCATCGCCCTGTCCGGCGGCTCCCGCTTCAGCGTCTCTGGACCCACGGCGGCCTTTGTGGTGATCCTCTGCCCCATCGCCCAGCAGTACGGCATTGGCGGCCTGCTCACCGCCTCGGTGATCGCCGGCTTCTTCCTGCTGCTCTTTGCTGCCGTGCGCCTGGGACGATTGCTGATCTACATCCCCATTGAGGTGACCCAGGGATTCACCCTGGGTATCGGGATCCTCATCGGCGTGCTGCAACTGAAGGACTTCTTCGGGCTGACCGTGGAAAACATGCCCACCGAGTTTCACAACAAACTGGGAGCGCTCCTGGCGGCCATGCCGGATCTCAACTGGTGCGACACCTCCGTGGGTCTGGTGTCCCTGATCACCGTCTTCGGCTGGCCCAAGCTCCGGAAACTCTTCGGTCCCACATTGTCCCGCCTTATCACCAGCATCCCCAGCCACCTGCCGGCAGTACTCCTGGGCATGCTCACCGCCTGGATCGTCTGCCAGATCACCGGGGATCCGGACAGTGTGCAGACCATCGGCAGCCGCTTCTCCTATGTCAGCGATGACGGCACCACCGGCAGCGGCATCCCCCCCATCCTGCCCCATTTCGCCCTGCCCTGGAACATGCCCGGACCTGACGGCGCGCCCCTGAAATGGAGCGTGGAAATGCTGCAGAACCTGATCTTCGCTGCCTTCTCCATGGCCGTGCTGGGCGCCATCGAATCCCTCCTGTGCGCCGTGATCCTGGACGGCATGACCGGCACCAAGCATCACTCCAACAGCGAACTCCTGGGCCAGGGGATCGGCAACATCGTCGGCCCCTTCTTCGGCGGGATCACCGCCACGGCAGCCATCGCCCGATCTGCCGCCAATGTCCGTGCCGGCGCCACCTCACCGGTGGCTGCGGTGGTGCACTCCCTGGTGGTGCTACTGGCATTGCTGTGCCTCTCCCCCTTCCTGTCCATGCTCCCCTTAGCCTCCATGGCCGCCCTGCTGATGATGGTGGCCTACAACATGAGCGATATCAGGGGCATTGCCAAGACGGTGAAGACCGTCCCAGTGGCTGACGTCTTCATCCTGCTCCTGTGTGCTGGCCTTACCGTGTTCTTTGACATGGTCATCGCCATCGCCTTCGGCTGCATCATGGCCACATTGTTCTTCATGCGGTCCATGGCCAAGATGACCGTGTGCCGGAACCTGGAGGAGATCGGCAAACTGCCCGCCTCCAAGATCCCGGAAGACTGGCTGGTCTACCGCATCAGCGGCCCCCTGTTCTTCGCCGCCGCCGACCGGGTGTTCAACGACATCATCGTGGAATGCAACACCAAAAAGGGCGTTGTCATCGACTTCTCCGCCGTGAGCATCATTGACGCCGGAGGCCTGAGCAGCCTGCTGCACTTCCGCAGCGATCTGGAAAAGGCCGGTGTGGATCTGCTGATGTGCGATCTCCAGTTCCAGCCCCTGAAGACCCTGGTCCACGCCCGCTTCCAGCCGGATCCGGGAAAGGTTGAGATCTGCCGGGATCTGGACGAGGCCCTGGACAAGGCCTGGAAGTGGAGCCGGGGTGACCGCACCAGCACACCGGCGGAGGACGGTGACGGATCCGGCACCGCCGCCCAGGCAGAGGCTCCCCAAGAAGGCACCGTCAGCGCCTGAGCCCCGGAAGAAGGGGGCAGCGCCGTCCGGTACTGCCCCCTTCATCCGGATCCTGCCCTTACCGGGATCCTGTTGTCCCTCCCCAGCCGGCTCTTTCATGGCCGGCTATCCTGTCCCCCGGTTCTTCAGCCCGGAACTCATCAGCACCCCAGACGCCCCATTAGGCGCTGCACCCGCACAGCAGCCAATAGCCATGCCTGCCCGTTCCTCCCGGCATTCCAGCCCTGCATCCAGCCCGGCATCTCACACAGTTCGGGAATGACATTTCAGGGCGCAGGATCCTCCGCCAGCCCCTGCATAACTCCGCCCGCCCCGGCACAGCGCCGCAAACCATGGGCAGGCACGGCGCGTGGCGCCATAGGTCCCACATGTGCCGGCTGCGTAGCCCCTCACCCGGCAAAGCCACCCGGAAAAACGCCCGCAGGCAGGCAAAAAAAAGAGTGCCACCCGGGCACCCTTGGGATCTGAACAGGCCCTCAGGCCCGCAGACGTAGTATTACTGCTTGTTGGTCAGCTTGAGAACCAGAGCGCCGATGGCTGCGCACTGCTCATCGGTGGAGCAAGCGCCAGCGATCATGGAAATATCCTCGCCGTCGTCCAGGACAATGGCCTGGGTGTCGTTAGGGCAGTTCAGGAGCTGAGCAGGGATGTTCTGGAAGGTCACAGCCTGGGGAGCCTCACAGCCCTTTTCCTTGGCAATGCCTGCGGCAACCTGATCAAGGGGAACGTCCGGGCTGCTAGCAGCAAGCTTGGCAACAACCATTCTCACACCCAGAGCGTCCTCCTGGAACACAAAGGAGTCTTCAGTCTGCTCGACGAGTTGCCACTCAGCCATGGCAGAGGCGGACATGCACAGGGCAGCGGCCAGAACCATCAGTTTCTTCATGATTAAAACCTTATGTTAAACAGAATCATTTGAAACCTGCAAGGAAGCAGCACGCCACTGGTCAGAGGAATTCCCCTCCCCGCCGCAGTTGCTGTTGCAGGCGTCCGGCATCAGCAGAACTTCTGCGGACACCACAGGTCCTTTCCGGAAATCACAGTCGGAACCCGCCGCTATTATCACCTCAGACAGGCAAAAAAGCAAGAATTTCAGCCAGGATCCGGTGTACAAAACAGGAGTGTCCCGGATTGGATCCGGCCGCGGCTACAGAAATGTCCTGTCAGCGCCGCTCCCAGACACCATCAGCCCCGCTTCAGTTCCCGGAGCCGGGCGATTTCATTGCGCACCCTCTTCTCCGACACCGGATAGCGGGTGCCCTCCATCTGGGCATAAAGTGACACCCTGAACTCGTCAATCATCCATTTCAGCTCCCGGATCTCCTGGGGCACGGCCTCGGGAGAGGGATAGCCCAGAGTCAGATCCTTCTGCTGCTTGTCCAGATCATCCAGCATGGCGTTGCGGATCTCATCTCCCCGGGGATCAGTGCGGATCCGGTCCAGCCGCCGGCTCAGGGCCCTGAGGTAACGCCTGAGATCATCCAGGCGCTCAAAGCCCGTCTCGGTGACAAAACCCGGATGCACATAACCCTCCAGCTGGGCCTTGGCATGGGAGAAGCCGAAGGCTGTGGTGAAGTCCACCCGGCCCTTCAGCTGTTTCCGGATCCCGGCGAAAAGCTCCAGCACCACCTCGGTTTTCTCTGCGGCCTGGGCCACGGTCTCATTGATCTTCCCCCGGACCCCCTCCAGAAGAGCCGCAAACTCCTCCTGGCTCCACACCAGACCGCCCCGCTCCCGCATCAGGTGATCCACCGCCGCACCGATGCAGTCATCAATCAGTTCGGTGATGGTGCCCGCACCCTGGCAGTAAAGCCTGAGCTTGGTGCGGTTGGGCAGACGCTCATGGAGATAGGCCACGGGACTGGCGATCCCCAGCATGATCAGGCGGCGCACCGCTTTCCACAGGTGGGACTGCTGCTCGGCGGCGGTGCCGCAGACAGTCTTCCGGACCCCTTTGCCCTCATCCCGGAGTGACGGGTAGACAGTGATCTCCAGCCCCCCGGACTTCTGCTTCCGGCTTTTCTCCACCGGCCCGAAGTTCCACTCTTTATAGAGGGTCTCATCGGCCTTCTCCCGGACAATGGCGCTGAAGCTGGACTTCATCCGGTCACCCAGGGAGCTCTTCAGCACCTCCAGATCCCGGCCCTGGGCCACGCTGCGGCCCCGCTCGTCGGTGACGGCAAAGTTGAACTTCAGATGCCGGGGCAGCGCCTCCAGATCAAAGTCGTCCCGGGAGATCTCCACCCCGCCCTCCCGGGAAAGACAGCTCTCAATATCCTTCCAGAGGGTGGTGGTGTGGGGATCCACGGCATCCATGAGCTTCTGGGCATACACCGGAGCCGGAATAAAGCGCTTCCGCAGTGCCTTGGGCAATGTGCGGATGATCTCCGTGAAGAACTCCAGCCTGAGCCCCGGAACTATGAACTCAAAGTCCCGGGAGGAGGCCTGGCCCAGGATGGCCAGGGGAATGCGGATGGTCACCCCGTCGTCCGCCGCCGTGGGATCAAAGCGGTAGCTCAGCCCCACCCGGTAGCCGGAAAACTCCGTGCTGTCCGGGAAGGACTCCTTGTCGGCGATCTTCTCCCGGTCGCTGATGAGGAAGTCCAGATCAAAGTTCAGGAAGGCAGGATCCTCCCGGCTCTTCCCCTCCCACCACTTCTTGAAGCTCACCCATCCGGTGACGTCCTCCGGGATCCGCTGATCATAGAAGAGGAACAGATCATCGTCGCTGACCAGAATGTCCCGGCGCCGGGCCCGATCCTCCTCCTCCAGCACCTGCTCCACCAGGCGCCGGTTGTCCCGGAAAAACTTCATGCTGCAGTCCAGATCCCCCTCCACCAGGCCGTGGCGGATGAACAGTTCCCGGCACATGGCGGGATCAATGGTGCCATACTGCACTGAACGGGAGGCCACCACCGGCAGGCCGAACAGGGTGACCTTCATGCTGGCCAGCACTGCGGCGCTCTTCCGGGACCAGTGGACATCGCTGTAGGACCGCTTGAGGTAGGCTGCCCCGGCCTCCTCCAGCCACTCGGGCTCCACCCGGGCCACGGTCCGGGCATAGAGCCGGGAGGTCTCGGTGAGCTCTGCGGCCAGAACCCAGGGACACTTCTTCCGGTGCAAGGACGAGGTGTAGGCAATGAGGAAACGCGCTCCCCGGGCGCCCACATAGTCATTGGAGTCCGGGGACTTCATGCCCAGATGGCTGAACATGGCCGCGGCCACCGACCGGTGCAGGGAGGCATAGTCAGCCTCCGCCTGGTTGAAGCGGAACTTCAGATCCCGGCAGGTCTGGGTGAGCTGCCGGTGGAGATCCTCCCACTCCCGGATCCGCATGTAGGACAGAAACTCCCGGCGGCAGCGCCGGCGCAGTGCGCTCTGACTCTGATCCCGGATCACGTCCCGGGTGTATTTCCAGAGGTTCAGCAGGGCCATAAAATCAGAGTTGTCATCGGCAAAGCGCTGATGGGCCTGCACCGCGGCATCCTTCTTGTTCAGGGGATATTCCCGGGGATCCTGGGCCGACAGGGCGGAGACGATCACCAGCATTTCCCGGAGGCAGCCCTGCCTCTCCGCGGCCAGGAGCATCCGGGCAAGCCGGGGATCGGCGGGGATCCGGGCTATGATCCGGCCCTCGCGGGTGATCTGGCCGCCGCTGACGGCCCCGATCTCCTCCAGGGTGCGCCAGCCGTCGGCCACCAGGCGGTGCTCCGGGGGATCGATGAAGGGGAAATCCTCCACCCGCCCCAGCTTCAGGGTCATCATCTGCAGGATCACCGACGCCAGGTTGGTTCTGAGGATCTCCGGATCAGTGTAAGCCGGGCGGGACTCGTAATCCTCCTGGGAATACAGCCGGACGCAGATCCCCGGCTCCGTGCGGCCGCAGCGGCCCCGGCGCTGATCGGCGCTGGCCCGGGACACCGGCTCCACCGGCAGGCGCTGAACCTTGGTGCGCAGGGAGTAACGGCTGATCCGAGCCAAACCGCAGTCAATGACATACCGGATCCCGGGGACCGTCAGGGAGGTCTCCGCCACATTGGTGGCCAGGATAATGCGCCAGGTGGCGTGGGGGGCAAAGATCCGGCTCTGCTCCCCGGCCGGGAGCCGGGCATACAGGGGCAGGATCTCCGCCCCCCGGAGGTTCTGCTTCCCCAGAAACTCCCCCAGTTCCCGGATGGTGCGCTCACCGTCCAGAAACACCAGCACATCCCCGCGCCCGGCGGCCTCCAGATCCCTGAGGGCCAGCAGCACCTCAGTGTACATGTCCCCGTCAGGGTTGTCGGGATCCTCCTCGGGAGGCCGGTAGAAGGTCTCCACGGGATAGGTGCGGCCGGCCACGGAAATGATCTTGGCGTCCCCGAAATGGCGGGCGAAGCGCTCCACGTCGATGGTGGCCGAGGTGATGATCAGTTTCAGATCCGGCCGCTTTTCCAGGATCCGCTTCAGACATCCCAGAAGGAAGTCGATGTTCAGGCTGCGCTCATGGGCCTCGTCCACAATAATGGCGCCGTAACTGCTGAGCAGCCGATCTGAGGAGAGCTCCGAAAGGAGGATGCCGTCGGTCATGAGGCGGATCAGGGTGTCCGGGGAGGACTGATCGGAAAAGCGGACCTTGCAGCCCACTACCCCGCCAAACTCCGTGCCCATCTCCTGGGACAGCCGCTCAGCCACCGATCGGGCCGCAATGCGCCGGGGCTGGGTGTGGCCGATGAGGCCGTAGCGGGCGCAGCCGGCCTCCAGGCACATCTTGGGCAGCTGGGTGGTCTTGCCGGATCCGGTGTCACCGGCAATGACCAGGACCTGGGAGGACGCCAGGGCCTCCAGGATCTCCTCCCGCCGGGCACTCACCGGCAGATCCTCCGGATAGGACAGGGTGTACTGGAGAGCCTGACGGCGCTCATAGAGTTCTGCCGCTTTGAGGGCCTCCTCCTCCAGGCGGGCTATTCCCTTCTGATCCCGGTACCCGCCCCGGCCCAGATCCCGGAGGCTCCGGCGCAGGCGGATCCGGTCCCTGAGCAGGCATCCGCTGTCGGCAATGCGGCGTATTTCACTGAGATCAGGCCCGCCCCGGCGGTCACCTGCAAGGCCCCTGGTGTTCTTGTCAGTCATGGACAGTTTTTCTCTGCAGCAGATCCCCCGGAGCCGGCGCGGCACCCTGCCCTGCCGTCTCCGGGAATGAATGGTTTAAGACGGTGGGCATTGTACCCCGGTTTCCCGTCCCGGGGCAAAAGCGCCGGCCGGGATCCCTGACAGGCCCCGGATGCCCGGATGCGGCGGATTTCCGGCAGGCGGAAGGGAGAGCGTGCCCCGGATCTGCGCACGGATCTTGCTTGACTGCCCGAAGGCACAGCCGGGACGCCGGATCCCGGGTCCCGCCATCTGACTGCCCCAAGCACGGGCGGAAGGCGGGCGGCGATGACAGATCCGGCATTTTTGCGAACAGATCCTACAAAGCACAAGGGGCTCTGTTGTAAAAT
Organism: uncultured Aeromonadales bacterium; assembly: GCA_902782145.1. Taxonomy (GTDB): domain Bacteria; phylum Pseudomonadota; class Gammaproteobacteria; order Enterobacterales; family Succinivibrionaceae; genus UBA2804. The sequence continues at coordinate 60,659 of CACZLZ010000009.1, forward strand.
GTGCCCGTCGGAACGAGTCCCCGGGCCTGCGGGGATCCGGGTGTCCCCGGCGGACACCGGCAGAACATCAGGACACTTCCCCCACAGATCCCCGGGAAATGAGACGGGAAGCGGCGGACAGCGGGTAAAGAGATGATCTATATAGTAGTTCTATTCATAATCCTCTTTGTGGGCTTCTTCGGCTACACCACCTACTGCAACATCAAGCAGGAGCAGGAAATTGAGCGCCGGAAGAAGATCTCCCACTACCGCAACATCATCAACGAGATGGATGAACTGCTGCTGAACGCCAACCACATCCCCTACTCCAAAAACCTGGTGCTGATGCTCCAGAACCGCATCCTCTACGCCCTGAAGAACATCCTGGAGTGCAACCCCAGCATGAACTCCATCCGCACCCGGATCGCCGACATCAACAAGCAGATCGAGTTTGTCAACGCCAACTACAAAAGCGGCGAGGACAATCCCTTCATCCCCCCCAAGGATGATCGGGGCGCCATCGGCATGCTGAAGGTCATCAGCCGCCTGCGGAAAGTGGCCCGGGCCGAGCACAACCGGGGCAAAATCGATCCCAGCGCCTATGTCCATGAGGATCGGCGCCTGGAGATCCTGGCCCTGAAGATCAACCTCACCAGCCTCATCAACCATGCCCGGGACGCCTTCACCTCCCGGCAGTGGGGAACGGCCAAGCAGCTGATCCACAAGGGGCTCCAGGTGGTAAAGACCATCACTGAAAAGGATCCCTGGATTGAGTCCCGGGAGCAGGAGTTCAATGAAATGGACGCCGCCATCAACCGGGAGCTCAGCGAGCTCAACAAGAAGGAGATCCACAACATCGAGGAGAAGGAGCATGATGAGCTGGATGAGCTGTTCATGCCCAAGAAGAAGTGGTGATCCCCTGTGCCCCAGCCAGATCCGGGGCTGTCCCTAAGGAAAGATAATTGCAGAAACTGACCCATGATCAGCTGGCGCCCGGCTTCCGGTTCGCCTTTTCCCGTCTCAGCGAGGTTCCGGTCACCGGAACCGGCACCCTCCACCCCCGCGCCCTCAGCGGCTTCAAGCGCCTTAATGCCCCCTCCGGGCTCCGGGAGAGCCAGATCCTGGTGCTGGAGGGCTGTCCTGGCACCGACTACGAAAACACCGCCCGGCTTCTGATCCAGGAGGCCGGCGGCATGAAGCCCCGGCGCCCCATCTATGATCTGTGCTATGCGGAGAACCTGGACAATCCCCTGCGCCCGGTGTGCCTGCTGCTCACCGCCGGAACCGGCAACGAGTTCTGTAGCGGCATCGCCAAGCTTCTGGACAAGTTGGTGAACCATGTGGATGCCGAGCGCCAGGTGAACCGTCTCCTGGAGGCCCAGAAGGATCTCCCGGAAGAGAGCCGGGAGCGCCTGGCCACCTACCTGTCGGCATTGTCGGCCAAGATCCTGAAGCAGGAGCCCTTCTCCAGCGAGATCATCATCAACCTCATGGACGCCCGGGAGAAGGATGTCTCCCCGGTGATCTGCGGACGGAACCTCAGCTGGCACAGCCTCTTCGGCAAGGTCAACTACCTGACAGAGCAGGGAACCACCTACTCCAACCAGAGCCTGCTGGAGCCGGGACTGGTGCGCCGGGCCAACGGCGGCTACCTGATCCTCCCCGCCGCAGAGCTGGCACGGCAGCCCCTGCTGTGGTTCAAACTGGCCAACACCCTGCGCACCGGCACCTTGGACTGGGAAAACAGCTACCAGGAGGGAACGGGGCTGGTGCCCTTCTTTGAGCCTGAGCCCACCAGGATCAATCTCTCGGTGATCATCACCGGGGACTATGTGGATCTCAGCGAGTTCTACAGCATCGATATCAGCGCCCTGGATGAGATCGAGCTCAAAGTGAGCCTGGAAAGTTCCATGGACGCCGGCAAAACCGGGGAGTTCACCGGCTACCTCAACGGGATCCGCAGCCGCCTGGGACTGTCGGACTTCACCCCCGGCGCGGCGGAGGAGATCTGCCGCCATGCCCAGCGGGAGTGCGGCACCCGCACCCAGTTCATGATCGTGGAATCCCGCCTGGCGTCCCTGATGAAGCTGGCCAGCGACATCGCCGCGGAAAACGGCCGGGAACTGGTGGAGAAGGAGGATATCACCGCCGCCGGACGGGAGAAGCGCTTCCGGGCCGATCACATTGAGGAAGAGTCCACCAAGATGTACCGGGAGGGGCAGATCTTCATCGCCACCTCCGGCAGCCGGATCGGCCAGATCAACGGCATGAGCGTGGTGTCCTCCGCCGGCACCGACTTTGAATACGGCGAGCCCCTGCGGATCACCGCCACGGTGCACGCCGGTGAGGGAGACATTGCCGACGTGGAGTACAAGGCCAACCTGGCGGGCCAGATCCACCAGAAGGCCATGATGATCATCAACGGCTTTCTCACCAGCAGGTTTGCCCCGGCGGTTCCCCTGCCCCTGTCGGTGAACCTGGTGTTTGAGCAGTCCTACAGCGAGATCGACGGTGACAGCGCCTCCCTGTCGGGTCTGTGTGCCGCCCTGTCAGCATTGTCAGAGCTCCCCATCAAGCAGAACTTCGCCGTCACCGGCGCCCTGGATCAGTTCGGCCACGTGCAGCCCGTGGGCGGACTCAACGAGAAGATCGAAGGCTTCTACCGGGTGTGCTCGGTGAAGGGCCTCACCGGGGAGGAGGCGGTGATCATTCCCGCCTCCAACATCAACCAGCTGATCCTGTCCGATGAGGTGCTGAAGGCGGTGTCCGACGGGAAATTCGCCGTCCACACCGTGGAGACCATCGATGAGACCATCGAGCTGCTCACCGGGGTGCCTGCGGGGCCGGATGACGATCCCACGTCGGTTTACGGCAGGATCCGGCTGCGCATCGCCGAAATGCTGGAGCGCTCAGCAGCTGCCACCCAGGAACGCTCCTGGTGGTCCCGGCTCTTCTGCCGCAACTGAGCTCAGCGCCGTCCCGGCGGCAAAGTGCCGGGGCAGGAGCATTCAGGTGAAAGACCAAGCATAACCGGGCATCGCTACGGAGGATTTCCCGGAGCCGGACAAACAGCCGGGCAGCGCCGCCGGGGAGTTCCCAGAGCCGAAACTGGCAACGCTGCCGGGAAGTTCCCGGAACCATTGCACGCCGCACCGCCCCGGTGGCAGGATCACGAACAAACTTCACCCACTAACAACCTTCACCGAAAGGAGAAAAACTTGGAATACCAGGAAGGACTTTCCCTGTGCCAGCGGGGCATAAACAGTTTTGATCATGAGGCACTGCTTTCCTGCTCCCGGGGGGAGCTGTTCGGACCAGGCAACAGCCAGCTGCCTGCACCCAACATGCTGATGATCGACCGCATCACTGCCGTCAGCGCCGACGGAGGTGAGCATGGACGGGGCTACATCGAGGCTGAGCTGGACATCAGCCCGGATCTGTGGTTCTTCGCCTGCCATTTCCCCGGAGATCCGGTAATGCCCGGATGCCTTGGCCTTGACGCCATGTGGCAGCTGGTGGGCTTTTTCCTGGGCTGGCGGGGCGGCAAAGGCAAGGGAAGGGCTTTGGGAGTCGGCGAGGTCAAGTTCACCGGCCAGATCAAGCCCGCAAACCGCCTGGTGACCTACCGCATTGACTTCAAGAGAGTGATTGAGCGGAAACTGATCATGGGGATCGCCGACGGCCAGGTGCTGGTGGACGGCACCCCCATCTACCACGCCAAGGATCTTAAGGTGGGCCTGTTCGTAGAGGCTCCGGAGAACTGACACACTCCGCCTCGCTGACATCCATGTGCGCTGCCATCCATACTCAGCGGGTGCGAGGTGAGATAATTTCCTGCCGGGAGCAAAGCGCTGGTATTGCTCCGGAGCAGAGTTTTGCAATGCCCCAGAACAGAGCATGGACTCTGGTCTGAGTTGAAATGCATCTCACGGGGCCGGGATCATGCTCAGGAGCGGCAAACTTCCTTCCGGGCGGGAACAGTCTCCCCGCCCGCGTCGTGTCTGTTGGAGGATCTCAGATACCCTGGCATGCCAGCAGTTCTCCAGATCCCGGATACCCTAGCATCACGTCATCTCCGCATCCCAGCAGTTCCGGATCCGGCAGCGTTCATTTCCGACACCGCAGCACCCAGGAACCAGTCTCAGAGCACGCCCGCTCCTGGCAGAGTTGCCGCTCACGCCTGATCCACTGCCCCACCTGCTGCCTGAACCACTAGCTCCGCCTGTTCCGTGCAGAGCCTCATCTACGACGACAGCTGGGTTAGTGATCTCCCCAAAGAAAAATGTCCGCACAGGACGATCCCACACGGACAGATCACATCAGATCAGCAGGCGCCCTGCTTACTTGAGGGTGCGTGCCCAGGAAACCGGTGCATCCTCCGGATCTCCTACCTTAAATCCCTGATGATATTTCCAGTCACCCTTGCCAGCCTTGGCTGCCAGATCCGTGCCGCTGCCACCATGTCCGGAAGTTGCTGACGTGGAGAAGGTGCCCACGGTCTTGCCGCTGAAGTCGTGCTTCTCAACAAAGCCGTACACCACATTCGGTGCCAGCCCCCACCAGATGGGATAGCCGATAAGCACCGTATGGTACTGATCCCAGCCAGCAGGATCGCCCTTGTACTCCGGCCGGACTGACGGGTCCGCATGCTCCTTTGAGGAACGGCTTTCAGGATCCCGGTAGTCCAGATCGGCGGCAGTGTACGGTTGCACCGGCTCAATGGCAAAAAGATCAGCCTTAAGTTCAGTCGCAACCGCCTCGGCGGCTTTCTGGGTGGTCCCGGTGGCGGAGAAATACACCACCAGCACATCAGATGACGGCTCAGCTGATGCTGGGGCAAAAGAGGAGGCGGCCAGAAGTGCACAGGCCGCTGCCGATCTGAGGGCGGAATTAATGACAGACATGGGAAGATCCTAAACCAAAGAATGAAACGAAGGAAAGAAAACAGACTCAGGAACCAGGGGCATCACTGCACTGCTGAATTGACAGAGGTCACCGGGGGAACATCCATCCTGCACCGGAGCAGAGCGGGATCACGTGGTTCAGAAAGTCACTGAAAGTGATCCTGCCATCACCGGCGATCAAGTGTCAACAGACGGCATTAGGGGATGTGTGATGAGGCGGATTAATGATGAAGTTCCTGACATGGTGCCAGAACTGAGGCCACGAAATAGGCCTTTCAGGACACAGGTAACAGAAGAGAGAAGAAAGAGAAGCAAAAAGCGGTTTCAAAAAAAATGGGATCTGAGCGAAGTGATTGCAGATCCCATAACGTTAATTAACCAGACCCTTCACTATATGATCATGAATTGCTGAAGACAACTTTCAGGCAGATCTTGGTTGGTTGTATGCGAGAAATACATTTGGCAGCCGCAAACTGTTTATAGAAATATCCAATAAGGTATTACTCTACAACTATCAAATACCAAGGTTCTGTAAAATCATCCATTCAGATTATACAATAATTCAAACATACTATTCTAATTTTTTATTGAAGTAACCAGCAGCGGTCCAGTAATCAAACTGTTTATTAAGAAACTCAGTAAAATTCTACCCCCAAAAATTCTACTTATATAATTTAACTATCCTTTGATACCCTCCATTCGATTCTAAATTCACTTGATAGCCATATACACAAGAATCCCAAGTCCCAAAAGTTCACAAAGCTTCTTTACCAACAGAAAACCAGTGGATTTACTGTAGTAACATCGATTTAAGCAAACTACATCAAAAAAGAATAAAATGGTGCACGACTTGAAAAGGCATAATCACCCGCTAAATGATAGAACCTGTAAGTTTTCTCAAGCAAATGAGCAGTGATTTAAGGATTACCTACATAAACTGATCATGATATACCAATTTATGATCTTGATCTCATTTTCCCGTATCTTAAGCCCAAAACAGGAACATTTTTGATTATTTCTACAACAAACTACGAAATACAAGTGTTTTTCCTTTTTTAACTCCAACATTCTTCATTTCCAAATACGTAATGTCATAGTTTGACGTCTATCTATCATCAAACATTATTCTGTCATTGTTAGCTTTTTCTAGCACTGACAGTTTTAGAATCACAAACGCTCGTGCGCCTCGCGTTAGACGATGCATAAATTTCTTTGATCTCCAGCCAGAACACTGCTCAGTAACTGCTATTCATGACTTAGCCGCCCTCTGCCGGAACTTCACCCTGACACTTTCCGCCCGCAACTTCTTGGATCCCATGCAAGTAGAGCCCGCCTCATCGCAAAAGTCCTGTCATCAACATCGCTCACACGCTTTACTCCCGGTCAGAAAAGGGAACTCTCTTCATGCCGCCTTTCAGAACTTTCTGACACGGCCGGACCATGACTTTTTCCCTTTGCTCGTCTGCAACTGAGGATCCCGCCCGTTCCAGGACCCGATCCCGGTCACAAATCCGGGAGAACAGGCACAATTTGTTGTATAATCACACTGTTATTCAACCGCCTACCATGAGGACAGTCAGTGAAACTCAATTGCAGAACCGCAGCCTTGGCAGCCGCATTGGCATCAGCCCTTTCCTCCGCAGCAGTGGCTGCCGATGATCCCTTCTTCCAGATCACGGAGATCTCCACTGGAACAAGGGAATACGGCTACAAAATCGCCCACGGCACTGACGACTACCTGACGGTAAAGCACAAGTACGACTGGTGGAGTTACTTCGACTCCATCCCCACAGAAATCGATCTCAGTGACCGCTTCTCCTATACTCTGGGCTGTGTCTATGACTCCAAGGTCTGTGACGGCTACTACGTGGAGGAAAACGAGAACGACGGCTACGCACACAGTTTTTTCAAGGCTCTGGTGGATAACACCCCCTACACCTACTCCCTGCTTAACAGCGGAGACAGATCCGACAACCTGACCTTCTTCCGGAGAAGCATTAATTCGGATGGCTCAGTCATCACCGGCTGGGTGGACAACAGCGACCGCTCGTTTGAAAACGGTGTCCGCTTCCCCGTGGTATGGATCAACGGCACCCAGACGGTTTTGGGGAACTCCGGCCACGGACAGGCCAGCACTTCCTTCACCACCGATGACGGCACAATCCTCGTCGGCGGCGCTACTCCTGAGTCCATCATCACCGATCAGGGCAATTACCGCTACTGCTACGAGTACTACCAGGAAAACAACTTCCGGGAAGATCTCCTCAACTGCCCGGGTTACCACAACTCACCGGTGCTCTGGGCCCTGAGCGGCACCGGAGAACTCCAGGCCACCCAGTTCCTGACCCATTACTCCAAAGCTGACAATGATGAGCTCAGCACGGCGGATGTCCGCCGGATCATCAAGCTGGATGACACCTACTACGCCTTCGGTTACTCAGCATCAGATGAGATTGGCGCCGACTCCACCAACATTGCCACCTACTGGACCTTCAAGTATGTGGATGGTGCCTTCAGCGAGGTGTCTGATCACCTGCTCCCCAGCGGTCTTGACCGTCCCGGTGAAGATGACGAGTACTTCGGTTCCACCTGGTTTGCGGATGCCAACAGCAACGGTTTGGCCATAGGCAACGCCCGCTATAACAAGATGAACCGGAACTCCTATCCCATTGAGATGTTCGTCTATGACATCAAGGAAAACACCACCTCCTTCGCCGTGAAGAACAAGCCCTTCTTCGGCGCCACCAACCGTGCTGTGGCCATCAATGAGCACAACCTGGTGGTGGGAGTCTCTGACTATGTCAACTCCCAGGAAACCGTGGTCTACGGCAATCCCCGGGAGAAGGCCGGCTTCCTGTACAACCACAACACCGGCAGTTTCTACGATCTCAACGATCTGATCTGCTCCTCCGACTCCTGTGAGATCGACGGCAAGTACTATTTCATCTACAACGTGGGCGATATCAGCGACAACAACACCATCATCGCCAACGCCTACAGATATGACAGTTACGAGGACTGGACTGAATACAGCCACCCCACCAACGTGACTATTACCCTGACCAGCGACAAGTTCGACGTGACCGATGACAAGTACGATATCCCGGAGGATTATGTGGTGAAATACACCCGTCCCCGGATCTCCTACGATGAGAAGGAAGGCGGCCACAGCGGCTCCATGAACGGCACCGCCCTGCTACTCCTGATCCTCATGGCCGCCACCGGCAGACGCCTGATCTCCAGGAGTGCCAGAAGGGGCTCCTGAACTGACCAGGATGCTCTGACCGTTCTGTTCTTTCCTCCCGGCTCCGGCATGATGCCGGAGCATTCCGTACCGGATAGCCGTGGTATGCGGATCCAATGCCCGGATCCACGATCATCCGGCAAGCTGATCCCCGATCCCAGGCAAGGCCTCACCGGCAGATCTGGAGCAGCACATCTCCTGGACAAACTCCGTAACAGCATGGACAGCAGGAGACTGGATCCCGGAACCAGATAGAGCAGCGTCAGTCTGCAGACTGCCTGCCCTAAACCCCAGATGACGCTCCGATCAGAGGCCAAGGACGCCAGAAGCGGCTGGATCTGCTTTCTCCGTAGCGGCGCACCGGATCCTCAGCAACATTTGTTCCCGTAAAAACATCCAGAGCCGGACAGGGACTGTTCTCTGCCCGGCTCTCCTGTTTCAACCACGCCACGGATGACAATCTCCCGGCTACAATCTCCCAGTCCGACCTTCACCCTTATTCCCGGTTCATCCTCCCAGTTTCAGTTTCTTCTTCCCCTGATCCCGTCATCCGGAACACTGCCACCAGAATATGAGAACTCTGAGATCAGCGGGCGGCAGCCGCCTTCCGGTGCTCCTCATATTCCCGGCCCATGGTCTCCAGCTGTTCCCAGCGCTCATAAGCCGCAGCCACAGAGGACTCCAGTTCACAGATCCGGATCCCTAGTTTCCGGATCACACCTGGATCACCGGCATAGAAGGCGGGATCAGCCATCTTCTGCTGGGCCTCCTCCAGTTCACCCTCCAGGGTGGCAATCTTTTCCGGCAGTTCATCCAGCTCTTTCTGCTCCCGGAAAGTGAGCCGCCGGGGCTGGGAAGAAGGCCCCGTCTCCGCCCCTGATGCACTGCCGGCAGCGCTCCCGTTGCCTGAGGCGGTCCGTGAGGGCAGATCTCCGCCGGCACCTGCGCCGGCAGCGGAAGCACCGCCTCCCCGGGACTCAGATGCCGTCTTCCTGCCGCCACGGCTGTCCTGTTTCCGGCCCGCAAGGTAGCGCTCCAGATCAGCATAGCCCCCGATCACCTGGTCAATATGGCCGTTGGCACCAAAATGCCAGATCTCCGTGGCCACATTGTCAATGAACCAGCGGTCATGGCTCACCAGGATCAGGGTTCCCTGGTAGGACACCAGCAGCTCCTCCAGAAGCTCCAGCGTCTCCACATCCAGATCATTGGTGGGTTCATCCAGGATCAGGACATTGAATTCCCGGAGGAAAAGCCGCGCCAGCAGCAGGCGGTTCTTCTCGCCGCCGGACAGGGCGGACACCGGGGAGCGCACCCGCCGGGGCTCAAACAGGAAATCCTGCAAATACCCCATGACGCTGCGCTTCTTCCCCCCGATGATCACCTCTGTCCGGCCACCATTAAGGTTGTCCAGCACCGATCGATCCTCGTCCAGGGTTTCCCGGTACTGGTCAAAATAGGCGATCTCCAGACCGGTGCCCTGGCGGATCTTGCCTGACGTGGGCTTCTGCAGCCCCATCAGGATCCTGAGCAGGGTGGTCTTGCCACAGCCGTTGCGGCCGGACAATGCTATTTTGTCCCCCCGGCGGACGGACACGTTCAGATCCCGGATGAGGCAGCGATCTGGCAGCTCACAGCAGATCCGGTCCCCCTCAAAAACAATATTCCCAGTGCGCTCCGCCTCACTCAGGGTGAACCTGACCCCACCCTGGAGGTTGCGGCGGTTGCGCCGCTCCTCCCGCATGCGCTTCAGATCCCGGACCCGGCCCTCGTTCCGGGTGCGTCGGGCCTTGATCCCCTGGCGGATCCAGATCTCCTCCTCAGAGAGTTTCCGGTCAAAGGCCCGGTTGGCCTTTTCCTCCAGTTCACGCCGGAGATCCCGGCCCTCCAGATAGCGGCGGTAGTTTCCCGGATAGGAGTAAATCTCCCCCCGATCCAGCTCCGCGATCCGGGTGGCAACCTCATCGGTGAAGCGCCGATCATGGCTGATGAACACCACCGCCCCCCGGAAGGACAGCAGATAGTCCCTGAGGGACTCCATGGACTCCACGTCCAGATGATTGGTGGGCTCGTCAAGAAGGAGCACATTGGGCTCCCGGAGGGTAGCCCGGATCAGGGCGGCCCGTCTGAGCTGCCCGCCGGAAAGGCCTGCCATGCCTTCCTCCGGAGGCAGCCCTCCCCGCTCCAGGAGGTTCTCCGCCCGGCTCTTCAGGGTGAAGCCGTCCAGGGATTCGATCTGATGATGCAGTTCAGCGGCCCGGGCGGGGTCACCTTCCAGAAGGGCCGCGTCATATGATCTGAACAGCCCGGCCAGATCCGGGACAATATCCAGGACATAAAGCCACACCGGTCCCTCCAGCCCCCGGGGCGGATCCTGCTCCAGCATCCCCGTGGTGATCCCGGACTGGAACACCACACTGCCGCTGTCGGGAACCACCCTGCCGGCAAAGATCCGGAGCAGAGTCGACTTGCCTGCGCCGTTGCGGCCCACCAGGCACACCCGCTCCCCCTCCTGCAGGCTGAAGGAGGCTCCATCCAGCAGGGGGCAGTCGGAATAGGACAGGGACACATGCTCCAGTGCTATCAATGTCATGAGTGATCCTCCCCCAGGGTGAGCAGCCAGCAGTGATGCTGGGAGGCGCTGGAGGCATAGTCCCGGCACAGGGTCTGCCGGGACAGATCCCGGATCCCAAAGCCCAGCTCCGCCAGGGGCTCAGCCTTCAGGCGGAAGTTTCGGCGGTTGTTGGAGAACAGCACCGTCCCACCAGGCCGGAGGATCCGCCGGATCCTGGTCAGCAAGGCAACCTGATCCCGCTCCACGTCAAAGGTCTCCTCCATGCGCTTGGAGTTGGAGAAAGTGGGCGGATCCACATAGATCCAGTCATAGGTGCTCCGGGTCTGATCCAGCCAGGCCAGGCAGTCCTCCCGGACAAAAACACACCGGGGATCCCCGGGCTCTATGCCGTTGAGAGCCATGTTCTCCCGGGCCCAGTCCAGATAGGTCCGGCTCATGTCCACCGAGGTCACCGTCCGGGCGCCCCCCAGCACCGCCTGCACCGAAGCGGTGGCGGTATAGGCAAAAAGGTTCAGGAAGTCCCGGTCCCGGACTGACTGACCAATCAGCCGGCGCACCAGCCGGTGATCGGCGAAAAGCCCCGTGTCCAGGTAATCCTCCAGGCGCACCAGATAGCGCACCCCGTACTCCGTGATCACGGCCTTCCGCCCCTGCTCCGCCCTCTTCTCATACTGGGCGGCTCCCCGCTGCCGGAGCCGGGACTTGACGATGACATTGTCCCCGGGGATCTCCAGGGTGCTGCGGACAATGCGGATCATGTCCATCAGGCGCCGCCGGGCCACCGCCTCATTCACCGAGGCCGGGGCGCGGTACTCCTGGATCACGGCAAAACTGCCGTACACATCCACTGCGGCGTTGTAGTTGGGCAGATCCGCATCATAAATCCGGTAGGCCTCAAGGCCCTCACGGTCAACCATCTTCCTGAGAGTGCGGACATTCTTGGCCAGCCGGTTGGCAAACTCCTGAGCCTCCCGGGACAATGTGCCGTCCGGCTCGTTCCGGGATGCTGCCTGGGAGGCGGCGGCACCATCCCCTGCCGGCGCGGCTGTGCCCGATCCGGCGCCACCAGGGGACCTCTGTCCGGCGCAACCGTCACCCGGTTCCCCGGAGCCTGCGCCGGCAGAAGACTCCTGCCCCGGGATCAGATCCTCCGGGCTTCTGTCATGCACCTGGTAGATCCTCAGGAAGCAGGGAATGGCGCCGTTGAAAAGATGGTATTCCTTCTCCGCCTTAAGCCGGGTGGATCCCAGCAGTTCCTGGGAAGAGGAGATCACCGCTGCGGAAGATCCTGGGAACTCATGTCTAAGCCGCTCCCCCAGGCGGGCATAAAGCTCCAGAAGCTCGGCAAAGCTTCCCAGGCGCTCACCGTAGGGGGGATTGGTGATCAGGGCAAAGGATCGCCCCTTCTCCGGACACACCAGTTTCTCAAGGGGGCACTCCTGGAAGGTCATGAACTCCGTGAAGCCTGCCCGGAGGGCGTTTTTCCGGGCGGTCTCCACCGCATGTCGATCGGCGTCAAAGCCGTAGAAGAGAACCCCCCGTTCCCGGAGGGCGGCCATGCCGGCAGCACTTCTGGAGGCGGCTTCTTCCAGCAACTTCTGCCAGAGGGCCTCATCATGGAAGGAAAGGAAGGAGAAGGCATTCCTGGTGCGGCGGAGTCCCGGGGCTGTGTCCGTCATGATCATGGCCGCCTCAATGAGGAGAGTGCCGGAGCCGCACATGGGATCGGCCACCATCTCCCGGTTCAGATCCGCCCGGGCAGCCACGGCCGCAGCCAGGTTCTCCTTCAGGGGCGCCTCCCCGGCCTCCAGGCGGTAGGCACGGCGGTGCAGCGCCTCCCCGGAGAGATCCAGCCCCAGGGAGAGCCGGCCCTTCCGATCCAGGTGGGCGGTGATCCGGACATCCGGCTCTGCAGTGTCCACCGAGGGACGGGGCAGGCTGCGCTTCACAAAGCGATCCACCACCGCATCCTTGATCTTCCGGGCACCGTACAAGGTGTTCCGGATCTCCCCGGAGGTACCGGTGAAGTCCACCGCAATAGTCCGGGAGGGGGCGAACAGCTCCTCCCAGGGGACATTCAGTGCCCCCAGGTACAGGGAAAGATCATCCGGGGCCCGGAAGTCCGCCAGGCTCAGGACGATCCGGGAGGCAAACCGTGACCACAGCACGCTGCGGTAGCCGATCTCCAGCTCCCCCTCAAAGGCCACGCCGGCAGGGGCGCGGCGGAGTCCCGCCGCCCCCAGTTGCTTCAGTTCATCATGGAGCAGATCCTCCATGCCCCGGGGACAGGTGGCAAAAAATTTTCTCATACAGGGATTCCGGTGGGGTTAATGTGTCAGTTCGGCCGCTTTTCCTGACGGCTCAGAATGTAATGCTCCAGGATGTCATAGGCCCGGCGCACCATGAGGATCTTCTTGGAGGATGTCCGCCCGCCCCGGCGATCAGGATGGCACTTGATCATGAAAGACATGTACTGATGGTGCACCTTGTCCAGATCCAGGGTGGGGCTGATGCCAAAGAACTTGAAGCACTTCTTGACATCATCCATGGTGTACTGGGGCACCGGCTCGTGCTCCAGCTGATCGGCGCAGATGGCACGGATAAAGGGGTTATGCTCCAGATCGAAGAAGTTCTCCGCATCCAGATTGGTGATGGGTGCCTTCAGGGGATGGCGCTTCCTGAGTTCCTTGAGGCGCACGGCCGCCTCACCATTGCCCCGGGAGGCCGCATTCTGAAGAAAGTAATGAGCCTTCAGCAGGGAGACACCGTTGTCCGTGTCCTGGGCGAAGATCCGGCCCAGATGGTACTCAGCCTCGGTGTTGCCCTGGAAGGAAGCCGCCTCCAGCCAGGTGATGGCGTTGGACAGGTTCTGCCCCACCCCCTGACCATACTGGAACATCTTCCCCACCAGCATCTGGGCCTCGGCATCCCCGGCAAGTGCTCCGTCAAAAAGGAAATTGAAGGCCAGGTTGAAATCCTTGGGCAGTCCCCGGCCGTAATAGTAGTCCTTGCCAATGCGGATCTTGTCCAGCACCGACCGGCTGACCTGGACCGAGCGCAGGGAACTGTTGCCGTCCTCCCGGGGCACCCGGGGCCGGATATGCCCCCGGTCATTTTTTTTGGCAGGGGGCTCGGGATGATGGAACCGGCGGTAACCGAGGAAGGAGTAGAAAGCCAGGAAAACACCGGCCGTCACCGCCCCCACCAGGATATATGCCGAGTCCCTGCCCGCAATGTAGATCCAGGTGAGGTAGGCAAAAATGGTGAGCAGGGTCAGCTCTTTGACAATGAAATCGACAACAGACTTGTTCATCAGCACAACGCACAGCAGCGGGCGACCGGCTGTCTCTCAGTGCTACCGAAACATAAAAGCCGGAAGGACAGCACCGGGAAGACAGATCTTCCAAACAGATCACAGATCAGCAAAACCATTTTAACACATTATTTGATGTTCTTAACGAGTCAGAGTAAAGTCAAACTTCACGCCCAAATAAGGGCCTTAAAAAAAGATAAAAGCACAGAAAGAAGACAGAACATAATTAAGAAAAAGTAAAGTAAGTTTCTTATACTCTGATTAGAAAAAATTTTAAGTTTTGAGAAAAAGGATAATAGTTACATCTATTACATCTAATAACAGGAATAAAAATAAAAAGTTCCAGTTTATCTGAAAAGACAAACACAGTATTTTGGGTCTTTGCAAAATCTAGTTGGGACAGGGGAGAAGGCAGGTAGACGCCGGGCCCCCTCCCATTAGGGTTTTGGGGGTGGAAGAAGTGTGGTTCCTATCTTACAATCAATATAACCAAAATAAGAAGAAACACACACTATGTACGATACTATCACATTTCCGTCCCAGTTATGCGGCTTTGAACAGTCTGATCTCCCTGAAAATGCTAACAGCTTCATCCAGTCCATTAAGGGGAAGCACCACTTCACCATCTGCGGGTGTCTGCCCCAGATGGACCTGTTC
>CACZLZ010000010.1 GCA_902782145.1 uncultured Aeromonadales bacterium
ACGGTAGCAGGGGAGACCGGGTCCGTTTCTGGGGGCGCTCATGCCTCCAGAGAAAAAAGTATAAATATGTGATGACTATCACGAATAAACTTCCACTAGGAGTCGCAGAATCAGAAATCCTGCATTACCGGGATATTCTGGCCAATAAACCTGTTAAACCCGTGCCGGCTGATCTTAAACCCTTAATCCCACAAGTGATCCCGTCCCGCAGCATTCAGAAAAATGTGTGGGACTGGAAACACTCAATTGAAACCATAGAAAGAGTCAAAAGCAAAAACAATGGAAAAACACAGGCATGCAAAACCACAAAAGCAAGGATGCCCAAAAAAAACAAAAACGGAAGTTCCAGTGGCCCGGACATAACCACTCACCATGGATTGCGCTTTGCCGATAACAAGTCCACGGCAGGGATGCCCGGAGCGTTCCTAACAGCAAAGGAAACTCCGTCCGCAGACTGAACCTCCAGGAGGCCCGGCAGTCAGGCGCAGGTCAGAACTGAGGTCAAGCGGGCGGGAAAGGCTGGTGGTGCGCCGCAAGGTGAGACGGGATGTGAAGATCATCTGGGCTGGACAGTGAGAGACCGCCCGGGGATCCACCCGGTCAGCGGGGAGATCTTCAGTTCCCCGGGATAGCTAGCAGGCTCCCCGGAAACAGAAACGGAGGTCAATCCGCCACCGCTACCGGGCGGCATCCGCCACCCCTTTCCATGCTCCATAGGATCTGAATGCACTCTGAACGCCACCCGTCCAGGAAGCGGCGTGTCAGACACCTGTTCAGAAGCACGCCCCATCAGAAAGTGACCTCATAGGACATGTTCCGGTTCAGGTTCTCTTCCGTGCCCGCACCCACCTTCAGGAAGGCACCGCCCTTGAGACTGAAGGACTGGCTGTCAACACTCTTCACCGTGGTGAACACCACCTTGGTGGGCTCCAGGGAGGAGTCGGAAAGCTTGTCCATCAGGGCTTACGCATGAACCGTAACCCCTTCAGGCCACTCGCACTGCTCGTTTTTTAGACAGGCGATAGCGCGGCTGACCTAAGTCTTACGGACCGTTAATCTTCATCATTGTGTAGCCCTACGTTTTGTTGATACTGCAGGAGTCACCAGCCAGTTCGTCTGTTCAATGACCCATAGTCCAGGTTCTGCATATTTTCCCATCTCCTCGGTGTCCGACAGTCACAGTTTGCCGTATGCGAACAGGTTGGCTACCTTGAGTAGAAGCTTATGCGGTTTCATTTTGATGCTATCGACAACTGAGGCAATAGAAGGCTTTTCCTTTGGATTTTTAATCCACATTGCCGGCTGAAGTTGTCTGGCTACGTTGAGAGCCAGCCTGGACAGAAGTTCGCAGTTGCGGAGGTAGTTCCGGTTCTTGGTCTGCATATGGTCCTGCCCAAAATCCATGTCCAGACACCAGTGGACCTGGTTCTCGATCTTCCAGTGATCCCGGATGGCTCTATAGCCAAGTTCAGCAATGTTAGGGTGGTCACCGGAAATGGAAGAGACGAAAAAGCGTCGCTCAAGCTTCCGATCAACTCCATTCTTCTTGAAAGTACTTGTAGTCACCGTGTAAAAGATGGTGTGGCAATCAACCAACCAATCCTTGAAAGGGCGTTTGTTCGGAAGATCGTCCACGGAAAGAGCAATTACCGTCCGTTCCTCGATCCTGCCATGCCCAAGTTCAACCCCGGTGCTTTGCCAATTCTGCTCTGGGCAGCCGGCGCTATCGGAAGTTTTCTGACCGGATGCAACCTGATGGGTTACGGCTGATGCCCCTTTGGCAGGAGGGTTAGAAGAACCTGTGCCGGGTGCTGACAGAGCAGAAAGATCGTCCGGGATCGTGTACGGAGATGCGAACCTGCGGAAGCAACACCGGCGGGCCGGGCACTGCCGGGATTGAAGAAGGAGCCTGCCGGTTATGCCGGATGACACAGCCGGTCAGGATGAGGCTCCGGCCGGGATGTCCCGGCCGGAGAAGACCGCCAGATGCGGTCTCCGGATGGAATAAGGTTCAGCAACCCTGTCAGAAGCCCTGGAAGTGCTCCAGCTTCTCCTGGCCGTCGCCGGCTTCCCGGTGGAACCGGCAGGTTCTGCCCTCACCGCCGTCCTCGCCCTCGGGCTTCTTCTGGCAGTGCATGTAGAAGAAAGGCTCTTCCCGCCAGGCGGCCTTGGGGATCTGGATGATGAAAACGTTGTCCTCTGCCTTGTACAGGGAGGACTGGACCTTCACGTCGGAGATGGCATAGATGCCCACCAGAATGGATATGATGATGAAAAGCTTGTAAAACATGTCTCGCCTTGTCTGTGTCCGGGTCGGGAATAGGTGGGAGATCAGCCCAGAGGTGCGGCAGTGCCGGCCGGGGCGTCTCCGGCTTGCCGGATCCAGGTCCCGCGGCAGGCACGCCGGAGGTTCCGGGACCGCTCCGGATGTGTCATATTATAACCCATGGCGGCCGAAACATCACCGGGTGCGGCCCGGGATTTGGTGCCGCCCGGCGGCCCGGAAGGGCAGGTCATCACCCTTTCGGGAGATCTGCCGTGGTGCCACTTGATGAGACATCGTTACTGCGGTCACACCTTTCCGGAGGTCACTGCCGTGGCGCTGTCTGGCGCAGTATCGGCACCATGAGTCGCTCCCCTCCGGGGGTCACTGCCGTGGGGCTGTCTGGCACAATATCGGCACCATGAGTCGCTCCCTTTCGGGAGAGTTTTCCGTGACGATGTCAGACGCCGCAGCGGCACCGTGGCGCCGCCCCTCAGGGAGGCTTACGGGCAGCAAGTCCCGGCCCGGCGCCCCCGGGCGGCTCTTCCTTGATCCACCTGGCAGAATAACATAAACTAGGGGCGGCTTTCCGGATCCGGGACGGCCGGGATCTTCCTCCCGCCGCCGCTTCAGGCTCTCCGGGGGGACCGTGTGCGGGGGAACAACGTGCCGCACCGGCGGCACCAGCATTTTGGCGGATCAGTGCCAGGCTTACGCTTATGCGTCCTGTCCGGCAGGACAGTCAGACGGGCGCCGGCCCAGACTCCGGTCTCCTGCCCGGGAGACCAGCCCGGGACCTCCCTGGAGCCGGTCTTCCGCCTGGCAGGACAGCCCAGGCGCCGGATCGGTCCTCCCGGATGCTCCCGGGAGAAGTTCCCATCCCGCTGTCCCGGAACCCCGGCGGCTCCCCTGCCGCTTTCCGCCCCGGGCTCCGTCCCCTGATGATTTGCTTTTGAAAGGTTAGTATGCCGCAGTTTATCTACACCATGAACCGGGTGGGCAAGATCGTCCCCCCGAAACGACAGATCCTCAAGAACATCTCCCTGTCATTTTATCCCGGGGCCAAGATCGGTGTCCTCGGACTCAACGGTGCCGGCAAGTCCACCCTGCTGAAGATCATGGCCGGTATTGACAAGGAGATCGAAGGTGAGGCCATCCCCAATCCCGGCACCCGGATTGGCTACCTCCCCCAGGAGCCTTCCTTTGACATGGAGAAGACCGTCCGGGAGACCGTGGAGGAGGCCTTCGGGGACGTGATTGCGGCCCTCAAGCGCCTGGACGAGGTTTATGCAGCCTACGGCGAGCCCGATGCCGATTTTGACAAACTAGCCCGGGAGCAGGGAGAACTGGAGGCAAAGATTGAGGCCGCTGATGGTCACAACATCGCCAACCAGATGGATGTGGCGGCTGAGGCACTGCGCCTGCCTTCATGGGATGCCCAGATCAAGAACCTGTCCGGCGGCGAGCGGCGCCGGGTGGCCATCTGCCGCCTGCTGCTGGAAAAGCCTGACATGCTGCTGCTGGACGAGCCCACCAACCACCTGGACGCCGAGTCGGTGGCTTGGCTGGAGCACTTTCTCAGGGACTATGAGGGCACCGTGGTGGCCGTGACCCACGACCGTTATTTCCTGGACAATGTGGCCGGCTGGATCCTGGAGCTGGACCGGGGCGAGGGCATTCCCTGGCAGGGGAACTACTCCAGCTGGCTGGAGCAGAAGGAGCAACGGCTGAAGAACGAGGCCGGTGCCGAGACTGCCCGGAAGAAGTCCATTGAGAAAGAGCTGGAGTGGGTGCGCCAGAACCCCAAGGGCCGCCATGCCAAGAACAAGGCCCGTCTGGCCCGGTTCGAGGAACTGAACAGCACCGAATACCAGAAGCGCAACGAAACCAACGAACTCTACATCCCCGCCGGACCCCGGCTGGGTGACAAGGTCATTGAGGTTAAGGATCTGTGCAAGAGTTATGACGGCCGCACATTGATCAAGGATCTGAGTTTCTCCGTGCCCAAGGGTGCCATTGTGGGGATCATCGGCCCCAATGGCGCCGGCAAGTCCACCCTCTTCCGGATCCTCACCGGGAAGGAGCAGCCGGATTCCGGCACGGTGACCGTGGGTGACACGGTGGTCCTGGCGGCGGTGGATCAGTTCCGGGATCACATGGACAACTCCAAGACGGTGTTTGAGGAGGTGGCCCAGGGTCGGGACGTGATCCGCATTGGCAACTACGAGATCCCCAGCCGCTCTTATATTGGCAAGTTCAATTTCCGTGGCACCGATCAGCAGAAGCAGGTGGGCCTGCTCTCCGGCGGCGAGCGGGGCCGGCTGCACCTGGCCAAGCTGCTGCAGATCGGCGGCAATGTGCTGCTGCTGGACGAGCCCACCAACGATCTGGACGTGGAGACTCTGCGGGCCCTGGAGAACGCCCTGCTGGAATTCCCCGGCAGCGCCATGATCATCTCCCATGACCGCTGGTTCCTGGATCGTATCGCCACCCATATCCTGGATTACCGGGATGATGGGGAGATCAGCTTCTTTGAGGGCAACTTCACCGAATACGAGGCCTGGAAGGTCAAGACCTACGGCGAGGACGCAGTGAAGCCCCGGCGTGCCAAATATGTGAAGATCAGCTGACGGCGTCGCCCCTCCGGGCGGGCATCAGAAGGAGGTTTTGTTTGATGAAAGTTTCAGTTCTGAACACCGCATGGGCCCTGTTGCTGGCCTGTGCCCTGGCCGGCTGCCAGTCCACCCCGGACACCGCCGGCGAGTCCCTGGAGGCGGGGAACTACAACCCGTCCCTGGCCATGACCGTGGCGGCCAACGCCATTGACTCCTGGCCCTTCAGCCCCATCAAGTTCGCCTACCGGCTGGGCGGCAGCACCGGCACCGACTCCAAGGGAGTCTGGACCCGGGCCATGGGCGAGGCCACCGTGCAGCGCTTCCAGCGTTTGGGCATGGAGTTTGTGGAGAACGAGTCCGAGGCGGACTACCTGATCACTACCACCCTGTTCGGGGAGGGGGATGAGGCTGCTAAGCTCTTTTCCGGCATTGATCCCGGAGTCAAGGTGCAGCAGAAGGGCAGCATCGGGATCTCCGTCCTGGATCGGCTGACCAACAAGCCGGTGTGGGAGGGGATCATCGAGGCCTACAGCGACTATCCCATCGCCACAGCCTCCCAGCGGCAGTTTGCCGCCCGGCAGCTCATCGAGCAGCTGACCATGCGCCTGCCCCAGGTCCAGTAGGACCTGTCATCCGGCCTTCCGGCGCCGGATCCCGGGGGTCCTGCTACTGGCAGATCCCCGGCTCTTTGCCGGGCAGATCATCAGTTTTCGCCCGGGCGTTCCCCAGGGTTCTTTGATTTGAGTCACATTAAAAATTCAGTATAATCCCAAGGCGGAAAGATCCTGACGGTTTTTCCGCCTGTTTTCTTTTTCTCCCCTGATCTGTCCCGGTCACAACCGGCGCCGGATCTGCCGTACCCGGAGTTCCCATGGACCGCATCCCGAACCTCAGCGCCGCCTCTTATTTTGTGGGTCTTGACATCGGATCCACCACCGTCAAGGCGGCGGTGCTGGATCGGGAAGGCACCGTGCTGTACCGGACCTATGTCCGGCATTACTCCCGGGTCCGGGAGACGGCGGCGGGGGTGCTGGAGGAGATCCAGCGGCGCTTCGGAGGCAAGGCGGCTCTGGGCTTCACCGGATCCGGTGCCCTGGCCCTGGCGGAGGAGCTGGGGCTGCCCTTCTTCCAGGAGGTGGTGGCCTGCACTGCCATGGTGCGCCAGCTCCATCCCGGGGCGGATGCGGTGGTGGAGCTGGGCGGGGAGGACGCCAAGCTCACTTTTCTGGGGGACTGCCCGGATCAGCGGATGAACGAGACCTGCGCCGGGGGCACCGGCGCCTTCATCGATCAGATGGCCTCCTTCCTTCAGACTGATGCGGCGGGGCTCAATGATCTGGCCCTGGGCCACAAGTCCATCTATCCCATCGCCTCCCGCTGCGGGGTCTTTGCCAAAACCGACATCATGCCCCTGATCAATGACGGCTGTTCCCGGGAGGACATTGCCGCCTCGGTGCTCCAGGCGGTGGTGAACCAGACGGTCAGCGGCCTGGCACGGGACCGGACATTGGAGGGGGAGGTGGTGTTCCTGGGGGGACCCATCCGCTTCCTGCCGGCATTGCGTGACCGTTTCCGGGCCACGCTGCGCCATGTGGATCGGCCGGTGTTCCCCGATGACGGGCAGTATTATGTGGCCCTGGGCACGGCACTGCTTCTGCAGCGGACCTCCCCGGAGGTGACCGATCTGGCGGCGGCTGCGGCGGCCTTCCGCCGCCGGGCCGGCACCGACGGCATCGCCCGGTTGCCGCCCCTGTTTGCCGATCGCCGGGAGTACCGGGAGTTTCAGAGCCGCCACCGCCAGAGCTGTGTGACCCGGCGTCCCCTGGAGCAGGCCGCCGGCCGGGCATGGCTGGGGGTGGACAGTGGATCCACCACCATCAAGGCCTGTCTGATCTCTGACGAAGGGGAGATCCTGTACCAGCATTACGGATCCAACCGGGGCAATCCCCTGGAGTCGGCCCTGGGGATCCTCCGGGAGATCTACTCCCGGAGCGGCCCGGATCTGGTGATCGCTGGGGCGGCGGTCACGGGCTACGGCAGCGCCTTGCTGGCCGCGGCCCTGGGCTTTGATCATGATGAGGTGGAGACCGTGGCCCATTTCCGGGCGGCCCGGTTCTTTGAGCCCGAGGTGTCCTTTGTCTTGGACATCGGCGGCCAGGATATCAAGTGCCTGTGGATCCGCAACGGGGCCATCAGCCGGATCCAGCTCAATGAGGCCTGCTCCGCCGGCTGCGGATCCTTCATTGCCAACTTTGCCGAGTCCCTGCACATGCCCCTGGAGGAATTTGTGCGCCGGGCCCTGTTCGGACGATCCCCGGTGGATCTGGGCACCCGCTGCACGGTGTTCATGAACTCCAAGGTCCGGGAGGCGCAGAAGGAAGGAGCGTCGGTGGCAGACATTGCGGCGGGGCTGTCCTATTCGGTGATCCGCAACGCCTGCCACAAGGTGATGAAGCTGACGGACGTCCGGTCCCTGGGGGGAAAGGTTGTGGCCCAGGGGGGCGCTTTCTTCAATGACTCCCTGCTCCGGGCACTGGAGCTCACCCTGGGGGTGCCGGTGATCCGGCCGGAGATCGCCGGCCTCATGGGGGCCTTTGGCGCCGCCCTTATCGCCCGGGACCGGGCCCGGGAGGGAGTGCCTTCGGGGCTGCCGGATCTGGCGGGGATCGCCGCCTTTTCCGTCCGCACCTCCACGGTGCGCTGCGGCCGCTGCGGCAACGCCTGCCTGCTGACGGTGTCCCGGTTTGCCGATCACCGGCGCTTTATCACCGGCAACCGCTGCGAGAAGGGCGGTGATCACAGCTCCCCGGCGGCCCTGAACCTCTATGCTTTCCGGGAGAAGCGGCTTTTTGACGACTACCGGCCCCTGAATGAGTCTGAGGCCCGCCGGGGGGTGATCGGCATTCCCCGGGCCCTGAACATGTATGAGAACTACCCCCTGTGGTTCACCCTCCTGACCGATCTGGGCTTTAGGGTGGTGCTGTCGCCGCCTTCGGGCAAGCAGCTGTTCTACCGGGGCTATGACTCCATCCCCTCCCAGACGGTGTGCTATCCCGCCAAGCTGGCCCACGGCCATGTCATCGCCCTGGCAGAGCAGGGGATCCGGAAGATCTTCATGCCCTGCATCTCCCGGGAGGAGAAGGAGGAAGGGACCACCTGCGGTGACTTCAACTGCCCGGTGGTGGCCGGCTACCCGGAGCTCCTGGCACGGAATGTCAGCGCCCTGGAAAGCCTGGGGGCGGAGCTGATCTGCCCTTTCCTTCCCCTGGATCCCGCAGTGCTGCCCCAGCGCCTTAGGAGCCTGGAGCTTTTTGCCGGCATTCCCCTGGAGGAGCTTAAACACGCCGTGGAGGCCGGCTTTGCCGAAATGGCCGCCTTCCGGGCGGACATGCGCCGATCTGGGGATCGGGCTTTGGAGGATCTTAAGAGCACCGGCAGGCTGGGGATCATCTTGGCCGGCCATCCCTACCATACAGATCCCGAGATCCACCATGGCATTGCGGACTTCATCGCCTCCACCGGGACGGTGGTGCTCACCGTGGACAGCGTGGCCCACCTTACCGGGGATCCGGCGGATCTTAGGGTGGTGAATCAGTGGGCCTACCATGCCCGGATGTACCGGGCCGGGGCCCTCCTGGCCTCCTGCGGGCCCAACATCGCTTTGCTGCAGCTGATCTCCTTTGGCTGCGGCATTGATGCGGTCACCGCCGATCAGCTGGAGGAGATCGCCGAGTCCAGCGGCCATCTGTGCGCTCAGATCAAGATCGACGAGGGTATGAACCTGGGTCCGGCCCGGATCCGGATCCGCAGCCTCATCGCCGCCATGCGGGAGCGCCTCAGCGGGCGCTTTGTCCCGGAGATCCCCGCACCCGCCCCGGCCAATCCCCGCTTCACTCCGGAGATGAAGGCGACCCACACCCTGCTGATCCCCCAGATGTCCCCGGTGCATTTCCAGTTCATTGACGCGGTGTTCGAGTCCGAGGGTTACCGGGTGAAAGTCCTGGAACGCCTGGAGCCCGGGGATGTGGAGACCGGCATGCGCTATGTCAACAATGACGCCTGCTTCCCGGCGGTGGCGGTCATCGGCCAGATGATCCATGCCCTCCAGTCGGGGGAGTATGATCTGCAGCATGTGGCGCTGCTGATCAGCCAGACCGGCGGCGCCTGCCGGGCCACCAACTATGCTCCTTTCCTGCGGCGGGCCCTCCGGGAGGCGGGGCTGGGCCATGTGCCGGTGATCCCCATCTCCACCAGTGTGGATCCGGACAGCCCGGGGTTCCGCATGTCCCGGGGCGTGGTGAAGCGCATGCTTATCGGCATGCAGTATGCTGACATGCTTAACCGGATGATCAGCCGCATGGAGCCCTATGAGAAGGTTCCCGGATCCGTCAGGGAAATGGAGCGGAAGTGGGCGGTCCTGATCCGGGAGAACATTCTCTCCGGCAGTTTCACCAGGTTCTGCCTGAATGTCCGCCGGATGGTCCGGGACTTCGACCGGATTGAGCTGGTGACTGAGGAGCGCCGGCCCCGGGTGGGCATTGTGGGGGAGATCCTGCTGAAGTACCATCCTGATGCCAACCGCCATGTCACCGATCTGGTGCGCCGGGAGAACTGTGAGCCGGTGGTGACGGACATGCTGACCTTCTTCCTGTACTGCATGTATGATCACGTGTTCAACAGCCAGCAACTGGCAGGATCCCGGAAGAGCGGCCGGGCTGCGGCAGCGGCCATCCGTCTGGTGGAGCTGGCCTGCCTCCCCCAGCGTCTGGCTCTTAAGGCCAGCCGGCACTTTGATCCGCCGGTGAAGCTCCGGAAACTGCGCCAGGGGATCCGGGATCTGGTGTCCCTGGGGCATCAGTCCGGGGAGGGCTGGCTCCTTACCGCCGAGATGGTGCACATGCTGGAGACCGGCACTGACCGGATCCTGTGCGTCCAGCCCTTTGGCTGCCTGCCCAACCACATAACCGGCAAGGGCATGATCCGGGCCATCCGGAAGAAATACCCCCATGCTGCCATTACCGCTCTGGACTATGATCCGGGCACCAGCGAGATCAACCAGATCAACCGGATCAAACTGCTGCTCACCGATATCTGACTGTTCCGGCTGCCGGTGACTGGAGGCGCCTTTCTGGCTCTTGGGTGAGCGGATGCGCCTTTCTGGTTGCTGGTGACTGGATTAGCCTTTTTGGATACTGGGTGTCCAGAGCTCGTTCCCGGAGGCCCGTTCAGGGGATCGGCAGGGGACGGCTTTTGGGGGACTTTGAAGGGTTCCGGACCGGGTGCCGGGCTGGCGCTTCAGCCCTCCCGATCTGGCAGGTCGGCTTCGGCTCTCCGGATGCTTTCATGCACGGCGTCCCGGGCTTTCAGCAGCAGATCTGCCGAGGCGTCTTTCCGGGTGGCCTCCTGGCTCAGGATCCGGCGGAAGATCCGGGCTCCCGGGATCCCGGTGTAGAGATCCAGGATGTGCCTGGTGAGGGCACTGAGTTTGATCCCCTGGGAGGTGATCTCCCGGGCATAGGGCAGCAGCAGATCCACCACCTGATCCCGATCGGACACCGGATCGGACTGTTCCCCGAAGATCCGGCTGTCTGCCTGATGGAGCAGGAAGGGGTTCTGGTAGGCGGCACGGCCCAGCATGACGCCATCGGTATTGCTGAGATGGTTCAAGGTCTCATCCAGATCCCTGATCCCGCCGTTGATAGTGATAAACAGATCTGGAAACTCCTCTTTGATCCTGTAGACCCGCTGATAGTCCAGGGGCGGGATCTCCCGGTTTTCTTTGGGTGACAGGCCGGAAAGCCAGGCCTTCCGGGCGTGGATGATGAAATGACGGCAGCCGGCACTCCGGAATGTCTCCACAAAGCCCCGGAGAAATTCATAGCTGTCCTGGTGATCCACTCCGATGCGGCATTTCACCGTCACCGGGACGGAGGACGCAGCAGCCATGGCCCGGAAGCATTCCGTAGCCAGGGGAATGTCCAGCATCAGGGCGGCGCCGAAGCCTCCGTTCTGCACCCGATCTGAGGGGCAGCCCAGGTTCAGGTTGATGGCACTGTAGCCCTGCTCCGAGGCCCGGCGGCAGCAGAGGGCAAGTTCCTCCGGGCTGCTGCCTCCCAGCTGCAGGGTCAGGGGCAGTTCCTCCTCCCGGAAGGCCAGGAAATCCTCCCGGCCGTGGAGGATGGCGCCGGTGGACACCATTTCCGTGTAGAGCATGGTCCTGCGGGTCAGCAGGCGCCAGAAGATCCGGCAATGGCGGTCGGACCAGTCCAGCATGGGGGCGGTGCTCAGGCGGTCGCAGGTGTATTCCATGGTTGCTCCTCTGGTTGACTGATTATCCGGCCCGGCTCCGTCCGGGGCGGCTCCGGCAGGCTATTTTAGCCTGTCTTCCGGGTGCGGCGCCACCGGGGACCGCTCCGGGCCGCTACCGCCGGGAACCTTTACCAACGCGGCCGCCGGAGTGTTCTTATCCGCAGCTGCCGCCGGTGATCTGTGCCAGCGCTGGTGCCGGGTGTCAATTCCGGATCTGCTGCCGGGACGAGTGTTCCAGATCAGATGCGGGGAGCCACTGCCGGATGCTGTCCCTTGGGCCCTCCCGGGCGCCGCCGCCGGGAGAACTACCGGGGCATGATCCTTCCTTCCCTTCCGTGACTTATGGTGTGCCTATGTGCCATTTTCCCTTTCTGCTGAACCAGTCCGCCGGATCCGGAGCCTGTCCCGGGTGGATGTTTTCCGCTCTGCATGCCCTGGGATCTGCGGCCCTGGGGGCACTGCTCCTCTCCGGATGCCTGGGAGCTCCCCGGGTGGTCTCCGACTGGGCCGGGATCGAGCTGCTGGAGGACGGGGATGTGTGGACCGGTCGGGGGTATACCGTCAGGACGGAGAATGTGGCAGCCCTGAGCGCCGATCCCGGCACGGTAACCCCGGGGAAGGATCCGGGCACCTTTGTCTACCATTATCCACGGGAGAAGCTGGCCGATCACAGTGCCGTGTTCCCCCTGGCGGTGGACTTCAGTTATGAGACCCCGGAGGGGAAAAGGTTTCAGCGGCGCCTGCGCCTGGCGGAGCAGGATCCCCTGCTGCATTACCAGTGGCACCTGTATAACAACGGCACGGACTTTTTCGGGACAGCTAGTCCGCCCCGGAAGGGCCTTGATCTGAACATTGTCCCTGCCTGGGGGGCGGTGACCTCCCAGGGGGAGCCGATCACCGGCCGGGGCGTCCTGGTGGCAGTGCTGGATCTGCCGGTGGATCTGGAGCATGAGGATCTCACCTCCCGGATCTTCCCGGTGCCGGCGGAGCCGGGACTGGACAAGGTGAACCAGGGGATCGTCCTGGACAATGTGAACAAGACCCGGGGCGGCGAGCTTCACGGCACCTCGGTGGCCTCCCTGATCGCCGCCGATGGTTTCAATGGCCGGGGGATCCGGGGCATAGCCTGGGAGTCCCGGATCTATTCAGTGAATGCGGTGCCCCTGCCTTATGAGAAGGCTCCCAGAAACGGCGGGGAGATGCTTCTTGAGGCTCTGAGGGCGGTGCTCCGGATCCCGGAGACCGGTGTGGTCAACGCCAGCATCGGTCCCACCCTGGTGGCGGAGAATGACGGCAGCGGTGAACTTATCAGGGAGCTTGCCCGGCGCCGGATCCCGGTGATCCATGCCGCCGGGAATGAATACCAGCTGACTTCCTGGGAGCGGGATGAGATCAACCGCCGCTGCCGGAAGGCCGGGACGGACTGTATGAGCTCTGTCACCGGGGCTCTTTCCCGCTCCACCCTGGTGGTGAACGTGGCGGCGGTGAACGCCTCCGGGGAAAAATCCTCCTCGTCCTCCACCAGCCCCAATATGTGGGTGGCTGCTTTCGGCGGGGAGGACGGCCACACCCTTAGGGGCGGCGGATCCCCGGGGATTGTGGCGGCGCTGTCCAGTTACAGCTGTGACCGGAACGCCTATGATCGGGACGGGGACCGCTCTCTGTGGCGCTCCCGGGGAGATCAGAGCTGCCATTACACCGCCCGGATGAAGGGCACCTCCGCAGCGGCGGCGGAGATCACCGGGATTGTGGCACTGCTGAAGCAGATCAGCCCCGCCTTCACGGTATCCCAGATCCGGTATCTCCTGGCGGCCGGGGCCCGGAACGATCAGGCGATCCCCTCCCTGGCCTATGATCCGATCTATCACCCGGAGAAGCATTTTGTCATCGATCCCGGCTGGCAGAGTAATGCTGCCGGGATCCGTCATTCTCCCCGGTTCGGCTTCGGCCTGGCGGATGCAGGCGCCACTGTCAGGGCGGCCCTGGCCTGCGGCAGTGATCCCGCCTGCCGGATC
Source organism: uncultured Aeromonadales bacterium (assembly GCA_902782145.1). Taxonomy (GTDB): domain Bacteria; phylum Pseudomonadota; class Gammaproteobacteria; order Enterobacterales; family Succinivibrionaceae; genus UBA2804. The sequence goes on from CACZLZ010000010.1 coordinate 13,203, forward strand.
CGGGAGGAGGCACCGGAGAAACTGGAGGCCCGGGTGTCCTCCTGCCATCCCCTGGAGCAGGGGTGCGAATGCTCCTTCGGTCCTCTTCAGCCTGGGGGCGCCGGGGGCGGGGGAGCAGAGTCCTCCGGTGGCGGCGGAGCTGAGCCCCCAGGAGCGGGGGAGGTGCTAGAGACGGAGAGCGCAGAGCTGATCTTCGGGCGGATCCTGCCGGATCACATGGCGGGCAGTTTCCGGGGTTTCCGGGAACTGGCATTGCATGTGCTGCCCTTCTACACTGAGCTCCAGGCGGAGCTCTATTCTCCTTCCGGGAACATGAGCGTGATCAAGCCGTCCCTGGCTTCCTGGCTCCCGGCGCCTTTTCTGGGCAGTTATGATCAGAGCCGGAGGATTGGCATGGGCAGTGGGATCTTCTACCGGGAGCGCCTTGCGGGCTCCGGTGTCTGGAAATTGCATCTCCGGGGAGCCTCCTGCCCGGGCCCGGAGGCCGGGGAGGAGGACTACCCGGTGCTCCGGGTGGAGGCTTACCGGATCCGGAAGTGACGGAACGTACTGGAGGGAGGCTTTCCGGATCTGGAAATGAAGATCGCTCCGGGCATCTGGCAGATGAACGTAAAAGTGTGACAATGATAGTTGCTGTCAGGGGCTGATCTGTAGATAATCACCCTTCTGTTTCAAAATTGGCGTTTTCACGGGAGGGAATGATCATGAAGATCCTCTTTTGGCTGCTTCCTTCGGCTCTGCTAGCTCTGTCTGCAACCTGCTCCGCTGAAATGGTGTGTCTTAACGGCAAATGCCACAATGTGGTCGACATGGGCGGCGGCTATGTGTCGGTTGACGGTGAGATGCACCATATCAACAGGAATGGCTCCACCACCACCATTGACAACCACACCTACCAGGATTTCGGTGGCGGCTTCTATTCCAAAGACGGCAGAATGCACACCCACCAGGATATCGGCGGCGGCTACTTTCTCCAGGACGGTGAACTGAACCACATCCAGCGGTACTGAGAGACGTAGTTTCCGAAGATTGGTTTCCGGGCGGCCTCTGAGGCCCACAGGAACGGTCTGATTTCACCGGATCTGCTCAGAGCGCCGCCGTAGGAGCCTTTTCTTCGGGCTTTTCCCAGGATCTGGAGTCTTTGTGCGGCTGGGCATGCAGCCTCTCATGCTGACACGGCCGCCTCTGACGCGCCGCAATATCTTTCACCTTTTCTCTGAGTTGCTGGCTGATCTGGCCGCAGCCGTGTTTCCGGAAAGCCGCCGGCACTGCTGTCCGGGGGAAACTGCCCGGGGCAGAGCCTGCCTTTCCGCCTTTGCCCCTGCTTCCCATTTGCACTGATGAGCAGTGACTGCCGGCAGGCCGGGGAAATGAGTCTCATTCCGATCCTGTGCCCTCAGCAGCATAACTCCCCGCTAAAGTTGAGATGTTGGGGGAAATTCCTTAACATCAGATCAGAAGAAAAGGGGCCCTCCGCTGGCGGCAGCCGTGGATCCCTTCAGCAGAGTTTGCCCAGCCAGCATTAATAATGGCCACATGTGGCCATGAATTTGAGGATCCGTCATGTCCGGAAGTGAAGTTCAGCTGCTGAATTCACCCTATGGTGAAGCCACATATGAATTGTTCCGGAAACTCAGAAGAGCTTTTGCAGATAAAAGCGGGATGATCGGTGTTCTTGATGATATCGGCACAACCAGATATCCCGTTCTGCTGCGTCCCAGACGTTTTGGCAAAAGCACCTTTGTTCAGATGCTGAAATGCTTTTACGACCTTTCCTATAAGGACAGGTATGAGGAACTGTTTTCAGGAACTGACATCTACCAGAAGCATCTGCCAAGCCACAATACCTATCATGTGCTGGATCTGGATTTCTCCGGCGTTTCCGGGCTGGATCTCGGGACTTTGATCGAGAGTTTTATCGTTGCCATCAGAAGCGGGATCACCAATTTCAGGAGACGCTACCGGGATTTTGTATTTGCTCCCAGGCCGGAAGAGGAAAAAATGCCTTCTTCCTATATCAAATCATTTATCAATGCCTACAGTGATTACTCTCCAACGCAGTCACTGTATGTGATGATTGATGAATACGACAATTTTGCCAGCAGTCTGCTTCACTGCAATCTGGAACTGTTTAAAACAGTCACCGGTGCCGGCGGGTTTGTCAAGGATTTCTATGCGGCCATCAAGGACGGCGCCAAGACCTGTGTTTACAAAACCTTTATTACAGGTGTGTCATCAGTGTCCCTTGACTCCCTCACTTCCGGATTCAATATATCCCTGAATGTGACCTCAGATGCGGGCTTTAACGAATACGCCGGTTTTACCGAGGCTGAACTGAAAAAGATGATCCCGCAACTGGTGGATCTGCGGAAAATCGGTGCTACCGCCGAAGAAGTGATTTCCATGATGAAACCGGTTTACGACGGATACTGCTTCAGCACTGAAGCCTCGGGTACCGTGTATAACTCGTCAATGTGTCTGTACTATCTGACCAGGATGAGAAAACTGGGCCGGCTTCTCGCCCCTGAAAAATGCCTGGATCCGGCTTCAGATCATGATGGCTCTAATCTGCGTTTGCTTTTTGACTTGGCTGAAAAAGATCTTGCTGACGAGATTATTGATACCTACCTGGCGGGCAACACCTTCAGAGTTGATGCTCTTGCGGATAAGATCAATTTAAACAAGTCGTCCAAATATGACAGGATCAAGTTGCTGTCAATGCTTTATTATCTGGGGTACCTGACTATTGATCCTGACTTTTCCGATGACAGTGCGGTGATCTTGAAGATCCCCAACCTGTATGTGTCGAAAGTGTTTGCCCAGTGCACAGTGGATCGGCGTTTACTGCCCAGCTGCCTGTTTAATGAACAGACACTTGATGTGTCTTCCCTGCTGGCTTTTCAGGATGATCTTTCTTCCTTCGCTTCCTCCTGCACTGCGTTTTTAAGCACGATCTTCACCAATCAGGTTCTTTCCCATATGAGTGAGATGGCCCTGAATCTGGTTCTTCATGCAAAACTCAATTCCCTGTCCGGTGTTAACTCCGTGCCGGCTTTAATGGCTGAGATGCAGAAATCCCTCCGGGTTGCCGGTGAGGGTGAAATGTATGCTGATCTGGTCATCACAGTTGATAATGGCATCGGGAATAAATGCATCTACCTTATCGAACTGAAGTACTCTTCCAAATCTGAAGCCTCAGAAGCCAGCCTTGAACGCCTAAAAAAGAAGGCCGTCCAGCAGGTCCTTCTCTACCAGTCAGCCCTGGAATTCCGGGGAAAGCAGGTAAAGTCCTATGCTATGGTTTTTGCGGGATCTGAATGTGTGCACTGCGTAAGGGCAGGGAGTTAAGGCTGTTTTGCATCCCGGCCTCTGCTGGGATCTTAAGCTTTCAGACTGCCTGCTTCCGGCTTTTCCCCAAGTCCCGGAGTTTCCTGCTGTCGGACGGCACTGGTGCTCTTAGGGCGATCCTTCACCTTTCACGGTCTCCGGATCTCCAGTGCAGACTGTTCTCTTTTTCCTGGACACGGATCCTGTTGCTGGCTGCATGCTGGTGAACGGCTTCGGCTTCCCTGCCGTAACCGCTCCCCTTTTCAGATCAGGTTGGCCGGAATGAAACTCTGATCTTCCGTGATGGGGTAGGGCCTGCCGATCATGCAGATGATCTCGCCGTTTCCCAATGTGCGCCCGCCCTTAGGGAGCATTGCAAATTCCTGGACAATCCTGGGATCTGGGCGGGCGGACATTTTGATCTCAAGGGGATGAAGGATCCCGTTTTGCTCCAGGATCAGATCGATTTCCCGCTGCTCCCGATCCCGGTAGTAGGACATCAGTGCTTTTGCCGGGGCATAGGTGTTGTTGCGCAGTATCTCTGCCACCACATGGTTCTCAAAGTAGTGCCCGGCAACCGCACTGTTCATCAGGGCATCCCTGAGGGGCCAGGATGCCAGATGGGCACAGAGTCCGGTGTCGCAGAAGTAGAGTTTTGGATTGCGGATCATCCTTTTCAGATCGTTGCCTGAGTAGGGCTCCAGCAGGTAGATGATCCCCATGTCCTGGAGTATTTTGAGCCAGTTCCTGGCGGTGGCCCCGGAGATCCCGGCAGCCTCAGCCAGCAGGCTGTAGTTCACCTGCTGGCCGCATAATGCCGCACATGCCCGGATGAAGCGGTGGAAGCCTGTGGTGTCGGTGACACCGTTGTCCTCCACGGCGTCGCGCATAAGGTAACTGTCCACATAGGAATTCCAGTATTCCTCAGCCTGCTCGCGGTCCATCCCAAGGCGTGCGGGCATGCCGCCGCGCCAGATATGGGTGTAGATCTCTGCCGCGTTGTTCACAGGGAACAGCCGGCTGCGGCTTTCCAGGGCTTGAAAGGAGAAGTCCAGCGGCTCTTCTGGCAGGATCCCGGCAATTTCCCGCTGGGAGAGACTGTACATCCGGAGTATGCAGATCCTGCCGGCAAGTGAGTCGCCTGCCTGCTTGAGCATCCGCCTGCTCCAGGTTCCGGAAAGCCAGAACAGCCCGCATTCCTCGGTGTTGTCGCACAAGATCTTGATGGTCTCGAAGAGTTCGGGAGCCTTCTGGATCTCGTCGATGAGGATCGGCGGCTGGTGGATCTGGAAGAATAGTTCGGGATCCTGCCTGGCAAGTTCCCGGTCCCTGAATCTGTCCATGGTCACAAAGCTCCGTCTCTGACCTTTGGCCAGGTGTTTGAGCATGGTGGTCTTGCCAGTCTGCCGCGCTCCGGTGACCATAATGGTTTTGAAGGCGGAGTTCATTGCCAGGAACTTGCGTTCCAGTTCGCGGTGAATGTATTCCATGGTTTCGTTTCCGCTCGACAGACTGGGAGAGGAGCCTTTTACTACCGTGCATGAAGGCCTGTCTGGGGCTGTGGCGCTGTCAGGTCTGGAGCTGCTGATCAGATGCCGGTGCAGCAGGCATCTTGCGTTGTGGTCACCGATCAGGGGCCGATCCTAAGCACTGCTTTCATGGATTTGTGCGGGAGCCTTGCCATAACCCGCTGTTGTGGCTTCTTTTTCTTCAGCAGCAGACAGGCTTTCCCTGCATTTTACGGCTTATTTCTGCGGCTGGTCAGAGCAGATTCGCAATGCCGTTGATCGCATACCCGCAGAGTTCAAAGAACAGAAGCACTCCGAAGAACATCGCTATCATGCCCACGCACAGCAGAATGATGGTGATGAGAGCGACGATGACCAATTTTGGGCTTAAGCCACCTTTTTAGGGGGCTGTTTACCCACAATTTGTAGGTACACATATGTAAATCTATGGTCACAATAGTCGATTTTAAGTGTAATTTGTGACGGATGTAGAAAATTGCGCAGATCAATATAGTTCTTGATCAGGGGCTTTCGAAATTGCCAGAAACCCCTGAGGGACACCACCCCAAATTCTCCAGCAAGTTGTTGGACTTTTGGGGTGTCCGTCCTCAAGCCGGTCTTGGACAGGATCAAAAAAAACTCCCTTCCGGGAGTTTTTTTTGTACTTTGAAACTTCAGATGAACTGTCGCTTTAGAAGATGTTCTTGAACACCAGGATTGCCCAGCAGACGATGAAGGCCAGGGAGATCAGGGCGGCCAGGCCGTAGATCACCAGGTGGTGCAGGGTACCCACATGGACGTTGAGATCATGCAGGGTGTGGTACACACGGTGCAGGGCGTGCCAGGTGCACAGGATCATCAGGGAGATGAACACCAGGCTGGGCAGGGGTGACAGGATGATCTCGCCGAACATCACGGTGTCAGTCAGGCTGTGGGTCAGACCCATGGTAGCCAGGATGATCACCGGCAGGGCAATGGCCACGACCATGCCACCGGCGCCGAACAGCCCCCAGTAGATAGGCTCGTCAGAGCGGTCTTTTCTAAACATTTGAAATTCTCCAGTTGGTGCCTCCCGGCCAGTTCATGCCGGACCGGGCGGCACTGATTGTTGCTTCTTTACTTCCCGATGTAATCTTGAACCAGCTTACTGACGTCTTTCATGGTGTCGCCGTTGGGCATGCTGGAAGGATCCTGGCTTTCAACGATTGACTTCACCAGTCCGAAGGGTGAAAGCAGCCGTCCCAGGAGCTCAGGATAATAGAAGAGCACAATTCCGCCCACGGTGACGCCGAGCAGGGCGGCAAACAGGAGGATCACCAGGTACTTGCCGTCCAGGAGCTTGTAAAGTCCGGACTTGGTGTCCTTGACGATGACCCGCAGGGCCTTGGGCATCAGGGGGAACCAGGTGAAGGCGTGATAGAGCACAGCCACCAGCACCAGGGCGTTGAAGGCAATCATCACCGGATGTCCCAAGAAGGAGGCGAACTTCCACAGTCCGTTGGCTCCGGTCAGGGCGGCAATGTAGAATCCCAGCATCTCCAGCACGAAGGCCAGCACCAGCAGACAGGTGCCTTCCCGCAGCATGTAGGCGGTGTAGAATCCCTTCTTGGTCCACCATGTGGAATCCACCGGGCGGACATAGGGCTGACGGGTTGATTTTTCTAAATCCATCTTTATTCTCCCTTCTTCTTAAACATGGAGATAAGGTAGTCCTTGGCGCTCTCCACCTTGCCCAGCTGGATGGCTGAAGCGGGATCCACGCCCTTGGGGCAGCACTCGGAGCAGTAGCCCACAAAGGAGCAGCTCCACACGCCGGTGTCCTGGTTCACTAGCTTCATGCGCTCTTCCTTGCCGCCGTCACGGCTGTCCTCGTTGTAACGGTAGATCAGGGTCAGTGCGGCCGGTCCCAGGAACTCCTTGTTGAGCTTGTACTGGGGACATGCTGCATAGCAGATGCCGCAGTTGATGCACATGGAGAACTGGCGGTACTTCTCCAGCTGGGCAGGGGTCTGGATGTACTCTCTCTGCTCGCCGGGCTGGGACTCGCCCTTCTTGGGAATGATGTAGGGCTTGATCCGCTCCAGCTTCTCGATGAAGTCGGACAGATCCACCACCAGATCCCGCTCCACCGGGAAGTTGGCCAGGGGCTCAATGCGCATTTCCTGACCGGCATAGTCTCTGAGGAAGGTTTTGCAGGCCAGCTTGGGCACGCCGTTGACCATCATGCCGCAGGAGCCGCAGATAGCCATGCGGCAGGACCAGCGGAAGCTTAAGGTGGGCTCCTGTGTGTCCTTAATGGAATTCAGGGCCTCCAGGAGGGAAGTCTCCCGGGTGTACTCCACCTCAAAGCTCTGATCCCAGGGCTCCCGATCCTGTTCGGGACGGTAGCGCTGAACTGTTATCTTGATCTTGTCAGCCATTACTGGTTACCTCCGTTGTTCTGGGCAGCGGCCTTGGCTGCCTTTTCTGCATTTTCCGCCTCAATACCGTAAACACGCTTTGCAGGAGGAAGCTTGGTGATTTTGACATCGCTGTAGGTGATGCTGGGTGCCCCGTCCGGATTGTAGGTGGCCAGGGAGTGCTTCAGGAACTGCTCGTCGTTGCGCTCCGTGAAGTCCAGTCTCTGGTGGGAGCCCCGGGACTCGGTGCGGTTCAGTGCTGAGTAGGCCATGGCCTCGGCGTTGCCCAGGAGGAAGCCCAGCTCAATGGCGGTGAGCCAGTCGGTGTTGAAGATGGTGGACTGATCGTTGATCTTGATGTTCCGGTAACGCTCCTTGAGGGCGGTGAGCTTGTCGATGGTCTTGCGGATGGACTCATCGGTGCGGTAGATGCCGATACCTTCCTCCATGGCGTCGCCCATTTCGTTGCGGATTTGGGAGACGGACTCGGAGCGCTCGCCGCTGACCAGGGACAGAGCTTTGTCCAGGGACTCCTGGGCGATTTGGGTCAGAGGTGCGGTGTCGGTGTGCTCGTTCTCAGCGGCGAACTTGGCTGCCTCCTCGCCGGCCACCCGGCCGAAGACCACGGTTTCAACCAGGGAGTTGGAGCCCAGGCGGTTGGCGCCGTGGATGCCCACGGAGGCGCATTCGCCGGCGGCGTACAGGCCTGCAATGCGGGTGCCGGTGCGGCCGTTGGTCTCAATGCCGCCCATGGTGTAGTGGACGGTGGGACGCACAGGAACCGGCTCCTTCACCGGATCCACGCCCACATAGGCCCGGGCCAGCTCGCAGATGAAAGGCAGGCGCTCCTCCAGGTAATCAGCGCCCAGATGGCGCAGATCCAGGTTGACCACATCGCCCAGGTGGGTCTTGATGGTGCGGCCCTTCTGCTGCTCCTGCCAGAATGCCTGGGACACCCGGTCACGGGGACCAAGCTCCATGTATTTGGACTTGGGCTGACCCAGGGGAGTCTCAGGGCCCAGACCGTAGTCCTGGAGATAGCGGTAGCCGTCCTTGTTGGTCAGCACGCCGCCCTCGCCCCGGCAGCCCTCGGTCATGAGGATGCCGCAGCCGGGCAGACCGGTGGGATGGTACTGGACAAACTCCATGTCCCGGAGGGGCACACCGTGGCGGTAGGCCAGGGCCATACCGTCGCCGGTGACGATGCCGCCGTTGGTGTTGAAGCGGTAGCAGCGGTTGGATCCGCCGGTGGCGATGATCACGGACTTGGCCTGGATCATGCGCACCACGCCGTTCTGCATGTCCAGAGTGACCACGCCGTACACCTGGTTGTCCCGGACCAGGAGATCCAGGACGAAGTGCTCGTCGTAGCGGATGATGGACTTGTATTTGGTGGAGGTCTGGAACAGGGTGTGCAGCATGTGGAAGCCGGTCTTGTCAGCGGCGAACCAGGTGCGGGGGACCTTCATGCCGCCGAAGGGGCGGACGTTGATCCGGCCGTCAGGCTTGCGGCTCCAGGGGCAGCCCCAGTGCTCCAGCTGATACAGCTCACGGGTGGTGTTGTGCACAAAGTAATCCACCACGTCCTGCTCGCACAGCCAGTCACCGCCGGCCACCGTGTCATGGAAATGGTAATCCAGTGAGTCGTCGTCCCGGACCACGCCGGCGGCGCCGCCCTCGGCGGCCACGGTGTGGCTGCGCATGGGATAGACCTTGGAGATCAGGGCCACCTTCAGATCCGGATTGAGTTCGGCGGCTGCTATGGCAGCGCGCAGACCGGAACCGCCTGCGCCGACGATGGCGACATCAGCCTTAACTACGTCCACTTCTTCCTCCTAATGAATGAAAGACTGTTGATAGATAATTGGCGCCCCCGGAGAAAAGGCTCTCCGGAGGCTGTGAAACGGTAATCAGAATGCGGTAAATTTTAGCAAGAAACCGCCTCTTTTTGAAACAGAAAATAGCCAGCCGCCGGGCGGGGATCCCTGTTCCGGAGGGACTTTGGCGGGAGACTGGCGGGGCGGTGGCGCCGCCCTCAGACCGCACCCTCCAGGATCTCCGCCAGCTGATCCAGGTTCTTTTTGCCGAACACCGGCTTTCCGGAGTTGATGATCATGCAGGGCACGCTCATGACCGCATACTGCTCCCGGAGCTCCGGGAAATGGTTCAGATCAAACATCTCCGCGGTGATCAGGGGATTGAGGGTGGCGGCCCGGTGGGCGGCCATGACGGTCTCCGGGCACATGGTGCAGGACAGGGACACCAGCACCTGGATCTGCACCGGGCGGCTGATCCGGCGGATCCGCTCCGCAGTCTCGGGGCTGACGGCCTGGCCAGGCCCTCCGGTGTTGTAGACGCCGATGACAAAGGAGTTGAGCTCATGGCCCCCGGGCACCGCATGGAAGAAGATCCCGGAGCTGGATCCGTCCTGGCGCAGCAGCTCCAGGGCCGGGGTCCGGATCCCGGGGTGCTTCTCCTGGAGCTCGGCAGCGGTGCCGAAGGAGGTGGCTAGGTTCGCGGACAGATCCTCCAGCTCCCCGGCAAAGGAGCGCATGAGGCCGGACAGGGTGCTGTCATCCTCCCAGAGCTTGGCGGTGACGGTGCTTGCCATTTTGCCGAAGACTCCAGCCAGCTGGCTGCGGATCTGGCTGTCCAGGAGACGGCCGTCCCCGGAGGCGTTCTCCTCACTGCCGGGGTTCTCCCGGGACTCATTCCGGTTCTCCTCCGGGGCGGTGTCCTTCTTCCTTTCCGGGGCGTGGACGGTGAGATCCCCGATCCCCAGCTTCTCGTGCAGGGCCTGGACCTCCTTCTCCAGCACCGTGGCGGCGGTGGCTCCATCGGCCACGGCGGTAACCACCTGCCGGAGATCCTTGGCCCGGAGATCCCCGGCGGCGCAGATCCCGGGAACCACGGTGCGGCAGCGCTCATCGGTGATCACGCAGCCGCTGCTGTCCCGGGTGATCTCCGGGGGTAGCCAGCCGGTGCTGGGCTCATAGCCGGCAAAGACGAAGACGCCAAAGTTGCCGCCGTCAGCGGCATGGTACTCCTCGGTCTCTCCGGTGACATTGTTCCTGAGGACAGCCCGATCCAGGATCCCGTCCCCTGACACCTCCTGGATTTCCGTGTTGAAGCGCACGCTGATCTTGGGATGGTGCTCCAGCTCCTCCACGGCGGAGCGGGCGCAGGAGAACTCATTGCGCCGCACCAGGATGGTGATCTTGCTGGCGTACTTGGCCAGGAAGATGCTCTCCTCCACGGCGGCAAAGCCCCCGCCCACCACCAGCACCTCACGGCCGGTGAAGAACTCCCCGTCGCAGGTGGCGCAGTAGGCCACGCCCCGGCCCTGGAACTCGGCCTCGCCCCTGAACCCCACCTTCCGGGGGCTGGCCCCGGTGGCGATGATCACGGAAAGGGCCCGGATCTCCCCCCGGGAAGTGTGGAGCACGCGGATCTCCTGGGACAGATCCAGGCTTCTGACCTCGGCGGACATGAACTCGGCGCCGAAGGACTCTGCCTGGCGCCGCATGCGCTCGGTAAGCTCCTTGCCGCTGCATTTCTCCACTCCCGGGTAGTTCACCACCTCAGAGGTGATGGTGATCTGGCCGCCGATGCGATCCTTCTCCAGCACCAGGACCCGGTATCTGGCCCGGGCGGCGTAAATGGCGGCGGAAAGACCTGCGGGGCCTGCGCCCACAATGGCAAAGTCATAGAGGCTGCTGTCTGTGTTCATGGGATGCTTCTCACTGGCGGGAACGGGAGGGAGGGGAGGATCCCCGGAATGAGGCCGGGGACCGGGAAAGGGGAACCGATCTGCTGTCCCCCGGGGGTGTGTCAGATGAGGCCCACCAGATCCAGGCTGGGCTTCAGGGTCTCGGCACCGGGCTTCCACTTGGCGGGGCAGACCTGATCCCCGTGCTCGGCCACAAACTGGGAGGCCTGGACCTTGCGGAACAGCTCGTCGGCGTTGCGGCCCACATTTCCGGCGTTGACCTCATAGGCCACGATCTTGCCCTCAGGGTTCACCACAAAGGTGCCCCGCTCGGCCATGCCCTGGGATTCGATCATCACGTCAAAGCCCCGGGCCAGCGCACCGGTGGGATCAGCCAGCATGGGATATTTGATCTTCTGAATGGTCTTGGAGGCGTCGTGCCAGGCCTTGTGCACGAAGTGGGAGTCGCAGGAGACGCTGTAGATCTCGCAGCCGATCTTCTTGAACTCCTCATATTTGTTGGCCAGATCCTCCAGCTCAGTGGGGCAGACGAAGGTGAAGTCTGCCGGATAGAAGAAGAACACTGCCCACTTGCCCAGCACGTCCTTTTTGGTGACTTCCCTGAAGGAGCCGTTGTCGTAGCACTGGACGGTGAAATCGATGATATCCTTGCCGATTAATGACATAAAGAACCCTCCCTTTGCGGTGGTGTTGGCTGTACATGTTGTGTCTGAATTACGCCATTATGACAAAATGTATGGTGGCAGGGAAATAACTTCCCCCGGTGCACACCCGGATCTGTGACGCCGCCGACAGGGGCAGGAAGCCCTGTCCATGTTTGGAGCCGTGAGGCGGTGGTATGGGGCTGTCTGTGTCCTGTGAGCGGCGGCGGCTCTTGCCGGGGAGATGCCGGTGTCTGGCGGGAAACGGTTCCCGGGGCGGAAGAACTCCGGGACGGGGCATGCCGGTGGAGGTGTTGTGGGGAATTTTCACGGGCGGGCCGGCGGAAATGATCTGGGCTCTTTCCCGGGCGGCGGGATCAGGCGGCGAGCACAGGGCGCTGGATCAGGATTAGAAGCATAAGATCCGTGTAACGGCAGATCTGCAGAAAGAGCCGTGACGGATGGTGAAGAAAAGATGATGAAGAGGGTGTGAGATTCAAGTGCTTTGATGATATGGAGCGGGAAACGGGGATCGAACCCGCGACATCGACCTTGGGAAGGTCGCGTTCTACCACTGAACTACTCCCGCATCAGGAGGTGAGCCTCTGGGCGCTGATCCGGCCAACTGGCTACGATCGTTATACTACATTCAGCGCCGGACAGGTGCAAGCATTATTTTGCGCCGGGACGGGGCTGCGGTTGCCGTTGACTGTTTTCTGAGCGCAAAGCCCATGACACTGAGATCATAATGATGCCTGAGGTCAGAGAGAGTGACAGGCAGAAATGAGAATAGAAAGAGGAAAATGGAGAAGAAATCTGGAGCGGGAAACGGGGCTCGAACCCGCGGCATCAACCTTGGCAAGGTTGCACTCTACCAACTGAGTTATTCCCGCGCTGAGAAAGGAGTCGGCGCTGGAGCGGGAAACGGGGCTCGAACCCGCGGCATCAACCTTGGCAAGGTTGCACTCTACCAACTGAGTTATTCCCGCAACGCAACAGTGAGAATTATAAGGATTTCATCTCGCATTGCAAGGGCTTTTTGTGATCTCCGTTGTTTTTGCCGGGAAACTACCCCGGGTGCCCGGGATCTTCTTGATCACGGGTTACCGGAAGACGGCGGGTGCCGGATCAGAGGCGGAAGAAGTTCTGGCGGTAGAAGGCCAGCTCCGCCACGGATTCCCGGATATCGCTCAGGGCCTCATGGCGCTTTTCCTTGGGGAACTCGGTTCCCGGGGCCCAGCGGGTCACCAGCTCCTTGATGCTGCTGACGTCAATGTTGCGGTAATGGAGGTAGCGGTCGATGTAGGGCAGGTGCTTGATGATGAAGCGCCGATCCTGCCAGATGCTGTTGCCGCACAGGGGGGAGACCCCCATGGGCACATGAAGCTGCATGAAGGAGATCACTGTGTTCATGCAGGTGAACTCGTTGTCCTCGCTGGCCCGCACCCGGTCAATGAGCCCGGAGGCGGTGTGGGTCCGGGTGTTCCACTCATCCATCTGGGCCAGGATCTCATCCTCCTGGTGAATTACCACCGTGGGACCCTCCGCCACAATGTTCAGATCCTTGTCGGTGATGAGCACGGCCAGCTCCAGAACTTTGTCCTTTTCCGGATCCAGACCGGTCATTTCCAGATCCATCCAGACCAGGTTGTTTTTGTCCTGCATACAGTGCTCTCCCTGACCAAATGCCCTTAACCGGAAGCCGGAGCGGTGCTATTATGGCACGGATTGACGGTTTTGGCACCGCACTCCTTTACGGAAAGACGGCGCCGCCAGGATCCACAAGCCGGGAGGACCATGGCCAGAAAGCTCAGCAGGAAACAGGAGAACCGGATCCGGGAAGGCCGGCAGCGCCGGATCGATGAGTTCACCGCTGATCCCTCCACGTTGCGGGAGGGCGTGGTGATCAGCCGCTACGGCAGCCAGGCGGACATTGAGGATCGGGAGGGCACCCTCCTCCGCTGCGGGATCCGCCGCACTGTGGGCACCCTGGTGTCGGGGGATGAGATCCTGTGGCGTCCGGTGGTTCCCGGGGAGGGCGGCACGGACACTGTGGAGGCGGTGCTGCCCCGGAAGAGTTTGCTGCAGCGGCCGGATTTTTACGACGGCCTCAAGCCGGTGGCCGCCAATATCGAGGTGGCTGTGGTGGTGGCCTCCGCCGTGCAGCCGGAACTGTCCACCAATATCATTGACCGGTATCTGGCTGCCTGCGTCCATGCCGGGATTGAGGCGGCGGTGATCATCACCAAGACCGATCTCCTTCCGGATCCCGGGGATGAGGACCGCCTCCGGGAGCGGCTGTCCTTTTATGGGGAGCCCCATGTCCGGCTGTTTCTGGCCAGCTCTGCCACCGGCCAGGGGATCTCGGCGATCCGGGATTTCCTTTCCGGGAGGCGGTCCCTTTTGGCGGGGCAGTCGGGGGTGGGCAAGTCCTCCCTGCTCAATGCCCTGCTGGGGAGCGCCGCCGCGGAGGTGGGGGCGGTGTCGGATGTCTCAGGTCTGGGGCAGCACACCACCACCTGCACCCGGATGTACCGTTTTCCGGAGGGAGGAACCATCCTGGACTCTCCGGGGGTGCGGGAGTTTGGGCTGTGGCACCTGTCCCGGGAGGATCTGATCCGGGGCTACTGGGAGTTTGCCCCGTATCTGGGCACCTGCCGCTTCAAGGACTGCCGCCACCAGAACGAGAAGGGCTGCGCCGTGCGCCAGGCGGTCGCAGAAGGCCAGATCAGCCCGGAGCGCTATGACAACTACCTGCGGATCCTGGAAGATCAGGAGCAGGTGCGCTCCCGGGCCGGCTTCCGCCGGGCCTGCACTGATCCCGCCGGGAGGTGAGGGTGCCGGGAAGCTCTCCCGGCGCCGTGCTGATGTTATGAGCCTTTCCGGGACCGGGGGTTACTTTTATCCGGCGCCGCCTTTCATGTTAGAATTCCGAGCCAGGCGGCAGATCCGGCAGTGTCCTCCGGTTGAGGACCATGCCGGGGTGACTGCCGGTGTCGCATCCTTTTATTCTTGTGCCGGATCTGCGCTGCAGATCAGTGACTGGGGGAACAGCTTATGTCCAAAGTAGCCAATGCCTTTTTTCTTGCCTTCCAGCATCTGGCGCCCAAACAGCTGATCACCCGGGCAGCCGGCTATCTGGCGGATCGTCCCATGGGGGAGTTCACCACCTTTGTGATCAACCGCTTCATCAACCGCTACAGCGTCGACATGGATCTGGCTGCCGAGCCCAGCCCCTCCTCCTATGAGACCTTCAACCGCTTCTTCACCCGGCCCCTGCGGGAGGGGGTGCGTCCCGTGGATCCACGGGATGACGCGGTGGTGTTCCCTGTGGACGGGGCGGTGAGCCAGGCGGGCCGGATCCAGAACGGCCGGATCATCCAGGCCAAGGGCTTTGACTACAGCCTGAACACCCTCCTGGGGGGCGACCGCAGTGTGTCCGCTCCCTTTCAGGACGGATCCTTTATTACCGTCTATCTGTCCCCCAAGGATTACCACCGGGTGCACATGCCCTTTGACGGGCGGCTCATGAAGACTGTCTTTGTCCCTGGCAGGCTTTATTCCGTGAACCCCCTGACGGTGTCCAGCATCGACGGGATCTTTGCCCGGAATGAGCGGGTGGCCTGCATTTTCGACACCGCCTTCGGCCCCATGGCTCTGGTGATGGTGGGTGCCACGGTGGTGGGCAGCATGGAGACAGTCTGGGCGGGCCAGATCCGGGGGAAGACCATTGCGGTCACAGATCATGCCCCAGAGAACCGGTGCTTCCGGAAGGGGGAGGAGATCGGGCGCTTCCGGCTGGGCAGCACGGTGATCTGCTGCTTCCCGAAGGATGTGATCCGCTTTGAGGAGTCCGTGAAGGAGTTGGCGGTCACCCAGATGGGCGGGATCATGGCCCGGCTGATCTCCGGCAGCAGTGAGAGTAAGCAGGCCTGAGTTCTGACGGGCTCAGATCGGATCAGAACAGAACAAAACAATCAAATCAAATCCGGACACCCGGGCTTGAGCGCCGTCCGGCGCCGGATCGGCGGCAGTGGCCGGGCAGGAGGCGCCCTGAGGCGCTCTCTCCTCAGGGGGCGGACATCCCGGATGAGCCTTCCGGCAGAGGACCTCCACCTCCGGATCAGGACGACGCCAGAGGCGCCTTTCCGGCAGAGGTTCCTCTCGGGGAAAAACATTCCGGCCCCCTCCGGTGCTCCGGTGGCGGTCAGAGCACCGTCCTGTCACCTTTCTTGATGATCTGTCAGTGCGCCGCCCTCAGCAAGAGCCAAATACACAAGAGAAGGGCCCGGGATCCCCTGGGGGAAACCGGGCCCTGTGCTGTCAGGTGCCTGCCTGGCAGTCAGCTTTCAGGACTCACTCGTCCTTTTCCACTTTCTTCTTCCAGTCCTCGCTCATGGGAGCGGCGGTTTCGGCGGCCTCCATGGCGGCGCCGGTGAAGTCCACCACGGCCTCATAGTTGGAACGCACACCGGAGCTGGTGTTACGGTACTTCACGGCGTTGCTCCGGCCAATGCCCAGGGACTCGGCTTCAGATGCAGCGTCAATGTTGGCCCCCAGGAAGATGAACCGCCAGCCGTCCTTCTGCCGATCCTCCACCATCTGCTTGACCATGGCCTTCTTGTATTCCTTGCTGCTGTTTTCCATGCCGTCGGTGATGACTACGGCAACCACCTGGGTGTCCTTGGCATCCTTGATGTCAGGGCATGCTGCCAGCTTGGATATACTGATCCCCATGGCGTCCAGCAGTGAGGTGGTGCCCTCGGCGGTGTACTCGTTGCGGCTGATGGGCTTGATAGTGCTCAGATCCTGCCGATCGTGAATGGTGATCACCTTGTCGTTGAAGAAGACGGTGGTGACCCGGCCGTTGATCTTCTGATCCTGGAACTTCTTGATCATGGAGTTGAAGCCGCCGATGGTGTCATCGGTGAGGGAGTACATGGATCCGCTCTTGTCGATGATCATCAGGATCTCCGCCTTGGCGGCGGTGATCTTGGTGGCGTCGGGCTTCTCAGTGCAGCCGGTGCCCTGGCCTTCAGGGGCCTCTGCTGTCTTGTTTTCAGCCCCGGCGCAGCCGGTGGCTTCCCTTGCCGGGGCGGCGGCAGTCTCAGTTGCCGGGGCCGGGGTGGGAACCGGCTCATCGGCCTGGACACCGGCGGCGCAGCACAGGGCCAGTGTCATAAGCCCTGGACGCATGTATTTGAACAGATCCATTGCAAACCTCTCTTGTCTGGCGGGGCGGTGAGCCCGACCGCAAATCAGCTCCGGGCCAGGCCCGGCACTTCTCCTGCGCCGCTCCCTGCCGGGCTTTTACCGGGCGGGGGCCGAAAGTTCCGGCGCAGAGTGATCATAGCAAATAAGATCCCCGTGCAGACAGGAAAAATAAGGGACGGGGATCAAAAAAACGCCCGGGTTTTCCGGACCGGGCGCCGGAGCTCCCGTGCCGGCGGTTTCAGTCCGGACCGTGGGCGGCTCCCCCTTTTCCAGGCATGAAAAAGGCAGCGTCCCTGCGCTGCCTCTGTAAGAGCTCCGGACCGATCCTTCCGGGCTCACTCCTTGTCGGTGAGGGACACGGACAGGGAGCCGAGATTGAACTTCCGGATCTTCTTGGTGGATCGCTTCTTGGGTGCCGGGGCCGGGGCTTCGGGTTCCACCGCAGACTCCGGGGCGGGAGCGGCAGGCTCTGGCGCCGGCTGTCTCCGGGCGGGCTTGGCGGTCTGGGTGAACTCCTCCTCCAGGCTGGAGAGATCAAGAATGTTCTCCCCGCCGGACAGATCCATCACACCGTCGGCATCAGGAATGTCCTGGTTGGGGGCCTCGGGGGTCAGATCGTTGGCGAACATGTCCAGGCTGATATCCCCGGCGGCATCCTCCAGGCTGATCTCAAATTCGTCCTCCTGGGCCTGGGGCTCAATCTTCTTGGACTTCCGGGCCAGTTCCTCCAGGGGATCCCAGGAACTTCTGGATTTGGCAGGGGCGGCCTTGGGGCTGGGTGCGGCGGCTTCCGGCTGGATCACCTCCGCACCGGCAAAGAAACTGCCCTGGGTCTGGGGCTGGGAGGCAGGCTCCGGCTGCACCATCTCTTCCCCGGCAAAGAAACTGCCCTGGGTCTGGGCCTGGGCGGCGGGCTCCGGCTGCACCATCTCCTCTCCGGCAAAGAAACTGCCCTGGGTCTGGGCCTGGGCGGCGGGCTCGGGCTGCACCATCTCCTCCCCGGCAAAGAAACTGCTTTGCTGCTGGGGCTGGGCCTGGACGGCAGGCTCCGGCTGAACCATGTCCTCTCCGGCAAAGAAGTTGCTGGTCTGCTGGACCGCAGGCTCCGGCTCCAGTTCAAGCTGGATCTCAGGCTCGGTCTGGACCATGTCCTCACCGGCGAAGAAACTGCTCTGCTGCTGGGCCTGGGCCTGGGGCTGGATCTGGATCTGGATCTCCTCCTGGACCGGAGCGGGCTGGGGAGCGGGCGCCGGGGCCGGGGCCGCTGCTGCGGCGGGCTTTTTCGGCTTGGCATCCATGCTCTGCAGGGTGAAGGTCCTGGAGGGGGCGGTGGAAACCGCAGTGGCCGGCTTCTCCGGCTCCTTTTCCCGGGACTCCAGATCGGACTTCTGACCCTTCTTCATCTTCATCAGGAGATCGTTGGTCTTGGCCTTCATCTCCTCTTCCTTGCGCCGGCGCTCAGCCTCGGCCTGGCGCTCTGCCTCATCCATGGCGGGCAGGGGCGGCTCCTCCGGGATCAGCTCCTCCTGCACGTATTCCGCATCCTCCTGGGCCGGAGCAGGGGCGGGCTTGGCCGGGGCGGGCTTCTTGGCCTCCGCCGGCTTCTCCTTCTTGGCGGGTTTCCCGGCTGCCGGTTTGGCAGGCTCAAACTCCTCCTGGCGCTGGCTCTTGATCATCTCGTTGGCCTTGAGATTGCTCTCGGCCACGGTCTCCTTGGGGGCGCTGAGGGCGGCGGCAATGGCGTCCGGGGCGTTCTTGCTGGAGAACTCCTGGAGGGATGCCTTGCGGCGCTGGAGCTCCGCGTCATCCATATTCTTCCGCTTCTCCTCCAGCTCCTTGGCCAGATTCTCCGCATCCCGCTGCTGCTGGTACATCTCCCTCTTCCGGGCTATGCGGGCAGCCTCGATCTCCATGAGCAGATCATCGCCGCTGTCAGCCAGGGGTGAAGCCTGGGCCTTTTCCTGCTCCTGCTTCTCCTGTTCCTCCTGGGCCTTCTTCTCCTCATCCTTCTGCTTGGCCTTTTCCTTCTGGCGCCTTATCTGGAGGAGCAGGATGAGGCTCAGGGCGGCAATGCCTGCGGCCCCGGCTATGAGGACAAACTTGTAGTCCTGCTGGTCGTAGTTGCTGTCATGCTTGATGATGGTGGAGGAGGCGGGGGTGCTCCCGGCCTTGGCCCCGTCCTTGCTGTCCCCCGGGATGGCCTGGGCGGCCGCCAGGGACTTCACCGTGGACTTGTCCACAATGAACTGCACCGGGGTGGGGCTCTTGGTGCCGGCGTCGATGCTGGCGATGTAGTCGAAGATGTTGTTGTGCCGCAGGAGGATCTCCCGGTTGAAGAACTCCGAGTACAGGTACTCGCTCAGCTGCTTGGACAGGGTGGGCTCGGCGAAAAGAGCGTCCAGCAGCTCCTGGGTGCCGGTGATCACCTCGTAGAGCTTGTATTCATACTTCTCCACAGAACTGATGCGCCGGATGTTGACTTTCATGTCCCCCTCGGCGCAGCTGGCAGTCACCGAGGCGGTCTCCACCCCGGGAACCTCCTTGAATTCCTTGCAGTTGTGGTAGCCCTGCTCCAGAGCGCTGCGGATGGTGCTGATGATCGCCGACTGGGACTCGTTGTCCGACAGGTACATGGTGGCAATGAACTTCTCATTGGTCTTGGGCATCTTCAGCACATATTTCATGCCCTTGTCGGTGATCTCCATGCTCTCCACGGACATGGGAGGCTCCATTACTCCCCGGGCCCAGAGATCCGGGCCCTCCCCGGTGATCATCTCCAGACCCTGGAGATCCATGTCCAGATCCTCGATATGGTGCTTGAGCACGGTCTTCTGGGGGATGTTGAAGTTGTCAAAGGCCTTCAGGTTGTAGTTGGCATGGTTGATCATCTCCCCGATCTCGTCGGAGGCGGGCATGTCACCGGACTTGGCGGAGACGGTCATCACCCGGATGAAGTCGCTGGGCTGATCGTTGCTGTCCTCGAACTGGGTCATCACCACCGCCACGGTGGAGTCCTGGTTCTTGATGCAGGTGAAGGCGTAGGAGGCGAAGTTCTTCAGGGCAGGATCGGTCTGGCAGGAGGTGAGCATCACATCGCTGTGGGCCCGGCGGTACTTGTACATGTTCTCCGCCAGGATGTGCTGCAGGGGACGGTCGTTGACAGGGATGAACACCACGGACAGGACCATGCTGGGGGATGTCTTGCTGGCGAAGATCATCTTCCTGCCGGCCTCGTCTTTCTCCTTCACATAGAAGTTCTCGGGAAGGGGAACTGCTGCGGTCTCGTCGTCGTAGATGGGATCAAGAATGTCGGTTCTGCCGTTGCTGCCGGCTGCTAGGCAGGCGCCGGAGCCCAGAGCGGCGGCAAGAAGCGCCGCGATGATTTTCTTCATGATGATCTTGTGCCTTTTGCTTTGCTGATGCGTGCGTTGACCGCACTAACGCCCATTTATGGCACTTATTGTAGTGAAGAACAAGCCCCGTCTCTGAGAAACTGCTAGCAATTTTGCCAAGTGGGGAGGGTGTTTTGGGGACGGAGATCCCGGACCGGGGAAAATCCGGGGCCGGCGGCCCCAGTCCCCGGCGGGCGGGAATTGTTGCGACTTTGGGAACTGCCAGGATGCTGCGGTCAGGCAACAGGAGCCCAGGATGGGCGGGAACTGACGTGGATGGGGAGCTGCGAAGCGGCAGTCCGCCGGCATCTGCCCGGTGGGAAGAGCTGACGGGGGATCCCTGCGGGGGAGCCTTATGAGGGCGCCGGCCGGGGCAGAACGGGCTGGAATGGGACCGGATGGCAGGGCAGGGACGGGATGGCAGGGCAGGAACCGATCCGGGGGGGCCCTCCCTCCCGTCCGGTCAGGCCTCCCGGGCGCAGCAGGAGCCGCCCCTTCTGAGGACAGCCACGTTGGCAAAACCCTTCTCCCGCAGGGCGGCGGCGTGGATCCGGCTCATGACTCCGTTGCTGCAGTAGAGCAGGTAGCGCCTGTTGGGATCCAGCTGCGGAAACTCCGTGGCCAGGCGGTAGAAGGGGATGGCCAGGATCTCTGCCCCCAGGGTGTCCGGCAGGGGGCTGTCCTCGGCCTCATCGCTCTGGCGGATATCGATGACCGCATCCCCCGGCTCCGGGGCGGTGACCGTGGTCACCGGGACGGCGGTGATCCGCTCCTGGCGGCCGATGTCCCGCATGTCCAGGCACACGGTCTCCCGGATGGCCTTGTCCAGGACACTGAAGTCGAAATGGGCCTCCTCGGCCAGCACGTCCTCAAGCTTGGCATGGACTGCGGGCTTCTGGGAGATGACCCCGCAGTATTCCGGCATGGACTCGGCGATCTCCGCGGTGCCGATGAGACGGCACTGATCAATGATCGTCTGCTTGTCCTCGGTGATCAGGGGCCGGAGGATCATGCACTCTGACGCCTGCTCAATGACCTTCAGGTTGGTCAGGGTCTGGCTGGACACCTGGCCCACGCTCTCCCCGGTGACCAGGGCCAGTGCGTCCACCTGGCCTGCCAGGGCGGAGGCGGCCCTGACCATCATGCGCTTGAGCACCACGCCCATCAGGTGGGAGTTGACGTGCTCCAGAATGGCGCCCACCACATCCTCGAAGGGCACGGCGAAGAATTTGACCCGGTGGGAGGCGCCGTAGCGGCTCCACAGGTAGTAGGCCTCCTGCTTCACCCCCTCTTCGTGCTCCCGGCCGCCCATGTTGAAGAAGCAGAAGTGGGTCAGACATCCCCGGCGGATGAACCGGAAGGAGGAGACCCCGGAGTCGTAGCCTCCGGAGATCAGGCTCAGCACCGCCTCCTGGGTGCCAATGGGATAGCCCCCCAGGCCCTGGCGGGAGTCCCTGATGAGGTAGAGGGTGTTCCCGTCGATCTCCAGGTTTACCTGCACCTCGGGATCCTTCAGCTTGACGCCCCCGGTGGGCAGGTTCTGGTTGAGCCCGCCCCCCACATATTTTTCCACGTCCACGGAGGTGAAGCTGTGCTCTCCCCGGCGCTTCACCCGGACGCAGAAGGTTTTGCCCACCAGGCGGTCCCGGTACATCTCCAGGGTCTGCAGGTAGATGTCATGGAGATCAGTGAAGGTGGAACGGTTCACTTCCATGAAGGCGTGGATCCCCGGAATGCGGCTGAGGAGCCCGGTGATCTCCTCCTTTCCCGGATTGTTCCAGATCTTCACGGTGATGTGATCCCACACGGCGGACACAGAGCATTCCGCACCGCTGCGGCGGATCACGTTGCGGATGTTGTTCCCCAGCTGCTTGGTCATGGCCCGGCGGACTCCGGTGCTCTTGATGATGATCTCGGGAAAGAGCTTCACCAGGAACATGCGCAGATCTCCGGGGGCGGCGTTCTCTTTGCCGGCTGCGACGGTGTTCTCCTGGCTGGACGCAGTGACATCCTCCTGGCCGGGAACCGGGGTGGAACTCTCCTGAGCGTGCCCGCCGGCGGGGCTCTCCGGGGCCAGGCTAACTGCGGAGGCGTTCTCCTGAATGGTGGTTGCGGCGGCTGCGGGTTCCATGGAGGGGGAATGCTGATCTTCGGTGTTCATTGCTGTGCTCCTGTGGGGCGGCTGCAATCAGGGCAGGCCGGCGGGCGGGCATTATATCATGGGGATCACGGATCTGGGCTCGCCAGGGCGGTTGTGCTTTCCGGCGGACGGAAAGGTGCTTACAATCATTTTGGATCCCCGGATCCTGTCCATGCCCCGGATCTGCGGGGCGGACAGAGGCCGTGCCTTATGCCGTGTCAGTCCGTCCGGACTGCACCTGGCGGCCGGATCTGCGGGGATGTTTTGCCCAAGGAGAGCCTGATGAAAACACTGATCATCTTTTCCCACACCTATTATGCCCAGTCCCGGGTGAACCGCCGCCTGCTGGAGATCGCCAACCTGATCCCCGATGTCACCATCCGGAACCTGGACGGCCTTTACGGCACCGACTTCACCAAGATTGACGTGCCCGAGGAGCAGCACCTGCTCACGGAGAACAGCCGCATTGTCTTCCAGTTCCCGGTGTTCTGGTTCAGCACCCCGCCCATGCTGAAGGCCTACATGGATCAGGTGTTCACCCATGGCTGGGCCTACGGCTCCGAGGGCCATGCCCTGGCGGGCAAGCAGTTCATGGTGGCAGCCTCCACCGGCAGTTCCCTGGAGAAGTACCGGAAGGGCGGTTTCACCATGGAGGAGCTGCTCAGGCCCCTGATGACCTCGGCGGCCTTTGTGGGCATGGTGGTGGATCGTCCCATGATCACCTACGGCTGCCTGGATATCACCGAGGAGGGGATCAAGGCCGCCTGCCAGGAGTACCGCAAACTGCTGACCACCTGCTGAGACCGGTTTCCTGTATTTCGTTTGGTGTCTTTAATGCCGGCGGGTTCCGGATCCGGGATCTGCCTTTTCTTTTCTGACTGCCGGAGGGGATCTTGTTGCCGCTTTTGAGCCGCTCCTGATCCCGCTGCCGCTCTTTTCCCAGGAGAGTTTTTGATGCTGCAATTCTTTTCTCCCTTCCGCCTGCCGGTGCTGCTGTCCCTGGCGGGGTGTTTCCTGTCCGCCCTTTCGGGCTGTGCGGTGATGTCCGAGGACGAGTGCCGGGCGGCCGACTGGGGCAGCAGAGGCTACCAGGACGGCGCCGCCGGCATGGCCTCCTCCATGCTCCGGGAGTACCAGGACGCCTGTGCCAAATATGTGATGGTGGACAGTGCGGCTTACAATGACGGCCGGCGGCAGGGAGCCAACGTCTACTGCACCGATGATCGGGCCTATGACATGGGATCTGCCGGGGAGAAGGTCACGGATATCTGCCGGGTGTCCTCCAATGCCCAGGGCTTTGCCGAGTATTACCGCCGGGGACGGGAGGTGTTCCAGGAGTGCTCCTATCTCACGGAGGCGGATGATGCCCTGGCCCGGATCGGGGAGTACTCCGGGGACCGGGCTTTGGGACCCCTGAACCGCATGCTCCAGGAGAACCGGCGGCATCTGGCCCACTGGCGTCCGGAGCTGGCTGACTACTGTGACTATGTCCGGGCCCACGGCAGGAGCGGCAATTTCCGGAAAACCGACTACAGCGGCGTCATGTCCTCCATGCCCTATCCCCGGGCCATGGACAGCGCCGAGAAAGCCACGGAAATGCTGCGCCGCAGCGAGTCCGCCCGCAGCGCCATCGACCGGGAGATCCGGGATGTGGACAGATGCCTGGATCGGGAGGAGGATGATCGCAAGTATAAGGCCTGCCAGCGCCGCATGGACTGCCTCCGGGATGCCGCCCGGGAACTGGACCGCAATGAGCGCCGGACACTGGACCGGATCATAGACGGGCACAGTTACTCCACATCCTGGACGGATGACTACCGGAAGTGCCGCTGAGATCTGGACGGTGCGTCTCCAACGTCCGTCCAGGAGCCCCTGATCTGCACCTTCCAGGGGGCCCTTTCTTTTGACTCAGACAGGGCATTTGTATATCATGCACCATGAAAAATACGGGCACTGGCAGTCCGGCACCGGAAAGGGCCGGGGCCGGTGTCTTCCGTGATCCTGCTGCGGGGGACCAAATGGCGGAAAAGACCTTTGAAGAGTCGGTGGCTGAGCTGAATGCCATTATTGAGCGTCTTGGGGCTGAGAACACCACCCTGGACGAGTCCCTGGATCTGTTTTCCCGGGGCATGTCCCTGGTGGGCCAGTGCCGGCACCGGCTGGATGAGGCCAGCGCCCGGATCCAGCTCCTGCTGCGCCAGGACACCGAGGCGGCGTCCTTTGTCCCTCTGACCGCCTCCGGCTCCGTGCCTCCGGCCCGGATCCCGCCCCAGGGTCAGGTGCAGGCACCCCCGGTCTCCCAGATCCCGGTGCCGGAGCAGCAGCCGGCGGTTCAGGCTGCCCCGGCCGCAAGCCGGAGTACTCCCCCCTCCTCCCAGAGTGACAGCCCATCCCGGGGATCCCCCCGGGGCATGCAGGAAGCGGTGCGGCGGTCCATTCCGTCCCCGGATGACAATCTTGATGACATGATCCCCTTCTAGGGGACCCCACAGGTGCTGATCCGGGAATGGCGTTCCGGTTCCTGCCGGATCGGCGGGCGGATCGGCTGGATATGGTTGATGCTATGAATTTTGAAGAACAGCTCAGAAACTGCCGCCAGCGGGTGGATGACTTCCTCCGGCGGCAGGTGGACAGCCTTCCCGAGGTCTCGGTGCCCCTCAGGGACGCCATGCGCCACGGACTGCTTATCGGCGGCAAGAGGATCCGGCCTTTCCTGGTGTACAGCGTGGGCTCCATGCTGGGGGCGGATCCCGGGATCATGGACGCCCCGGCGGCGGCCATAGAGTGCATCCATGCCTATTCCCTGATCCATGACGATCTGCCCTGCATGGATGACGACGATCTGCGCCGGGGAAAGCCCACGGTGCACAAGCTCTACGGCGAGGTCCAGGGCATGCTGGCCGGGGACGCACTGCAGACCCTGGGCTTTGAGATCCTCTCCGGCCATGAGATGCCCCCGGAGCTCCGGGACGGGCAGCTGGCCATGCTCCGGGAACTGAGCCGGGCCACCGGGTACCTGGGCATGTGCGGCGGCCAGTCCCTGGATCTCCTGGGGGAGAATGCCCGCCTCACTCTGGAGCAGCTGGAGCAGATCCACCGGCACAAGACCGGGGCCCTGATCGAGGCGGCGGCGGTGCTGGGCACCCTGTGCGTTCCGTCCCCGGATCCGGCCCACACTGATCTGATCCGGCGCTTTGCCCGGGTCGTGGGTCTGGCTTTCCAGGTCCATGACGACATTCTGGACGTGGTGGGGGACACCGCCACCCTGGGCAAGCCCAGCGGCTCCGACGAGGACAACGCCAAGAGCACCTATCCCGCCCTGTTGGGATTAGACCGGGCCCGGGAGTATGAGCAGAAGCTTACCTCCGAGGCTCTGGAGTGCCTGGGGCAGCTGCCCTATGACACCGGGGTGCTCCAGGACTTTGCCCGGTTCATCATCAGCCGGAACAGCTGATCCATGAAAGTCGACCCCCAGATATACCCCCTCCTGGCCGCCACGCCGACCCCGACGGAGCTCCGGCGCCTCCCCCGGGAGCGCCTGGCAGATCTGTGTGCGGAGATCCGGGACTTCCTGCTGAAGTCCGTCAGCCGCAGCTCCGGCCACCTGGCTTCGGGCCTGGGGGTGGTGGAGCTGACGGTGGCGCTGCACTATGTCTATGACACCCCCCGGGATCAGCTGATCTGGGACGTGGGCCACCAGGCCTATCCCCACAAGATCCTCACCGGCCGGGCCGAGAAACTGGACACCATCCGGTCCCGGAATGGGATCCACGCCTTCCCCTGGCGGGGGGAGAGTGACTATGATCCGGTGTCCGTGGGCCACGCCAGCACCTCCGTGGGTATGGCCCTGGGCATGATCCTGGCCAACGGTCTGAAGGGCTGCGACAGCCGCACTGTGGCGGTGCTGGGGGACGGCGCCCTCACCGGGGGCATGGTCTATGAGGCCATGAACCATGCCGGGGGCCTTAAGGCCAACATGCTGGTGGTGCTCAATGACAATGAGAACTCCATCTCCTCCACCGTGGGCGCCGTGTCCACCACCCTGAGCAACCTCATCACCAGTTCCCTTTACAATGACATCAGTTCCCGGGCCAACAGCGTCCTGGACAGTTTCCCCCTGCTGAAGAAGTTTGCCAACCGCACCGGCGAGCAGGTGAAAGGCATGATGATGCCCAGCTCCCTGTTCGAGGAGCTGGGCTTCAACTACATCGGTCCCATTGACGGCCATGACGTGGTGGGACTGGTGGATATCCTCCAGAAGATCAAATCCCTCAAGGGACCCCAGCTGCTCCATGTGGTGACCCAGAAGGGCAGGGGCTATGAGCCTGCGGAGCACAATCCATCCCTGTATCACGGGGTGCCCTCCTTTGAATTGAACCATGAGCTGCCCCGGAGCGGCAAGCGCACCTATTCCTCGGTATTTGGGGAGTTCCTGCTTGCCCGGGCCCAGGAGGATCCCCTGATGGTGGCGGTGACCCCGGCCATGAAGGACGGATCCGGCATGGCGGAGTTTGCCGAGAAATACCCGGATCGTTTTTTTGATGTGGCCATTGCCGAGCAGCATGCGGTGACCCTGGGGGGCGGCATGGCCCTGAACGGGCTGCATCCGGTGGTGTGCGTCTATTCCTCCTTTCTGCAGCGGGCCTATGATCAGATCCTCCACGATGTGGCCATCCAGAAGGCTCCGGTGCTGCTGGCGGTGGATCGGGCGGGGATTGTGGGATCGGACGGTCCCACCCACCAGGGAGTCTTTGATCTGGCTTATCTCCGCACGGTTCCTGGCCTCACGGTGATGGCGCCCTCCTGCTTTGCGGAGCTCACCCGGATGCTGGCTTATGGCAGCACCCTGGGGAAGGCGGCCGCAGTGCGCTATCCCCGGGGCGGGGAGATGGCCTCCTTCGACTTCCCTTATGAGCCCCTGGAGAAGGGCCGGGGCCAGGTGGTGCGCCAAGGCCGGGGCATGGTGATCATGAACTTCGGCGCCTTGCTGTCCTTTGCTTTGGATGCGGCGGAGGAACTGGATGCCCAGGTGTGCGACATGCGCTTTGTGAAGCCCCTGGATCGGCATTTTGTCCTCTCCCAGGCGGTGAAGGCAGGGAAACTGGTGATCACATTGGAGGACGGGATTGTCAGCGGCGGCGCCGGATCGGCGGTGTCCCAGATCATCTCCTCCAGTGGTTGCCCGGTGCCGGTGCTGAACATCGGGGTGGGGGACG
The DNA here is from genome assembly GCA_902782145.1 of uncultured Aeromonadales bacterium. GTDB lineage: Bacteria > Pseudomonadota > Gammaproteobacteria > Enterobacterales > Succinivibrionaceae > UBA2804. The sequence continues at coordinate 40,770 of CACZLZ010000010.1, forward strand.
AGTTTGTGGAGCAGGGGTTGCCCGGGGAACTGTACCGGGATCTGGGCATGGATGCCCATGGGATTGTCCGCCAGATCCGAGCCTACCTGCGGGAGCATGATATCCAGTGAGCCGCCCATGGGACCAAGCGGCTTTCCTTCCGATCCATTTTTCTGAACGAGCATTTTTCTGAGGAGGTGGCAGCATGCCGTCTTTTGACATAGTGTCCGAAGTGGACATGACCGAGATCCGGAATGCGGTGGACAACGCCAACCGGGAACTGCAGACCAGGTTTGACTTCCGGGGCAGTGAGGCGTCCTTTGAGCTCAAGGACGGGACCATCCGCCTGGAGGCGGATGCGGATTTCCAGATCCGGCAGATGATCGACATTCTCCGGGACAAGGCAGCCAAGCGCAAAATCGATCCCGCCGTGTTTGATCAGGAGCAGGAGATCACCCAGTCCGGGAAGAAGTACCTGAAGAGCATCGGCCTCAAGCAGGGCATTCCCATGGACACCGCCAAGAAGCTGGTGAAGATCGCCAAGGAGTCCAAACTGAAGGTCCAGACCCAGATCCAGGGGGACACAGTGCGGGTCACCGGCAAGAGCCGGGATGATCTCCAGGCGGTGATCCAACTGGTGCGCAAGGCCGATCTGGGACAGCCTTTTCAGTTCAACAACTTCCGGGACTGAGAGTTCCGGAGGTATTTCCCTTTTGCCTGCCGTCCTCCGGGATGAGTTATCACCGGCCGGGGGGCGGAGCTGCCGGAACTGGTACCAGGACGCCAGAGCGCCGTGGTAGCAGGTCGGCAGTTTTCTGTTTTCCGCTTCTGCCATGGCATCAAATTCCTCTGTGCCCGTCACTGCCCGGAAGGGCAAGTTGGACTTTTCCCGTTTTTCCCTGAACTCCCTGATCTGCATGATCCTGGGCTTCTCTTCCGGGTTGCCTCTGTTTATGCTGGTGAGCCTGGCACCTATTTATTTGCGGACCTACGGGGTTGATCTCAGAACTATCGGCCTGTTCGCTCTGCTGATGTTCCCCTACAACTGGAAGTTCCTCTGGGCCCCCCTGTGCGACAGTGTTTTCATCTCCAGCTTCGGTCGCCGCCGCACCTGGATGCTGGGCACGCAGATCCCTCTGCTGGTGCTCACGGCGCTGATGGGGTACTGCAGTCCTCAGACCGAGCTGAACTTGGTGTCGGCACTGGCGGTGGCGGTGGCGGTGCTTAGTGCTACCCAGGATATCGCCGTGGATGCCTACCGCCGGGAGCTCCTCTCTGACCGGGAACTGGGCTTTGGCACCAGCATTCATGTGAACTTCTATCGGCTTTCGGCTCTGGTGCCCGGCAGCCTGGCCCTGATATTGTCGGATCTGTGCAGTTGGCAGACAGCCTTCTCTGTGACGGCCCTGTTCATGCTGCCGGGGATCTTCTTGTCCCTGGTGATCCGTGAGCCCCAGGTGCGGCACCGGGCACGGGGTTTCTCTGATGCGGTGGTGCGTCCTTTTTCCGAGTTCTTCTCTCGGATGGGCCTGAAGGGGGCGGTGCTGTTCTTCCTGTTTCTGTTTGCCTACAAACTGGGGGATTCCATGGCCACGGCCCTGATCACCCCCTTCTATACGGACATGGGCTTCACCCCCACCCAGATCGGCACCACCGCCAAGATCATCGGCACCACCGCCAGTGTGGTGGGCGCTCTGGCCGGGGGGCTCATCATGCTGAAGATCGGCATCAACCGGGCGCTGTGGTATTTCGGGCTGGTGCAGATCATCACCATCCTGGGCTTTGCCTGGCTGTCCCAGTGCCGGCAGGACATGGCGGTGCTGGCCATCGCCGTGGCCGGGGAATATCTGGGGGTGGGCCTGGGCACCGCCTCCTTTACGGCCTTTATCGCCCGATCCACCAATCCCGCCCACACCGCCACCCAGTTTGCCCTGTTCACCTCCATTGCGGCGCTGCCCCGGGTGCTGTGCAACAGCGCTACCGGCTTCATGGTGGAGCATCTGGGCTGGTTCACCTTTTTCTGCGTCTGCTTCCTGCTGGCGGTTCCGGGGATGCTCCTGCTGTTCTGGGTGGCGCCCTTCAGGGGCGAGGAGCAGGAAGCCTGCGGCAGCGGGGACGGGGAGTCTTCCGGCAGCGGCGGGGGATCGATCGGATCTGGCAGCGGCGCCGGCGCGGCGGCCGGGGAGCAGGGCGGCCGGGCCTGAGGATCATGGCCGCATCAGGAGTGACGGCGGGTTCCCGGAAGACGGGGCCCCGGAGGGGAGGACAGAGCACATGGACTGCGTTTTCATTCAGCAGCTGAAGGTTGAATGCATCATCGGGATTTATGAGGCGGAGAAGAAATCTCCCCAGCCTCTGCTCATTGATGCCGAGATCTTCTATGACAGCCACGGGGCGGGGCTGGCGGACGACTACAGCCGGGTGATCGACTATGCCAAGGTGTGCGCTGATATCACCACTCTCCTGCAGGAGTCCCGCTTTGAGCTGGTGGAGACCGCCGGGGAGCAGATCTGCGCCCTGATCTTTGCCAAGTACCATGCCGCCTCGGTGCGGCTTAAGATCTGCAAGCCCTGGGCAGTGGAGAACGCCGCCGGGGTCGGGGTGATCCTGGAGCGGAACGCCCGGTGACCGGCAGGATCTTCATTGGTATGGGCTCCAACTGTGAGCCGGAGTCCCGCCTGGCCGCCGCAGGGGCGCTCTTGGCTGAACTCCTCCGGGAGCCCCTCTTCTCCCCCTGCTACCGGTCGACCTCCCGCTCGGAGGGGGCGGACTATCTGAACATGGTGGCCACGGGGCTGACAGAGCTTGATCCCGGAGAACTGAAGAAACGTCTCCGGGAGATAGAGCAGAGCCTGGGGCGGCGCCGGGATCAGAAGGGCTGTTGCGCCCTGGATCTGGATATCCTCTGGCATCCGGGGGGCGGCGGGGCTGAACCCCTGATCCACGGGGATCTGGGGGAGATGGCCTATGCGGCGGTTCCTGTGGCTGATCTGGCCGGTGTCCTGGATCCCGGGGGATCTGGACTGGACGGGATCTGGGCCGTCCTGCCGCCGCCGGAGGTGATTGCCTCCATGCGGAGTCAGCTGACTCCGGTTCCCCGGCCGGAGATCTGAGACCGGGCAGCAGGTGTGAGTCCTGAGACCTGACCCCCGGAGGGAGCCTTGAGACCTGGCACCCCTGAGGGAGATCTGAGACCGGGGGCAGTGTCTTTTACGGTGGAGTGTCCGTTCCGGCGGTGGATCCCGGATCCGGACGGACGAACTGACTGACTGACGATCGGCCGGGGAACTGATTATTTTTTGGGAGTGTGTACGCATGGAAATCTGGCAGGTGGTGGTTCTTTCCCTGATCCAGGGGCTGACGGAGTTTCTGCCGGTGTCCTCATCGGCCCATCTGATCCTTCCATCAAAGCTTCTGGGCTGGGCCGATCAGGGCCTGGCCTTTGACGTCTGCTGCCATGCGGGCACTCTCATGGCGGTGGTGATCTACTACCGGGAGCGCCTGGTGCGGATCTGCCGGGAGTTCTTCCGGGGGCTGGGGCTCATGGGATCTGGAACGGAGTCATCGGTACCGGCACTGTCACCGGAAAAGACCAGTGCTCTCCCTTCCGGTGAACTTCCGGGGGACGGCGGCGCCGGTGCTGGTGCCGGCGCAGGGGATCCGGCAGTATCTTCCGTCTCCGGAGCTGAGCCGGTATCCGGAGGCTTTTTCCGGCGCTTCTGGCAGCGGCAGAGCCCGGATGCCCGCATGGGCTGGTTTGTGCTGCTGTCCACGGTGCCGGTGTGCCTGGCGGGTCTTCTGCTGCACCATGTCATTGAGGACTTTTTCCGGGATCATGCCGAGCTGGTCATTGCCCTGACCACTATTCTCTTCGGCCTTTTGCTGTGGGTAGCCGACCGCCATTGCCAGAAGCGGGGCGGCCAGTTTAGCGCCGCCTCCATGACCCTGATGGCGGCCCTGATCATCGGCCTGTCCCAGATCCTGGCCTTCATACCGGGCACGTCACGCTCGGGGATCACCATCACCACGGCCCTTTTTCTGGGCATGGCCCGGAAGGATGCGGCGGACTATTCCTTCCTGCTGTCCATTCCCCTGATCGCGGCGGCGGGATCCTATTCCGCCCTGAAGGTGATCCTGTCTGAGACCATCGGTGCGGCGGATCCCTTGAGCATCCTGCTGGGCACCTTCCTGTCCTTTGTGTCCGCCTATGTGGTGATCAAACTGTTCATCCGCTACATTGCCCGCACTGGTATGGCGCCCTTTGTGATCTACCGGCTGCTGCTGGGAACGGGACTTCTGATCCTGGTGTTCTCCGGGGCCTAACTCTTCTGCCGCCTGAGCGGTGAGCTGCTGCCCGGCAGTGATCTGCTGGCCCGGATCCCGCCGTCATTGCGGAGTTAACAGATTCTGACCGGCATACGCGGGAAAGCGGCGGTCAATGGGATCTGTGAGTCAGGAGCTTCGCACTGTTTCGTCACTGGAATCTCAGCTGGATGAACTTGCTTCACTTGGCTGAAGCGGTGTTAGGATCCTCACCCGTGCCGATTGGAGTTGGAGCACTCAGATCTTCCTAACTTTTGAATCTGTTGGTGCCTTATCACTTGCCGCTTATCGTCCTCATATATCAAACTGCATCACGCCTTTGACCTTCGTGTGAAAGTTTGCTCTCCTTTAGAATCCAGTCAAAGTGAAAGACTGCTTCTATCCATGACATTAGTAAGTGGAAACGTGATTTTTATCAAATTTTAGGGTAAAAGTTACTTTTTTTGGTTACCTCTGTCTTGAGTTGGTTGACCTTAAGGGTTTGTTCGGCTAAATTGTGCTTGTACCGAATTTTAGCCGGAGTATTACATTGCCATACATTTGCAGATCCCTGGAAAAAAGAATCCTAGAAATAAGTAAAGAATTCAGTTGTCTCTTGCTAACTGGTCCAAGGCAGTCAGGCAAAACCACCATGTTGATGCACCTTATGAAAGGCACCAGGCGAAACAAGGTCTCCCTAGATGATTTTCAGAACAGGTTATTGGCGCAGAGAGAACCTGCACTTTTTCTGGAACTGAATCCTGCACCGCTTCTAATTGATGAGGTTCAGTACGCACCAGAACTGTTTTCCTACATCAAAATTAGGATTGATAACGGAGCTCCGCCTGGTTCTTATTGGCTAACGGGGTCGCAATCCTTCCAACTTATGAGACTGTCCCAAGAATCCTTGGCAGGGAGAATGGCTGTGATCCATATGTCATCTCTTTCTCAGGCTGAAATGTATGGTGATGGATGTGCATTGCCGTTGACTTTGGAACCAAAGCAACTCATTGAGCGCCGACAGCACAGGACTGAATGTGATGTTCTGGAGATGTACCAGAGGATTTGGAAAGGTAGCCTTCCCGGATTGTGCGGAGGAAAGATTCAGGATCGTGACCTCTTCTACAGTTCATATATTCAGACATACGTTTATCGGGATGTGCAAGACATTCTACCTGGTGCCCAAATCCTCCCTTTTTCTGATTTTGTCCGTGCTGCAGCCTGCCGCGCTGGACAATTGCTTAATGTTCATGAACTTGCCAGAGATGTTAAAGTGTCAGATGACACTGCTGGAAAATGGCTTCAGGTTCTGGAAAAGTCTGGAATAATTTTTTACCTTAGGCCATATTCCAATAATTTGCTAAAGAGGACTGTAAAGACACCAAAGATGTATTTCTTTGACACTGGACTAGTGGCCTATTTAACACGGAACTCAAGTCCGAAAATTCTTATGGATAGTTCCATCAACGGAGCTATTTTGGAGAATTACGTGGTTTCAGAAATCCGAAAGACATGGAACAATTGTGCCAAGGACTGCTTGCTTTACTATTACCGCGATAAGGATTCTAATGAGATCGACTTGTTGATTGAGGCTGACGGAGAACTCCATCCTCTGGAGATTAAGAAAAGTGGTAACCCCGGAACAGAGTTAGTGTCTGCTTTCAGTGTTCTAGACAAAAGTACAGTACCAAGGGGGAACGGAGCGATAATCTGTTTAAGTCAAGAACTGTCGGCCATTGACAGTAAAAACCTTATCATACCCGTTTGGATGATTTGACTGCGTTGTGGTGATAATCCCGTTCGTTTTTATTTTGAACTTTTAGGTAACATAAACAATGAACTTCGCACTGTAGTTTAGGGCTGAAATGATAACGTATATAACTACTCAAGGTGGGAGTATAGACGTAAATATTCAGTCGAATATATCGAATGATTGTGTTGATATCATATTCATTACTCCAGAACAATTATGTAAGGAAAGTGTTCGTTCGTTTTTGTCAAAAAATATAAGAAAAGAACTGGCTCTTTTTGTTATTGATGAAGTTCATTGTGTTTCAGAATGGGGGCATGATTTCAGACAATTTTCACCCGGCGGACGGACACGACACCCGGTCATATGGGGCAGAAAAGCAGTGATCCCGCCGCGGATTTTGTCATCAGCGGCGAGTATATCCGGGGCAGGACCGTGATCCTGATTGATGACGTGATCACCAGGGGAACCACCTTCAACGCCACTGCTGACCGGCTCAGAGCTGAAGTCGGTGCCGGCAGTGTTGTGGGGCTCTTTCTGGGCAAAACCTTCAATCCCGGTTTCTGATCTTCCGATCTCTCGAGTTTTTACGATCTTCGTGTTCATTCTGATTTTTCACAGCAACTGACGGCACCTATGCAAAAAAATCTCGTTCTCGCCCTGTCCTTCATCAAAGGCGTGGGCAGCAAGCGCATTATCAAACTGGCTGACTATCTGACCGGCATCTCCGGCGGGGGAGATGAGTTCTCCTGCAGTGACTTAAGGGATGCCGGCACCAAGCTGGGGATCAAAAGCTTTGCCAGCCTGGATCCTGACGATCTGAGCCGGTGCCGGGATGCTGCCGCCAGGATCATTGAGGAAAGTGCCCGCCAGTCGGTGTCCTTCATCACTTTTGCGGATCCCGCCTATCCCCGGGAACTGCTGGATGCCGTGGATGATCACGGCAAATGCAACCCTCCCTGCGTTCTATGGTACCGGGGGGACATCAGCCGGCTTTCCATGGACTGCTGTGCGGTGATTGGCACCCGTGAGCCCACCAATGAGGGGGTGGATGCCGGAAAGTTTCTGGGAGGGTTCCTGGCAAGGAACGGGATCAATGTGGTTTCCGGCCTGGCCAAGGGGTGCGACACGGCGGCCCACCAGGGTGCGCTGAAAGCGGGAGGGGTGACCACAGCCTTTCTTTCCACGGGTCTGGACTGGAATGCGGTGTATCCCAGGCAGAATCAGGATCTGGCAAGGAAGATTGTTGATGGCGGGGGACTCCTTCTGTCTGAATATCACATCGGCCAGGCCACAGGGAGATTTGAACTGGTTGCCCGGGACAGACTCCAGGCAGGCGTCTCATCGGCGGTTTTTGTGCTGCAGTCTGCCTCTAACGGCGGATCCATGCATGCGGCAAGGGCGGCGCTCAGATCCCGGAGGCTCTGCTATGTGCTCACATACAAGAATGACCGGCTCAACCGTGATCCGGTGACCGCCGGCAACCGGGAACTGCTTAAGGAAGGTGCCTTGGCGGTTTCCGGGAGGGACTTCAAGGAAAACAGCGCCGAACTGCTGGGAAAGCTGAAAATCAGAGCCGCCGGGGCCGGGGAGGCCAGCGGCGGCCTGGATGCGCCTGGGGATACCGGATCTGCCGGGGAGATGGAACTCTTTTCGTAAGGGCGGGAGCACCTCCCCAGGTCGGGAACATATCTCCAGACCGGGAGACTCCTTCTCAAGATGGAAATCGTCCTGTCCGGGACAGTGTCCGGGAAGGCGCCGCAACAGCCGGGGGATCCCGGCTTTCATGTTTCTACTTTCGCAGATAGCAGACGTCTACGTCTACCCCTCTGTCAGCTGTGACGGTCATTTTCTCCTCTGCCGGCTGTGTTGGCTGCATCTTCCTCTGCCGGCGTGATGACCACCATTCCCTCTGCCGGCCGGGGTGTCTCCTTCTTCGGTGCCTTCAGGGCTCCTTTCTGACTGTTGCCAGCAGATCCCGGTTTTTCTCCATGAACTCCCGCCGGCACCTGGCGATGGCCGCCGCCCGCTGCCGGTTCTGCTCCAGGGTCACCTCCTTCCCCCTGAACCCTGCCGCCAGGGCGTCCCGGGCGGTCACGGCGCTGGCAGCGGCAAAGCATTCCCTGAGCAGTGCCGGCTGGGGGTAGGGCAGATCCTCAAAGCCCCGCCGCCCCCGGTAGTCCGCCTCGGAGCACCGGAGCAACACCTCAAGCCTCCCCGGGGATCGGAAGGAGTCCGATCGCAGGAACAGCTCCAGGATCTCCTCCGGCGTCCGCTCCAGACACCGGTGGACAAAGGAGTGCCCGGCGGCGGTGACCACCGCAGATTGGCGGTAATGCACCGGAACCTTCAGCCGCTCGCACAGGGCATTGACCAGGGGAACGCCCCGCTCCCCGTGGCCGGTGTGCCGGGGCAGGATCTCCGGCGGGGTCAGGGCCTTGCCCAGATCATGGCAGAACAGGGCGAACTTCTCCACGGCGCTCAGACCGTGGGCGGAGGCCCAGGACAGGCACAGCTCCATGTGGATCCCCGTGTCCACCTCCGGGTGCCAGAAGGGGCGGGCCGGGATCCCGTAGAGGGCGTCCAGCTCCGGAAAGAGCTCCTTCAGGGCCCCGCATTCCCGGAGCACCCGGACAAACACCGCCGCATCCCCCCTTCCCAGGGCGCTGTCAAACTCTTTGAACACCCTTTCCGCCGTGAGATAGGAGAGTTCCCCGGAGTTAGTGATCTCCCGCATGAGCTCCAGGGTCTCCGGGGCCACGGTGAAGCCCAGGGGGGCAAAGCGGGCGGCAAAGCGGGCGGTGCGCATGATCCGCAGAGGATCTTCCCTAAAGGCGCTGCCGGTGTGGCGCAGGATCCGGTTCCGCAGATCCTCCTGGCCGCCCCAGGGATCAATGATCCGGCCGTCGGCGGCCATGGCCATGGAGTTGATGGTGAGATCCCGCCGGGAGAGATCCTCCTCAATGGTGACCTCGGGGGAGAAGTCAAAGGTGAACCCCCCGTAGCCGTGGCCGGACTTGCGCTCGGTCCGGGCCAGGGCGTATTCGCACTTGCTCTCGGGATGCAGGAACACGGGAAAGGATTTTCCCACCTGCTGGTAGCCCAGGGCCAGCATCTCCTCCATGGTGGCGCCGGTCACCGCATAGTCCTTGTCATGGGCTTCGATCCCCAGCAGCATGTCCCGCACGGCCCCGCCTACAAGATATATTTCCACAGGCTCCCCTCCCTTTGATGACCTGCCGGTGACAAAGCGCATCTGGGCGCGGCTGTCCTGGCTGCCAGACTTCCGGTTGCGCGCTGCCCCCGGCTGCTGGCCTCGTCTTCATGTCCAGCGGCCGGCGCCGCATCAGATCTGATCTGCTGGCCGGATCCGTCCCGGACAGTTTTCCTTCCCTGGCAGGGGCTGATTATACCATGCCCCCGGGACGGGGATCCCCGGGCACTTCCGGCTCTCCGGCATGCCCTGCCGCTCCCGGCGCCACGGTCCCCGGGCGTTTTGGACGGTCAGCGCAAAATGCTATAATACGCCCGCCGCGCCGGACGCCCCCGGAGCGCCGCCGGGAAAGGATCCCAGGCTTTCCGGATCGGCAGCGGCACAGAAACGACTCATGAGGTCTCTGCATGTACAACGAGTTCTACGGTCTGGAGGAGAATCCCTTCTCGATCTCTCCGGATCCCAAGTATTTTTATCTCAGCGAGAGGCACAACCAGGCCTTTGCCCATCTGTCCTACGGTCTGAAGTCCGGCGGGGCCTTTGTGCTGCTCACCGGCGAGGTGGGCACGGGCAAGACCACGGTCTCCCGCCGGATCCTGAACATCCTGCCGGACAACACCAATCTGGCCATGATCTTCCATCCCACCGACGAGCCCCGGGAACTGTACGCCTGCATCTGCGACGAGTACGGGATCAGCTATGAGAAGGAAGCCACCATCAAGGATCTCTTCAACCTTCTCCGGGACTTCTTCTTTGAGAGCTACCGCAACGAGCGCCACACGGTCATTGTCATCGACGAGGCCCAGATGCTCTCCGAGGAGTCCCTGGAGCAGCTGCGGCTCCTGACCAACCTGGAGACGGACAATCACAAGGTGGTGCAGATCGTCCTTATCGGCCAGCCGGAGCTCCAGGATCTCCTGGCCCGGCCGTCTCTCCGGCAGCTGTCCCAGCGGATCACGGCCCGCTTCCACATGACGCCCCTGGAGCCGGATGACGTGGAGGCTTACATTCGTTTCCGCCTCCAGGTGGCCGGCAGGATCCAGCCCCTGTTTGACGCCTCGGCGGTGAAGCTCATCGCCAAGATCAGCGGCGGCGTGCCCCGGCTCATCAACCTGCTGGCTGACCGCTGCCTGGAAGAGGGCACCGCAGCCCAGCGCCGGCTCATCTCCGCCAAGGAGGTGAAAAAGGCCGCCGACTTCATCACCCCGACCCAGCTGAGCTCCGGCCGGGCACCCACCCGGGTGGAGCGGCGGAACTTCCTGGCAGATCTGTCCGCCTTCCTGTTCAGTTACACCTTTGTCTTCGGCGCCACCGCCATGATCCTGGGGATCGGCGCCGGCATGGCCGGCTCCTATTTCGCCGGCCCCCTGCTGCCGGTGGACCGCCCTGAGCCCCGGATCCGGATCCAGGAGATCGACAACGCCGAGGAATACAGCGAGGCCCTGAAGATGCGGGACGGCTACCGGGCGGATATCCGCAGCGCCTCCAACCCCGGGGACGCCATGAAGGAGCTGTTCCGGGTGTGGGGCTATGACGCCGGGGGCGTCTCCTGCGAGACTGCCCACTATGCCAAACTGGCCTGCTTTGAGTTCAGCGGCTCTCCGGAGGAGCTCCGGCACCTGAACCACCCGGCGGTGATCACCCTCTATGATCCCAAGGAGATGGTGGAGTTCTATGCAGTCATCGTGTCCGTGGGGAGCACCACCTCCACGGTGGTGATCGACGGCACCCGCTATGAGGTCAGCAATGACTGGCTGAACAGCATGTGGGACGGGCAGGCCATGATCCTGTGGCGCATGCTCCCCTCCGGGGGCACCAAGTTCGCCCGGAACTCCAACGCCGTGGACTTTGAGTACATGAGCCGGGCCCTGGGCCGGGCCCTGAACCGCCGCATGGTGAAGTACACCACCCTTTCCCAGGACATGGTGAGTGACATCAAGGCCTTCCAGACCCAGGAGCACCTTGAGGCCGACGGCAAGGTGGGGATCAAGACCATTATTCTTCTCAATGCCCGGGGCGGAGCCAACATGCCCCGCCTGATGCGCGAGAGTGAGGAGAGATAGCATGAAGATGTTTTTTTATCTGCTGTTCCTGTTTGTGGTCGGGGCGCTGCTGGGCTTCGGCTCCCACAATTACTACATCTGGAACCAGGAGCAGACCGAGGCCTACAATGCGGTCCGGATCGTCACCAAGCGCCTGTATGACGTTCCCGTGTTCCCTTACCGGAAGATCGAGCAGCCGGTGTACCACACCGAGGAGTTCCCCCTGCCGGAGCAGGGGTTCTACTCCGACAACAGCATAACCCAGAAGGAGCAGGAGGAGATCCCGGAGCAGTCCCCTGCGGTCACCGCCGCCGGCAGTGATCCCGCCGCCTCCGCCACTGACGGTCTGGAGTACCGGGTGAACCAGGCGGTGCGGGAGAGTTCGGCCACCTATGAGGCCGACAGCGGCAATGTGGACACGGACTACGGGATCTACGATCTCCCCTCGGATATCCAGGTGCTGATCCCCAAGTTCTCCTACGCCTCCCATGTGTACTCCTCCAACACCCGGGACCGCTTCATCACCCTCAATGACCGCCGCTACCGGGAGGGGGACAAGGCCCTTGGGGTGCTGAAGGTGGTCAAGATCGCCCCCAACTACACCATTTTCCGCGTCAACAACGTCACCTTCTCCCTGTCCTCCCTGACTGACTGGTCTGGCTACGGCAGTGCCGCCCAGGGCCAGGGGGGCCGGCGGAGCCGCCGGTGACCCGAACCAGGAGATCCCTTCCGTGATCACGTTTGTCCTTGCCTTTGCCGGCTTCTGTCTGGCTTTTTTTTTACTTTCCCTGGGGTACATCATCTCCAGGAAGATCCTCCGGGGATCCTGCGGCAATATTGAGGATGCCGGCGGGGAGCGGGTGTGCAACTGCGAGAAGCCCTGCTTTGCCCGGCGCATGAGGATGCGCATGGAGGAGCGCCGGAAGGCCGCCGCCGGCGCTGTCACCGGATCTGATCTGACCGCCCCGGAGTCCTCCGGGGATCCTGCTGCCTCCCTGAACATGTCCTCCGGATCTGATGCCGGCAGCGGGGAGGCCAGATGACCCCCCTCTTGAAGCATTCCCTCCAGGCCCTGGCCGCCGCCGTTCTGGTGGGCGCTGCCCTGTACTGCAGCCAGAAACCCCAGATCTCCGGTGCCCCAGGTGAGGGCGCCGCCGTTTCCGCCGGAGAGGGCACTGCCGCCGTCACAGCGCTTCCGGCACAGGAGATCGACGGACCCATTTTCGGCACCGTCTACGGGATCACCATTGCCGGGGACTATCCCGGGGGTGCGGAGCAGCTCCGGCATGACGCCGAGGAGGTGCTCAACCGCATTAACCGCGAGATCTCCACCTTCGCCCCGGATTCGGAGCTGTCCCGGTTCAACAGCCTGGCCTCCACGGAGCCCTTCCCGGTGTCCGAGGACACGGCGCTGATGGTGGCCGCCAGCTTCCAGGCGGGCCGGGCCCTGAGTGGTGTCATGGATATCACCGTGGGCCCCCTGGTGGATCTCTGGGGCTTCGGACACGTGAAGAAGCATGAGGGCTATGTCCCCTCCCGGGAGGAGATTGAGGAGACCCGGAAGTCCACGGGCCTTGGCATGCTCCATCTGGAGTACGGCTACGGCGGATCCTATCTTAAGAAGGATCGGCCGGAGATGCGGGTGGATCTGGCCACTGTGGGGGAGGGCTTTGCCGCCGACGCCCTGGCAGCCATGCTGGACGGCGCCGGGGTGGAGAACTACATGATCCATGTGGCCGGTGCCATCCGCTCCCGGGGGATCAGCCCCCGGGGCAAGCCCTGGCTTATTGCCGTGGAACAGCCGGTCAACATGATCGGGGCGGTGAACACGGTGATCAACCCCCGGGGCCGGGCGGTGTCTACTGCCGGCTCCTACCGGAACTATTTTGAGAAGGACGGCCGGCGCTACTCCCACATCCTGGATCCCCGCACCGGCATGCCCATTGATCACGCCACGGTGTCGGTGACGGTCATCGGGGACTCGGCCCTGTTCACCGACGCCATGGACACGGGGCTCATGGTGCTGGGGGCGGATGAGGCCCTGAAGTACGCCAATGAGCACAGCCTGCCCATTTACTGCCTGGTGAAGGAGAAGGACGGTTTCAGGGCCCGCTGGAGCCGGGCCTTTGCCAAATACATGATCACCGGGGGGCAGTGAGGTGTTTCTGCTGTATTCCATTTCAGGCCTGCTGGGCACCTTCCTGATCTTCGCCCACAGCCACCTGGGCCGGGAGTATGCCTTCCTGGCGGGGCTGACCATCATTGCCCTGCTGTGCGCCTACCGCTATGAGAAGGGTTACTCCCTGAGCAAGACCATGTTCACCTGCATTCTGCTGCCCCTGGCGGGCACAGCAGTGCTGGCGTTCCATGAGTACCGGGGCGCCTTCATGGACAATCTGGATCATGCCGTGGCCACCTATGTGGCCTACCAGCTGGTGTTTCTGGTGACCGGGATCCTGGCCACCCTGATCCACCTGTACAAGCTGCTGGTGTCCCGGCTCCTGGCCCGGCGCCTGAAGGTGATCCACAATCACAACCACATTGTGACCATGAGCGGATCCGGGGATCCGTACCTGGAGGACGGGGAGATCCGGAAGAAGGAGCGCCTGGTCCGGAATGTGGCCCACACGGCGGTGTTCGCCTTCCTGCTGGCCACCTCCCTTCTGACACTGGGCCTGCCCCATCTGGGTCTGGAGTCGGAGGAGCTGGCAGTGAGCCTGATCCAGGCGGGACCCTGCATCTGCTTCACCGCCTGCTGGATTTTCGCCACCCTTTACATTTTCAACTGCGGCTTTGCCATGATCTGTGTCCTGGCGGCATCCTTTGCCGGGGCCCTGGCCTTGTTCCGCCTGCTGCCCGGCGGGGTGTCCCCGGGGGAGTTTAGGGAGCTGGGCCTCATGCTGGCCTGGTGCTTCATTCCCGCTGTGGCGGGCTTCTTCCTCCGGGAACTCCGGATCCTGCCGTATTTTGACGATCTTTGACTTCGGCCCCGCTGGCGGGCCTGGGGAGTTTTCTGATGCACATTCACATTCTGGGTATCTGCGGCACCTTCATGGGGGGCATTGCCCTGCTGGCCCGGCAGTTGGGTCACCGGGTCACCGGATCTGACGCCAATGTCTATCCTCCAATGAGCGATGAGCTTAGGGAGCAGGGCATTGAGATCATCCAGGGCTATGATCCCTCCCAGCTGGAGCCGGCTCCGGATCTGGTGGTGGTGGGCAACGCCATGAAGCGGGGCAATCCCTGTGTGGAGCACATGCTCAACCGCCGTCTGCCCTTTGTCTCCGGCCCTGAGTGGCTGGAGGATCATGTGGTCAGCCGCTTCAAGGTGCTGGCGGTGGCGGGCACCCATGGCAAGACCACCACGGCCTCCATGCTGGCCTGGGTGCTGGACCAGGCCGGGTTTGATCCCTCCTTCCTTATCGGCGGGGTCACCGGAGGCTTCGGGGTCTCCGCCCGGCTGGGGCAGGGGGAATACCTGGTGCTGGAGGCGGACGAGTATGACACCGCCTTTTTTGACAAGCGGTCCAAGTTTGTCCACTACCATCCCTGGGTGCAGATCCTGAACAACCTGGAATATGATCATGCGGATATTTTCGCCTCGGTGGAGGATATCCGGCGGCAGTTCCACCACCTGATCCGCACCATCCCCTCCGAGGGCTGGATCCTGGCCCCCGCCGGGGATGAGAACATCCGGAAAACCCTGGAAATGGGCTGCTGGAGCCATCTTGAGTACGAGGACGGTCCGGAGGGCCGGTTTACGGCGGAGCTGCTGGAGAAGGACGGCTCCAGCTTTAAGGTCATGTGCGGCGATCAGGAAGTGGCCCGGGTGTCCTGGAGCGGCATTGGCCTGCACAACGTGCACAACGCTCTGATGGTCATCGCCGCTGCCGAGAAGATCGGCATCTCCCCGGCGGACTCCGCCGCCGCCCTGGGAAGCTTTGTCATGCCCCGGCGCCGGATGCAGCTGGTGGGCCGGGAGCGGGGGGTGGCCGTCTATGACGACTTCGCCCATCATCCCACGGCCATCCGCACCACGGTGGGCGGGCTCCGGGCCAGTGTGGGCAAGGATCGGATCCTGGCAGTGCTGGAGCCCCGTTCCAACACCATGAAGATGGGGGTGTTCCGGGAGCAGATCGGACCGGCCCTGAATGAGGCTGATCAGGTTTTCGTCTATGCCCCGGACAGCATTTCCTGGGACGCTTCGGTGATCGCCCGGACCTGCACCTCCCCGGTCCTGGTGGAGGAGGACTTTGACCGTCTGGTGGCGGCGGTTCTCAGGGAGGCCCGGGAGGGCGACCGGATCCTGGTGATGAGCAACGGCGGCTTCAACGGGATCCACCAGAAACTGCTGGAGGGCCTGAGAAAGGCATGAATGCCCTGGAGATCCGCGGCCTGAGGAAGAGCTACGGCGGGGCCGAGGTCCTGAAGGGTGTGGATCTCACCATTGGCCAGGGGGAGTTCTTCGGACTTCTGGGCCACAACGGTGCCGGGAAGACCACGACTCTGGGGATCGTCTCCGGCCTCATCCGGAAGACCTCCGGCACGGTCAGCGTCTTCGGGCACAGTATTGACGATGCACCCCTGAAGGCCCGGGCCTGCATAGGCCTGGCCTCCCAGGACTGCACTTTCAGCCAGTTTGAGACCGTGGAGGAGGTGGTGCTGTGCCAGGCGGGCTTCTACGGCATTCCCCGATCCCGGGCCCGGCAGGAGGCGGAGAGGATCTTCCGCCGGCTGGATCTGGATCGTTTCCGCCGCCAGGAGACCCGGGAACTTTCCGGGGGTGCCAAAAGGCGCCTGATGCTGGCCCGGGCGGTGATCGTCCGTCCCCGCCTGCTGATCCTGGACGAGCCTACCGCCGGCACTGATGCTGCGGCCCGGCGCAGCATGTGGGACTATCTCCGGGAGCTGAACGCCTCCGGGGTCACGGTGCTGCTGACCACCCATTATTTTGAGGAGATCGAGCAGCTGTGCGGCCGGGCGGCCATTCTGGAGAACGGCTGCATTGCCGATCTGGGCACTGTGCCGGAGCTCTCCTCCCGGCTGGGGGAGAAGCGCCTGATCCTGGAGCTGGAAGGTCCCCTGATCCCCGGACTGCCCCTCAGACCCTCACCTCTGGGAGCCAACTTTGCCGAATGCACCTATGATCCCTCCTCGGGAAGCCTCACCGATCTTATAGTCCGCCTCCAGTCCCAGGGCTGCACGGTGCGGTCGGTCCGGTCGGCGGCCAGCTCCCTGGAGGAATACTTCCTCCGCCGCACCGGAGACCGTCCTCTATGATCCATCCCCTGATCGTGGCCTATGCCACCATGGTGCGCCGGGAGGTGCTGCGCTTCTCCCGGGCCTGGTTCCGGACCCTGCTGCCACCCATGATGAACACCTGGCTGTATTTCCTGATCTTCGGCAGCCTCATCGGTCCCCGCATCGGCACCATGGGTGGCTGTCCCTATGCCAGCTTCATGATGCCGGGTCTGGTGATGATGTCGGTGATCGTCAGCTCCTACACCAATGTGGCCTCCTCGGTTTACAGCGCCCGCTTTCAGCGCTACATCGAGGAGGTGCTGGTGGCCCCGGTGCCCCGCTGGCTGTCGGTGGCCGGGTTTGTCACCGGCGGGGTGATCCGGGGGATCCTGGTGGGGCTGCTGGTGCTGGCGGTGGCCGCTTGTTTTGTCCCGGTATCCTTCCATGCTCCCCTGCACGGGGTGCTGATGCTGCTGCTGTCGTCGGTGCTGTTCTCTCTGGGGGGCTTCCTCAACGCCCTTTATGCCGGCAGTTTTGACGATATCTCGGTGGTGCCCACACTGCTGCTGACGCCGCTGATCTATCTGGGAGGCGTCTTCTATACGGTGGACGTCCTGCCTCCCTTCTGGGAGTCAGTCTCCCGCCTGAATCCCCTGTTGCATGTCATCAGTGTCTTCCGCTACGGCTTTCTGGGGGTGGCGGATGCACCCCTGGAACTGTCCTATGCTGTGACCTTGCTGCTGATGGTACTGCTTTTTCTCTGGGCGGTGCTGCTGATCCGGGGCCGGCGGTGAGGAAAAGAACGGCCGCTGACGGGTGACCAGTGGCAGAGGACGTGACGGGACTGTGACCGGACAGAAGATCTGAACTGTCGGGAGGGCGACATGAACTTCATTCCCACTGCCATCCAGGGGGTGGTGATTGCCGAGCCGGTGATCTTCCGGGATCCCCGGGGCTATTTCTGTGAGACTTTCAATGAGGGGGAGTTTGGCCGCTCTGGCATCAATGCGCGCTTTGTCCAGGACAATGAGTCCTGCTCCTGCTATGGAGTCATCCGGGGACTTCACTGCCAGACGGGGAGCTACTCCCAGGCCAAACTGATCCGGGTTCTCCGGGGGGAGATCCTGGACGTGGCCGTGGATATCCGCCAGGGATCCCCCACCTACGGACAGCATGTGGCGGTTGAACTGTCCGGGGACAACCGGCGCCAGCTGTTCATCCCTCGGCACTTCCTGCACGGCTTTGCGGTTCTGAGCACAGAGGCGGTGATCACCTACAAGGTGGACCGCTTTTACTGCCCCGTGGCGGAGATGACGGTGTCCTGGGATGATCCGGATCTCGGGATAGACTGGAGGTTGCCGGCGGATCGGATCCTGCTTTCGGACAAGGATCGCTCCCGGGCAGTGCGGTTCCGGGATGTGATCCCGGAGGCGGCGGACTGAGGAGCCCGGGACCTTCCCGGGGAGTTTTCCTAGATCCCGGGGCCTTTCTTCAGATGCGACACGGGGTGCGGAAGATGTAGGGCGGCTGCGTTGCTCGGCAGATCTCACCCGCTAAATCAGCCCGGCCATGTAAACGGGCATGTACAGGATCCCGTCTTCAAAGGCCAGATCCCGGGTGTAGACAATGAAGCGCTCATTCATCTTCAACTGATGATACTTCTCCCTGAAGTAATCAAATGACTTGTGGCTTTTGTACCCTGAGGATTTGACCTCAATGGGACACAGACGCCTGTCCCGCACCGTCAGAAAATCCACCTCATACTGTTTGCTCACGGCGTTGCCCTCCGGACAGTGCTCAAAGGCATGGTAGTAAAGCTCATGGCCGTGGGCACGCAGCATCTGGGCCACCAGATTCTCAAAGATCATGCCCTGATTGATGCCCAGTTTATCAATGATCAGAGAGCGGTACATTTGGTCGGTGTCACCCCCGTTGTCCAGAATGCTGGACACCAGCAACCCCGTGTCGGCCATGAACAGTTTGAACCTGGACCGGTCAGCATACATCGCCAGGGCAGGATCAGGATTGGTCACGTTGCTGCACCTGTTTACCAGCATGGCCTCCTGCAGAAGATCTATGGCGCCGCCATAGCTTCTGGTCCGGGCACGGCCATCGATTGCCGACAGCCTGAACACCGAGTTGCGGTTCATCAGCTGCGCTGGCAGAGATTTGAACACCGTCACCGCCCGGTCGCCGTCCTTCCCGCCGTGCTGCCGCAGATCATTGACGTACAACCTGAGGATCTCTTTCTTAACCCGGTCAATGTCCTGATAACTGTTCCCAGCGACATATGACGCCACCGCCTGGGGCATGCCTCCTACGGCCATATAGGTTCGCAGTTCCTGCATGATCTTTCTGTGGATCCCGCTGCCCAGTGGCTTTCTCTGGGCAAAGGCGTCCCTGATGGCCTCCATGGTGGCATGATTGCCTACCGCCCACAGGAACTCCTCGAAGTCCAGAGGATGCATCGTGAGGCATTCCTCCTCGGAGGGGATGAGGATGTCCTGGACATTTTTCCGGGCTGATGCGAGGGAGCCCGTCTCGATGTAGTCAAACCGGCCGTCCTTCACCAGGTGCTTGATGGCCTGCCTGGCTTTGGGAAAGAACTGCACCTCATCAAAGATGATAACGCTCCTGCGCTCCTTCAGGGTCTTCCCGGTCAGAATGAACAGATTCCGGAAGAAGGCGTCCATGTTGCCGATGTTCTCGAAATTGTCCCTGACAGCCTGCTCTGCCGTGGAAAAATCAATTAGCAGGTGATCCTCATACTCGGCTTTGGCAAACTCCAGTGCCACCGTGCTCTTGCCCACGCGCCGGGCTCCCTCTATCAGGATCGCTGTGGCACCAGCTGACTCCTCCTTCCAGGCCTTGAGGCTGCTGTAGGCTTTTCTTTTGAACATGTCAGATCCTCCAACTTTGCCAGTGATACAAGACTGCCGGGCAAATGTCATAACGGCATATGCCAGCACATTTTGTCGCCACGTTCCATGGTCAGCAGGCAGACATATTCTCACAGAAGATGTACGAAACTGCGATTTGTTTTCTGACGGCTCTGCACGAAACTGCGATTTGTTTCTCAGAAACACTGCACGAGATTGCGAATTGTTTTCCGCAGATTTTGCACGAGATTGCGAATTGTTTTCAGCAGATTTTGCACGAGATTGCGATTTGTTGGCGGTTGTTTTTGCACGAGAACGCGATTTGTTTGTTGTTGATTCTGCAGGAAACAGCGGTTTGTTTTCGGCGGATCCTGTACGAAATGGCGATTTGTTAGCACTGATCTCCGAACACGTTGCAGTTTGCTGCTGGGTGATCCTTCTGTGTCGTCAGCACCCTTCCACTTGTCACAACACCTGTCATGATGAAACCAACCGACAGAGTGATGAGGGTGCTGTTGCGTTCTTAGTGTTGAGTTTAACAAGATACTATGTATAATAATAGTATCTAGTAAACAGGAGGAAGGGTTATGGCTCGGCCGGTAAAGGGTGATACCAGGGTTCAACGGTACAGGCGGACCCTGAAGAATGGCGTGATCTACGTGTATGAGCGGGAGGTCAGGTACAACCCTGAGACTCGACGTAACGACACCCTCAGTAACAGACTTATCGGCAAGATCCTTCCTGATACCGGCGGAAGGATGATAGATACCAAATTTCGAGCACCTCCCTTTGAGTGTGCAGAAAAGCGGAATGATAAAGATCAGAAAGATCTAAGAGAAAGCAGCGCTGAGGGAAAACCTAACGATAGAGACTATAGGGGAATTACAAGATCTCACTTGGGGATGATGTTAATTTTAGACTGGGCCGGGAGAATATCTGGGATTGATGAGGACATTAGGGGTTCTTTTCCTTCAGATGAGACGGGGGAACTGGCAGACAGAATAATCCAATTTGCGCGGTTCCTGGTTGCAACTGATGGCGGGGGCCATACAAATTTAGAGGCTTGGCAGATCCATCACGGAATACCAAGTGAGGAACAACTGTCCGATGATATTTGTCTTCATCTTTTTGAAAGTCTTCCTAAGAATGAAAAGCATATCCAAAATTTTTTCAAACGAAGAGCGCAAAGACTAAACGTAAAAGATGCTATTGTGTTTGAGGCATCACCTATATTGGTATATTCTGAAAAGCAAATTCAAACTTGTTCTGACTGCAGAAAGGATAATGACAGTTTACAAGCAATAAAGTTATATATTATTTATTCTTTGGATACTGTCCAGCCTTGTGCATATACAATCCAGTCTGGTAATTTACCAGAGATTATTTGTCTAAAAGATGCTCTGAAGCAATTGGCATTTTTAGGCACTGAAAAGCCGATGTTTGTACTGAATAACGGTTCTTATTCAGTGGACAACACTGCTGCGCTGGTTTATGAAGACATGAAGTTCATGGTGCGGGTTGCACCCAGTGACGCATCCTGGATCAGGAAGGCTGTTGATGAGAACCTTGAGAAACTGTGGGGTCCAAACACAGATCTGATCGCCGGGGACAGGGATGTTGCCGGTTACTCCTGTACCGTCAGACCTGAACTGACATATACATGTAAGAGAAACTTGGTCAATCATAAGGCAGGCGATATAGTAAAATTGAACCCGTGTCTCCATTTAATGATTTATCAGGGCCAGTCGCTTAAGTCTGAATGTGAGCAGTACTTAATAAGTGAAATTAATTCTCTTAAGGCACATATCGAAAATGGTGGAGAAACTGAACTTGACGCTTATTCTCTTGTCAGGGCACATAATTATCTCAGTTGGGAGAAGGTTAAGGACAACAAATTCAAAGTTCAGCTCAAAACTGAAACTTATGATGAGGCTGTCAAGTACGCTGGTGTCAGTCTGCTGCTCAGCGATCAGGAAATAGACAAGGATGACGGATTGCTTCTTTACAGCAAACGAGAACACATCGAAGATATGTTTGCCTTATTCAAAGAGAATGCCGATGGGAAGAAAACCAGAGTTTGGACTTCTGAGCGGATGAGAGGCAGAACTTTTATCCAGTTTGTTGCCTTATGCTATTATGAATTTTTGTACAGTAAAATAAAATCTGTTAAGCAGATGCTTATTGAACCAGAAGATCCTAATATGGGCAAAATTCATAATCAGATCCGAAAAGAGTTAAAGGACTGGCTGGCTGAAGCATCGCAGAGTGATATCCTTCAGTGGTTTGATGCCGTGGAGATCACGAGGCTTATGGGCAGAAAATCTCCTTCAATTAAGACCGTAACCGAAACAATGGCCCGGGATAAGATGTTTTTGGCATTGCTTGGGTACAGTGGTTAGATGTTAGGTTGAGTCATGTTCCCGGGCAAAAGAGCCAAAATTGCACCACCATGTTCCCGTGTTTCATTACCTGGACTGGTGTTCCAGTTTGTGGTGTGCACCAGAAGAACTGGGCTTATGCCCATTTCAGTCTTGGCTGTTATTCACAGTTTCACGGTGCTGTCAGGGGCTGAAAGAACATTGCTCCCGTCAGGGGTAGGAAATGATCATGAGTGAAAACCAGAGTGGCCTGCTGAGCATTCCCTACGGGGAGGTGGCTTACGAGAACTTCCGCCGTCTGGGAAGGGCCTTTGTGGACAAAAGTTCGGTGATCAAGAACTTGGAAGATGTCAAAATGACTCTTTATCCGGTTCTGCTCCGTCCCCGGCGCTTCGGCAAAAGCACTTTTGTCCAGATGCTGAAATGCTTCTATGACATCTCCTACAAAGATCGGTATGACCGTCTCTTCGCCGGAACGTCTGTCTACGGGGATGAACTTCCCAGTCACAACACCTACCATGTGATCAATTTTGATTTTTCTGCTGTCACCACCCAGAGTCCCACAGCCATGCTGAACAGCTTTTTCTCAGCGGTGGCCAAAGGCATTGATAACTTCCGGAGGAGATATCCGGATTTTGTTTTTGACTATCAGGAACTGGACAAGTCTGACTCGGTCTCGCTCTTCAATAATTTTGTGTCTCATCTGAGGGCTTTCCTGTCAGCTCAGCAAGGTTCATGGGCTTCCTCTGTTTGGTGATGATGACTTTGGAACTGGGGCGAGAACTCTGCAAAGAAACTTCAGGAGCAGTTTCAAACCATTTTCAGGAACAACTCCAGACACGCATCAGAGTTGCTTCAGGAACACTTCAAAGTCGCTTCAAGAACACTTCAAAGTCACTTCAAGAACACTTCAAAGTCACTTCAAGAACACTTCAAAGTCACTTCAAAAAGACTTCAATGAACTTCGAACTTCTTTCCGGGAACTCTTCCGGCAACCAGCGGGAAAACTTCTTCTGCCAGGGATCAGTCCGCCTCTGCTGTCACATAATGGCTTTGTCCGGGGCAGCTGTCTGAGGTTTCTGGATGATCTCAGTGATCAAGCGTGTACAATAATCCGGTGAGCCGGGATAATCCGGTGAGCCGGGCTCTGGGCTTTGGTGGCAGATCCGCCGCTGATCCCGGAAAGCCTGCCGGGGCCCCAGGCGGTGCGCGGATCTTCCGTTGTAACATGCCGGTTTCCCCGGGTGCCTGATCCTGTGAGGGCAGGAGCCGGGGGCAGGGTAGGGGCATGGTCAGGAAGTTTTCCTTACCGCCCCGGACTGCCAGGTGTCGTATGTTTTTGTTTTGTCTGCTGACAGGTGGTGTATGCGTTTATTCAGGATCCTCATGGGAGAGCTTTTTCTGGCAGGTGCCCTGGCATTTGCCGGTGCGGGTTCAGCCGCCGCGGCGGAGCTGGGAAGCTTCTCCTTTCAGACGGTGACGGATCCCCAGATGGGGATCCCCATGATCAAACTGTTTGCCCCTGCCGGCTGGCGGCTGACGGTGAACTCCGACTGGAACCGCTGCAGTGCTGCCTCCATCGGTCTGGGGATCGTCCAGCTGGATGCCCCTGACGGTTCCAGGATTGTCATCACCACCTCCCAGAGGTATGACTGGTCCACATCCGACATGGAGCAGATGGTCCGGCGCCATCCCACCATGCGGAGATTCTACCGGGGGGCGATGAACAACCACACCCCGGGGTGCGATCTGCCTCACCGGGTTTTCTACCTGCCCTATGAGTCCCTGGACGCCTATGCCCGTTTTTTCTGGGACAACAGCGGCTACCGGCTCACCGATCTTAGGAATGCCGATGACGGCACACTCAAGGCCAGTTATGTGAAGAGGGTGACTCCCTATCTTCAAAGAAGGGTCCAGGAGGAGACGGAACTTACCCGGAAACTGAGCAAGGTCAGTGTCACCGGCATGTTTGCCGACATGGCCGTGCTCCGGGGATATGCGGCGCGCAAGGACGGCTCCGGCACCGAGGTCACTGAGCAGATGGTCAATGTCTACGGTTACAGCACCTCAGTTCAGCTGGGTGAGGCAAAACTGGACTCCATGGCCTGGGAGCCGGCAGTGATCGCCTTCTTTGCTCCCTCCATGGAGCGGTTCCGGGCCAACTACCAGGTGTTCCGCAGTGTGGTGGACAATTCCCGCTTCATGCCCCAGTGGTCTTTTGTGCGGGATCATCTGGGGCAGAGGATGGCCTTGGCGGTGCTGAACGGCATGAACTTGGCCCAGCAGGAGATCCTGGAGCTCCAGAGACAGGCCTGGGCTGAGGCCCAGCAGAAGGATCTCTCCTCCCCCAGTTACAGTTCCT
Organism: uncultured Aeromonadales bacterium; assembly: GCA_902782145.1. Taxonomy (GTDB): domain Bacteria; phylum Pseudomonadota; class Gammaproteobacteria; order Enterobacterales; family Succinivibrionaceae; genus UBA2804. Next base: position 64,917 of record CACZLZ010000010.1, read on the forward strand.
CCCAGGTGACCGAGGCCATCAGCGACACTATTTACGGGCGGAATGACTACACCGACGGGGAGGGCAACCACTTCAAGGTGGACACAGGCTACAGCGTCTATCTGGACAGTGACAACAACTACCATGTGGTAGAGGAGAACACCCAGGTTCCTGACAGTTACCAGCTGGTGAAGCCCAACACCATCGGACAGTACTGAAGGGAGCCGGAGCATATACCATGATCGCACTTATAATTGCCGGTTTCCTGCTGGTTATGGCCCTGGCGGCCTTCAGGATCATCCGGGTGGTTCCCGATGACTGCCGTTTTCTGGTTCTCCGCCGGGGGCGGATCATCGTCCGGAAGCCCGGGCTGGATTTTCTGATCCCCTTTCTGGATCAGCCCTTGGGCTATGTCCATGTGGTTTACCGCAATCTCCTGCTGTGCGAGTTTTCCTGTGGGGATGAAACCTTCCTGATCTTCAGCACGGCGGAGGTGATCGATGAGGATCGCCTGTCCCTGGACACCCCGGACACCTTTGTGGGGGTGCCGGATGTGGTGGGGCAGGTGGTCCGGAAGAAAATCGATCCCGCCTGGGAGCCGGGATCTGATCAGGAGTTGGCTGCGGCTGCGGAGAAGATCTGCCAGGAGTCCAATGAGCGCCTCAGCAAGGACAACATCGTTCTTAAGGACATGGTGATCCGCCATGCGCCCCCGGGAGATCCCGAGGCGGCCCCGGGGCAGTGACCTGGGCGATCCGCTGATGCCGGATCCCGGTTGCAGGATCTGTCCTTCCAGATGCGCAGACGGGATGTACCGGGCGGCACTTTCCGGCGGGAGATGGTTGCCGGCCGGATCTGCGGGACAGGGATTTTTTTCCCGGACAAACAGTGTACAATCTAACCGGGGGGACGGATCTTGCCATCTCCCCGCAGCGGGTGACCATCCCGGCGGCGCAACTGCCGGAACGCTCCCGGAGTCCTATCTTCCCTCAGTCAACTGGAGATAAAAAAACATGTCGTTCTTTGCCTTTGCGGTGATTGCCTTCCTGGTGTTTGTGGCCGTGTCGGTGTTCAAGTCCATCTGCGTGGTTGGGCAGGGCTATGAGTATGTCATCGAGCGCCTGGGCAAGTATCAGACTACCCTGAAGCCTGGGTTGCACATCCTTGTTCCTTTCATTGACCGGATCTATAGGAAGGTGGACATGAAGGAAACCCCCATGGACATCCCGCCCCAGGATGTGTTCACCCATGACAATGTTAACGCCAAGATCGATGCTATCTGCTTCACCCAGGTATACAACGCTGCCAAGAGCGTGTATGAGGTCAATGACTATTTTGGTTCCATCTGCAAGCTGGTGAACACCCAGTTGCGTTCCGTCCTGGGTGCAATGGAGTTGGATCAGATGCTCTCCCAGCGTGACACCATCAACCGGGAATTGCTCCAGGTGGTGGACAAGGCCACTGAGGTCTGGGGCGTCAAGGTCACCCGTATTGATATTCTGGACATCAACGTTTCCCCTGACGTCATGGAGTCCATGAGTGCCCAGCTCAAGGCCGAGCGTAACAAGAGAGCCACCATCCTGGAGGCTGAGGGCATCAGGCAGGCTCAGATCCTGAAATCAGAGGGCGAGAAGCAGTCTCAGATCCTGAAATCCGAAGGCGAGAAGGCTGCCGCCTTTCTGGCCGCCGAGGCCCGGGAACGTGCCGCCGAGGCTGAGGCCCGGGCAACCACCATGGTGTCAGATGCCATCCGGGACGGCAACACCCAGGCCATCAACTACTTCGTGGCCCAGAAGTACACCGAGGCCCTGAAGGCTATCGGAACTGCTGACAACTCCAAGGTGGTGATGATGCCTCTGGACGCTGCCAGCATTATCGGATCAGTGGGCGGCATCACCCAGCTGGTCAAGGAAATCAACAAGTGATCTGATCCCGGGGGAGGTTAAGGATATGAATCCTGCTTACATCTGGCTGATCCTGGCGTTTGTGCTCATGGCCGCCGAAATCGTTGGCACTGACTTTTTTCTGCTGTTTCTGGGCTCCGCCGCCCTGGTGACCGCCATAGTCACCTTCGTGGCCGGTGATCTTTCTTTCAGTGCCCAGTGCATCATCTTCGGTGTTCTAGCGCTGATCATGGTGGCGGTGTGGCTGGTGCGTCACACCAGGACCAAGGGTGGTGCTGACAGCGCCTACAGCCCCAACGCCGGAGTGGATTCCCTTAATGGGACGGAGACTGAGGTGGCCGAGGTGGGTTCGGACGGCAGTTTCAAGATCGTGGTCAAGGACAGTGTGTGCCTGGCGGAGTCCGGTGGCAACGAGACCTTTGCTGTGGGGGATCGGGTCCGGATCGTCTCCATTGATCCCAAAACCTCCCGGCCGGTGGTGCGGAAGGTTTAGGACCGCAGTTCCGGGAGGCGGGGCGCCGGTTGCCGGCGCCTGACTGAAAGGCGGTGCGGGGTGTCCCGGCCGCCTTTTCCGTGTCTGGAGAGTTTGCTGGCCGCCGTGTCTCCCTATAGCGGGTGCCTGCCGGGGAAAATGTGACGCAAGCGCCGATTATCAATGGCGGAGACCCCGGGGATTTCCTTTTCAATTGACTAAAGGGGGGCCTATGCTATCATCATCCGGGATCGGCACTGTTTTCCCGGAGGCACTCCTCTCCGGAGCCGCAGTTGCCGGAATGCGTCAGCGCCGTCTGTGATCCCCGGCTCAGGCCGGCGGCCGGACATATCCCCTCCGCAGATCCCATGGAGGATCAAGGAGGAGCAGATCCCTCCGGATCCCCGGGACCGCAAGACGGGCACCTGGTTATTTAGCATAAGGAATTATTATGAGCCTAGAGAATATCCCCGCAGGCAAGTCACTGCCGGATGACATTTATGTTGTGATTGAGATCCCTCAGAACGCCGATCCGGTCAAGTACGAGGTTGATCATGACACCGGATGCATCTTCGTGGATCGCTTCATGGCAACCCCCATGTTCTATCCCTGCAACTACGGCTTCATCAACCAGACCCTGTCTCCTGACGGCGATCCCCTGGATGTGCTTGTTCCCTCCAGATATCCCCTGCTTCCCGGCTCTGTGATCCGTTGCCGCCCCATCGGCATCCTCCACATGACCGATGAGGCCGGATCTGATGCCAAGTTGATTGCCGTTCCCCACAGCAAGATCTCCATGATCTATGATCCTGTGAAGGAGTTGGCTGATCTGCCTGAACTGCTGAAGCAGCAGATTGAGCACTTCTTTATGCACTACAAGGAGCTGGAAGCCGGCAAGTGGGTGAAGATCGAGGGCTGGTCCGACCGTGAGGCTGCGGAGAAGGAAGTCCTGGATGCCGCTGTGCGCTATCAGCAGTCCCTGAAGCACGAGTAAGTTACCCTCAGAAAGTTTTTGATTATCGAGATCAGAATGCACGGGGATCTTCGGATCTCCGTGTTTTTTTGTCCTCGCGAAAGCAGAGTGGCTCCTGTCCCGGGGCTGGCAGGTGAGTTATCCGGGGAGTGTATCGCATTTGTTGATGATAAGGTTCCCGTCCTCATCTTTGTCGTAACCGAGGAACCGGGTGTGATTAACCGGCACCTTGCCCTGCTGGTAGCGGTACTGCAGACCGATGCGGACGTTCTGCGAAAGGCTCTCGCTCTCCTGCTGTGCCAGTGATGCCATGATGGTGAGCATAACCTCGCCTTTGGCATCGAGGGTGTTGATGGACTCCTTTTCAAAGTACACGGCAATGTTCTTATCCTTGAGCTGTCTGATGTAGTTAAGGCAGTGAAGAGTGTTGCGGGCAAACCGGCTGATGGACTTGGTGATAAACATGTCAACCCTCTGCCTGTTTTGCGGAGGCATCAAGGTTTGCTCTCATAGCCGTAGCAGAGGATGAAACAGCGTCTTTCACGGCTGTCATCTCTTCGGCAATTTTGGAGAGTGAATCCGTTAGAGCAGACGTGTCGGCTGAAAGCCTGATGGTGCTGTCGTTCATTTTGATCTCCGTAAAAACGAAAAAAGGACCTCATGAGAGATCCTTATATTTAAAAATTAGTATTGATTGGAGTGTTTAATCTAGTTTTTCAATCAGGCACTGGTGATCCTTGGTTTTAGGATCGTAGTTAATGCCTACGAGTATGATATTTTTAGTGTATTTTTTTGTATAACGCTTGTAATACTCCTGAGTTTTAATCTGTCGAAGAGCAGTTTCTGCAGATTCTCCGTACTTAAACTCTAAGAGGATAAGAGGTTCAGATCCTTTAACTGACGGCTCGTACACTAAATCCACTCTGCCTTTGCCAGCCTGATCTTCCCTGTGATAGTCATAATCATCGAGTGTTGACCAGAGCAACCCCGTTATAACGCAGAAAGTAAGAGCAGACTCAGAGTTGTAATCATAAATTGATACGGAAGGAGAGTTGTGAACGTCCTGAATAAGTTCGGCAACTTTGTCTCCGTCAAGTGCTTTGATGGCTTTCAGAAGATTTTCGGAACGCTCTATGGTCTCCATGCGTTCATACCATTCCTGCTCTTTTACAATATCCATTAGTGCGGATTTTATTTCTGCATTAGGGACATAGGCTATTCGACGATTTTTCTTGTTTGCTGTTTTAGCCTGTTCATCCTGTTCTATTTTTTCTGTTTGTTCTGTCGTATCTTCATTATTATCTTCTGAGGATTTTTCTTCTTCAACATTA